>CALWCH010000014.1 GCA_944376335.1 uncultured Clostridia bacterium
CTTTTTTTCCGCCTGCGACGAGCTCATCTCGGGCAAGTATATCTTGGCCGACAATAAGATCGGCGAACTTTTGAAGGCCATCGCCGCGAGCGAGGAACTCACCGGCCTCTTCACTGCCGTCACCGAACGCTTTGACTATCCGGCGGCAAAGCAGGCATACCTTCGCTACCCCGCAGAGCCGGGCGGCACAAGGGGGGCGGCATACCTTCCCGCAGAGCGCGGGGATATCATCGCCTTCGTATTCTGCCTGCTCGTCGACTTCGATACGGGCAATATGCGCCTCAACGACTTTTTGCGCAAGTTCTTCAACGAGGACGGCAGCTACACGGCAAGCTACACGCTCTTCGTCGAGCGCATGATCCGCCCCTTCCGGGACATCGTCCGCGACTGCTTCCCCGAGCTCGCCCGCCCCGGCTCCGTCTCCCGCGACAGGGAGGAGGCGCTCGACAAGATCGGCGAGATCATAAGTTTAGAGCGCGGCAGGATGCTCAAGGCCTCCCTCGACAAGGTGGACGCCGATGCCTGCGAGCTCATCCTCAGCGAACTCTACGCCGCGGCGGGAAGAAGGGATTCCACCGAGCTCAAGGCGCTCCTTTGCGGCTACTCCTACTTTTTGAACACGGTGGGCTATCTCAACGAGGAGAGCCGCGCGCTCTTCGAACTCAGCGCCAAGCTTTGAGGTAAAACATGAACTTAGAGGAAAAGACCACGAAAATAAATTATATCTACAGGGGCAAGATCATCAACGTCCGATGCGACGAAGCGGAGCTTCCCGACGGCAGGCCGTGCAAGCGGGAGATGATCGAGCACCCGGGCGGTGCGTCCGTCCTGTGCGTGCATGAAGGCAAAGCCGCCCTCGTCCGTCAGTTCCGCTATGCCTACGGGGAAGCGCTTTTGGAGATCCCCGCGGGCAAGCTCGAGAGGGGGGAGGACCCCATGCTTGCCGCAAAGCGCGAACTCGAGGAGGAGACCGGCCTTACGGCGGAGAGCCTTCGCCACATCTTCACCCTCTACCCGACCCCCGGCTACACCAACGAGAAGATCTACATCTACGAGGCAGTCAACGTGAAGAAGGGGCAGCAGCACCTCGACGAAGGGGAATTTCTCAACGTCGTCTACCTTCCCGTCGAAGAGGCTGTCCGCATGGTAAAGGAGGGGGAGATCTGCGACGCAAAGACCATCGTCGCCCTTCAGCACTATCTTCTGCACAACAAGTAAAGGGAAAGCGCCGGAAAACGGCGCTTTTTTGCAGCAAAAGAGACCTCGGGGAGCCGAGGCCTCTTTCATGGGAACGCAAAAAGTTCAGTTGTTGCAGCCGCCGAACGAGTTGAAAAAGGATGCGAGCGTTCCGTTCTTGCTCAGCACATAGAGGGCGGCGATGAGCATGGGCCAACCCGCGCCCGTAAAGGCACTCGAGGTAAATGCCCCCGAGTTGGTCCCCAAGAGAAACAGGATAACTAAGATCCAGAGAGAGCTGTTTGAGGTCGTACAGCAGTTCATAGCGTTTCCTCCTTGACTGCGGACACGGAGTATGTAACGTTGTTCCGTTCCGCTTCTCTAAATTGTATGTATAAGGGCGAAAAAGTGTTCCCGAGCCCGTCATTTACTTGCAAAGGGGGCGTAATTTTGGTATAATATCAGGGATAGCCGCGGAAAAACACGCTATAATACGGTTTTATCCATCAGGCGGCATAAGAACAATTTTTTCTGCGGATATTTCAAAAAGGAAATCCGATGGAGGTCAATTTCATGAAACGCAAACCCTTTTTCTCGGCGCGCAATATCGCTTACTTCGCCGCGCTCGTGGCGCTTCTCGTCGTTCTGCAGCTGTTTGCAAGCGCCATCCCGATGTTCGGCGTCACGCTCAACTTCTCGCTCATTCCCATCGTGCTCGGCGGCATCTTCTTCGGGATGTGGGGCGGCGGGCTGATGGGCCTCATCTCGGGGCTCCTCACCTTCCTCGTCACCGCGGTGATGGGCAGGGAGCCCTCGACGGCCTTTCTCTTTCAGGCGAGCCCCGTCCTTTTAACGCTCACCTGCATCTTAAAGACGACGGTCGCGGGCTTTATGGCAGGGCTTTTGTATCGTCTCATCGCAAAGAAAAGCCCCATTGCGGCGTCCTATGTCTCGGCGCTCGTCGTGCCCGTCCTCAACACGGGGCTATATCTTCTCGGCATCGTCTTTATGAAGGACGCAGCCTCTGAGTTCCTCGGCACGGAGGCAACGGCGGAAGCGGTGTTTATCGCTGTGTTCCTGATGATTTGGCTCAACTTCGTGCTCGAAGTCGTCATCAACGTCCTGCTCGCGCCCGCTATCTGCCGCATCGAACACGTCGTCAACAGCAAACTTTCGCGCTATCGTGCCGACCGTGAGGGCGGCAGGGCTGTAAAGCCGGAGAGTGAAACGCAAGGGGAAGAGGGGCAGCACCATACGCCAACGGAGGAATCATGATCATCTGCATCGACGTCGGCAATACCAATATCAAATACGCCGTCTTTGACGGCGATGCGCTCAAATTCTCCTTCCGCGTCGCGACCGATTTAAAGCGCACGTCGGACGAATACGGCTCCCAGCTCATCGGCATGCTCGACTTCAACGGCGTCAGCGCGGACGACTTCACGGGGGGCATCATCTCCTCCGTCGTGCCTTCTCTCGACTACACCATCGAGCACATGCTCAAGATGTACTTAAAAATAGACCCGCTGCAGCTTGCGCCCGGGCTCAAATCGGGCCTTAAGATGCGCGTCGACAACGCCCGCGAAGTGGGCGCCGACCGCATCGTCAACAACGTGGGCGCGCTCCACAAATACGGCAGGGGTAAGCCGATGATCATCGTCGACTTCGGCACGGCGACCACCTTCAACATCCTAAGTGCGGAAGGGGAGTTCATCGGCGGCGTCATCGCCCCCGGCATCAGAGGGAGTCTAGACAGCCTCGTCAGCGGCACCGCAAAGCTTCCCCGCGTGGAGATCGAAGCGCCGAAGAGCGTCATCGCAACCAACACGACCACCAACATGCAGGCAGGCATCGTCTTCGGCTTCGCGGGGCTCGTGGAATATATCGTCAAAAAAATCAAGAAGGAACTCAAGGCGGACGACGTGTTCACCATCGCGACGGGCGGATTTTCCGAGACCATTGCGAAGGAGACGAGGTGCATCGACGTCATCGACAAGATGCTCACGCTGGACGGCCTGAAGTACTTATACGATTTGAACTGTTCGGAGGAATGATATGAAAAAAGTCGGAATCGCCATTCTCGGACTGGGGGTCGTCGGCGGCGGCACCTATGAGATCCTGCGGGATCACCGCGAATTTTACAAGAAGACGCAGGACGTCGATCTCGAAGTCGTCAGCGTGCTTGAACTGCGCCGTGAACGCATCGAAGCGCTCGGCATCCCCGAAGAGAACGTCGCTTCCAACATCGCGGAGGTCGTCTCCAACCCCGACGTCAACATCGTCGTCGAAGTGATGGGCGGCGTCGGCAAGGCGCGTGAGTTCGTCCTCGACGCCCTCAACGCGGGCAAGACCGTCGTCACCTCCAATAAGGAGCTCGTTTGCAAGTACTCGCACGAGCTCGAACGCGCCGCAAAGCGCCACAATGCGGGCCTCTACTTCGAGGCAAGCTGCGTGGGTGGCGTTCCCATCATCCGCACCCTTTTAGACGGCGTGCAGGCCAACCACATCTCCTCGATGATGGGCATCATCAACGGCACGACCAACTACATCCTCACCAAAATGACCAACGACGGGGCGAGCTATTTAGACGTTCTGAAGGAGGCGCAGGCTCTCGGCTATGCCGAGGCAGACCCCACGGCAGACGTCGAGGGTTTCGATGCGGCATACAAGCTCTCCATTCTCTCCTCGCTCGCCTTCCACACCAAGGTTCCCTTCTCCAAGATCTTCCGCGAGGGCATCACGACCATCGCGCAGGACGACATCGCCTACGGCAAAGAGCTCGGCTACTGCTTAAAGCTCCTTGCCATCGGCAAGCAGACGGAAGAGGGCATCGAAGTGCGCGTACACCCCGCCTTCATCAAGAAGGACCACCCGCTCGCCTCCGTCAACGACAGCTTCAACGCCGTCTATCTCACGGGCGACGCCGTAGACGACGTCATGCTCTACGGCCGCGGCGCGGGCGCACTTCCCACGGGCAGCGCCATCGTCAGCGACATCATCTATGCCGCCACCCATTCCGAGAACAAGTACTCCACCTTCAAAAACAACGCCACGGCTGAAAAGGACGTCAAGTTCGTCTCCAACTTCAAGAGCGCCTACTACCTGCGTCTCACCGTCAACGATGAGGCGGGCGTGCTCGCCAAGATCGCCGCGGTGTTCGGCAAGCAGGACATCTCCATTCAGGAGATGGTGCAGAAGGAGAACGGGCAGGAGGGCAAGGCAACGCTCGTGCTCGTCACCCACAAGACGCGCGAATTCTCGCTGCGTTCGGCGGTCACGAAGGTCGCCTCTTTGGGCATCGCCACCGTCGATTCCGTCCTCCGCGTCGTATCCTGACCCTGAAATAATACACGGCCGCCTTCGGGCGGCCTTCCTCATTGATCGGCTCATTGCGGAGGATATCATGCGCGCCCTCGTCGTCATCAATGCCTATACTTCTTCAGAGAGCGAACTTCATCAGCCGTATGCGATCGCCGAGGCGCTTTCACGCCGCGGCGTAGAGACGGACGTCCTCAGAAACGGCCTCTTCCCCGCCTATTTTGAACGGGAAAAGACCGCTTCGGAATGGGCGCAAACGTACGATCTCTGCGTCTATCTCGATAAGGACAAGTACCTGAGTAAGCTGCTCGAGAAGAAGGGGATGCGGCTTTATAACTCGTCCGATGCCATCGAAGTGTGCGACGACAAACTCTTGACGCACATCGCGCTTTCGGGCGTCGTGCCTATGCCGAAAACGCTCCCCGCGCCCCTGTGCTATACCCCGTCCGCGCCCGTCCGTGAAGAGATGCTCGAGGCAATTGAGAGCCTCTTAAATTACCCTGTCGTCGTCAAAGAATGCTTCGGCTCTCTCGGGAAAGGGGTGCACCTCGCGCGCGGCAGAGGCGAGCTCAAGGCCCTTGCAGAGCGCCTCAAAGGAGTGCCGCACCTCTTTCAGGAATTCATCGGGGAGAGCGCCGGGAGAGATCTCCGTGTCATCTGCATCGGCGGCAAAGCCGTCTGCGCGATGGAGCGCCGTTCGGAAACAGACTTCCGCTCGAATGCAGAGCTCGGCGGGAAGGGGAGGGCAGTTGAAATTTCCGACGAGGCAAGGGCGCTCTCCGAACGCGCTGCAAGCGCCTTGGGGCTCGACTACTGCGGCGTCGACCTCCTCTTCGGCAAGGACGGCCTTCTTCTCTCCGAGGTCAACTCCAACGCCTTTTTCGGCACCATCGAACGGGTGACGGGCATCGACGTCGCCGCCCGCTATGCGTACTATCTGCTCGAAACCATCGCCAAAAGGGGATAAATTCCCCTGAAAGCTAAACAGAAATCGCAGAAATCGCCCGTTTGCATAGTAATATGCGTGACATAATACACAAAAGTAACCACAATATCATGAAAAAGCCGCCCCGTTGCCGAGGCGGCATCATTTTTACGGTCAGGCCTCTCCGCTCATACGGAGGGTGTCGATGGCTCCCCGCGCGAGTTCGTCGCAGCGGTTGTTGAGCGCATTGTCGGCATGGCCCTTCACTTTGTGAAAGACGACTTCATGCTGCCGCGTCAAGGCAAGCAGCTGCTTCCAGAGGTCCTCGTTCAAGACGGGCTTCTTGTCGGCTTTCTTCCAGCCGAGCCTCTCCCAGCCGTACACCCACCCCTGCACAAAGCCGTTGACGGTATAGGCGGAGTCGCTGTAAACATCCACATGGCAGGGGAATTTGAGGCGGTTGAGCCCCTCGATGACGGCGGTGAGCTCCATGCGGTTGTTGGTGGTCTCTTTCTCCCCGCCCGAAATTTCGCGCCGATGCTCCCCGAAGATGAGGATGGCGCCCCAGCCGCCCGCCCCGGGATTGCCCGAGCACGCTCCGTCCGTGTAGAGGGTGACTTTCTTGAGCTCCGTCATTTTGAGAGTTCCTCGGCACGCTTTTCTGCTGCCTGCATCGCCCGAACGATGCTCTCGGGCACCTCATTGCGCCTCAGCACTTCGAGCGCGGCGAGCGTCGTACCGCCCTTGGAGGAAACGGCAGCGATGAGCTCTTCGAGCGGGGTATCCGCGTGTGCCTCCGCCATAGCGGCGCCTCCCTTCAGCGTCTGAATGGCGAGAAGGCGGGCATCCGCTTCCTCGAGTCCGCATCTGACGCCCCCGTCGATGAGCGCCTGCAAAATGAGATAGACATACGCGGGCCCGCTCCCCGAGAGGGCGGTCACGGCGTTGAGCTTTTCTTCGGGCAGGGCGAGCACGGTGCTCGTCGCGGAGAACAGCCCGAACACGAATCCGGCGTCATCGGGGGCAAGGTCAAACGCATCGATCGCGGCGGCGCCCATCCCGACCGAACAGGGCAGGTTGGGCATCACGCGGGCGATGGGGGCGTTCGTCTCGAGCGCCGCCTTGATCTTTGCCTTCTGCATGCCCGCCATAATGGAGATGACGGGCGGAAGCCGCACATCCTTCAGCCCCGACGCAACCTCCGCAAACGTCTGAGGCTTGACGGAGAGCAATAAAAAGCGGCTTCTTTCCGCCGCAATGCGGTTCAAGATCGTCGTCTGAAAGCCACGCGCAGCAAAAAAATCGCGGCAGGCGTCCGAGGGGTCGCTCACGATGACCTCGTGCGGGGAGAGGAATCCGCGCTCCACAGCCCCCAAAACGATGGCGCGCGCCATAAAGCCGCCGCCGACAACACCGAGTTTGCATTGATTTTCCATAAAAATTGCCATCCTAAATTTTGGTTTTCGAGCAAAAACTTCTTGACGAACGGGGGAAGATACGCTATAATATGAAAAGTCATAGGGGAGTGGCTCAACGGTAGAGTAGCGGTCTCCAAAACCGTAGGTTGCGTGTTCGAATCGCGTCTCCCCTGCCAAAGGCAGTCCGAAAAGTCGGGCTGCTTTTTTCTTTATTAAAGCGCGGGAGCGCACGATCATCGCCCATTGCCGTCCGTTTCATCTCTTATCTTACCAAACGCGGAAAAAAAAGTCAAACAAATGAGACATTCCCTTCCCGCACGTCATTTGACGAAGCAATGCAAATGGTATATAATGGGTATATCGGGGCGCCGCGCAAGGGGATGATATTTTGCCCTTTGTTTCGATATACTAATCACATGAAGCAGGCAGAGCCCTCGAAAACGACAATGCAAGCAAAGAACAAAACCCTCATTCAAATAATCTCCCTCACGGCCGCCGCCATCGCCCTGCAGGTATTTGTGGTGCTCCTTGCCTTTTTGCCCGACGTTTCGTCGAGGCAATGGCTCTATTATCTGCTCCTTGCGGGCGGCTCACTTCTCAACATCACGCTCTATGTGTTAAGCGTCGTGTTCACCGCAAGGGGGAAGGAGACGCTTGCAAAGGGCGGGCTCATCCTTGAGGTCTTTCTCCTTCTCGCCGCCGTCGTCGCCTATGTCGTCTTAAAGACGGGATTTTGGAAGATCCTGTCAGACGAACAGCTCTTTCGCGAATTTTTAGAGCGCGCGGGCGTGTGGATGAGTCTCGTGTTCATCCTCGTCCAATTTCTGCAGGTCGTCATCCTGCCCATCCCCAGCACCGTCACCGTCGTCGCAGGGAGCGCACTCTTCGGCCCGCTCTTGGGCAGCGTCTACAGCCTCATCGGCATCGTGTTGGGCTCCTTCACGGCGTTTGCCGTCGGCAGGCTCGCAGGCTACCGCGTCGTCGCGTGGCTCGTCGGCAAGGAGACGCTCGACAAATGGCTCGCTAAGATCAAGGGCAAGGATAAAATTTTCCTCTCGGCCATGTTCCTTCTTCCCGTCTTTCCCGACGACGTCCTCTGCTTCGTCGCGGGGCTCTCCACAATGAGCTTCGGGCTGTTCGCGCTCGTCATCGGCATCTCCCGCGTCCTCGCCGTCTTTACGACGAGCTACTCCATCTCCCTCATTCCATTCGACACCTGGTGGGGGCTCCTCATCTGGGCGCTCATCGCCGCCGTCGTCGTCCTGGTCTTTTATCTACTCTATAAGAAGTCGGAAGCGATCCTTAATTTCATTCACAAGCTCTTCCATAGGGAAGTGCGCGTCAAGGAGAAGTCGGAAGGGGATACTAACGTTAAGGTCGTCTCCCCCGAGGGCAACCTCGTCGAGAAGGGCAAAGGGGAAACCGATCCCCCGCAAAAGGACGAAGAGAGCGGGAACGCTCCTCCAAAAGAATAGAAACGCACCCTCGGAGCACCTTCCTCCGAGGGAATTTTTTGTATTTTTTTCGCGCGCGCGCCCGTTTTTGTTGTAAATTCCGCGAAAATGTATTAAAATAGGCGACGGTAAATAGTTTTAGAGGTTTTATATGGTCAGAGAAGATTTAAGGAATATCGCCATCATCGCGCACGTCGACCACGGCAAGACGACGCTCGTCGACCAGCTCTTAAAGCAGAGCGGCACCTTCCGCGCCAATCAAGCGGTGGAGGAACGCGTGATGGACAGCGGCGATCTCGAACGGGAGCGCGGCATCACCATCCTTGCAAAGAACACTTCCGTTCACTACAACGGCGTCAAGATCAACATCGTCGATACCCCCGGCCACGCCGACTTTTCGGGCGAGGTAGAGCGTTCGCTCAAGATGGTCTCGGGCGTGCTGCTGCTTGTGGATGCCGCCGAGGGCCCCATGCCCCAGACGCGCTTCGTCACCCAGAAGGCACTCGACCTCGGGCTCAAACTCATCATCGTCGTCAACAAGGTCGACCGCCCCGACGCCCGCGTCAAGGAAGTCATCGACGAAGTTTTGGAACTTCTGATGGACCTCAACGCGACGGACGAGCAGCTTGAAAGTCCCTTCCTGTTCTGCTCGGGCAGAGAGGGCACGGCATCCACCGATCCCGACCAAAAGGGCACCGACTTAAAGCCTTTGTACGATGCCATCCTCTCGCACTTCCCGCCACTTGAAATGGACACGGAGGGCGAACTGCAGATCCTCGTCTCGTCCATCGACTACAACGAATACGTCGGGCGCATCGGCATCGGCCGCATCGAGCGCGGCGCCGCAAGGCCCAATCAGGACGTCACCGTCTGCAACTACAACCACCCCGAAGTCAACACGCGCGGGAAACTCGTCGCCCTCTACGAGATCGAGGGCCTCAACCGCGTTCCCTGCGAGAGCGCCATGGCGGGCGACATCGTCTGCTTCGCAGGGCTCGAGAAGATCAACATCGGCGACACGGTGTGCGCTTCCGCCTGCGTGGAGCCCGTGCCCTTCGTCAAAATTTCCGACCCCACGGTGGAGATGATCTTCTCCGTCAACGATTCCCCGTTTGCGGGCAAGGAGGGCAAGTTCGTCACCACCCGTCACCTCCGCGAGCGGCTGTACCGCGAACTTTTGCGTGACGTCTCCCTCCGCGTGGAGGACACCGACTCGACGGACGCCTTCCGTGTGAGCGGCAGAGGGGAGATGCACCTCTCCATCCTCATCGAGACGATGCGCCGCGAGGGCTACGAATTCCAGGTCAGCGCCCCCAAGGTGCTCTATAAGGAGATGGATGGGCAAAAGTACGAGCCCGTAGAGCGCCTCATCGTCGACGTGCCCGAAACGTCGACGGGCCCCGTCTTCCAGAGCATGGGCGAGAGGAAGGGCGAACTTCTCCACATGAGCGCCATCGGCTCCCGCATGCGCCTCGAATTTTTGGTGCCTTCCAGAGGACTCTTCGGCTATAAGAGCGAATTTTTGACGGACACCAAGGGCGAGGGCGTCATGAGCTCGGTGTTCTTCGAGTACCAGCCCTATAAGGGGGAGATCGACCGCAAGACGGTGGGCTCCCTCGTCGCCTTCGAGACGGGCGAGGCGGTCACCTACGGCCTCTTCAACGCGCAAGGGAGAGGCGTGCTCTTCATCACCCCGGGTACGCCCGTCTATGAAGGCATGGTGGTGGGGTACTCCCCCAAGGACGAGGACATCAACGTCAACGTCTGCAAAACCAAACACCTCACGAATACCCGTTCCTCCTCGTCGGACGAGGCGCTCCGCCTCATCCCCCCCAAGAAGCTCAGCCTCGAAGAGGCGCTCGAATTCATCGGAGACGACGAACTTTTGGAGATCACCCCCAAGAATGTCCGCATCCGCAAGCGCATCCTCGATTCCGAACTGCGCGCAAAGGCACGCGCAAAGGCGAAAGCAGGGCTTTAACATAGTACTATGTCACGCGTAGTATTTCATATTTTGCTGAAAACCGCTCTCAAAGGGGCGGTTTTTTCATAAATGTTCAGCCTTCTTCATACAATCTACCATGCAGGAAGGCAAGCAGAGTATTTTGACGTTGGAGAACAGGGAACAGCTTCGCTTATCGGGCGTGGAGGGTGTAGACGCCTTTTCCGACCGCACGATCCGCCTCACGGTGTGCGGGGAAAAGCTCTTGATCGAGGGCGAGAACCTCAAGATCCTCGCCTTTTCCGAAGAGAGCGGCACCTTTTCCGCCGCAGGGAAAATCAGCTCCCTAAAATACGGAAGGGGCATAAAGAAGGGGCTGTTTGCTTGACGCAGCCGAAGAGTTTCTGTATTCTCCTTCTCTTCGGCTATGCGGGAGGGCTCTTTTTCGAACTCTTCCGCCCGTTCGGGCAAAAGGATAACCGCAGCATTCTTCGCTTTTTGCTCGATGCGCTCTTTTGCGTTCTCTTTGCAGTCGGGTACATTTTCTTTGCGCTGCAGCAGCGTCTCTTGCCATTTCGCCTCTATCATGGGGCAGCGCTCCTTCTCGGCATTTTCCTCTACGAGAAAACTTTGCACAAAACCGTTGCTTTTTTCGCCCGAAAGGTGTATAATGCGATAAAGAAACAAATCACACGCAGAAAGGAACGTATAGCATGGCAGACAAGAGACCGCTCTCTCCCGAAAAAGCAACGAGGATCGCCGTAGGAGCCACCGTCGGCGGGGTTTTGCTCGTGCTCTTTCTCGTCGTCGTGCTCATCATCCAATTTGTGCAGATCGGCGTCCAGAACCGCATGGAGGACGAGCTCAACGAGCAGATTGCCCGCTACGAGCAGCAAATTTCTGACGGCGAGGACAAGATCACCTATTATGAAGAGGGCAACGGGCTCTACTACCTGGCCCGCAAACACGGTTGGCAGTAATGAAAGCAGCAGTCATCGATATCGGTTCCAATTCCGTTCGCCTCATGATGTGGGCGGACGGAAAAGTTTTATATAAGCAGCTCCACACCACCCGCCTCGGCGAAGGAACGGCATTTTCGTCCGTTTTAAAAGAGGAGGCCATCGAGCGCACTGCACTTGCCGTCCGCGACTTCTTTGTGCGCGCAAACGAGGAGGGGGCCTGCAAGGTCTTTGCCTATGCAACGGAGGCCGTCCGCTCGGCAAAGAACGGAAACGAGTTTACGGCGCGCGTCAAAGCGCTCACGGGGCTTGAAGTTGAAATTCTTTCGGGCGAGACCGAGGCGGAGCTCGGCCTTTTCGGCGCGCTCAAGGAGCGGCAGGAGGGCGGCATCATCGACGTCGGCGGCGCAAGCACGGAAGTCTGTTTCCGAAAAGGGGGACGCCTCGCCTTCTCCGTCAGCATCCCCTTGGGGGCAGTGCGCCTCTTCGATCTCTGCCATGACGATGCGCTCTTGCTCCAAAAGACCATCGCCCCGCACCTTGAAATAATCAAGGCCGCGCCCCGCCTTTCTCCCGTCTTTGGCGTAGGGGGCACGGCAACGACCATCGCCGCGCTCCGGTTGCAGCTCAAAGAATATTCTCCTGCCGCCGTGCAGGGCTGCCACATCTCAATTGAAGAGCTTGCCGCGCTCACAAATAAACTTCTCTCCCTCTCCGCGGAAGAAAGAAAAGCGCTTCCCGGGATGGACGTGCGCCGTGCCGACATCATCGCGGGCGGGGCGTACCTTCTCACAAGCGTCTTAAGGACGCTTCAAACGGACGAGCTCATCGTCTCCGATTCGGACAATTTAGAGGGCTACCTCGCCTACAAGGGGTTCGGAGCATGAAAAACAACCGCTACGCCGTCCTCAACTATATTCTGCTCATCTTGGCGCTCGCCGTGACCATCTTGCTTCTCGTCAAGGGCGATGTGGGGGAGGGAGACAGGGTGCGTGCGTGCCTTTGGACCGTCATCGGCGCCGTGCTCCTGCAGCTGCAGTATCTCATTCATGAAGTTGGGCACCTCGTCTTCGGGCTCATTTCGTGCTTTCGTCCCGTCTCCTTCACGGTGGGGTTTCTCCGCCTCTCGAGGACGGGCAAAAAGCTCTCCTTTCTTCCCCACGCGGCGGTTGCGGGCGCGTGCGAAATGTACCCCGTCGGCACAACTCACCTAAAAACCCGCGTCATCGCCTATACGCTGGGCGGCGCGCTCTTCAACTTTCTCTTTTCAGCGGCGGCACTCATCCTGTATTTTACGCTGCCCGCAAACGAGGGAACGCTCTTTCTCGCAGCCCTCGCGCCCTTAAACCTCTACGAGGGCATTGCAGAGCTCATTCCCGCCGCGCTTAACAGCGGCAAGACGGACGGCTGCCTCATCAAAGACCTCTTGCAAAAGGAGCCTGCCGCCATGGTCACGCTCGCCGTGTTCCGCGCACAGGGGCACATCGCACGGGGGAGCTTTTCCTCGCTCCCCCGTGACATTTTATACGACGTTCCCGTCATCCGAGAGGACGAACCCGCGTTCATCTCCCTTCTGCAGCTGCGCATGATGAAGGCTGCGCTTGGCGAGGACGCGGAAGAGGCGCTTTCTCTTGCAAACAGGCTCTCGCTCCTTTCCGAGTACCTTCCCGCGTTTGAGGCGGGGGAGATCGCCTCGGACTGCGCCTCCGTTCTTTGGGCGTTCGGCGGCGAATTTGACTATATCGAACACATCGAATGGGCAAAGGGGAGCTGTGCCCACCTCCGCGCGCAGGTGCTCTCGGGGGATAGAACGCTCCTTCCAAAATGGAAAAAGGCAGCAAAAAAACTCCCGATGCAGGGCATGCGGGAGTGGGAAAATTTCTTCTTGTCGCGCCTCAAAGATGAGTCAGTCTGCGCGGAAAACAAATAAAAAAGGCCGCTTGAAACCATCTTGAAATCAAAGATACAATTTCAAGTAAATCGCACGGAGAGTAAAATTCTGTCCATTGATAAGGACAGAATTACCCCATGGGGTGCCTCGGGTCACGAGGCGACAAAAATGCGCCGTGCGCTTAAAATAAAAATATGAAGTTGTAATTAAAACTCAATCGGAAAGTCCGAGCAGATAGTCCGCGGAGACGTTGAAATAACGCGCCACCTTGGCAATGTTGGAAGCCGTGGGATCGCTCTTATTGGTTTCCCAATAGCAGACGATACCGAGGCTGACACCGAGGTCCTTCGCGACCGTAGCCTGAGAGAGACCTCTCTCTTTTCTGAGTTCCATGAGTCTTTCGGAAAATGCTTTCATACTGTCATTATAACACAGGTTATAAATAATTGCAAGTGGTTTTATTAAAATTTCGAGACGTCTAACCATTTTATTTTTATATATTCACAAATAAAAGCAAATTTGGAGCACCTATGACCAATATATTGTTTATATGTCACGGCAACATATGCCGTTCGCCTATGGCTGAGAGTGTCTTTGCCTATCTGTTGAAACAAAACGGAGTTCAGGATATCAAATGCGCCTCCGCCGCGGCGCACACCGATGAGATCGGCAACCCGCCGCACTACGGCACGCGGGAAAAGCTGAGAAGGGAAAATATTCCGCTCATCCCGCATCGCGCGCGGCTCTTAACGAGGGCGGACGGCGACAAGTTTGACCTTCTCATCGGCATGGACGAATACAACGTGCGGGATATCAAGCGCATCGTCGGCGAAAAGAACGCGCACAAAGTGCATCTTCTTTTGGAATTTGCAGGCGCTTCCCGCCCCATTGCCGACCCTTGGTACACGGGCGACTTCGACGCGACTTTTCAAGACGTCATTCTGGGCTGCACCGCACTTTTAGAAAATCTTCTTCAAAAGAACCGTTAAAAATAGGGGGAACACGATATGACCATCCAAGGAGCAAAACTCAAACCGCTTGACCTTCCAAACGTGCGCATCGAGGACGAATACCTTCTCAACGCCATCGAAAGGGAACGGGCTTACCTTGCCTCTCTCGATGAGGGCAGGCTGCTTGCGGGCTTTTACGAGAACGCCGGCATCAAAACGCCCTTCGTTCGCTACGGCGGGTGGGAGAGCGGGCTCATCGGCGGGCATACTTTGGGGCACTATCTCACCGCCATCGCGCAGATGAGCGCCCAGCCCTCCATCTCCGAAGCGCAGCGGGATTTCTTCAAAGACCGCTGCGAGCGCATGGTAAGCGCCCTCTCCGAATGTCAGACCGCCGCAAATTCAGGGCTCTTATGGGGCGCGCCCCTCATCCAAGGGGGTCCAGAGGCGCAGTTCGACAACGTGGAAAAGGGCAAGCTCAACATCCTCTCCGAGGCTTGGGTGCCGTGGTACACGCTTCACAAGATTTTACAGGGCATCATCGACGTCTACCGCTTCACGGGGTTTGAGCCCGCCCTCTCCGCCGCCAAACGCCTCGGCGATTGGGTATTCTCGCGCGTCTCAAAGTGGGATACTGCCATGCAGGAGAAGGTGCTCTCCGTCGAATACGGCGGCATGAACGACTGTCTCTATGACCTCTATGCACTCACGGGGGAGGAAAGTTACGCCGTCGCCGCCCACAAATTCGACGAAGAACCGCTCTTTTCGCGCATCTTGAGCGGAGAAAAGGACGTTTTAAAGGGCAAACATGCCAACACGCAGATCCCCAAAATTTTGGGCGCGCTCAACCGCTATTTTACGGTGCACGGCAAAATGATTGCGGGCGAGAGGGTGAACGCGGCCCGCTATTTAAGCGTCGCCGAAGCCTTCTTCCGCATGGTCCTGGAGCGCCACACCTATGTGACGGGCGGCAATTCGGAGTGGGAGCACTTCGGGGCAGACTACGCCCTCGACGCCCGCCGCACCAACTGCAACTGCGAGACGTGCAACGCCTACAATATGTTAAAGCTCGCGCGCGGGCTGTTCTCAGTCACGGGCAGCGATTACTACACCGACTACTATAACAACGCCTTTACGAACTCCATTCTCCCTTCCCAGAACCCCGAGACGGGCATGACGACCTACTTCCAGCCCATGGCGAGCGGGTACTTCAAAGTGTTCTCCCGCCCGTACGACAAATTCTGGTGCTGCACGGGGAGCGGCATGGAAAACTTCTCGAAATTAGGCGACTCCGTCGCCTACACGGACGGCGAGCGGCTGTATCTTGAGCAATACCTCTCTTCGCACATCGTTTGGGGAGAGAGAGAACTTGCACTCTCCTGCAATTTCCCGCTCTCGGATACGGCTGAGATCAGGGCGATCCGCGGCGAAATTTCCCTCGCGCTTCTCATTCCCGATTGGGCAGACGGCGAAATGCAGCTTTCCGTCGGCGGCAGGAAGCTTCCGCCCGTCGAATGTGACGATCACATCCTCGTGACGCTCAAGGAGGGGGAGACGCTCACCTTCCGCATCCCGCTCACCGTCACCATGCACGGCCTGCCCGACGGCAAGGACGCCTTCGCCTTCCGCTACGGCGGCGCGGTCTTGAGCGCCGATTTGGGCAAAGAGGACATGCAGGAGAAGGAGACGGGCGTCGACGTCACCATTCCCGCCCGCAAAGTGCTTGCAAGCGAGCGCATCTACTTCCCGTCCCTCTATAAACTCTTCGAGCGTCCGCAGGACTTTCTGGTGCGTGAGGGCGACACCTTCACTTTGAAGGGCGGAGACCGCAAATACACCTTCGGTCTCCACTACAAGCGCTATCAAGAGCGCTACGGCATCTACTTCCGCTTCCGCGAGGGCGAGCGCGAGGAGGAGGGCGAGACGCGCACCCCGCTCGACACCGTCCAGCCCGGCTACGGCCAGTACGAGACGGACGAGCTGCACGCCCTAAAAGAAAAGGACACGGTGAGCATCACCTCGGACGGCACTTCCCGCTATGCACTTGCGGGCGGGTACTTTGCGTACGACTTCCTCGTCGACCCCGAAAAGACCAATTCACTCTCTGTGGAACTTTTGGCCGCCGACAACGGCAAGCCGCTCACCATCTTCGTCGAGGGCGAAAAACTCTATCAAAACGATTTCCTTCGCTACACCGAGGGAGAGGAGAGCTACCGCATCGAGCTTGAAATTCCTCGGGATCTTGTCGCCCGCGCCCGCAAGAAGCGCGTGAAGGGGAAGGAAGTCACCGTCCTCTCCGTGCGTTTTGAGGGCTCTAAGGAAAAGGAGAGCGCCCGCGTCTGCGAGTTTATTTACATCTTTACAAAGTAAAATACCCCCTTGACAGAAGGGGAAAATGCTGTTATACTGATGGCGAAGCGGCAGGCGACGCTACTTTTCGCAAATCATGAGCCGCAAAAAAGGAGATAACATGGAACAGAACAAGTATGCGGGCACGCAGACCGAGAAAAATCTCGAGGCGGCTTTTGCGGGCGAATCGCAGGCAAGAAACAAGTACACCTATTTCGCATCCGTCGCCAAGAAGGAAGGGTACGAGCAAATTTCCGCACTCTTTCTGAAAACTGCCGACAACGAGAAAGAGCACGCCAAGATGTGGTTTAAAGAGCTCAAAGGCATCGGCAATACCGCCGAGAACCTTGCCGCTGCCGCCGCGGGCGAAAACTACGAGTGGACGGACATGTACGAGGGCTTTGCCAAGACGGCAGAAGAGGAAGGCTTCCCCGAGCTCGCCGCCAAGTTCCGCCTCGTCGCCGCCATCGAAAAGCACCACGAGGAACGCTACCGCGCCCTTCTCCACAATGTGGAGACCGCGGAAGTATTCAAGAAGAGCTCCGTCAAAGTCTGGGAGTGCCGCAACTGCGGGCACATCGTCGTGGGCGAAAAGGCGCCCGAAATTTGCCCGACCTGCGCCCACCCGCAGAGCTATTTCGAGATCCACGCCGAAAACTATTGAGCTACCATAAACAGCAAAAGGCCCGCACGCTGCGGGCCTTCTTCATGCACATTCAGATGCGGGAGAGCAGTTCAAAATACCCCTCAAAGGTCTTTTTGGTGCAGTCGGGTTCGTCGATGATAACATTTCCCGTCTTGAGCCCGACGAGGGAGAACGCCATCGCCACGCGGTGATCGGAAAACGTCCTCACCGTGCCGCCCTTCACGGGCGCGGGGATGATGGTAAGTTCGCCGTCCTCGTAAGCAGCCGGCACGCCGAGCGCCGTCAGATTTTCCACGATGGCATTCACGCGGTCGCACTCCTGCGCGCGGATGTGTTCAAGTCCCGTCAGACGGGAGGGGGTACGCGCAAAGGGCGCGAGCGCCGCCACCGTGAGTGCCTGGTCGGAAAAGTCCTGCAAATTCTCTTTAAACCCGTCAAAGCCGTCAACTTGCGTGCCGTCTGCAAGGAGGCCGTCCTCCGTCTCCGAGAATGTGACGCCCCGCCGCTCCAAAAGCCGCAAAAACGCCGTGTCTCCCTGCAGGCTGTCTCTCTTCACACCCCTCACGCACACGCGCACGGAAAAGAGCAGGGCAAGCGCATAGAGATAGCACGCCCCCGAAAGGTCGGGCTCTACCCGATACACGGCGGGCGCAGCGGAGGGGGGATAGACGGTGATGCGGTCTCTCTCGTGCTCCGTCCTCGCGCCGAAGGCACAAAGCATTTTCTCCGACATCTTCAAATAGCTGCTTCTCGTCCTGCCGCCCGAAAGCACAACGGTAAAGGGGCGGGGGTGGATGGTCGCCGCCATCATCAGCCCGCTCGCAAACTGCGTACTCTTTTGCGTGTCGATCTCCGCCTCGTCCGCCGTGATGCCCGAGGATACGAGCCGGAAGGGGAAGTGCCCCCGTTCTCCCGCATACTCTATCTTAACGCCGAGGCGCTCGAGCTCAAAGAGCACATCCATCGGCCGCCGCCTCATCTGTTCCGAGCTGTCCAGATAATAGTCGCCCCCCGCAAAGGCGAGGGCAACGGGCAAAAAGCGCGCCGCCGTGCCCGCGCTCATCACGTTGAGGGAGGTCCTTCTGTTGGGGAAATTCCCGCCGCACCCCTCGATAAGAAGCCCGTCCTTCGTCTCGGAAACGGGTACGCCGAGGCTCTTTAAGCAGGAGAGGAAGGCACGCGTGTCCTCCGAGAGCCCGCCGAAGGTGAGTTCCACGCGCCCCTTTGCGAGCGCGGAAAGCAGCAGCGCGCGGTTTAAAATGCTCTTGGAGGCAGGAACGTCCGCCGTCACGTCATGGGGAACAAACTCATTTACAAGCAAGTCTTTCATGCCCCAAGTATAGCACAAAGCGCGGGAAAACGTCAAGGGAAGCCCCGCCGAAAAGTTGTCAAGCTCTCAAGTTCGTGGTATAATAGAGATATGCAAGCGTTCGCATACAAGATAAAGCGCAGCCGAAGAAAGACGCTGTCTCTCTCCATCGAGCGGGACGGCTCTGTCCTCGTGCGCGCGCCGCTCACCGCGAACGACAGAACGATACAGGACTTCGTCGCCCGTCACAGGGCGTGGGCAGAGCAAAAACTTCAAAATTTCCATCCCGTCACGCTCGATTTGTCGGACAGCGCCGAGCTCTTCCTCTTCGGCACGCCCTATCTCATCCGAACGGGCAGGGCGCGCATTGCGGGGGATACCCTCTATCTTCCCGAAGAGGGGCGGGAGGGGGCACTCAAACGGCTCTTAATTCGCTTTGTAAAGGAAGTCATGGAAGTATTCACTTCCCGCCTTGCAAGAAGCTATGACTTTGCCTATTCCTCGGTCGCCGTCTCGTCGGCGCGGGGGAGATGGGGCTCCTGCAGCAGGGAGAAGGTCATCCGCTACTCCTTCCGCATCGCCTTTCTGCCGACGCGGCTCGTCGAATACATCGCCGTGCACGAACTTTGCCACACCGTCTGCTTCGACCACAGCCCCGCCTTCTGGGCGCAGGTCAAAAGCATCCTTCCCGACTTTAAGGAGCGGAAAAAGGAGCTCAAAGAGAAAAGCGGCATCATGAACGTACTTTAAGAATGTTATGAAAATCATCATCTACGGATTGGGCATCATCGGCGCGTCACTTGCGGCGGCGCTCAAACGGGCGGGGCACACCGTCCTCGGCAAGAACCGCAGCCGCGGACCCGTTGAATACGCCCTCGAACACCACATGATCGACGGTGAGGCCGCCTCTTACGAAGGGGCCGACGTCGTCTTTCTCTGTCTTCCCCCGGACGCAACGATGCAAGAGCTCAACGAAGACGCTTTTCCTTCGGGCTGCATCGTCTCCGACATCTGCGGCGTCAAGGAAGTCATCGAAAAAGCCGTCTATGAAAAGCCGCGCAATTACCGCTACGTCGGCACGCACCCCATGGCGGGCAAGGAGACGAGCGGCATCCTCTCGGCTTCCGAGGACCTCTACCGCGGCAAAAACCTTGTCATCACCGTAAACGAATATACCGACCCCGCCGCCCTCGACACCATCCGCTCGCTCGCACAGGACGCAGGCTTCGGGCGCATCATGGAGTGCTCCGCGCGCGAGCACGACGCAAAAATAGCCCTCACCTCGCAGCTTGCGCACATCGTCTCCAACGCCTACGGCAAGAGCCCGCTCTGTTCTTTCGTCTCGGGCTTTACGGGCGGCAGCTTTCAGGACATGACCCGCGTGGGCGGCGTGGACGAAAACCTCTGGTGCGACCTCTATTTCTACGCCCGCGATCCGCTCCTTCAGGAGCTCTCGGGGCTCATCGAACGGCTCAAGGAGTTCGAGCAGGCCCTCAAAACCGAGGACAGAGAGGGGATGCGCGCCCTTTTAAGGGAGGGCAGGCTCGCCCATGATCGGTTTTTCAGTGAAAAATGAGAAATTTGTTACAAACCTATTTACAAACGCACAAAAATCATTTATAATGGTGAGGAACGGACCATCGTGGAAGATCGTACGATCGAGATCAGGACACACACGAAGGGAAAGGTCTCTTTTTTCCGCGCCCGCGGCACAGTTGAGCGGACAGAGCGCGGCTTCGAAGTCAGATATCCTCAGGAGGACGAGGACGTCGTTCTCATCCTTCACAAGGACTGGCTTTCGATGGAGCGGAAGAGCCTTTCCATGCGCTTTCAGCGGGGCGAAGAGGGGGCAGCCAAGCTGCGCCTGGGCGAACAAGAGGGGAGTCTCCCCTTAAAGACGCGTTACTACGCCCTCGCAGAGAGAGAAGGTGAACTGTTTGCGGCCGTGCGGTATGAGCTGGGGGAACCCGCTCAAAAAATGATCGTCAATATCCGCATTTGTCCGTGTTCGGAGGAGAAATGAAAATACGATATTTGGGACATTCCTGCTTTTTGCTGACGGAGAGTACCGGCACGCGCATTCTGACCGACCCGTATGGCGACGTCGGCTTCAAGATGCCCCGTGTGGAGGCGGACGTCGTCAGCGTCAGCCACGGCCACTACGACCATAACAACGTCAAAAGTGTGGGCGGGAACCCCATCGTGCTGGACAAAGAGGGCCAGTACGAAGTCGGCGGCGTGGAGATCATCGCCGTCAAGAGCTATCACGACAACGCCAACGGCGAGGAGCGCGGCGAGAACCTCATCTTCAAGTTCCGCCTCGACGGCATCGAGGTCTGCCACATGGGCGATCTCGGGGAAGAGTGCACCTCCTCGCTCATCGAACTGCTTCTTCCCGTGCACGTCCTGCTCATTCCCGTCGGCGGCAAATACACCATCGATGCGGAGCAGGCCAAGGAATATGTCGACCGCATCATGCCGTCCATCGTCATCCCCATGCACTATAAGTCCAAGGGGCTCACGCTGGACATCGACAAGCCGGACGACTTCCTCTCGGAATTTGAGGAGGAGGACGTCGAAGAGCTCGAAGAGAGCGAGATCGAGCTCACGCGCGACGACATCGACGAGGAGACGACCAAGATCATCCTGATGGAGCGCTATAAGCATGGCAGAAAGGACGCTTGAAGAGGACTTTCGCGAATATCTTGAAACGCTTCCCATTCAGACGCTTCGCATCTTGGGGCGCAAATTCGGCAGTTTAGCCGAAAGCCGCAAGACCAAGCGCGAATGTATCGAGGGCATCCTCGATATTCTGATGCGAAGAACAGAGCCTGCGCCCGTCTCGAAAAAGGGCGCCCCCGTCAAGCAAAATTATCTCGACCCATCCATTATTGCCCGCCTCGAACAGATCCGTCTTGCGTGGGAGAGGGAGGAATGGAAGTCCACCCCCCTCAATACCCTTACCGTTCATTCCCCGTACCAGCCCAAGAGCTTCTTCGATCAGACCGTTCACAAGGGCATCTTGGAGCTCACGCCGGGCGGGTACGGGTTTTTGCGCGCAAAAAACTGTCAGCCATCGGACGAGGACATCTTTGTCGCGGCGCCCTTCCTGCAGTCACTCAACCTGCGCGAGGGCGATGTCGTATGCTGTACTGCGCGCGACCGCATCGAAAACGAACCGCTCGCCTTCGGGCAGCTTCTAAGCGTCAACACCGTTCCCTACAGCGACCGGAAACCGCGTCCGGAGTTTGAAAAACTCACGCCGTGCTATCCCGAGAGGCGCATCCCGCTCTCCGAACGGAAGGGGGAGCTTTCGCTGCGGCTCATCGATGCGTTTATACCCATCGGCATGGGGCAGAGGGCACTCATCCTTTCCCCTCCCAAGTCAGGCAAGACGACACTCTTGAAAGAGTTGGCAGTCTCTCTCGAGCGCATGCAGCCCGACGTGCACCTCATCGCGCTGCTCATCGATGAGCGGCCGGAGGAAGTCACGGAATTCAGGCGCGCCCTTTCCGATGCCGAGGTGGTCTCTACCACCTTTGACGAGGATGCCATCCACCATGTCCGCGCGGCAAAGCTCTGCATCGCTCACGCCAAGCGGTTTGCCGAACACGGCAGAAACGTCGTCCTCTTGCTCGATTCCCTCAACCGCCTCACCCGCGCCTATGCGCAGGTGACGGAACCTTCGGGGAAGACGCTTTCGGGCGGGTTGGACACGGCAGCATTTCAAGAGGCAAAGCGCTTCTTCGGTGCGGCGAGGAATACCGTCGAAGCGGGCAGCATCACCATCATCGCAAGTCTCTGTGTCGATACGGGCAGCCGCACGGACGACGCCATCTGCGAGGAATTCAAGGGCACGGGCAATTCCGAGATCGTGCTCTCCCGCACACTTGCAAAAAAACACTGCTTCCCCGCCATCGATCTCAAAAGTTCGGGCACGCGCAGGGAGGAACTGCTCCTTCCCGAGGAAGAACTTTCCCTTGTGCAGACATTCCGCGAACGGCACGCCGCAGAGGATACGGGCGCCGTCCTCACCCTCATGAAGAAGACGAAGGACAACCGCGAATTCTTCTCGAAACTCAAAGATAACTTGCAGAGCGCAAGAAAGACAAAGGAGACAAAATGATCATCGGTATCGATTTGGGCGGCATGTCCGCCAAGGGAGCCATCCTTCAGGACGCAAAACTTCTCGGCAAAACGCGCGTCAAGACTTCTGCCGATCAGTCAGCCGAAGATACGGCATACGAGCTTGCACGCCTTGCAATGCAGGTCGCCGAAAATGCGGGCGTCGACTTTTCCAAAGTGAACGCCATCGGCATCGGCTCACCCGGCGTCATCGACAGCAAACAGGGTACCGTCGTCAATTGGACCAACTTCCATTGGAAGGATGTGCCCCTCGCCTCCATCATCCGCGAGCGGACGGGCAAGCAGGTTTTTGTCACCAACGACGCCAACGCTGCCGCCCTCGGCGAAGCCAAGTACGGCGCCGGCAAGGACTTTCGGGACAGCATCCTCATCACGCTCGGCACGGGCGTGGGGGGCGGCATCATCCTCGGCGGCAAGCTCTTCGAGGGCTACAAGAGCGCGGGCGCGGAGATCGGTCACATGGTCACCCGTCAGAACGGCAAGCTCTGCTCCTGCGGCAGAAGGGGGTGCTTTGAAGTGTACGCCTCGGCGCGCGCCCTCATCGGCCTCACCCGCGATGCGATGCAGTCCGAGCTCACGAGCAAGATGTGGGACTTTGCAAAGTCGCTCGACGACGTAGACGGCAGAACGGTGTTCGAGGCGCTCCGCGCGGGCGACGAGACCGCCGAAAAGGTGCTCAAAGAATACGTTTCCAACCTCGGCGAGGGCATTTTGAACCTCGCTGCCGTCCTCCGTCCGCAGGCGTTCATCTTGGGCGGCGGCATCTCGGCAGAGAAGGATACCCTCTTAAAGCCCCTCCGCGAATACGTCTATCCCCGACTCTACGTCTCGGAGACCTACGCGCCCCTCGAACTCCGCTGTGCGGAACTCGGCAACGACGCAGGGCTCTACGGTGCGGCGCAATACGCTTACGACTGCCTCTGATATGAAAAAACAACTTATCGCGGCGAGCTTGCTCGCCGCGTTCGCAATTTTCACGGCTTCCTCGCTCGGCGGCTGTGCGGCTCGGGGCAGCTGGCAGGGCTTTACGGGCAGATACTTCTTCCGCACGACCGCCGATCTCCGTCTTTGGGCGGGGGAAGAGGGCACGCCCTCCGCCGAGGAAGCGCAGCGCGTCTCGGAGCAGACCCAATCGCTCCTGCGGGAGCTCGAAAACAGCCTCTCGGTGACGCAGCCCTCGCCCGTCACCGACTTCAACGACGCCGCCCCCGGGGAGACGGTGGAGCTCGACAAGGCGTCCTACGACGTATTCACACTCGCCCAAACGCTCTACGAAGAGACGGGCGGCTGCTACGATCCGTCCGTCTACCACAGCGTGGAGAGCTACGGCTTTTACAACTACAATTCGGGCGATCCCGCCCCCGAGACGCTCCCCACCGAGCAGCAGCTTTCAGCCTTGCGAACGCTCTCCGAGTACTTCCCGCAAGTGGAGCTCTTCGAAGAGGGCGGCAGGTACTATGCCGTCAAGCCCGCGGGGGCGTCCGTCACCGTGGAGGGCGTGGAGTACGTCCTCAAAGTCGACTTCGGCGGCATCGGCAAGGGGTACGCCTGCGACCGCGTGAAGGAGCTTACAGAGGGCTTCGAATACGGCTACTTCAGCTTCAACGGCAGCAGCATGGCGGTCAAAAAGTACACGAAGGAGCGGACATACTACGAGCTTTCGGCAGCCGCCCCGCGCGGGAGCTATAACTATCTCACCGCACAGGTGCAGGATACCTGCCTCTCGACGAGCGCAGACAACGGCCTCTATTACGAGATCGACGGCACCCGCTACAGCCAAATTATAAACCCCGAAACGATGATGCCCGTCAATGTGGAGGGCGGAAAGAACACCAAGGGCATCGTGACGGCGACCGTTCTGGGCGAGAGCGCCGCCCGCTGCGACGCGCTCACCACGGCGCTCATGGCGATGGGCACCGAGCGCGCCGTGGAGTTTGTAAAGACGCTCAAAGAGACGGTGTGGTTCGTCGAGCTCGACGGAGAGAAGATGACCGTCTACACCAATGCCCCCGAAGGGAGCTATACGCTCGCGGACGGGTATGAGGTCGTCGCGCTATGAAAGAGAGCAAGCTCAACGAAGTCAAGCGCGCCGCATGGTTCAAGGGGTGGGATCTTCTCGTCTACGCCGTCCTGCTCGTCTTTCTTGCCGCGCTCTTTTTCGCCTTCGTCATCCTGCCCGAGCGGGGCGCTCTCACGGGCATTGAAATTCTCTTAAAGAACGAGCGCGTCTTTTCCTGCGACTTTGAAGAGGGAACGTACGAGACGTTCGGGGAGAGCGTTCAAGTCCAAGAGGCGGGCAGCCTTCTCACCGTCACCGTCACGACGGAAGAGGGGTACAACGTCGTCGTCATCAACATGCAGGAGCGCACCGCAGACATGACGGACGCTGACTGCTCATGGAGCCGCGACTGCGTGCACATGGCACCCATTTCTGACACAATGTCAGCACAAATTGCGTGTATTCCGCACGGTCTAGTGGTCGTTCCGCTCTCGGATGCGCTGCATTCCGACGGCACACTGCATTAAATTTTGTAAAATCAAAAGCGCCGCCGCGGCTTTTGCCGCGGCGGCGCGTTCACATAACCGATAAATTTTTATGCTTCAAATCTGGGGAAAATGACCTTTCTCGGGCACGCCGAGACGCACGTCATGCACCCCGTGCACTTTTTATAATCGATGACGGGCAGATTGTCCTTCATCGAAATCGCCTGAGAAGGGCACTTCTTGGCGCAAATTCCGCAGCCGATGCACCCAACTTCGCACACCGCCATCACGTCCTTGCCCCTGCAATGCGAGGAGCAGGCGACATACACGGGCGCACTTGCAGGAATACGGCCGATGAGCTGTTTGGGGCAGGTGAGAATGCACGCGCCGCAGCCGATGCACTTGTCGCTCTCGACCTTGGCGACGCCGTTCTCGACGACAACGCCGCGCTCCGTGCAGACTAAGGCGCAGTCTCCGCAGCCGAGGCACGCCGTCTTGCACAGCTTGTCGCCCCCGAAGAGCGCGGCAGTCTCCTTGCACGTCATGGCCCCCACGGTATCGAACGCGGCCTTGCTGCCGCCCGCGCAGTGAACGACGGCAACCGTGCGTTCCTCGTCTTTGAGCTCGATGCCGAGAAGTTTTGCAATTTCCGCCTTCCCCTCGGGGGAGGTCACATGGCAGGCGGAGAGATCGCCCTCGCCCGAGGCGAGCTTCTGCGCAAACCCACTGCAGCCCGAGCAGCCGCAGCCGCCGCAGTTGGCGCCCGCTAAATTCTCTAAAATTTTTGTTACTTTCTCGTCAGTATCCACCTTAAACACTTTCCCGACAAGCAGAATGAGGAGCACGATGACGACGGCGATGACGGCGATGATGAGCGCGACCCAGCCCACCGTCTTCCAGGTCTCGGCGTCGATGGTGCCGAGCGTTACAAGCAAATTGGTCATATCTTCCACCTCACGCGATATAGCTGAACACGGTAAATGCCATGCAGATGAAGCTTGCCGTCACCATCGAGATGGGGAAGCCCGAGAGCGCCTTCCCTACACGGTAGCGGTTGAGCTTTTCGCGAAGCCCGCTCATGATGAGCATGACGAGGGTAAAGCCGATGCCCGCGAGGAAGGCGTAGAGGACTGCCCAGCCGAGGTTCATGGAAGCCGCGCCCATCACGGCGCTCATATCGCCGATGACCATCTCCGTGACGCCCAAAACGGCGCAGTTGGTCGTAATCAGCGGCAGATAGATGCCCATCGCGTTGTAGAGCGAGGGGGAGAGCTTTTTGATGATCATTTCGAGCATCTGCACGAGCGAGGCGATGACGAAGATGAACACGATGATCTCGAGGAAGGCGATGCCGAGGGGCACCATGAGATACTCATAGAGGGGATAGGTGACGAGCGTTGCGAGCGCCATGACGATGGCGACGGCAATGCCCATGCCGAGCGCGGAGCTCGTCTTTTTGGAGACTCCGAGGAAGGGGCAAATGCCCAGCGTCTGAGAGGTGATGAAGTTGTCCGTGAGAACGGCGGAGAGGACAATGGCGATAAACGTTCCCATCTTATGCCTCCTTTGCGGCGGTGCCGCGGCGTGCCTCGAAGGCGCGTCTCGCTTCCTCCGCCTGCCGCTTGGTGCGGTTTGCGGAAGTCACGCTGTCCATCACTTTCGTGAAGAGCGCGATGCTGAGTCCGAAGATGATGAAGGAGCCCGCAGGCTGCGCAAAGAGCGCAATGCTAAAATCCCAGAGGTGCGCCCCGAAGAGAGAGCCCGAGCCCAACACTTCGCACACGATGCCCATGCAGGTGAGCGCCAGCGTAAAGCCGATGCCGTTTGCAAGGCCGTCCATCGCGGCTTCGGGCACGGTGTGCTTGTTGGCGAATGCCTCCGCGCGCCCCAAGATGATGCAGTTGACGACGATGAGCGCGAGGAACCCGCCGAGTGCGCTGTAGATATCGGGCAGGAACTTTTCAAGGACCATGCGGAGCAGCGTCACGAGCGTCGCGATGAGCACGATGTAGCAGGGGATGCGCACTTCGTTGGGAATGAGCTTGCGCATCGCAGAGATCAAAACGTTGCTTAAGGTCAAGATAACGATGATGCAGAGACCCATCGACATCGCAGACATCGCCGAAGAGATGAGCCCGAGCGTCGGGCAGGTGCCCAGCACCAGCACGAAGGTGGGGTTGGAAAAGATGACGCCGTCCAAAAAGATCTTCTTGTATTTACCCATTCTGCACCTCCCCGCTTCCCTGAAGGGAAGTTTTCACATATTCGAGCGCCCCGTTGACGGAATTTCTGATGGCAGCAGAGGAATAGGAAGCTCCTGCCGAGAGCAAGTTGTCGGGGTAGGGCTCGCCCGTAAATTCCTCGGAAAAGCCGTTCAAAAATTCCTGCGTGATGCGGCCGATGTAGGATTGGCCTTCATTGGAGTTGATGGAGACGGCGCCCACGCCCGTCACCGCGCCGTTTTCCGTGTTGATGACCACCCAGCAAGTAACGGTGCCGTTCTGATAGCCGTCAAGGCCTCTCGACTGCACGAGCCAATCGCCTGCGTGGTTGTCGCTCGTCACGACGCGCGCCGTCACGATGACCGAGCGCCCGACTTCGAGGCCGTCGCCCAAATTCTCCGCGCCCGGGGCAAGTTCCGTCGTCACGCTCTCGCCCGCATACAGCTCGGCGAGCGCTCTGTCGAGCCGTTCCTCGTCCGAGACATAGAAGAGGGCATTGCAGATGGTGAGGAACACCGAGCAGACGAGCACGATGGAGACGAGCACCACGATGCACTTAAATGCCGTGCTCTTAAAGAAGGACTTTGCACTCATTTTTTCGCCTCCTTCGCCCTCTTTTCCCGCTTGTAGCCGAAGGGCTTTCTCACGATGTATGTATCGATGAGCGGCGTTAAAAGATTCATGAGAAGAATTGTGAAGGACATGACCTCGATGTGGGTAAAGTGCCTTAAGACTGCCGTTAAGACGGCGAGGGCGATGTAGTAGACGAGCTGCCCCCAGACGCCCTTGGGGGAGGTGACGTAGTCGGTCGCCATGAACACCGCGCCGAACACGAGGCCGCCCGAGAGGCAGTAGCCGGGGAAGAGCGTGATGTCGAACGTGCCGCCCGTCGCAGCCAAACAGACCGAAACGAACCCAGAGAGCGCGATGCAAAGGATAGGCTGCCACCACTTGATGACCTTTCTTATGACGAGATAGAGGTATCCGATGAGGATGGCGAGCTTGCATGTCTCACCGATCGCCGCCGTCGCAACGCCGTTGCCAAGGAAGAGCTGCAAGAGCGTGGGCACGGGCTCCGCATAGGAGGCGCTCCCCGAGAGCGAACCGCCCGCAAGCAATGTGCCCGAAAGATAGGTAGAGCCCGTTGTAAGCACTCCGTCCGTCAAAAGTGCGCCCGCCGAGAGCGAAAAGCTGATAAAGAGGAACACGCGCCCCGCCGCCGCGGGGTTGACGAGGTTCTTGCCCGTGCCGCCGAAGAGCATCTTGACGAGCACGATGGCAAAGACGGAGCCGAGCAGCGCCTCGTACCACTTGGTATAGGCGGGGAGAATGAGGGCGAGGATGAGCCCCGTCACGACGGACGTGCAGTCAAACTGCCTAGCCCAACTCTTTACGACCTCGCCCGCATTTTTGCATTTCTTTGCAAAGCCACCCTTGGCGATGAAGTAGCAGACAAATTCCGCCGCGACGGCACCTGCCACGCAGACGAGCAGCAGCATGAGGGCATACAGCTGAAAGAAGACGAGCGCGGCGACCGCCGAGGGCACGAGGGCGATGGCGACGTCCAGCATGATGGTGCGCGTTGTGCGCCTTCCCCTGACGTGCGGGGGAACGGAGACGGAAATCTGCGATTTGGTTTGTTCTGCTGTCATTTTGCTTTCCTCATCTCCTGTTTGGTCTTGCGGATGCTCTGAATGAGCGGCCTCCTTGCGGGGCACACATAGGCGCATACGCCGCATTCGATGCAGTTGAGCGCACCGCCGAGCTTTGCCGCCTCGGCATAATCGCCCGCCTCGGCATAGAAGTCCGTCTGCATGGGCATGAGCTTCATGGGGCAGGCGTCCGCGCACTTGCCGCAGCTGATGCAGGGCGTGGGCTCGGAGAGCGAAACTTCCTCCGCGCTCATAAGGAGCAGCCCCGACGTCGTCTTGTGCGTGTAGAAGTCGTAGGAGGGGAGCGAAATGCCCGTCATCGGGCCGCCCTGCACGATCTTTTTGGGAGCCGTCTTCTCGCCGCCGCAGAATGCAACGAGGGCGGAAAGTGGCGTGCCCACGGGCGTCCAGATATTCTTGGGTTCGGAGACCGCCCCGCCCGTCACCGTGACGGCGCGTTCATACAGCGGCTTGCCCTGCTCGACGGCCTCATACACCGCATACGCCGTCGCAACGTTCTGCACGACGACGCCCGCATCGGCGGGGAGCTTGCCGGGCCTTATTTTCCTGCCCGTTGCAGAGTAGACGAGCTGTTTCTCGCCGCCCATCGGGTACTGCTTGCGAAGTTTGACGACGGCGATATCAGGATAGGGCTCGAATGCCGCGATGGCGTCCGGCTTGTTGTCCTCGATGCCGATGATGATGCGCTTTGCATCCAGCGCCTGCTTTAAGTAGCGCGCGCCGCGCACGATGCCTTCGGTAAATTCGAGCATGAGGCGGTGGTCGCAGGTGAGGTAGGGTTCGCACTCCGCGCCGTTCAAAATCAGCGTGTCGACGGGGCAGGGGGGCGTCAATTTGACTGCCGTCGGGAAGCCCGCGCCGCCTAAGCCCACGATGCCGCACGCACGCACCCGTTCGACGATCTCTTGAGGGGAAGGATCGGTGAGGGGCGGGAAGCGAAATTCCTCGCCGCTTTCGCTCGCTTTGAGCACGATGAACGTCTCTTCGCCGCCCTGTGCGGGCTTTTTCAGAATGTCTGCAACTTCCCCCGCAATGCTCGCAAAGACGCTCGAAGAGATCGCGCCGTCTGCCTTGGCGATGAGTTCGCCTCGCTTGACTTTCGCGCCCTTCTCCACGACGGGAACGGCGGGCCGCCCCAGCGACTGCGAGAGGGAGATGCACACCTCCGAAGGGGGAGGGAGCTGTTCGAGCGGCTTGCCGCCCGAGATTTTCCTGCCCTGCGGGTGGATGCCCGCAAACAGGCGTTTGCCTTTGATCGCTTTCAAATAACACCTCCTGGTGTGTCTTGACCTGTTATTTTCATATAGAAGATCCGCTCGGGAACTCTCTTTAAAATGAGGATGCCTACGGCCGCCACCGCCGCGCCCGAGAGGACGCCGACGAGTGCGAAGTAGGGAAGGAGCACAAAGTTGTTGGGCGTGCTTGTCTCCAAGACGTAGACAAGTACCTGCACCGCGTTGTGAACGACCGCCGCCGCAATGTTAATAGCAAGATAGCTCACGCGGGGAAGGGCGAACCTAATTAGAACAGCCGAAAGCGCGAGCGCGCACACTCCCCCCGAGAGGGAGAAGAGCAGCGAGGACGCATTGCCCGCGATGGCTGCCCCCAGGAGCGTCCGCGCGATAAGGATGAGAAAGGCGTCGAGCGGGCCGTAGAGGACGAGCGCCAGCATGGAGAAGAGGTTGGAGAGGCCGAGCTTCGCCCCGGGGATGCCGAAGAGGGGCGGGATGAGCGCCTCCAAGGTATGTACGGCGAGGGAGAGCCCCGCAAGCACGCCGAGGACGGCGACCCGTCTGCCTGAAAATGACCGCCGAAAGTGCATAAGCTCATTATACACCAAATTTTGCAAGCCGTAAACAAAATGCGCATGAAATTGTCACATTCGGTCAAGAAATTTTCTGATAGCAAGCTTTATCTTAACTTATAAATGAAAAGCTGCATACTTTTTCCATAGAGAGGCAAAGTAAATGCGATGAACAGGCAGACCATCACCTTTAAGACACAGCCGAGGATCGAGGCCGTGAGCAGCATCTGCGGCACCAAGGAGAGCGAGGGCATCGTCGGGAAGTATGCGGAGAGGGTGCTCTTTGACGACATGTTCGGCGAGGATACCTACGAGAGGGCGGAGCGCAAGATGCTGACGACGGTCATCGAGGGGGCAATTCAAAATGGCGGCATCGGGCGGGAAGATGTGGGCGTCCTCGTGCTTGGAGACCTTCTCGATCAGATCATCTCTTCGAGCTTTGCGGCGCGTGCGTTCGACATTCCCTTTTTGGGGGTGTACGGCGCGTGCTCGACGATGGCGGAGGCGCTCGCGGTCTCTGCGGCATTTTTGGACGGCGGGCACTTTGAAAGCGCCGTTGCCGCAACGGGAAGCCACTTTGCCTCGGCAGAGCGGCAGTACCGCTACCCTTTGGAGCTCGGGTGCATTCGTCCGCCGCAGGCACAATGGACGGTGACGGGCGCGGGCGCTGCGCTGCTGACGGCCGCGGGCGAGGGCATCCGCATAACGGACGCGACGCTGGGGAAGGTGGTCGATTACGGCGTGACCGACGTCAACAACATGGGCGCGGCGATGGCTCCCGCGGCGGCGGATACCCTGCTTGCGCACTTTCGGGAGACGGGAAGAAGCCCCGAGGACTATGACCTCATCGCAACGGGCGACTTGGGTGCGCTCGGCAGCCGCATCTTAAAGGACTTGACGAACGAGAAGGGCTTGGATATCTCCAAAAATCACACCGACTGCGGGGAGATCGTCTATAACGTCATCGAGGACGAATACCAAGGCGGGAGCGGCGCGGGGTGTTCGGCGCTCGTGCTCTGCTCCTATCTCTACGAAAAGATGAGGCGGAGAGAGCTCAAGCGCGTGCTCTTTGTTGCAACGGGCGCACTTTTGTCCACCGTCTCTTCGGGTCAGGGGGAGAGCATTCCCTGCATCGCTCATGCGGTGAGTCTGGAGGCATAATGCAATATCTTGAAATCGCACTCATGTTCTTAAAGGCGTTTGCGGTGGGCGGGCTCATCTGCACGGCGGCGCAGATCGTCATCAATCTCACCGACCTCACCTCGGGCAAGATCTTAGTCCTCTTTATGCTCATCGGCATCGGACTCACCGCGCTTGGGCTTTATCAGCCGCTCGTCGAATTTGCGGGCGCGGGGGCGACGGTGCCCATCTGCGGGTTTGGCTATCTGCTTGCGAACGGCGCGATGAAGGGCGCGGAACAAGGGCTGTTTCAGGCGCTGACAGGCTCGCTCGCGGCGGCAAGCGCGGGCGTGACCGCCGCCATCGTCTTTTCCTTCCTTATGTCGGTCCTGTTCAAATCGCATACCAAACACAACTGAACTTGACAAACGCCCCCGCTCTGTGATAGGATAGAGCAAAGGGGGCTTATGTTATGGATATCAAATATTTCGACGAAGTTGCGCGGCTCACAGGCGTTCTTGGACTCAAAGTCTCGCAAGGGGGGAAAGAACTCATCCATGCGACGTGGGACGAGGAAGTGCGGCGCAACGTCTATTCCGCGTCCAAGAGCTTTGTTGCCTGCGCCGTGGGGCTTGCGCAAAGCGAGGGGCTTCTTTCCATCGACGAGCCGCTCACCGAAGCATTCCCGGAAAGCCTGCCGCCCGAATGCGGCGAAAACCTGAAAAAGGCGAAGGTGAGAGACCTTCTCACCATGTGCCTCGGGCAGGAAAAGGCGGAGCTCATGGGCCCTTACCGCCCGCTCTACGAAGAGGATGATTGGGTGAAGCTGGCGCTTTCCATCCCATTCGTGCATGAACCCGGGAGCACCTTTGTTTACAGCAACGCAGGGCCATACCTTGCGGGGATGCTCGTGCAGAAACGCGCGGGATGCGATCTTGTGGAATACCTGACGCCCCGCCTGTTCGCCCCGCTCAACATCAAGCGCCCGACCTGGGAAGCCGATCCCTTGGGCAATACGTTCGGCTCGAGCGGGCTCATGCTCACCCTTTCCGAACTGCACCGCTTCGGCATGCTTCTGCTGCAAAAGGGGAAGTGGGAGGGGAAACAGCTCATCGACGAGGGCTGGCTTAAAGAGTGCACCCTCCCGCAGTCGGCGGCTCCTTACGGGTATTTCTTCTGGATGGGAGAGAAGCACTCCTTCCGCGCGGACGGCAAAAACGGGCAGCTTTCCATCGTCTTCCCCGAAAAGGATGCCGTTGTTACCGTCGTTTCCGAAAGCAGGCATGTGCCGCTCATCTTCCGCGCCATCTACGACAGCATTTATCCACAATTATAACGAGAGCCCGCCTTTAAGACGGGCTTTTCTCATGCATTGGGGGGAGCCGTATGCAGTTTGCGGTAGCGGTGGGGCGTCTCGCCGTAGAGCTCCTGAAAGGCGCGGTAGAAGTGGCTGGTATTCTCGTAGCCCACTGCGCGGATGACCTCTTCGACGGGAAGCCTGCTCGTGCGGATGAGCTCCTCGGCAGCTCTTAACCGATACTCCTGCAGAAGAAGACGGAAGGGCTTTCCGAACAATTCCCGAATACGGCGGGAGAGATACGCCTCCGCATAGCCGAGGGAGGACGCGAGAGACCCGAGCGTTGCATTGGGATAGGAGCTGTCGAGAAATCCTGAGACGGCGCGCTTCAATCTGATGTCGGGCGAGGAAACGAGAAGGGTGTTGACGAGCGTCTCGCGGTAGTAGGCGAGGTAGGAAAAGAGAAGTTCGACGATGCCCGCATACACCTCCTGCGTGCCGCCGACAACGGCGAAGATGAGATTATCCATCAGATTGCGGATGGGAAAGTTGTTCTGCGTGCGGAAGAAGAGGTACTCGGCCTCGCCCGCGTCGTCGAAGTTGCGCGATAGAAAGCCGCTCATCACGGGGTTGCTGCTTACCCTTCGGAAGATGACGCGAAGGAGGGCATCCGACACGATGAAGTTGATGCCGATGTCCTCTTCGCCCGCCCGCTTGATGGAGTGCCGTGCATGGCGGTTCAAGAAAATCATATCGCCGCGTTCGAGCGTCACCGTCTCCTTGCCGATGACATGCGAAATGCGCCCCGCATACACATACATGAATTCAAGATAGTCGTGCCCGTGCTCGGGAAAGTCGACAAATCGCGTGTGCGGCCGAAGGTCGAGCTCCTTCCCTTCGAGGAATTTTGCGCTGTTGACGATGAAGCGCTCGGAGGAGGAATAGGTGCCCTTTTGAAGAGATTTTCCTTCCAGAATATCCCGCTCTTCCTCGGAAAGGCGGGAAAGTTTTTCGATGATCCTGCTGTCCATGTGCCCATTTTACCATGCTTTTACAAAAATGTCAAGTGGGGGCGGTAAATATGCAAAATAGCGTCCTTGTTCTAACTAAAAACTGTGCTATAATAGTGCCAAAAGATAAGGGAGATAACATCTATGAAGTACTTTCTGGCAGTTGACATCGGCGCTTCCAGCGGGCGCCACATTGTAGGGCACATGGAAGAGGGCAAACTTGTAACCGAAGAAGTGCATCGCTTCCCCAACGGCGTCAAAGAGCAAGACGGCCACCTCGTATGGGATATCGAGGCACTTCTTGCGCACGTCAAAGAGGGCATCAAAAAGGCGTTTGCAAAGTACCCCGCGATCGAGAGCCTTGCGGTCGACACCTGGGCGGTCGATTATGTGCTCATGCAGGGCGATAAGGAAGTCCTGCCCTGCTACGCCTACCGCGACGGGCGCACCAAGGACGCCATCGAGGCCGTCCACAACATCGTGCCCTTCGAAAAGCTCTATGAACGCACGGGCATTCAGTTCCAGCCCTTCAACACCGTGTACCAGCTCACCGACGACAAGCTGCACGGAAGGCTCGAGGGCGTCACCGATTTTCTCATGATCCCCGAATACCTTTCCTACAAGCTCACGGGCGTCAAGGCGCACGAGTACACCAATGCGACGTCGACGGGCCTTATCAACGCCAAGACGGGCAAGTACGACATGGAGCTTGTGAAGATGCTCGGTCTTCCCGAACACTTATTCGGTGACGTCGTTCAGCCCGGGTATGAGCTTGGTACGCTGCTCCCCGAAGTTGCAGAAGAGGCGGGGGGCAATACGAAGGTCATCCTCTGCGCCTCGCACGATACGGCGAGCGCTGTCGAGGGCATCCCCATGACGGAGGGGGCCTACCTTTCGAGCGGTACCTGGTCGCTGCTCGGCATCCGCGCAAAGCAGCCCATCTGCACCCCTGCCGCCTGCAAGGCAAACTTTACGAACGAGGGCGGCGTCGGCTATATCCGCTTTCTCAAAAACATCATGGGCATGTGGGTCATCAACCGCTTAAAGGCGGAGCTGTGCCCCGAAAAGACCTTCGACGAAGCCATGTACGCGGGCAAGGAGAGCAGCTTTGACGGCCTTGTAGACGTCAACGACGAGCGGTTCCTTGCGCCCGAGAGCATGAAGGCAGCATTCGACAGTGCGTTTCCCGAAGGGAAGGGTCCCAAGGAATTCGGCGACTACTTCCGCTGCGCACACAGGAGCCTCGCGCTCGGCTACAAAAAGGCGCTCGAACAGCTTGCGGGGTGCACGGGTGAAAAAGTCAAGACGCTCTACATCGTGGGCGGCGGGGCGAAGAACGTGTGGCTCAACGAGCTCGCGCAGGAAGTGTGCGGCGTGGAAGTGAAGCCCATTCCCGTGGAGGCGACCGCGCTCGGCAACCTCAAGATCCAAATGAACAGATGACCGTTTGGTCCTGAAATTAAAAATTTTCTTGGAGGAAAATCTATGAGCTATCAGGAAGCAAAACAGGCCTACGCCGCCTTCGGCGTAGACACGGATGCTGCGATCGCTGCCCTCAAGCAAGTGCCCATTTCTGTGCACTGCTGGCAGGGTGACGACGTCCTCGGCTTCGAGGGTGCGGAGTCTCTCTCGGGCGGCATCCAGACGACGGGCAACTATCCCGGCCGCGCGCGCAATGCGGAGGAGCTTTTGAAGGACTACGCCTACGCGCTCTCCCTCATGCCCGGCAAGAAGCGCATCAACGTGCATGCAAGCTACGTCTTTTTGGGCGAGGACAAGGGCAAGGTCGACCGCGACAAGTACGAGCCCAAGCACTTTGCCCCCTGGGTGAAGTTTGCAAAGGAGAACGGGTACGACGGCATCGACTTCAACCCCACCTTCTTTGCACACCCCAAGATGAAGGACGGCCTCACGCTCTCCTCGCCCGACGAAGAGACGAGAAAGTTCTGGGTGGAGCACGGCAAGCGCTGCATGGAGATCGCGGCATATCTCGGCAAGGAGATGGGCAGCCCCTGCCTTGTCAACATCTGGATCCCCGACGGCTATAAGGATGTGCCCGCAGACCGCCTCGGCCCCCGTCAGCGCTATGCAAAGTCGCTCGACGAGATGCTCGAGGGCTACGATAAGGAGTGGGTCATTCCCGCCATCGAGAGCAAGGTGTTCGGCATCGGCGTGGAGAGCTACACGGTGGGCTCCAACGAGTTCTGCCAGAACTATGCGGCAACGCGCGGCATCTGCTCGCTGCTCGACAACGGCCACTATCATCCCACCGAAGTCGTCTCGGACAAGATCCCCTCGATGCTCACCTTCTATGATAAGGTCGCGCTGCACGTCTCCCGCCCCGTCCGTTGGGACAGCGACCACGTCGTCATCTTTGAGGACGAGCTCAAAGAGATCATGAAAGAAGTCGTAAGAAACGACGCTTTGGGTAAGGTCAAGATCGCGCTCGACTACTTCGACGCCTCCATCAACCGCGTGTTTGCGTGGGTGACGGGCGAGCGCTCCGTTCAGAAGGGGCTCCTCTATGCGCTGCTCCTTCCCAATGCAGCGATGAAGGACGCGCAGGAGAAAGGGGAGTTCACCAAGCTCATGTACCTGCAGGAGCGCGTCAAGATGCTGCCCTTCGGCGACGTTTGGGAAGAGTATCTCAAAGAGTGCGGCCTCGATGAAAACCACTTTGAAACCATCATGGACTACGAAAAAAAGATCTTGAAGGAGAGAAAATGAAGGATATCATGACTGCGCCCTTCGTGCGCGAAATGTGTGAAACGACTGCCAACATGTACCGCCTCGGCTGGGATGAGCGCAACGGCGGCAACATCAGCTACCTTTTGAAGGAAGAGGAGGTCGCAGAGTATCTCGATCTCAACAACGTGCTCCGCGTCATCCCCCTCATGGGCGTCAACGAAGTGGACTTCGACGCATCTCCCATCGAGGGCAAGATCTTCATCGTCACGGGCACGGGCAAGTACTTCAAGAACGTTGAGAAGGACCCCGAGACCAACCTCGGCATCGTCCGCATCGGCAAGGGCGGCAAGAACGTCGAGCTTCTTTGGGGCTTCAAGGACGGCGGCAGGCCTACCTCCGAATTCCCCGCACACATGATGAGCCACATGGCGCGCCTTAGTGTCGACCCCGAGAACCGCGTCGTCATGCACTCGCATCCCACCAACACGCTTGCGATGAACTATGTGCATGAGCTCGACGAGAAGAAGTTCACGCACACCCTTTGGGAGATGTGCACCGAATGCATCGTCGTCTTCCCCGAGGGCGTGGGCGTGCTCCCCTGGATGCTCTGCGGCACCGCGGAGATCGGCAAGGCGACCGCCGAGAAGATGAAGGACTTCCGCCTCGTCATCTGGGCGATGCACGGCATCTACGGCGCAGGCAAGTCGCTCGACGAGACGTTCGGCCTCATCGAGACGGTGGAGAAGGCTGCCCAGATCTACATGCTCACCGCGCACCTGCCCCGCCTCAACACCATCAAGGACGAGGATATGGTCAAGCTCGTCGATCTTTTCGGCATCGATTACAGAAAAGACTTCTTAGACCTTTGAGTTTTTCCCAAAAGTGTGCTATAATCGAAGAAAATTATTGATAAGGAGATTTATTTATGGCTAACAGGTTTGTTCTCAACGAAACGAGCTACCACGGCAAGGGTGCGATCCAGGAGATCGCCACCGAAGTCAAGGGCAGGGGCTTTAAGAAGTGCTTCGTCTGCTCCGACCCCGACCTCATCAAGTTCGGCGTGACCAAGAAGGTGACGGATGTGCTCGACGGCGCGGGCATCGCCTATGAGATCTATTCGCAGATCAAGGCGAACCCCACGATCGAGAATGTGCAGACGGGCGTTGCTGCCTTCAAGGCAAGCGGTGCAGACTGCATCGTCGCCATCGGCGGCGGTTCCTCGATGGATACCGCAAAGGCCGTCGGCATCATCATCGCCAACCCCGAATTTGCCGATGTCGTTTCGCTCGAGGGCGTTGCTCCCACCAAGAATAAGTGCGTGCCCATCATCGCCGTTCCTACGACGGCAGGCACCGCTGCGGAAGTCACCATCAACTACGTCATCACGGATACCGCGAAGAACCGCAAGATGGTCTGCGTCGACGTGCACGACATTCCCGTCGTCGCCGTCGTCGATCCTGACATGATGAGCTCCATGCCCAAGGGCCTTACGGCTGCGACCGGTATGGACGCGCTCACCCACGCCATCGAGGGCTACATCACCAAGGGCGCTTGGGAGATGAGCGATATGTTCCACCTCAAGGCCATCGAGATCATCGCAAAGAGCCTGCGCGGCGCTGTTGCCAACACCCCCGAAGGAAGGGAAGGCATGGCACTCGGCCAGTATATCGCCGGCATGGGCTTCTCCAACGTCGGCCTCGGCATCGTGCACTCCATGGCACACCCTCTCGGTGCGCTCTATGACACCCCTCACGGCGTTGCGAATGCCATCCTGCTTCCCACCGTCATGGAATACAACGCAGAGGCAACGGGCGAGAAGTACCGCGACATCGCCAAGGCGATGGGCGTCGAAGGCGTCGATGCGATGAGCCTCGAGGATGCAAGAAAGGCAGCCGTTGCAGCCGTGAAGCAGCTCTCCGAGGACGTCGGTATCCCCAAGGACCTCAAGAACATCGTCAAGGAAGAGGACCTCGACTTCCTTGCACAGTCCGCAATGGACGACGCATGCCGCCCCGGCAACCCCAAGGATCCCACCAAGGAGGACATCATCGCCCTCTACAAGGCACTCCTTTAAGTTCGCTCACAGCTTACGAGATATTGCAAAGAAGGCGCCGCGCAAATTGCGCGGCGCCTTCTTTGCACGCTATGAAGTTTTATACGCCTGCGGATCTGCGGCGGTCATCGCGGCGATCGTCATCGTCGTCATCGTCATCGTCATCATCACCCCAATCGTCGTCATCGTCGTCGTTGTAGCGGTCGTGGTCGGAATAGGAGCCGTCCTCAAAGACGTAGTGATACCCGCCCGCGCGGATATACACGGTGAAGCGCACTTTCTCGCCCGAGAGGGTCCCTTCTGCAAGCAGCACGGACTCGCCGTCCATTCGCGCGCTCTCAAAGGTGAGTTCATCCTTTTCGCCCTCCCGCTCGATGGAGAGTTTGAGCTCCAACTCATTGCCTTCCTGCTCGTACTCGACGACGGTGCGCTCCACGCGCCTGCCGTTTTCGTAGCGGGTATAGACGTATTCCTTCTCGGTCTCCGTCTCATGCCGTTCGCTCTCCGACTCCGATTCCTGCGTGATCTCAAGATAGGAGCGGGTACTCTCGTCGAGGTAGGCGCGGAAAAAAAGCTCGTTCTCCGATTCGCCGCCGTCCTGCTCCGTCTCGTAGTTGCCGACAACGGGATAGCGCTGCCCCTCGGCAAGGAGCTCGCCCTCGATGGCGTACTCTTCCTCCGTCTCGCCGCCGTCGTATTCGCCCTCCAAAAAGAGCTTGTTGAAGTAGAGGGTATAGGAGACGCTGTCGCCCAAAAGGTCGGTGTAGGCGATGCGCATGCCGTATTCGTAGCCGTCCGCTCCCGCGACGGCGGTCGCCTCGATGGCGTCCTCGCTCAGAAGCCCTTCGACGAGGGAGAGATAGCGGTTGACCGTCTCCACATGCTGCTCTTCGGCATCGCTCCTTGCGCTTGCGCTCTTCATGGAGAGGGCAGCCGAGGCGCTCTCTGCCGCAGCGACGGGGGAGGCGTTGCCCTCGGCGGCAAGCAGCGTTCCAAGAGATGCCGCCCCGTAGGCATAGAAGGAATCGGCATCCGTGATCTTTGCAAACTTGTTGCCGGGAAGGGGAGCGGGGCCGGGGATGGGGCTCCCGGGGAGCAGGATGGGCAGAAGAATGGCAAGGATGAGCACGATGGCCGCCGCGCCGATGGCGGGAATGAGTACTTTCTTCTTATTCTTCACGGTCTCGGTGCCGCCGTCCGCACGCGCCAAGACGGGGGCCTCCTCGGCGGTATAGCCGAGCTCCGCTTTGATGTTCTCCTTGATGCGCTCATCGGGGAGAACGCGCTTGGCATCTTCTTTGAGCAGTTTTTTGACGTCTTTCATGCTTTGTCCTCCTCCAAGTGTTTTTTGAGCTTTTTAAACGCCTCGTTGTTGCGCCAGGTGACCGTGCCGATGGGGATATCCAGCATCTTAGAAACTTCCCGCCGCTTGTATCCCGCCACCTGACAGAGCATGAGGATTTCATATTCCTCGGGCGTTAAGATGCGGGCGGCAAGGTCGAATACGTAAGGAATTTCTGCCTCGGCGGTGCCGTATTTATAGGCGTCCTCCTGAAAGTCGGTGGAAACTTCCCGCTTATTTTTCTTCAAATGGTTCAGGGCGAGGGAGCGGGCGATCGTGCACAGCCAAGCCGTGAAGTTGCTCCCCGCGCGGTACTGCGCAAGCGACCGCATGGCGCGAAGGTATGTCTCCTGCAAGACGTCCTCGGCGTGCATTTTATCGTGCACGATGTACAAAATGGTAAAGTAGGCGGCGCGGTTGGTGCGCTCGTAAATACGGTCGAACGCGCGCGTATCTCCGCCTCTCAGCGCCTCTACACTCTTTTCCAAGCTCTCATCTTTCATACTCTTTCCATACTATAAACAACCGAACGCGTCCGATTGTTGGGAAAATAAGAAATTTTCTACTATTTTATCAAAACCGATGGCAGTTCGTCAAGGGGAGAAAAAATTTTTTAGGAAATTTTGCTCTTTTTCCAACAAACGGCGTTTGCCCGCTTGTTATATAGGTGCAAAGGGAAAAAACTTCCGGAGATCCCCCCTCAAAAACATCTTAAGGAGAAAACAACAATGAAAAAGACGATCACCCTCATCCTGGCAGTATCCGCACTTACCCTTGCCCTCGGGGCGACCGCCTGCAATACGGGCAGCGTTTCCCTCGGCGGCAATACCGAACACCCCGCAGAGAGCGAGAGCGTGTACGGCGTCTCCGCCGCGACCGCGGGCATGCTCATCCAGTCGATGGACGCAACCGTGACGCCCGAACTCCCCACGGTTCCCGAAACGCCTGCAACGCCCGAGACGCCCGCCGTTCCCGAGACCCCGACGACGCCCGAAACTCCGACGACCCCTACGACCCCGGAAATTCCGACAACGCCCGAGGCGGACGATTTCTCCGAACTCGACCACTACATGGGGCTTGTGGACGGCTTCCTGAACGGCAGCGGCTACAGCTTCCGCGTGGAGGCCTCCGATAGGGCAGAATACGAAGAGAAGATGACCGTCTCCTACAGCGGCCTGCAGGGCAAATCGCAGTATGAGATGCTCTACAACAAGACGCTCATCCCCGACGACGATTGGGACGATGACAGATGGGACGACGATTGGGATGAGACCGAAGAGGAATATGCGATCGACGGCATCCTCATCGTGGACGGCACCGAATACCCCATGCGCGGCGTGCGCAGCATCGAAGAGGAGCGCGACGAATACGAGAGCGAGACGCAGTTCGTCGTCACCCTTGCAGAAGGGATGACGATGTGGGTGGAGCAGAGCGAGAGCTCGGAGGGAAGAGAGTACGAGCTCGAATACAGCTACTCCATCCGCGAGAACGGCCGCATCGTCGAGAGAAGTTCCTTCTCCTTCGAGGAAGAGGGGAACGAGACAGAGCTTGAGATGATCCGCGTGAGCGGTTCGGAGCGCGAAGTGTTCCGCTTCGAGGAGGAGAGCTACCGCGGGAAAGACTACATCCTCGTCCGCGTCGGCAGCGGCAGGGAAGGGCAAAGCTACCGCGTCGTAAGAGAGAGCGACGGCAGCTACACCTACGAGCCCTTCACGAGATAACAGCCCCAAAAGATGCAAAGAGCGGCCAAAAAACGGCCGCTCTTTTCTGTATTTTATACTTTTGAAAACGATTTGAGAAATTTCGCGTTATCCACTTTACTTTTTCACGCAAAACGTGTATAATCAACAAAAAGGAGGTGCGGCATGGCCATCAAACGAACGAGGGAATCGGAGGAAATGTATCTGGAGACCATTCTGCTTCTGCACCGCGGCAAGCCCAACGTGCGCGCCGTAGACGTGGGGGAGGAACTCGGCTATGCGAAGTCGAGCGTCTCGCGCGGGGTCAACCTCTTAAAGGATCGGGGCTATATCGAGATCGACCACGAGACGGGCAACATCACGTTTACGGAAGCGGGAAAGAAAAAGGCGGAGGGCATCTATGAGCGCCACAGCGTGCTCACCAAGGCGCTCATGAAGATGGGCGCGGAGGAACACATCGCCGAAGAGAACGCCTGCCGCATTGAACACGTCGTCTCCGAAGAGATGATGCAAGTCTTTAAGAAGTTTATTGAGTCTTGAGAGGGCGGGAGCGCGAAAGAGCGCTCCCTTTGCTTTTGACGATGAGAGGGGAAAGGATGGACGAACAGCAAAGAGAACTTGAACTCAAGCGCCTGGATGAAGAGATACGGGGCGCCGCCGCCCGATTGGGAGAGCCGTTGAAGGGGCGCTTCGACCCGTTTTCCGCGCCCGCCATCCTCTTCACGGAGGCTCTCTTTTACGAAGCTTCCCTGCTCGGCGCAAGCGATATCCACTTTTCCCCCGAAGCGGAAGAGGTGCGCGTTGAATATCGCATCGACGGAGACTTTCTTCCCCGCCTCACCTATCCCGCGGCGGGGCACAGACGCATCGCAACGAGACTCAAGGCGCTCTCGGGCATGAATATTGCCGAGTATCGCCTGCCGCAGAACGGGCGCATTTCGCGCGATCTCTACGGAGAGGACTATGATCTGCGCGTCTCCATGCTCCCCGCGGCGCATGGGGAGAACATCGTCATCCGCCTGCTGCCCCGCCGCCTGCCGTTTACGCGGGAAGAGCTCGGTTTTACAGAAGAGGAGCAGGCAGCCGTCCTGCGCATGCTCGCCCGCCCCGGGCTCGTGCTGCTGACGGGTCCGACGGGATGCGGAAAATCGACAACGCTCGCCTGCCTTTTGCTTGAGCTTGCCTCGGAGCATAAGAATATCATCACCGTGGAGGACCCCGCCGAGTACCTCATCGAGGGCGTGCAGCACGTCTCTCTTCCCGCAAACGGCCGCCTCACCTTTTCGGCGGCTCTCAAGGATGTGCTGCGGCAGGACCCGGACGTCGTCATGATCGGAGAGATCCGAGACGGCGACACGGCACGGGAGGCGGTGCGCATGGCGATCGCGGGCAGGCTCGTCCTCTCCACGCTGCATACGAAAGATGCGGTGAGCGCCGTCGTTCGCCTCAGAGACCTGGGCATTGAGAACAGCTTTCTTGCCGAAAGCCTCTCAGGCGTCATCTCTGAGCGGCTCGTAAAGCGCATCTGCCCGCACTGCCGCGCGGCATATCCCGCCGATGCGCCCGCCCTTCCGGATGGGAAGGAGCTCTTTTACGGTAAGGGCTGCGAAGAATGCGGCGGAAGGGGCACAAAGGGCAGGATGGCCGTCTTTGAAGTGCTGGAGATCAGCACCCGGCTCCGCAATGCCCTCCGCGAAGGAGCCGAGACGGATGCGCTCTTCGCCCTCTCCCGAGAAGAGGGAATGAACACGATGGGGGAGAACGCTTTGAAGCTTTTGGAAAGCGGGGAGATCGACGCCATAGCATACCGCCAAATTCTCGGCCTTCCCGCAGCCGAGCAGAAAAGCCCTTCCGCACGGAAAGGCCCTTTACCCGCTGAGTTCCTCGCGGAAGTGAGATAAGATCTTGCTCTCGATGCGGGAGACCTGCACCTGCGATACGCCGACCACCTGCGCAACTTCGCTCTGCGTCATGTCGCGGAAGTAGCGCAAAACGACGATCTTTTTCTCCCGTTCGGGAAGCCTCTCGATGGCCTGCTTTAAAAGCACCTTATCGAGAAGTTCCTCGGGCGTCTCGGGCGAGGCAAGGCGGTCTGCGATCGGGCTCAAGTTTCCGTCCTTATGCGGCGCTTCCTCGTAGATGGAGACGGGCATGCGCGACGAGCCGAGCGCGAACACCACTTCGCTCTCGTCGATGGCAAACGCAGAAGCGACTTCCTTTACGGTGGGCTCCTTGCCGTGCTCCTGCGTATAGCGTTCGATGTAAGCGCTTATCTCCCGTGCCGTCCTCTTGAGCGCCCGCGAGACCTTCACGCTGCCGTCGTCGCGCAAGAATCGCTTGATCTCTCCCGCGATCATGGGCACGGCATACGTCGAAAAGCGCACGCCGAAGCGCTCGTCAAAGCCATGAATGGCCTTCAAAAGCCCCATGGAGGCGAGTTCAAACAAGTCGTCGTACTCCACGCCCTTATTGAGATAACGGCGAAGGATGCTCTTTAAAAGGGGGGTGTTGTGGGTGAGAAGGGTCTCCTTTGCGGCAGCATCTCCTTCCTTTGCGGCGCGGATGAGGCGCAGCGTCTCTTTCTCATCGAGCATTGGCTTCCGCCGTCCCGCCGAAGCATTTTGTCATCTCCACCCGCGTGCCTTTTTTCGGCGCCGAGGTGACGTGAAATTCGTTCATGAAGGTCTGCATGATGGTAAAGCCCATGCCCGAGCGTTCCTCCCCCGGACAGGACGTATAGAAGGGCGTGAGGGCGCGCGGTACGTCCTCGATGCCTTTCCCGCTGTCCGTTACAATGATATGTAGGCGGTTCTCCTCAGTCTCACATTCCACGCTCACCCAATACTCGCCCCCCTTTTCGGGATAGGCGTGCACGATGCAGTTGGTGACGGCTTCCGAGACGGCGGTCTTGACGTCGGAAAGTTCGGAGAGGGTGGGGTTTAAGGGCAGGGCAAACGCCGCGACGACGTTGCGGGCAAACACTTCGTTTTCGGAGAGCGCCAAAAAGCATAGTTTCATTCTGTTCATAGTTCCACCTAAATTTTTGGCACCAAAGAATAGATGCCGCTCATCAATAAGATCTTGTCCGCCCCCTGATTGGGCGCCTCTACCGCCATCCGGATGCCGTAGCGCGAGAGCTTTTTATACCTTCCCATGAGATACCCGATGCCCGTCGAGTCCATAAAGCGGACGCCTGCCAGATTGAATATCGCACGCGTGACGCCTGCGCTCTCATCGATGAGTGCGTCCGTCTTTGTTCGAAGCGATAAAACGGAATGTTCGTCGAGCTCTCCCTCCAAATAGAGGATGAGCTCCCCGTCCCTTTTCAAGCTTTGAATGTGCATCCTGTCCCCCAAGCCGGAATTTATTCCGATTGTAGCAGAAGGGGAGGGGAAAAGCGCGTCGAATGCCGTCGGAAAGGGGGTTTTCGGGGCGAAAAAATTTTTTTCTTTTTTTCCTTAAAAGTGCGGAAAAATACTTGACTTTATTCTCCGTTTGTAATAGAATAAGCAAGCGTTGTGAGTGAGCACCGCAAGATAAGGGCCTTTAGCTCAGTTGGTTAGAGCAGTCGGCTCATAACCGATCGGTCCGCGGTTCAAGTCCGTGAAGGCCCACCACCCTTCGGGGACCGCCGTGCACTCACAAAACATTCAGATGGCCCAATAGCTCAGTTGGTTAGAGCGCCAGCCTGTCACGCTGGAGGTCGACGGTTCGAGCCCGTTTTGGGTC
>CALWCH010000015.1 GCA_944376335.1 uncultured Clostridia bacterium
GATATGAGCCGGGCGATGTAAAAGTGTACGTTCCCGCGGAATGGCAGGTCCAAATGGTATAATTCCTCAATAAAAGTCTTGCGGCGGCGCCATCGGCGCCGCCGCAATTGTTATATCGAACAAAGCAATCACGAGGAACTTCTTAAAAAGGGCGGCACTTACGCCGCTCTCTGCAGCAGCCGATTTGCTTAAAGGAAATTGACGGCGGCGCTTTCTTGTAATAAAATGTCCCCGAGGAGGTAACAGAAGATGGACGAACTGCAATTTACCAACGCCTGGACAAATCGGCTGTTGGATCATCTTTCGGAAACGGGCGAGGGAAAGCGCTTTGCCGGCGCGGAGCAGGCGATCGAGGCGTGCGCCGAGATGTGCTTTGCCTATAAGGGAATGACCGCGGAATTTGCGGGCATTTCAGACCTTGACGGGCTCATCGGGCTCTTCCGCGCCAAGTGGGGCTGGAAGGTGGAGTATGACGCCGAGGCGGGCGTCTTGCTGTGCGACGAGAACAAGGCAGAGTGCCTGTGCCCGATCGTCCGCTCGTCGGACGGAGCGCCATCGAAGGCCATCTGCTGCTGTACGCGCGGGATGCTCAAGCGCATCTTTGCAGAGGTCTTGCACCGCGACGTGCAGGCGGAAGTGCTCCGCTCCGTCATCCGCGACGGCAAGAGCTGTGTCTATCGGATCACGCTATAAAATTTGAAAGTGCAGGAATTGGACTTGCCGCCGCGGCGCGTGCTCGTCTCCGCCGCCCCGCGCACCCCTTTGTTCTCGAAGACATTAAACGCGAGGACCTGCGCGAACAGCTCCGTACGCTTCTGTGCGACAACGGGTTTTTTAAAGACAGGCCGCAATTGACAGCCCTCGCATAAGCAATTTCTCATGATTTTTTAAAAAGACATAAAGGCAATCGCATTAAATCGGTTGCCTTTTTAAATTAACCTTTAAATCTCGCCGTAAAAATCGCAATACCTTCTGCGAATACTTGCCTTACAGCGGGGAGCTTTTGCTCGCCGCCGCACTTGTCTTTGTCAAGCACACGCCACGGTGCCAAAAGGCTTAACCGAAATTTCTTTTGGATAGATTTGCCGATCCATATTCCGGCTCAGATGGTTTTGCCGAGCGTATAAGGTTGCTCTGTACCCTTCATGCGTCGTTCTTCCTTTTGATGTTTTGAACAAATATTATTTATTCCGCATTATTGCAGACTTGTAAGTATGGGATTTTTGAGATAGTCGTACAGCCTTTTCACCTCGCTCGGCTTTAAGGTATCGAGCATGGACGGGGTGTTTTTGTCGAGTGTCCCGATTTGCCGCATATCCTCATCATCGAGAATAAAATCCCATATGTCGGCATTTTCCGCCATACGCTCTTTATGAATGCTCTTTGGGAGGACGGCGACGCCGCGCTGAATGTCCCAGCGCAGAATGACCTGCGGCACGCTTTTGTCGTGTTTATGCGCAATATCCGCAAGTACCGATTCGGAGAACATTCCCTTCATTCCTTCGGCAAAGGGCGCCCATGCCTGCGGCTGAACGCCCAGTTCGCGCATGAGCGCAAGTTCTTTTTCACGCTGATAGTGCGGATGCAGCTCTATTTGATTTACCTGCGGTTTGATTTCGGCATTATAGCAAAGGTCCATCAGTCGGTCGGGCAGAAAGTTGCTTACGCCGATCGCCCGTATCCTTCCGTTTTTGCACATTTCCTCCATTGCCCGCCATGCGCCGTAGTAGTCGCCGAAAGGCATATGCACGAGATACAGATCGATATAGCCGGTGCCGAGCGCATCGAGGGAATCGTACACGGCCTTCATCGTCTTTTCGTAGCCCATCTGCTGAATGTATGCCTTGGTCGTGATGAAAAATTCTTCCCGCGCGATACCCGATTTTTTGATCGCCGCACCCACGGCGCCCTCGTTGCCGTAGGAATATGCCGTATCGAACAGTCGGTAGCCGCAATCGATCGCTTCAGACACGGCGCGCTCGCAGATGGAATCGTCCACCTGAAACACGCCGAAGCCCTCTAACGGCATCTCTACACCGTTATTGAGTCTTACAGTCGGTATTTTTGCCATTGAAACACACCTTCGCCCGCTTATTTCAAATTTGCTTTAAAGAACGCCTTGATCTTGTCGAACGGGATCTTGGTCACGTCGTCATAGAGGTCGACGTGGTTGCAGTTCGGGATGACAAGAAGCTCCTTGGGCTCGGCGGCGTTTTTGAAGGCCTCGTCGCTGTAGAAGCGGCTCTCCGCGCTGTGATTTATCCGATCGCCTTTTGCCGAAATGCAGAGGAAATTTTCGTTATATTCTTGATGATTTAACGATATTCTGTTATAGGAAATAAAAATGATTGCACTTGGTTGGGCCATTCATCCCTTCCCGTTACCGCCTTTCCCCCTCTCTCGGCAGTTTTACCGTGGGGAAGCTTTCGACGATCTTATGATGGCAGGGGCAGTCTGTGCTGTGATCGTTGATGATCCCGCACGCCTGCAGGTGGGAATAGATGACGATCGGCCCGAGGTATTTGAACCCCCGCCTCTTTAAGTCGCGGCTGATGCGCTCGGAGAGGGCGTTGCTCACGGGCACGTCGCCGTCCGCGTGCCCCTCGTAGAGGATGGTCTTTCCGCCCGAATACGCCCAAAGATAGGCGGAGAAGCTCCCGAACGCATCCCGAACTTCCAAAAACTTCTGCGCATTGTTGACGATCGCCCGCACCTTCCGCTCCGAGCGGATCATGTTTTCGGTGCTTAGGATGCGCGCAACGTCGTCTTCGCCGTAATTTGCAATTTTTTCGAAGTCGAAGCCGTCGAAACAGCGGCGGAACACTTCGCGCCTCAGCAGCATGAGCTCCCAGCTCAGCCCGCATTGCATGACTTCGAGCGAAAGATACTCGAACTGCTTTGTGTCGTCGTGAACGGGAACGCCCCATTCGGTATCGTGATACGCCCTGTCCAGAGCGGACGCCGCCGCCCAGCCGCAGTAACTCATAGCTGCACCTCAACTGTTGATAAGCATATTTTACATCACCCGAAAAGGCTTGTCAAGTTCAGTTTACAAAACACGCCTTCCGATGGGAAAAAGAAATTTTTCAAAATCTATTGACTTTAGTCATTGACCGTGGTATAATGAACTCAAACGGAGAGGTCTGCAAATGGGAAAACGGCAGGAAGCCATGCTTATAACAAAGCAAAAGCTCATCGATGCGGTGAAAGCACTCTTAAAGGAGAAGCGGGCGGATGAGATCAACATCGAGGAGATCACCGCGCGCGCGGGCGTTGCCAAAGGGACGTTTTACACGCACTTCAAGCGCAGGGAGGACGTCATCTCCGTCATTGCGATGGAGTGCTACAACGCGCTTTTGGGCAATGTCTTAAATTCAAGCGGCAGCGCCCTGCAAAAGCTGAAGAGCTATCTCGTCCGCTCGGCGAAGATCATCGAGGAAAACACGCTTGAGATCGCGCAGAATTGGGCAAAGAGCGTCACCGCACCCGTCGACGGCGAGCGGCACGGCATTGAGAAATACAATTTTGACCGCGAGAACATCATCAGTTTCTTAAAGGGCGGCATCATAAGGGGCGAGCTTTACAAGGATACGCCCGTGGAGCGGCTTGCGGACGGAATCATGCAGGGCTACTACGGCGCGGTGTTTGTCTGGTGCCTGACTTCGGGCGAGACCTCCCTCGAAAGCGCCCTGAAAAACTTCTGCGATACCATGCTGCCCCCGCTTTTAGGGCAGTATGAGAATAAGAATGAAAAGGAGATAAATGATGAGTAAGACTTTGGTTGCCTATTTTTCTGCAAGCGGCGTTACGAAGCGCCTCGCAAGCACCTTGGCAAAGGCCGTGAACGGCGATTTGTTTGAGATCGTGCCCGAAGTGCCCTATACGGACGCCGACCTCAACTGGATGGATAAATCGAGCCGCTCCACTTTGGAGATGAAGGACAAATCTTCCCGCCCCGCCGTTGCAAGCAAGGTGGAAAACATGGCGGAGTACGGCACCGTCTTTGTCGGCTTCCCCATCTGGTGGTACACGGCGCCCACCATCATCAAGACCTTTTTGGAGCAGTACGACCTCTCGGGCAAGACCGTCATTCCCTTTGCGACGAGCGGAGGAAGCGGTATGGGGCATACAAACAGGGAGCTTGCGCCCTCGTGCAAGGGCGCGGTATTAAAGGATGGCAAGCGCTTTGCGGCGAACGCTTCGGAAGCCGAGCTTTCCGCCTGGGCAAACAGCCTTTAAGGAGCAGCTGTGCAGGAAGTCACGCTTTCGAACGGCGTCAAGATGCCCGTCATCGGGTTCGGCGTCTATCAGATCCCCGCGGGCGGGCCCGCGTATGAGGCGACGCTCGCTGCCCTCAAAGCGGGGCACCGCCTCATCGACACGGCAGCGGCGTACTTCAATGAGGAAGATGTGGGCAGAGCCGTGCGAAGGAGCGGCATCCCCCGCGAGGATATCTTCGTAACGAGTAAATTGTGACTTCAAGACTACGGCTATGAGCAGGCGAAGAAGGGCATTGCCCGCTCGCTTCGCAAGCTCGGCATCGGCTATATCGACCTCTATCTTATTCATCAACCGTACGGTGATGTCGCGGGCGCTTGGCGCGCGATGGAAGAGGCGAAGGCAGAGGGCAAGCTGAAGTCCATCGGTGTCAGCAATATGACGCCCAAGATCTGGAACACCTTCGTGCCGCAGTTTGCAACGATGCCTTCGGTCAACCAGGTGGAGTTCAACCCCTTCTTCCAGCAGAAGGAGCTGAGAAGAATCCTCGACAAACACGACGTCAAGTTGGAGGCGTGGTATCCCTTGGGGCACGGCGACAAGAGCCTCATCGAAAACGATGTCGTCCTCTCCCTCGCCAAAAAATACCATAAGGATGCGGGGCAAATTATCTTAAAATTTGAACTGCAGGAGGGGGCGATCGTGCTGCCCAAGTCTCAAAACCCCGCGCGCATCAAGAGCAATTTGGAACTGTTCGATTTTGAGCTTTCCGAGGAGGATATGGCTCAATTACGCGCCCTCGACAGGGGCAAGGGCGCGCACGAACCCGACGCTCCCAGCGTTGCGGAGATGCTTCTCTCCGCCTATAAGATCGAGGACTGACCGCACGGAACATCAGATGACCCGCTCCGACCCGAGGGGCAAAGGAGCCTGCTTTCAAAGCGGGCTCTTTTTTGCGTGGAGCCCTCAAAATGCCGCTCTAAGCTCAAGCCGTCCCCTCCCGCCCACACAAAATGCCGCTCTTTGCCACGCTTCCCTGCGCGGAAAAGCCGCTCCCGAAGGAGCGGCTTTCGCTGTCTGTATGGGCCTCAAATCACCATTCGCCCTTGAACCTGATGGTCGCATTGGTGAGGAAATGATTATACGAACCGATATCGATCTTTGCCCACTGCGCCTCCGTTCCGGCATAATAGACGGTTTGCAGATTGGCGCACAGTGAGAACGCCATAGACCCGATGCTCGTCACACTTTCGGGGATGGTGATGCTCGTGAGGCCGGCGCAGAAAAAGAACGCATAATCACCGATGCTCGTCACACGTTCGGGATCGTGATGGACGTCATTCCCGTCCAATTCGCCGACGTCGTGAGGGCGATGCCCGTCACGGGCAGTCCGTTGTGGACGGAAGGGATCGTGACCTCCCTGTCGCTCCCCTCGTACCCCGTTACGATATAGGAGTTGTTGTCAAAATACTGCCCGAATATCAGCCCCTCGGTCGGGGTAAGCTCCGCTTCTCCGCACGCGGTGCAGACGCCGTTTTCGTAAGTATGCCCCGTTTCGGGAATTTGCTTATTTTCGCGACGGAGCTCTGTTTTGCACACGGTGCAATAGACAGCTTCGTCATACGAGCCCGCTTCTTCGCAGGTCGCCGCTTTCTCGTTCTCGCGGACAGCTTCGCCCTCGGTATGCCCCGTCGCCTTGACGGCTTCCTGCTCGATCAAAACCTCGCTGCACACCGAGCAATGTTTCCCCTCGGTGAGGCCCGTCTCCGTGCAAGTAGGCGCAACGGCATTATCGACAACTTCCTTATGTCCGGCTGCGGGAGCAAGCTCTGCTCCGCAGGCAGTGCAAGTCTGCGCCGTTGTACAGGTGGCGGCAGCACCCGCCGTGTGGTCGGTCGCCGCAATCTCTTTATACGTCGTATGATCGCAGCGCGAGCATGTCTCATATGGCTCCCAGCCTGCCGGCGTGCAAGTGGGCTCCTGCCCGAGGTAAATGGTCAATTGGTGCCCGAGCTTTTCGACAAACACATGCCCGCAGACAGTGCAGACCTGATCGGTCGTGCAGGTTGCACTTGGCCCCGGGCGGTGCCCCGTTGGCGGGGTCGCCCTGTAAGTAGAGTACTCCTCGCAGAGCGCGCAGGTCTCATAATCTTGCCACCCGCCCTCGGTGCAAGTGGGCTCTTTGCCCTCGTGATACACGATCTCGTGCACATGCTCCCGCGTGCATGCCGCCATAAGACAGCCGGCAAAGAGCACGAGAACGCCCGCAGCCAGCACGCATATTCTGCTTTTTTTCATAATTCGCCCCTCTCAATTTGGTTTCCGATACCATTATACCGCGATTTTCACCTGCAGTCAAGTACCTCATTGTAATTTCATGTTTTTTGAGTCCTCATCATCTCCCATACCGCCCTGCCCCCATCCACGCAAAAGGCCGCTCCCAAAAGGCAATCTGAGGCGCGCGGACTAATTCTTCCCAACAAAATACGGGCGCAGCCGTATGGCCGCGCCCGCGTCTTATGTGAAGGATCAATCCTTATTCTGCTTGGTGTCGTCCTCGGGAGCTTCGGAGATAGTCTCCGCCGCCTGCGTCTTCTTCCTTCTGACGAGGACGATGACGACCGCAGCGACTGCCGCAGCTGCAACGACTGCGATGACGATGTAAAGCCAGGTGAGGTTGGACCCGCTGTCTTCCTCCGCCGCACGCACGTCGCTTTCGATGTCCTCGATGCTCGTCTGAAGCGCTGCGATATCCTGCAGGATTCCCTCGGCAGCTGCTGCCGCATCCTCCGCCCCGGTGAGCGATGTGATGCTCTCGCGAAGCTCTGCAAGGGCCGTCTCCGCCGCCGTGACGGACGCGCCGATCGTCTCCTGCGCCTCTTCGCTCAGCTCGCCGACCGCTTGCTTTGCCGCCGTCAGCCGAGCCTCGAGCCCGCCGATGCGCCCGCCTTCCGCAGTCCAGCCTTCGAAGATGGCCTGTGCCGCTTCGACGACGGCATCTGCACCCGCCGCGCCTTCGACGGCAGCGCTCAGCCGATCGAGCCCGCCCTCAGCGCTTTCCGCCGCAGCGATGCTTGCTTCAACTGCTTCGACCGCCTCTTCGAGCGCACCCGCATCCTCGCCGAGCGATGCGATGGACTCTGCGATCGCTTGGAAGGCGTCTGCAAACGAGGCGAGCGAGCCGCTCTCACCTGCGAGCTGTCCGACTGCCGACCCGATGGCCGTCTCTGCAACGGCGATGTCCTCTGCAAGCGCGGTAAATACGGCGTTCTCCGTTCCGATGACTGCCGCTTCAAGCGCCTCTGCCGCGCCTGCAAACTGCCCGCCGGTGAGCGCCTCAACCGCACGCTCCATGCCGCCGTTGATGGCTGCGACGGCGCCGTTCTCGACAACGAGCTGTGCCGTAAGCGCTTCCACGGCAGCGGCGAGCTCTTCGGCTGCCGCCTGTACTTCTGCCGCATCGGCCGCCTGCACATCCTCTGCGGCGCTTACTGCCGCCGTGATGAGCGCATCGAGCTCTGCATTGTCTGCGCCGAGTGCCTCGAGCGAATCTCTGAGCCCGTCGGCATCCGCGCCTGCGCCCTCTGCCTCGACGGCAAGTGCGTCCAAAGCCTCGTCGATGGCCGCAGCCAGTGCGTCATATTCGCTCTCGAGCGTCTCTGCGGACATCTCGCCGTTCGTGCCGCCTGCGACGGCCGCCTCAGCGCGCTGGACTGCCTCGCGCACGCTCTCCAGCGCCTCGCTGCCCTCTGCCGTTCCGTTGAGCGCTTCGCCAAGCGCCTGCATCGCCCCGGCAATGCCTTCCAACTGCTGCTCCTGCGTGCCGATGAGCGCGATCTGTTCCTCGATCGCAGCGATCTCTTCGAGTGCTGCGGCAAGGCTCTCTGCGAGCGCTTCCTCGGTCGCGGCGCTCTCTACTGCGGTGTAGAGTGCCTCGGGAGCGGTGATGCCCGCCTCTGAAGCCGCGCCGTCGATCTGAGCGGCAGCGTCATCCTTAAGCACATCGAACGCCGCGATGAGCGCATCCACCGCGCCGAGGGCAGCCGTCTTGGCCTCTCCGACCGCGGGTTCGTCCTCGCTCTCTGCGATCGCTTCGTATGCTGCGAGCACCGCCTGTGCCTCCGCCTTGAGTGCGGAATCGCTCTCCTCGGCGGCGATCTCCACGATGTACTCCCAGCTCATGCCCTTCTCTTCGGCATAGCCCATGACTTCCGCCTGTGCCGCCTCGCGCGCATCATTGAGCGCCGTGACGTCGATGACGATATAGAAGCCGTCCTCGAAGCGGGTCTCGCAGTCCTCGCCGCACGCCTCTTCCGAAGGCTCCACGGTGAACTTGCCGCCCGTGATGTAGCCCGCAAGGTTCTCGCTGTAAACTTTGCCTTCGACCGTGCCGCCCTCAATGGCCATGGCGACGGCCGTGCCCTCTTCGGCTGCCTCGTAGAGCGCATAGCCCGCATCCTCCGCGGTGAGCGTGCCGCCCGTGACGGTGAGCGTGCCGCCGCGCACTTCGATGGCCGTATTGCCCGTGATGGTGCCGCCCGTGACGATGAGCGCACCCGTTCCGGAAACGAGCACTGCCGTATCCTCGGAGGTGACAAACAGTCCCTCGCCGAAGGTGACCGCCCCTTCCGATGCCGAGGCATTGCCTGCGATCTCAAAGGCGATGGCTTCTGCCTCGACCGTGCCGTTCACGAACGTGACATTGACGGCGCTGACGAGGAAGAGCTTCTCCGCTCCGCCCGTGACGGTCATGCCGCCCAAATCGATCGTCACATTGTCTCTGTCGATCGCGATGGTCTCCTCTGCCGCAAGATCGGCGATGAGTACGATCGTTGCGCCGTCCTCTGCGGCTTCCATGGCGTCCGCAAGCGAGGCATACGCTGCCGTGCCGATGGATGCGGCCGCGCCGACGCCCACGACATAGTCCCGAGGGCCGAAGTATGTCGCATCCTCTGCGGCGTAGGTATACATGCCGCTGTCCTCTGCAAAGACCGCCTCGCCGTTCAGGGTGATATCCACGAGCTTGAACTGACCGACCGAGCCTTCCGCCGTCGTGATGTCGCCCGCGATGCTGCCGCCCTCAACTGTAAGCGTGCCGCTGTTGGTGAGTGCCGCCGCCCCTTCGGGAGCGGTGAGGGTGTACCCGTTGAGGTCGAGCGTGACCGTTCTCCCCTCGGGGATCACAACTCCTTCCGTAATGTCGGTGTAGAGGGTGATGGTGACGCTGCCCGCCGTTGCTTCCAGTGCCGCGGCAACGCTCTCGTAAGTCCTGCCGTCTGCGATGACGCGCACGGCCTCCATGCCCTCGGGCGCCGACTCATCGACGATGTAGTAGCCCCTCTCGCCGGAGAAGATGCTCACGCCCTCGCCGAGGTATGCCTCTTCGATGAGCTCGTCGAACCTGCCGCCCGTGACGAAGCCCGTGAGGCTCTCGCTGTAAACTTTGCCTTCGAACGTGCCGCCCGTGATGCTCAATGCGGTCTCTGCACCCTCTTCGGCTGCCTCGTAGAGCGCATAGCCCGTCTCATCCGCCGCTGCGATGATGCCGCCCGTGACGTTGAGCGTGCCGCTTACGAGCTCGATGCCCGTCTTGCCCACGATAGTTCCCGCATTGACGGCAGTCACGCTGCCGCTGCTGCCGAGGTACAGCGCGGCGTCCTCTGCGGAGGACAATCTGCCGCCGTTCACCTTGATCTGCACGCTGCCCGTCTCGCCCGCCGCCGCAATGGCATGCAGCTTCGCGGAGATGGATGCGTAGGTATCGAGAATGACGGAATTTTCAACGGTGACTGCGGTGCCGTTCGAAGAGCTTATGTACAAGGTGTCGCCGAACGTGATGCTTCTGCCGAAGTCACCCGTATTGCCGACGATCTTGAACGCGGTGTTCTCAGCCGTGACCGAGCCGTTAAATGCGCTGAAGTGCACGCCGTCGATGAGGAATACGTTCTCCACGTCGCCGCCCGTCACGGTCATGCCGCCCAGGTCAAGCGTGACGGCAAACCCTTCGGAGACGGTAATGGTCTCATTTACTGCAATGCTCGTCAGGAGCACGACGGTATCGCTGTCTGCCTCGTCGATGGCCGTCTGCAGCCCGCCGTACGCCTCATGGCCGATGGCGGCGACTGCGCCCGCACTCACGACATAGCTCTGCAGGCCGACATAGGTCGCATCCGCAGCCGTGTAGTAGTAAAGCCCGCTGCCCTCGGCGAAATTCATCTCGCCGCGGAAGGTGGTATTTATGAGCTTGAGGCGGCCCACCGCTTCGGCCGTTGCCGTTGTGATGTCGCCTGCGACGGTACAGCCGCGCAGTTCTGCGATCGTACCGCTGTTCATGGTTTCCGCATCGCCCGCGAGCAGGATGGCAGTGCCGCTCCCCGCGTTGATGACGGTGTCCGTAATGCTTGTAATATAGCCGCTGTTGGCGATCGCCGTGCTGCCCGAGATCGTGCCGCCGTTGATCGTGAGCGTGCCCTCGTTGCTCAGCGTCGTTTCGACGCCGTCCGCCGCGGAGAGCGTCTTCTCCCCGAGCTCGAGAATGACCGACTTGCCCTCGCCGACAACGATCGTCTCCATCGCCGTTACATTGTTGAGAAGCGTGATTGTCTCGCCGTTTCCTGCCTCGCCTATGGCATCCTGCAGGCTGTCGTAGGTGATCATCGTATCGGCATTGACGGCTGCCGCGCCTTCGCCGACGACCGCTTCGCCCTTGACGACGGTGTAGAGACCGTCCGTTTCCGTCTGCATGAAGCCGTCGGCGAGATACTCGGCATCGACCGCCCCGTCGTACGTACCGCCCGAGATGAAGCCCGTGAGGTTCTCGCTGTAAACTTCACCTTTGAACGTGCCGCCCGTGACGGAAGGCGTGATCTTCGTCACATCGATTTCTGCCTCGTCGGGGTTGAGGTTCGCCTCGTAGATGGCATACAGGCCTTCAAGTTTGCCGCCCTCAATGGTGACCTTCAGCTTGTTGTTGCCCGTGTACTTGGAGATAGCGACTGCCGCGCCCGCATTCACGGTGCTGCCGCTGCCGTTCGGCTCGGTCACAAGGGTTTCGCCCGTTGCAATGATGGTACCGCCCTTAATGTTGAGCGTGCCGTTGCGGATCTCAATGCCCGTCTTACCCGTAATGGTGCCGCCGCTGATGGTCGTCGTGCCGTTCTTCTGCGGCAGATACATAGCAACGCTGTCGGTGGAGGTCAGCGAGCCGCCGTTGACGTTGATCGTAGTAAAGCCGTTTACGGAGCCGTTGCCCATGATAGCAGCCAGTTTTGCGGTGATATCCGCAGTCGTGTTCAGCTTGTAGCCGCCATAGATATAGACTGCCGAATCATTTTGAGAGGTGATCGCAAGGTCATCGCCGAAGGTGACCATTGCGCTTGCCATAAGACTGCTGCCGATGAGTTCGAACGCAGTATTCTTCGCTTCGATCGTACCATTATTGAACGTGACTGTCGTCGTTGTAATTTTGAAGATATTCTCAATGTTGCCGCCAGTGATCGTCTTTCCGCCCAAGTCGATCGTGAGCGCCTTGCCGCCCGAAATGCGGATCGTATTATCGACGGTGATATCATCGATGAGTGTGATGGTATCGTTCTTCGCGTATGCATCGATGGCGGCCTCCAAAGAGCCGTACACCGTCGTGCCGATGGCGGCAACTGCGCCGCTGCTCACCATGTGATCCTGAGTGCCGACGTAAATCGCATCCGTTGCCGTATAGTCATACAGGCTGCTGCCCGACGCAAAGTTCATCTCGCCGTTGAAAGTGCAGTCCGTCATCTTGAGCTGACCGACTGCCTCGGCCGTCGTCGTGGTGATGTTGCCCGTGACGGTGCAGCCGCTCAACTCGTCGATCGTGCCACTGTTTGCGATATCCTTGTCGCCGCTCAGACGGATCGCCGTGCCGGCTCCGCCGAACAGACCCGAGCCCTCAGGCGCATTGATCGTGGTGCCCGAAATGCTCTTGATATAGCCGCTGTTTGCGATCGCCGTGGTACCTGCGGCCGTCACGATCTCGCAGTCCGTGATGCTCTCGATGGTCGCATAGTTGTTGTTGAGGGTAACTGCCGCCGCCGTGTTGGTGGCTTCCAGCTTCACATTGTCGAGCGAAAGCACCGCCCCGTAGAGCGCGCCCGGCGTCGACTCGCCCTCGCCGTTCGTTCCGTTGAAGATGGCAGACGTACTGCCGATGATGGTACCCTTCTCACCCGTCGAAACGATGGTGAGCTTCCCTTCGTTGTAGACCGTATGCCGCGCATCGCTCGGTGCGGTGAGGGTATAGCCCGCAAGGTCGAGCGTGACCGTTCTGCCCTCGGGAATGGCGACCGCCTCTTCAAGATCGGTGTAAAGAGTGATGGTGAGCTCGCCCGAAACGGCATGAAGTGCCGATGCGACGTTCGCATAGCCCACGCCGTTCACGACGACGCCGACCGCCTGCATGCCCTCGGGCGCAGTCTTCGCGACCTCATAATTGCCCTTCTCATCGGTGTAGAGCGAAACATTCTCGGCAAGATAGTTCTTATCCACAAGTTCATCGAACGTACCGCCTTCGATGACCACACCGTCTTCGCCGATGTATCCGGCGTCGCCTGAAGCGTTCAGCTCGATCGCGTAGACCTCATCATGGAAGATACCACCCTCTACGGTCAGTTCGCCCACGATGGAGCCCTGCTCCCAAGAAATGACAGGTTTATTGAACTCGCCGCCCGTAATGGTCGCTTGGCTCCAGTTCTGCACCGACTGATCGGTCGTAGCGCCGTTCTTATCAAACGTACCGCCCGAAATGGCAAGGACACCCTCCTCATCATTCTTGATGGTGATGTAGTTGGAATCAAACGTACCGCCCGTTATGGTGAGCGTCGTTTTGTTGGAAGAAGTAACAGCGCCCTCGTTATTCGTCTTATCGGAAGCGTTCTGATAGCCGTTTGCGATCATCGAGGAAGTGCTCGTTCCGAGCGTGCTGACCTTCGTTCCCTCGTTGATCTTGAGATCGCCGTAGTTCTTGATGGTGTACCAAGTCGTGCCGGGCTTGTCAACGCTGCGGGTGAACGTACCGCCGTTGAGCGTCGCCGTGCCGTAGTTGATGAACGCCGCGCGGCCGCTTGCCGTATTGTCCACCCTACCGCCGCCCACGGTATCTTGGACCGTCAGGACGCCGTAGTTTACAAGGGTATGCGCGGTCCCGTTATTCAAGATCTTCTTACCGTTGAGATCAAGCGTGAGTGTCTGATCCTTTGCAACGGTAACGTTCTCCGTCACATCATTCAGAAGCGTGATGGTATCGCCGTTTGCAGCCGCCTCGATGGCAGACTGCAGGTCGGTGTATGCCGCATTCGTGGACGCAACGACCGCAACCGCACCCGCCGTCACGGCAGCGTCTTCATTCTCGACGATGGTAAACGTGCCGTCCGCGGACTGCTGCAGCTGCATGCGCCCTTCTGCAAGGTAGTCCTTATTCACCGGCTCGGTGAACGTGCCGCCCTCGATGAAGTTTGCAACGTTCTGAGACTCCACCGCGCCGTTGAATGTGCCGCCTTTAATGGTAATAGAGACCTTTTCGAGGGCTTCCTCCCCATTGTTCTGCAAGTCGGCCTCATAAACAGCCATGCCGTCCTCTGCCGCCGTGGTATATTTACCGTCGTTCATATTCACGCGGATAGGCAGTTTTGTCGTATGCTGAACGACCGCAACAGCAGCTCCGACAACAGTCATGCCGTCGCCGACAGCCTCGGTTGCAAATTCCTCAGATGTTGCCTCAACAGAAACGGTATCTTGCGAAATCGTCAGGTTGCCGGCACGCATTTCGATGCCGGTGACACCTTTGATGGTGGAGTTACCGGTAATCGTCAGGTTACCGTACTGCGGATGATAGATTCCCGTTGCGTTATTGCTTGTAAGCTTGCTGTTCTCTATGCTAAAAATAGTTCCGTGTTGTGCCCCGTTGCCGACAAGCGCATAACTATTCGCTGTGATCTCGCAACCGGAGATGGTAAGTTCGCTAAAAGTCTCCGAGTCGGCCGCAACAGCCTCGGCACCATTAGCGGCATATGAACCATATGCCAAAACGCCTACCCCGTTTTCAACAGTCGCATCAATTTCACAATTTTCCAGCGACACGGTATTAGCGGGACCGGTTCCGAGGCCGACGCCGGCTCCTGCAGAACCGGGATTCGCCGCGGCATATGTAACTGTGAGTGTAGACCCGTTAACAGTTGCAGATGAGCCCAAATTTACTTCAAGACAGATGTAATCGGACAGCAGCGTTGAATCGGAAATCGAAACGTTTGCCTTATCGTTAGAGTAAACAGAATAATACGCTGCCGCCTGGCCATTGCAGATGATTGTAGATTTGTCGGAAATAGTGGCCGTCGTTCCCTCTCCTTTTACCCATACGCCAATATACGGCGATGTGACCGATGATTTTTCAATTTTAAGATCGGAACCGTTTTGAGCTAAAACAGCCGTCTTGGGCGCCGTCACCGTAACACCGGAAAGGGTAAGGTCGGCATAATCAACCAAAATGCTCTGATTGAGCGTACTGTTGCTATCCGTCGAAATGGCGATGTTTTCGATAGTAATGTTTTCAAGCTGCGCTCCGCTGGAGCCCTTCGCATAGAAAGTCATATTTTTACTGACAAGCTTAGCTCCTTCGCTGCCGGTTATCTTAATTCCCGAAGCAGTCAAGGTAAAGGCAGGGCCGCTCGAATTATTTGTAATCGTATATGTGCCCAAATCAAGCGTAATTGCTTTATCAATGGATTGTCCGTTGAGGGTGACATTTGACACGAGCTTAACGGTGTCTCCCTCAACAGCACCGATGACAGCACCGGGCAAAGAAGTATATGAATAAGTTTCTTCTTCCTTCTCGATTTTGGCTAACACAGCCGAATTGCTTAACCAATAGTATGAATCGTTTGCCGTTTTTGAAAGTGCCAAACCATCCGACAATACAGAATCGGGCAGCGGCACCAAATATTTACCTCCGCTGACCGTCAAAACACCATCACCGCCAAAAGGGATAAGCCCTTCAACCGAGCTGGTAGTCGTTGCCGTATTGACAACTGTTAAAGTTCCATGATTGGTAATTGTTGTCGAGCCTTCCGAAATGGGTGACAGGGTATATCCACCCAAATCGAGCGTGACGGACGCATACGCGGGAACAACAAGGTTTTGCGTAAGGTTTTCCGTCAGCGTGATGGTGGCGGGTTCGCTTGCGGAAGAGGCGTTGATGAGGTCCTGCACCCCGCCCGTGACCGTGCCGCTGCTTTCCATGGGATAGGAATTCGTCAGCGTGCCGAAGGTGACGCCGTCCATTTTGACCGTCCCCGCGGAGACGAGCGCCGCGGAATAGACGGTCTCTGCGCCATCGTTATGCGTGAAGTTGACGGTCACATCTTCGAGCGCGAGCGTAGAGCCCGACTGCACATAGGCAAAGGCGCCGTAAGATTCGCCCGTGAGCGTACCGTTTTTGATGGTGACGGTCGCATTCGTGGGCGTGCTGCCGTCAACCGACTGCCCGATATTGATGCAGCAGGGAGCAACGCCTTGAGCGGGATCCGTCGAGTTGCCCGTTTTCACGGTGAGCGTTTGCCCGCCCAGGTCGATGGTGACCCCCTTGGGCATCTCCAAATGGCCGTTGGGCAAATACCCTGTGAGTTCTGACGATACCGTCAGATCAAGTGTGATATCGCCGCCGAGCGTGATCTCGCCGCTGCCATCTTCTGCAGCAGTCGCATACGCCGTGATGAGCCCTGCGGCATCCGAGACTGTGGCAGCAGCCCGTGCCCTTGTCTGCCGTACAGGGGTCAGGCAGAGAAGCCCTGCCATGAGCAGAGCCAGCATTGCCGAGACCAGTATGGCGATGGTCTTACCTCTTACGTTTGCCTTTTTCATACAACCTCCTTTTTTGATCGGGGCGCTGCAGAATGTTCTGCGCGCCGATTTTTCGCAATGGGATACTCCTACGCAATAAATTATACCCCCCCCCCTTGCATTTGTCAACCCTCATTTTCAAATTCGCCCCTCTTTTTTTGCCGTCCCCTCAATGCGCTGTATTTTCCTGAAGGAAAAGCCGCGGGGGCGCACCGTTTTTGGTGCACCCCCGCGGCATTATGAATGCTGAGTTTAAGGTGTTGTACCTTTTAATGGCTCTGCACTCCCCGTTTCGGGTTTTGGCGTCTTCGTCATCAGTCCGTCCACATGTTCCTGCAAATTGGGCTTGATTGGCTGCCACATGGGATCTAATATAAAGTCGATCCCCTCTCTTCTGGCATGTTTGGCTGCCGGAACAAAGTCGCTGTCTCCCGCGATCAAGACTATTCTGTCCACTTGCTTTTTGTAAGCCATTGACAAAATATCAAGTCCGATCCGCATATCGACCCCTTTTTGCGTAATGTCGAGCGAGAAATCGTCCTCTGTCAGATCCTCCACCTTAATTTCATTGCGGCACAACTTTTTGGTGGCTTCTGCGGAAAGAACATATCCGAGATCGCTTTCCAATATTTCACCGCGACGGATAGCGACCTTTCGCTTTGTCATCAGCTCCTTAAAAAAGCTGTTATTCCATTCGTATGCCGGTTCTTTTTTCAAGTTTATCGTACACTTCCGCAAAGGGTGGTAAACGTTCTTTTCAGACGGCGGACAATCATAATAGAAAATCCTATATAGTTCATTTTTCTCATTATTCTCCCTGTCGTCATTGATGTGCCGATAGCAATATGTAATCAGCTCATTCGCCCGTTCTCGCGGGGTCTTTTCACCAAACAATCGCTTAGCTCGTTTTTTATAGAACCCCCCGTCAACCAAAATTGCAATTTTTCTCATTTGTCTCTCCCGATCATAAAATAAAAGCCCTTGGTCTCGAAGCCTCCCCAATCGCGGGAAATCTACTGCCAAAGGCGAAATAACGAATTTGGTTGCTACAATATTATTATACGCAAATTATCCGGATTGTCAACACTTATATGGCAAAAAAATTGTCAAAAATAAGAAAATCCGAAATATTTCAAATATCAAGAGCTTTACAGAGGCACATACCCCCGCGGCATTATGAATATTCTTTATCCTTATATTACACCAAATACTTTTCGCGAAGGGCTGCGATGTCGGCATCGGTGACGCCCAGCTCCTTGCGGCAGTACTCCACAACGCCGCCGTAATTCGCCTTCATTTCGGAGATAACTGCCTCTAAATACTCCCGTTTGATGCGCATAAGGCCGATGAGCACCTTCTTGAATTTCAGCGTGAGGGGCGCGATGGCGAGCGCAAGGCGGTTGAACACAAACTTCCTTCTGCAGAAGCGGCGGGAGGCGAGGTAGTCCTCAAGAACCTCTTCCTCTTTGACGCCGAGCAGCGATTCAAGCAGCATGGCGCAGATGCCCGCCCTGTCCTTTCCGCCCGTGCAGTGCCACAGAAGGCCGTCCCTTTCCACGGCGAGGCGCAGAAACTCCTTCAGGCTCTTCTTGGGCTTTTCGTCGAAGGCGATGCCGAGATAGGTGTGCTTCATGTAGTTATCGGCGGTGCCGAAGTGCTCCTTGATGCGCTGCCCTTCCGCCTTATAGAAGAGCCGCGAGGAGCGCTCCGCCGTGATGCCGCCCGTGGGCGCGCAGAGAAGGGGCAGGGCGATATATTCCGCGCCCGCGAGCTTGGTATCGGGGTGTTCGGCGCGCTCGGTGTCCGTCCGAAGGTCGACAACGGTGCGGATGTTCTTCTCTTCGAGCGCCTTTTTCGTCGCCTTGGGAAGGTGAGAGAGCCTGCCGCTCCGAAAGAGCTTCCCGAAGGCGATGGTGCGGCCGTCTGCGGCGGGGATGCCGCCGAGGTCGCGCGTGTTATTGAGTTTGCGAAGTTTTAACCTTTGCACATTCATACCAGAAGCATTGTATAATAAAACGCACCCGCTTGTCAAGGGACGTCGGATGCGTTTTTTCAAAGAAAAATATGGAATTTACTTGGTGCCGAAGAGCCTGTCGCCCGCATCGCCGAGCCCGGGGAGGATATAGCCGTTCTCGTTGAGGCATCTGTCGAGCGTCGAGACGTACACGGGCACGTCGGGGTGCTCCTTAAAGAGCTTTTGGATGCCCTCGGGCGCCGCGATGATGGCCATGAATTTGATCTTCCTGCAGCCGCGCGCCTTTAAGGCGGAGACGGCGTCGCACGCGGAGCCGCCCGTTGCGAGCATGGGGTCGACGAGGAACACCGTTTTCTCTGCAATGCCGTCGGGGAGCTTGCAGTAATATTCCTGCGGCTGAAGGGTCTCTTCGTCGCGGTACATGCCGATGTGCCCCACCTTTGCCGTGGGGAAGACGCGGTGCACGCCGTTGACCATGCCGAGGCCCGCGCGCAGGATGGGCACGATGGCGACGCTGTCGTCGGCGATGCGGTACTGCGTCGTCTTTTCGAGGGGCGTCTCCACCTCGACGGGCACGAGCTCCACGTCCTTCATGCTCTCATACGTCATGATGGTGGTGATCTCCTCGACGAGCTCACGAAATTCCTTCATCGAGGTGTTCTTGTCGCGCAAAATGGAGACCTTGTGCTTGATGAGGGGATGATCGAAGATGAATACGTTGGGAAAGTTCTGCATGCTTACTCCTTTTTCTCGGTGCTTTCGGCGGGGGCTTCGGGAACTTCGTTCCCCTCGGGGGAGACGCTCTCGTTGACATTCTTCTTCTTGCCGATGTTGACGAGAAGGTTGACGAGGATGCCCAAAATGAGCGCCGTTGCGATGGCAGTGACGGTGACCTGTCCGAAGGAGAGCGCCATGCCGCCCACGCCCGCGACGAGGATGGTCGAGACGACGAACAGATTCTCGTTCTCGTTGAGGTCGACCTTCTGGATCATCTTGAGGCCGCTGACGGCGATGAAGCCGTAGAGGGCGATGCACACGCCGCCCATCACGCAGTCGGGAATGGTCGAAAGGAAGGTGACGAAGGGAGCGATGAAGGAGGCGACGATGGCGAGGATGGCCGTCATTAAGATGGTGACGACGGACGCATTGCCGGAAATTGCCACGCAGGCGACGGATTCGCCGTACGTCGTGTTGGGGCAGCCGCCGAAGAAGGCGCCCACGATGGAGCCCACGCCGTCGCCGAGCAGCGTTCTCGAGAGGCCGGGGTCACGCAGAAGGTCGTGCTCGATGATGGAGGAGATATTCTTGTGGTCGGCGAGGTGCTCGGCAAAGACGACGAACGCAACGGGGATGTATGCGACGGCGATCGTGCCGATGTAGCTGCCGATGGTGCCCTCGCCCGCATCGAAGGGGCCCGCGAATGCCGTTAAGAAGGTGAATTCGGGGTACCACTGCATGTCGTTGAAGAGGGAGAAGTCGATGATCTTGAGCGCCTCGTTGCCCGTGCCCATGCCGATGAGCGTGAAAACAGTGGCAAGGACGTACCCCGAGAGGATGCCGATGATGAAGGGGATCATCTTGAGCATCTTCTTGCCGTAGACCGAGCAGACGATGGTGACGCCCAAGGTCACGAGCGCGCACAGAAGGCAGAGGCAGGAATGAAGGTCCATCACATAGTTGCCGCCCACGTTGGTGCCGCTCACCGCCTGCGAGACGGCGCTCGACGCGAGCGAGAGCCCGATGAGGGCGACTGTGGGGCCGATGACGCAGGCGGGCATGAGCTTATCGATCCAGCCGACGCCCGCGAACTTGACGGCGACGGCGATGATGACGTAGACAAGCCCCGCGAACACCGCGCCGATGAGAAGGCCCAAATAGCCAAGGGACATGCTCACACCGCCCGCGAACGCCGCCGTCATGGAGCCGATGAAGGCGAAGGAGCTGCCTAAGAAAACGGGGCTCTTGAACTTGGTAAACAAGAGGTAGACGAGCGTGCCCGCGCCCGCGCCGAAGAGCGCCGCCGAGGCAGACATGCCGTTCCCCACCACCATGGGCACGGCGATGGTCGCAGCCAAAATGGCAAGCAGCTGCTGGAGGGCAAAGACGAACGTCTGAAAGAGGGACGGCCTGTCCTTCACGCCATAGATAAGTTTCATTTGTTTCTCTCCTTTTTGCGCCGAATGAGCGCATCTTTTCCCATAAAAAGGGGCCCGGCAGGAACACCGGACCCCACTTAAACGCCATTATACCACGTTTTCACGCCCCTGTCAAGGAGCGCACACGCTTTCCTCACTCAATCAAATCGGAAGAGCGCCGTCGAATAGTACCTGTCTCCCCCGTCGGGCAGCAGGACGACGATATTCTTGCCCTTCATTTCCGCGCGTTTCGAAAGCGATACCGCCGCCGCAAGCGCCGCGCCCGCCGAGATGCCGCACAAGATACCCTCCGTCTTGCCCAAAAGTTTGGCGAACGTGAGCGCGTCCTCGTCGGTAACGGCGATGACCTCGTCGTAGATGGTCGTATCCAGCGCCTTGGGGACGAACCCCGCGCCGATGCCCTGGATGCCGTGCGCGCCGCCGCGGCCTTTGGATAGGACGGGCGAGGAAGAAGGCTCCACCGCGACGATGTGAACGGCGGGGTCGCGCTCCTTTAAGTATCTTCCCACGCCCGAGAGCGTGCCGCCCGTGCCCACGCCCGCGACAAAGCAGGCGACCTCGCCCTTTAAGTCGCGCCAAATTTCGGGGCCGGTGGACTTATAGTGCGCGCGCGGGTTGACGGGGTTTTCGAACTGCCCTGCGAGAATGGCGTTGGGAAGCGTTCTCACGAGCTCTTCCGCCTTCTCGATGGCGCCCGCCATGCCCTTGGCGCCTTCCGTTAAGACGATCTCCGCCCCATATGCGCGCAGGATATTGCGCCGCTCCATGCTCATCGTATCGGGCATGACGAGAATGGCTTTGTATCCCCGCTCCGCGGCAATCGCGGCGATGCCGATGCCCGTGTTGCCCGACGTGGGCTCCACGATGGTGCCGCCTTTCTTTAATGTGCCCTTTTCCTCTGCGTCCTGAATAATTTCCAGCGCGACGCGGTCCTTGACGGAGCCCGCAGGGTTGAAACATTCGAGCTTTGCATAGAGGTTCGCGCCCGCGCCGCTCGCTTTTTGATAGCGAGTAAGCTGCAGAAGGGGCGTGTTCCCGACAAGTTTCTCGATATTTTTCACCAACATAGATTATTCCCCCTTTCTGATGACGGGCTTGCCGTCCTGGATATCGTAAACAACGTCCTCATCGCGGCGGTGGGAATCGTACCACACCTGCGCGAAGTAGGGGTTGTTCTTGGAAAGAAGGTCGAACTTCCACGGGCGGGGCGAGCAGTGCGGGCACCAGTGCCCCGCGCGCAGCACGGTGAGCGCTGACGCCTCGAACGTGTGCCCCTCGGCGCACTGCCATTCAAGCGGGGCGCGAAGGGAGGGCATTTCGCTCGAGAGGCACTTGCCCCCGCGGAATTCGGCAGCCGACTTGGCGTCGTCGATATTCCACTCGTTCATGGGTTTTGCATCGTCGAAGCCGTGCGAAAGAAGCGCTGCGCCCTCGCCCTTCTTCTTTGCCGTATAGTCGGGCTGTTTGCAGGCGATGAAGACGTCCTCCCAGCGCCTCGGAAGCGTCTTTGCGCCCTCTTCCCCGCCGAAATAGGCGAAGATGCGCGCCTCGTCGCCCTCTTTCACCCACTTTTCGGGCGAGCCCTCCATCGCAAGCAGCCGCTTGAATAAAAATTCGTAGATGAGTTCGGGCGGCACGGCCTTCCCGAGCGCAAACAGCGGGTGCGCCTTGGAAATCTCCTGCCAATATTCGTGCACACCGTCGCGTTGGAAGCAAAAGCGCGTTTCGAGCTCGTCCGCATCATAAAACCAAAGGCCGTGGAAGTTGCGGCGAGGGAACCACTCGGGGCGGAAGTAGCGCTCGGGCTTGCCTCCTATGACGGAAAAGCCGTCCTCGAGCGTCTCGTACCCCGTGCAGCGGCCCCGCTCCCCCGCGCCGATGTTGTAGACGTTGTTCCAAAAATCGCCGTTTTCGCCCCTGCTCTCGGAAAGGAAGATGTTTGCAAACAGCCGCGCCGTATCGCGCGCGCTCACCCATTCGAGGGGAGCATTCAGAACGACGTGGAACATGAGCGGGTCGCTCATGTTGTTTTCGAGCATCTTGGGATGCAGCATCGCGCCCTCGCGGAGGATCGCAAAGCGCTCCAAACCGGCGTCCAAGATATACCGCTCCGCCCTCATCTTGTGCAGTTCGTAGGGCTCGAAGGGGCTGACAAGCAAGGGATCGCCCACGCGGCCGAAGGGGTGCGCCATCGTGCGGTTGCCGTAGACGGCGACGGAAGAGATGTAGAGAAAGACGGGCTGGGGAGACTGCTGTTTGACGGCATCCACCATTGCCGCCGTGCCGACGAAGTTGACGCGGTGGGAAAGGGAGGGCGAATGGTCCACCGCAGGGGGGATGACCCCCGCCATGTGCAATACATAGTCCGCGCCCGCAACGAGGCGTTCGCAGTCCTCCCGCCGCGTCACGTCGCCCCGAATAATCTCAATGCGGGGGCCGTATTCTCTTTTTAAGCGGCGGGCAAGTTCCTCGTTGCGCTTTTTATGGGTGAGCAGCACGCGCACGCACGCGCCCACGGGAAGCAAAAGCACGGCTTTGAGCGCCTCCCGCCCCATGTCGCCGCTCACGCCCGTCATGGCGATCTTCATGAGCTATCCCCCCTATTTTCAGCGCGGCTTTTTCATCGTGAGGCTGATGCGCCCACGCTTTTCGTCCACTTCCAAGACCCACACGGTGACGACATCCCCCACCGACAGCACATCGGAGGGCTTTGCGATAAATTGATCGGAGATCTGGGAGATGTGGACGAGGCCGTCCTGATGCACGCCGATATCGACGAACGCGCCGAACACGGCGACGTTGCGGACGGTGCCCTTGAGCTCCATGCCGGGCTTCAAGTCCTTCATCTCGAGGACGTCCGTGCGAAGGACGGGCGCGGGAAGCTCGTCGCGGGGGTCGCGGCCGGGCTGTTTTAATTCGGCGCACACGTCGAAGAGGGTGGGGAGCCCTACCCCGCAGGCAGCGGCAGCCTTTTCCTCGCCGTAGCCGTGCAGCCGCTCCATGAGGTGCCCCAAATTCCCGCGGCGCACGTCCTCTTCCGTATAGCCGCAGAGAGACAGAAGCTTTTGCGCGGCGGCATACGACTCGGGGTGCACGGCGGTGTTGTCTAAAACTTCCTCGCTCTCGGGCACGCGCAGAAAGCCCGCGCATTGCTCAAACGCCTTGGCGCCCAATTTGGGCACCTTTAAAATTTGTTTGCGCGAGGTGAATTTGCCGTTCTCCTCGCGGTATTTGACGACGTTTGCGGCAACGCCCGCATTTAACCCCGAAACGCGTGCAAGGAGCGGCGCGGACGCCGTGTTGACGTCCACACCCACCGCATTCACGCAGTCCTCGACGACGCCGTCGAGCGCCTCCGAAAGCCGCTTCTCGGGCATATCGTGCTGATACTGCCCCACGCCGATGGACTTGGGGTCGATCTTGACGAGCTCTGCAAGCGGGTCCTGCAGTCTCCTTGCGATGGAGACGGCGGAACGCAGGTTGACGTCGAAGTCGGGAAATTCCGCCGCCGCCAGTTTGGACGCAGAATAGACGGACGCGCCCGCCTCGTTGACGATGGCGTACGAGACGCCCGCCCCCTTGCCGAGGGAAGCGATGAGCTCCACCGTCATTTGCTCCGTCTCGCGGCTTGCGGTGCCGTTGCCGATGGCGATGTGCCTGACTTTATGCTTTTTGATGAGCCCCGACAAAACGCGGATGGCCTCCGCCTTCTGCCGCTCCCCGTGCGTCGGGTAGACGACGGCTGTGTCGAGCACCTTCCCCGTGCCGTCGACGACGGCGACCTTGCAGCCCATGCGGTAGCCGGGGTCGAGACCCATCGTGACGAACCCCTTGATGGGCGGCTGCATCAGAAGCGGGCGCAGGTTGAGCGCGAACTGCCCGATGGCTTCCTCGGAGGCGCTTTCCGTGAGGGCGGCGCGCACTTCCCGCTCCAAAGAGGGGAAGATGAGGCGGTCGTACCCGTCCTCGGCGGCGGCCTTTACGAATGCCGTCGAATTGCACGCGGGCTTTTTGAGCATGCGGCGGAAGATGAGCTCCAAGGCGTTGTCGCGCGGGACGTCCACCCAAACTTTGAGAACGCCCTCCTTTTCGCCGCGGTTGAGGGCGAGGACGCGGTGCCCGGGCATATTTTTGACGGCGCAGGTGAAGTGATAGTAGTTGCGGTAGACGGTGTCCTCGGGGTCCTTCTTTGCGGCCTCCGAGCAGATATCCGCGCACTTCATCGCATATTCGCGGAGCGAACCGCGCACGCCCGCATCGTCGGAGATGTTCTCGGCGATGATGTCGTTCGCGCCCTGCAGCGCCTCTTCAACGGTGGAAACGCCCTTTTCCTCGTCGATATAGCCCTTGGCGGCCTCTTCGGGGGCGGGGCAGTCCTTCTCCTGCGCAAAGAGGAGCAATGCGAGGGGCTCGAGGCCCTTCTCGCGGGCGATCATGGCGCGGGTGCGGCGCTTCTGCTTGTAGGGGCGGTATTCGTCCTCGACGGCGGCGAGCGTCTCCGCCGCCTCGATGCGGGCCTTGAGTTCTTCGGTGAGCTTGCCCTGCGCCTCGATGGAAGTGAGCACTTCCTGCTTTCTTGCCTCCAAGTTGCGCAAATACTGCAGCCTGTCTGCAAGGGTGCGGATGGTCTGGTCGTCCATCGTGCCGTGCATCTCCTTGCGGTAGCGGGCGATGAAGGGCACCGTGTTGCCCTCGTCGAGAAGGTTGACGACGTTTTGAACGTGTTCCTCTTTCTTGTCGAGCTCTTTAGAGAGCGTCTTGATGATATCCATAGCTTCTCCGTATGCCCTTTCGGGCGTATGTGTATTGGTACTATCTTACCACATCGCGCAAAATTTTTCAAGCGTTCGAAGAAGGACGGGGAAGAGCACACGAAAAAAGGGAGGGCGGAATGCCCTCCCCGTTACGGAGAATGGCTGCCTTAAAGCAGCGGGAGAAGAATGTTCGGCCTTTCAAAGCCTGCCTTAAAGCAGCAGAAGGAGAATGCTCGCAAACTGCAGGGCGGTGCCGAGAAGATCGAATAGGTGCCATACGGAGTGGAACCATTTGACCTTTCTGCCCAGTGCGAAGAAGACGATGCCGCCCGTGTAGGCAATGCCGCCGCCCAATAAAAGCCACAGACACAGCGGGCTGATGGCGGAAAGGAGAGGCGGGAACACGAAGAGGGCGAGCCAGCCCATTGTAAAATACAGCGCCATCGAGATGCCCTTGACGACCTTGTTGTTCATCGCAATGGCGTTCATCGTGATGCCGATGACGGCGCACGCCCACTCGACAATGAGCACCCAGAGCCCCGCGCCCGAGAGCCCCAACGCGATGACGCAGTAGGGCGTATAGGTACCCGCAATGAGAAGATAGATGGTGCAGTGGTCGAAGATGCGGAAGACGCCCTTTGCGACGCCGTCGGGCAAAAAGTGGTAGAGCGCGCTCATCGTGTAGAGAATGACGATGCTCGCCCCGAAGACGGAGACGGCGGCCATTGCCGCGGCGTCGGGATAGGCAAAAAAGAGCGTGAGCGCCCACGCGACGAGCCCGAGCGCCGCGCCTGCGATGTGCGAGACGGCGTTGAAGATCTCCTCGCCCTTGGTGTAGAAGGAACAGAATATTGGTCTCTTTCTGCGCCCCAAAACGGCGCTTGCAGTGTTTGGCATAACGGCCTCCTTATAAAACGTTAAACTGCGTATGATGTGCGGGCAAATGCCCTATGTTGTGGCTCGGCTGCTTTCTGCTCCCAGTATATGCGGGAGGCGGCGCTTTGTAAACCCATTTCGGGGGCGGCGTTCCCTACTCTTTGCCGCGCGTCCTCTACCCCGAAAAAGGCGGCTCTACCCCAAAAAAATAAGCACTCTACCGTGAGTAGAGTGCTGTTTTTTTGTAAAATATGCCCGACATTTCCGTGAAAAATGTCAGCTTTGCTTTACAATTTCACCCGATTCAGCAGCGAGAGCAGCGGGCGGGCGAGAAGCCCCACCGAGAGGGCGGCACACACCGTCTGCGCCCCCATCGTGGGGAGAGACGCGACAAAATAGGCGAGCGCCGCATCCTTCGTATAGCCGTAGAAGAGGGGGGTTATCACGTCGTCTATGAGCGTGAAGCACGCCGTACAGACGGCTGCCGCCGCCGTCAAGAGCAGTATGATGCGGAAGTTTACACGGCGGGAAAAGATGTTCCCCAAGAGGCCGAAGAGCGCCGCAAAGAGCGGGTAATAGATGAGATACAGCAGGATGACGCTCGGGAAAAAGCCGAAGAGGAAGCAGCGCAAGAGCGAGAAGGCGGCGGCGGACAGCACCCCGCATTTGACCCCGAAGCGGTAGGAAAAGACGAGAAGGAGCAGGGTGACGAGCTCCACGCCCTTCACGGCCCACAGCGCATACTGCGCGCCGAGAAGCAGCGCCGTAAATACGGCGGTGACGGCGATATGCCTGACCCCGCGCACGGCTGCCCTTTTGCGCGTGACGGGCTCATTCTCGGGCTCGGACGAAGGGCCTTTTGTAACGGGCGCGGGAGCGGGTCCGTTCTCGGGCGAGGGCGAGAGCTCGTTTTCGGGCGAAGGGGAGCTCACAGGCCGAAGCTCTCGAATGACCAAAGATACACGCAGTCCGCCTTTAAGGTGAGCTCGCCCGCCCCATAGATGGCAGAGCCGAGCGTTTCGCCCTCATACTCAAACGTGCCCCACTGATCGTTGGCGTTCTCTGCGTCCGACGTATAGAGCATCCAATAGCTCGACGCCGTCTGCGAGATGCCGTTGATGGAAGTCACCATGCCGTCGGAAAGCGTAAAGGTGAGCTCGCCCGCCGCCTGAAGCTCTTCCATGAGGGCGAGAAGCGTCTTGCCCGCATCTTCTTCCGACGCCGTGATGACGACGGTGTCTTCGCCCTCCTTAACCTCCGCCTTCGGGGCACAGCCCGCCACCGCAAGGAGCGCGCAAAGCGCCAAAACCGCCGAAAAGAGCCGCAAAATTTTCTTCATAACAATACCTCTCAAACGTTTTCGGGGAGCGGGCGATCCATAAACAAAAAGCGCCCCCTCGGGCGCACGGAAAAGACGCACGGCTTTCTTCCCCATTCGCCCGAGACGCCGCGCGTTCCGACGGGGCAGGCGATCGGACTTTCACCGTAATGGCCGTTGCGGCGGATTTTCACCGCGCTTCCCCTGCTCTCTGCCCCTCCCGCACCTTTCGCGCGGGCGGCAACTCCCGTCGGAGATATTCTCTTGTATTCCATATTATAGAGAGGGCGGGGCGATCTGTCAAGCGAATGCGAAAAAGAACGCGCCGCCCGCGGCCAAATGGCCGCGGGCGGCGCCCCTATCCATATTATACTATATTATACCTCATTGACAACGCCCGCAAAGAGCGGCGTGCCGTAGAGGTCGGAGAGCACGAACCCGAATGCACGGTCGACGACAAAGTCCTGCCGCACTTCCGTGTACTCGTCGGGGCCCGCTTCGCCCGCCCCGGGGAGCACGAACACCGCCGCGCCCTCGATGCCGCGACGATCGACCTTGAGCGTTGCAACGTGCTTCGCGCCGAAGCAATAGGCGTTATTGGCCCCCACAAGCGGCGTCAGGTCGCAGTTTTGCTCATCAAAGAGAAGTTCGATGCCGAACGCATCGTTCAGAATGCCGCGCGCGTCCATGTCGCAGCCGCCCTCGAACGCGGGGAAGAGGCAGCGCGTGTAGTAGCGGAGCTTGTTCTCCTCGTCGAGCGCGTTCCAGTCGTCCATCTTCTGCACGGCGGCGAGGTTCTCCGCGGTAAAGACTTCGGAAAGCGGCACACCCTCATCGGGGAGCAAAAAGGTGAGCGAGAAGCTGCTCCGGGTATTCGTTAAGAAGGCGGTAAAGTTTTCGCCCTCATACGGCCTTCCCGTGCGGTATTCGCCCTGCATGAAGGGCAGGAGCGTCTCGCTGCCGGTGCCCGTTACAAAGGGCATATCGTCGGTTACAGGCAGTTTATCGCCGTATAAGTTCCAGGTGTCTTTCAAGTACAGCGTGTTGACGAGCGCAAAGAGCGTCTCTTCCGGGAGCTGCAGATCGGCCTTGATGAGCCCGTTCGTCTTATCCTTGATGTAATCGGTGAGCGCGCGGTTGGCGGCGTCGTTGTTTCCCGCAAAGTCCGCGGAGTAGCTGTCAGCAAAGAAGTCCTCGGCGAGAGATTGCAAACACGCGCCCTCGAAGGGGATGCCTTCCTGCAGCCAGACGGAGTTGCTCAGAGAGACCTCGCCCCTCTTGCCGAAATCGCGGTTTAAGGAGCGCCAAAGTTCGGGCGCGCCTGCAGAGAGCGTCGCCTCGTCGACGCCGAGCGCGTTCAAAAGCTCGGCTTTCGTCTCCCCGCCCGCGCAAATCGCCGCGAGCGAGAGGCCCATGTAGACGGACACGGGCGAGACGACGGTGTTTTCCGTGCCGCTTTTTGCGCTCTCGGAGGCTGCCGCCGCCGCAAAGCGCGCCGAGAAATCGCTCACCCCCTCCTGCACCGCAAGAAAGTCTGCCTCTTCCGATTCTCCGTAAGAAAAATCGGTATGTTCGGCCGCGGCGTATAAAAGATTGCCGCCCGAACAGCCGCTGAGCATCACTGCGCCCGCAAGCAGCGCCGCACTCAATGCAAAGAGTGCCTTTTTCATGATGTCACCTCCAGATCGCCGTATGAAAAGATAAAGTTCGCCGTCTCCCCCTCTAAGATGAGGGTGAGGGCGATGTCCTCGTCCTCGAAATTTTCCCACTGCGAGGACGAAAGTTCGTAGTAAAAGGTCAGTTCGCCCGATATAAGATCGCTCGCCCCCTCGCTCCTGTCCTCGTCCAAAGCAAGTGTCTCCCGCGCGAGGACGGCCGAAGCGTCCGCAAAGGAGAACGAGGAGAGCGTCCCTTCCGCCGACAAAACCAGAGTTTCGCCCTCGCGCGCCGCGCTCTCGAAGGTGAGCGAATACTCCCCCATGCGCCATTCCTCGTGAAGGGCGTAAGCGGACGAAGGATCGCCGTCCGAAGGGGGCGGGTCGAATGGAGCGTTCGCGGGCAGGAGCGCGATGATGAAGGGCGTTGCGGCAAGGCAGAGCGCCGCCGCCGAGCAGACGGGAATGAGCGTGCGGCGAAGGGTCCTTTTTACCCGCTGCCGCCGTTCGAGTTTTTTGAGAACTGCGGCCGAGATGCGCGCCTTGTCCGCATCCGAATATGCGATTTTATCGAGCGCTTCCCGATAGCTCCTATTCATCTTCGTCCTCCTTGAAAAGTTCTTTGAGCTTCGCCCGCCCCCGCGAGAGCAAGATATACACGGCGTTTTCGCTCCTTTTTAAGAATTTGCCGATCTCCTTTGCCGAATACCCCTCGTAGTAATGAAGATAGAGGGCGTTCTTCTCCGCTTCGGGGAGGGTAAGGAGCTTGGAGAGCACTTCATCCTGCGCAAAATCGGGCGGGGCGGCGAGGCGCTCGGCGGGGGCGAGGCTCTCGTCGAGGGGCAGCACCTTGCGGCGGGCGGAGCGCAGAAAGGAGCGGCTCTTGTTGAGGGTCACGCGGATGAGCCACGCCTTCAAGTGCTCCTCCTCTTTGGGAAGGGGGCGGGAAAAGAGCGCAAGAAAGACTTCCTGCACGATGTCCTCGGACTCCTGCAGGTCGCGCGTGTTCTGATACGCCACTTTCAGCACCATATCCGAATAGCGTTCGATGATGGCGCGTACGTTATCCGCCGCAATGCGCATTGTTTGCCCTCTTCACTTTTAACTCGCATGAAAGGCGCAAAACCTTTCGCGTTTTTGAGATTTTTCTTTATTATAACAGAAAAATGCCCCTCGGCGCAAGGGGGCGTGAAATAGCGCATAGAATAAATTATTTGGAAAATTTGTCTCTCCCCTTGACGAAACGTGTCGGATAGGGTAAAATAGAGAGGAAATAAGAAAATTGGGTGAAAGAATATGGATCAGCTTGCCGATTTGGAACCCCTCGAATATTATGAGAAACACTTAAAGGGCGCGTTTGAAGAGAATGCCGAAAAATACTTCGATGCGCTCGTGAAGCAGTCGGGCGTCGACCCCGAGAAGAATAAGGAGACGGTCGCCCGCTACAACAAGGAGGCCGCCGAGGCACAGCAGGCGAACAAGAAGGTGGGCTCCTTTAAGACGCTCAAGACCTTCCTCATCGTGCTCACCGTGATCGCCTTTGTGGCGGCGGTCATTCTCATCTTCCTCTATACGGACAGCAACGAGGCGCTTCAGCTCGTCATCGGGATCGTATGTGCCCTTCTCGGCATCGGGCTCATCGCGCTCCTTAGCACGGTCATCAAGAAAAAGCTTAAAGAGCGCGAGGCGATCCACGAGAAGGAGGCCGCCGAGGCGGACGCCGCCTTAAAGGAGGCATATGCCGAGATGGCGCCCCTCAACGCGCTGTTTACGCGGGGCATGACGAAGGAGATCGTCCTTCAGACGATGCCCGACCTCACCTTCGATGAGCAGCTCGACGTAAAAAGGCTCGACCTCTTTGCGCGCAAGTACGGCTATGATGCGGGGAACGGCGAGATGGCCTCCACCGTCTATCTGCTTTCGGGCACGGTGGAGGGGAGCCCCTTCCTCTTCGAGCGCCGCTTCCGCCGCACGATGGGCACCAAGACGTATTCGGGCAGCATCACCATCCATTGGACGACGACGGAGACGGACTCCGAGGGGCATACCCGCACCGTGCACCATTCGCAGACGCTGACTGCGACCGTCACCAAGCCCGCGCCCTATTACAACTTCGAGACGCGGCTCATCTACGGCAACGAGGGCGCGCCCAAACTGAGTTTTTCGCGCGCACCCCAGCACAGCGAGCAGCTGACGGAGAAGGAGCGCGAAAGGAAGGTAAAGAAGGGCGGAAAGGAACTTCAGGACCTCACCGAACAGGCCGTGAGCGAAGGGAGACGGTTCACCGAGCTTGCAAACACCGAGTTTGAAGTCTTGTTCGGCGCGCAGAACCGCGACAACGAAGTCGAGTTCCGCCTCATGTTCACCCCCCTCGCCCAGCAGAACATGCTGCATCTTCTCACGTCCAAGGCGGGCTACGGCGACGATTTCTACTTCTACAAGGCGGGCATGCTCAACATCATCACGTCCGAACACGCGCAGAATTGGCTCGTCGATACCGACCCCTCGCGCTACAGGAGCTACGATTTGGCCGCCTCGCGCGCGTCCTTCGTCTCCTTCAACGCGGGCTGGTTCAAGTCGATGTACTTCGACCTCGCGCCTGTGCTTTCGGTGCCCCTCTACCGCATGCAGAAGCCCGCGGAATTCATCTACCGCGACGTGTACCCCTCCAACTACACCATGCCCGAGGCGGAAGTGCTTGCAAACCGCTTCCCCCGCAGCATCTTTGCCCACGAGAGCACCAAGACGGAGACCATCCTGAAGGCAGAGAGCGTCTGCAAGCAGGGAAAAACAGACTCCGTCTCCGTGACGGCTTACTCCTACGACGCCGTCGACCGCATCGACTATGTGAGCGTGTTCGGCGGCGACGGGCAGTTCCACGCCGTGCCCGTGCCCTGGGTGGAATACATTCCCCTCGAGCGCACGAGCGACATGGCATTGAAGCGCGTGGGCGGCTCGCACGAGGCGTTTGACGGGCTCAAAAACGGGAGCCTTGCCGAGCTCGTCGGCAGGTTCTCCAATGCGGGCTCGGCGTATGAGGACGGCCTTCTCGCCTTCCCCCTTGCAAACGGGTTCTTCTCCGAGAGCGAGGACAGGAAGATCGACGAGATGTTCGGCATCAAGGCTGCCGTTGCCGCAGATGCCATGCTGTATGCGGGGCTCGAGGCCCTCGATGCGGTGGAGAAGGAGCTCGACCGCGAGGAAGCCGCAGCAAAGCAGGCGCAGGCGGCATCTGCAGAGCAAGCTCCCGAAGCGCCCGCAGAGGCAAAGCCCGCTCCCGAGGCGCAGACAGACAATGAGGCGCAAACGGACGTGCCCGAAGGCGCGGCCGATGACAGCGAGAAATCAAATCAGGAGGAACAATAAATGGCAAACGAACTCGACGAACTTACCGGTCCCGTAAACGGACAGGGACGCGACGTCAACGTCATCGAGAAGCAGATCCCCGTAAAGACGGGCGTGGGGTCGAAGATCTTTGAGGTGCTCCTCTGGGTCCTCGGCATCATCCCCGGCGTCATCTTCCTCTTTATGAAGATCAAAGCGGGCAACTACCTCTCGCAGCTGCAGCAGAAGATCCAGCACGACGCTTCGCAGATCGACAACTACCTCGAACAGCGCGTCGTCATCCTTCAGAACTGCGCAAGGCTTTTAGACAAGGCCATCGACCTCGACAAGGAGACGATGACGCAGATCGCGGCGTACCGCTCGGGCGCAAACCCCAACGACGACGGCGCGCGCAACCAGATGGCGCAGCAGCTGGAATCGGTGGGAAGGTCCATCAACATCGCGTTTGAGAACTATCCCGACCTCAAGGCGCATGCGGAGATCGCCGATGCCATGCAGCAGAACAGCTATCTCCAGAAGGAGATCACGGCGGCGCGCGAACTGTATAACGACACCGTGAATGTGTGGAACCGCGATATCTTCGCATGGCCCACCAAGATGATCGTGGCTGCAAAGCGCGGCTACACGACGCGCATCCCCTTCACCGCCTCCGCTGAGATCAAACAGCAGGCACGCGGCGTGTTCTTTTAAGCCGCCGACCCCATCGCGAGACAACGGGGCGGCCGCGGACTTAAAGTCCGCGGCCGCCCCTTATTTTATTCCTTATTTATCCCTTATTTCTCCCCGAGGCGGGAGAATACCTCCCCCATGTCCTCGGAGAAGCACACCGTCTTTTGGGCGTTCTCTTTGAGCGCCTCCGCCTCGTCACGGTTGATGCGGATGAGGGAGACGTGCGCGCTTTGGTAGGTCATGCGCTCGAAGGGAAAGCGGATGATCGCGGGCGTATTGTACCCCACGCCGAGCTCTAAAAGCACCATACGTTTCCCCTCCGTGCGGGAGAGGAACGCCTCGTACCGCCCCTTTGCGGCATGCCATTTTTCGTCCTCGACGAAGTACTCGTCCTTTCGGATGTGCACCTCCATCTCCCCGCCGCACACGGGGCACTTCGGCACGAGCGAGGAAGGCACGCGGCAGTCTTTCTGCGCATTTACCATCTCTCTGAGGCGCGCCTCGCCGTCATATACTCTATTCTGGCACCCCCTTGCGCACTGCAGCGCCTGATAGTCGCCCTGCACCGCAAAGATGCGCTCCCTTTCGAACCCCGCCTTTTCAAACTGTGCGTCGACGTTGGTCGTGATCACGAAATAGTCCTTCCCCTGCACGAGGGAGAAAAGCTCACGATACAGCGGCAGAGCGGGCGGCGAAATGCGGTTTACAAAGATGTGCCGCGACCAGTACGCCCACTTTTCCTCCTGCGTGGGGAAGGGATAGAAGCCCGCCGAATACATGTCCTGCATGCCGTATTTTGCAATGAAGTCGGGGAAGTTTGTTTGAAAGCGCTCGCCCGAATAGGTGAGCCCCGCCGCCGCGGAGAGGCCAGCTCCCCCGCCGATGAGAAGAGCGTCCGCGCCCGCTAAAAGCGCCCTTGCCCGCGCGATGCGCGCCTCAAAATTTTTCATAATTCCCTCCCGCATGGTGCGTCCTGTACCCCTCGCCCCACACCCGAAGGGCGTCTAAGACGGGCCGCAGGCTCTCGCCCGTCGCCGAGAGCGAATACTCCACCTTGGGCGGCACGACGGGGTAGACGGTGCGAATGACGAGCCCGCTCTCCTCCATGTCGCGAAGCTGCTGGGTGAGCATCTTCTGCGTCACGCCGAAAAGCGCGCGCTTTAACTCGGAAAAGCGCTTTGTGCCCTCCAAGAGCTCGCGCAAAATGAGCACCTTCCACTTGTTGCCGATGAGCGAGAGCGTCACCTCGACGGGGCAGTCGGGCAAAATTTTCTGCATAATCTACTCCTTTTACGGTATCTTTTTTGATACTATACCACAAAATAGTGCGTTCTTGACAAAGCAATACCGTGCCATTATAATAGCACCGAGGTTTGAAAAAGTCAATCCCTCAAAGGAGAATTTTTTATGAACAATGCAGAAAGAGCCAACGAATTTTTGACAGAGGCGGGCATGTATTATCTTGCGACCGCCGACGGCGCGCAGCCGCACGTCCGCATCTTTACATCGCACTCTGTGCACGAGGGGAAGCTCTACATCCAGACGGGCAACAAGAAGGACGTCTTCAAGCAGCTCCTTGCAAACCCCAAGGCGGAGATCTGCGCCTTTTCTAAGGGCAAGTGGATGCGCATCACGGGCGAACTCGTGCATGACGACAGAGCCGAGGCGAGAAAGGCGGTGCTCGACGCCCAGCCCGAACTGCGCACCGTGTATCACTACGACGAGAACGACGGCGTGTGCGCGGTGGTGTACTTCAAGAGCGCGAGCGTCGTCATCGCGTCCTTCACCGACGCCCCCGAGACGTTTACGCTCTGAGGCATCGGCCTTTGCTGTTGGATATCGGCGGGCGGCCGCGGACTTAAAGTCCGCGGCCGCCCGCCGTCTCATTCAGATGTCCTCGTCGAAATCGTCCTCGTCGAAGTCATCCTCGTCGAAGTCCTCATCCAGCAGCGCATCCTGCAAGAGGAAACCCTCCGCCATGTCGTACTCGCCGTCATCGTTCAGATCGAACGCGCCGTGCGGGTCGATGGTCTTATAGAAATCGTCCATAAAATCTTTGCTCATATCTTCCTCCTTTGCCCCGCGGGGCACCTCTACCCTATCATACTTTGGGGAGAAAGTCAACGCTCCCGCGCAAAAATCAAGGTTTTCGTGAAGAATTTACAAAATTATGACAACTTCGTGCGGAATTTTTTAACTCTGCGTGGTATGATATGGGTGTGACAGGAGAGGGAAAACTTTTTTGTCAGATCGGGACATGCGGTGGAAGGCTATTCTGCCGCTTTGTGTTTTTTTATTGGAAATTTCGGGAAGCCGCGGGCGGCGCGCCAAATGGCGCGCCGCCGCTTTCCATATAATAGTCAGGCGATCATCGCCTTCCAGATGCGCTCGAAGCCCTCTTCGCGGGCGAGCGTATCGTGAAAGAGCCGCTCGATATCCCCGTCCATTCTCTCGGAGCTGTCTGCAAGCGTGCTCTTGAGGCTCGTGATGCCCATCACCGTCCCTTGGGTCATCATCTCGGCGATGTGCGCGCGGGAGTCGTCCTTCATCGTATTCAATTTGATGCTCCCCCACATCATCGCCTTCTTGAAAGGCCCGGGCTCCTTGAGCTCGATGCCCTTTTCGCGGGCGAGCGCCGCCGCGCGGGCGCACAGCTTTTCGTATTCGTCGTGCTCGCGCTTGAGCTCTTCCTTCAGGGGCTCCTCCGCCGCGGGAAGAATGTCCTCGATGGACTGCATCGCAAGGCAGCAGTTGCGGTAAAGTTCCGCCAAAATTTCTTCGCTCTTCTTTTCCATGCCCTCAGTATGCGAAGGAGCGCCGAAAAATATCCAAAATGATAAAAAACCGCTTGACAAATTCCCCTCGGTATGGTAAAGTACCGTTTGAGCCGCTAAGGTCGGGCAAAGAAGTGCCGAAAGGCCGCCTTGCATCTTGCGAGACTGGAAAGAGGAGGTAAAATCTATGTACGCGATCATCGAAAACGGCAACAAGCAGTATAAGGTCTCCGAAGGCGACGTCGTGAGAGTGGAAAAGCTCAAGGCAGAGGTCGGCGAGGAAGTTTCCTTCAACGTGCTCATGGTGGCAGATGAAAACGGCGTCAAGGTCGGCAGCGACGTCAAAAACGCCAAGGTCACCGCAAAGGTCGAAGCGCAGGATAAGTACCGTAAGATCATTGTCTTCAAGTACAAGTCCAAGAAGAACGAGCGCAAGAAGCAGGGCCACCGTCAGCCCTTCACCGCAGTCAAGATCGAAGCGATCTCCCTTTGACTGCACGGGGCACCCCAAGTGCGGGAAACGCCCGAATATCAATGAAAAGGAGAAATAATCATGATCTTTATCAGTTTATTCGCTCATAAAAAGGGTACCGGTTCCTCCCACAACGGCCGCGACAGCAACGCGAAGCGCCTCGGCGTCAAGCGTCAGGACGGTCAGGCCGTGCTCGCGGGCAGCATCCTTGTGCGCCAGCGCGGGACGAAGATCCACCCCGGCAACAATGTCGGCATCGGCGGCGACGATACCCTCTTCGCCTTAAAGGACGGCGTTGTCAAGTACGAGCGTCTCGGCAAAGACAGAAAGCAGGTCAGCATCTACTAAAACGCAAGGCCCCGCAAAAGCGGGGCTTTTTGTTTTGCGGCGGCCTTTGCGGGGCGCGGGGCGGAAAAAAGTGGCGCAAAAAAACTTTGGAAAAGCGAAAAAATTTCCGATTTTCCCGCGAAAAATGCTTGCATTCTTTTCTCTCTTGTGCTATTATAATCAAGCAAGTTCGGAAGCTTAGCTCAGCCGGGAGAGCATCTGCCTTACAAGCAGAGGGTCATA
>CALWCH010000016.1 GCA_944376335.1 uncultured Clostridia bacterium
ATCAAGGACAGCTATCGCAAATTGTTCGATACCGTGCTTGTCTGGAAGTTGGACCGCTTCGCCCGCAACCGCTACGACTCCGCCTACTATAAAAACATTCTCAAAAAGAACGGCGTAAAGGTCATTTCCGCGAAGGAGAACATCTCCGACGGTCCCGAAGGCGTGCTGCTCGAATCGATGCTTGAGGGCTGGGCAGAGTACTATTCGGTCGATCTCTCCGAAAAAATCGGGCGCGGCTTGACGGAAAACGCCTTAAAGGGCAAGATGAACGGCGGCGGTCTGACATTCGGCTATCGCATGAAAGATCAGTGTCTGGAAGTCGATGAAACCACCGCGCCTATCGTCGTAGAAGTATTTACGCGCTATGCCGACGGCGAGAAGATGGCGGATATTGCCAAAGATCTGACGCGGCGCGGCGTGCGCACGACGAAGGGGAACAAGATCACGCTCAACGTCGTCCACTATCTTCTCAAGAACAGGCGGTATATCGGCGAGTATAAGTTCCGCGACATGACCATTCCCGACGCCATTCCGCCCATCGTTTCCGAGGAGCTTTTTGACCGCGTGCAGGAGATCATGGCACGCAATCAGAAGGCTCCCGCCATGCGTAAGGCGGGGGACGACTACATTTTGACGACAAAACTCTTTTGCGGAAAATGCGGCACGTTTATGGTCGGCGAGAGCGGCAAGAGCCATACGGGGACTGTCCATCGCTACTATAAATGTTCCCACGCCAAGAGGAAGATGGGTTGTGATAAAAAGCCCGTCAAGAAAGATTGGATCGAGGACGCGGCCATTCACTACATCATGAAGATCGTGATGAATGACGAACTCATCGACCACATCGCCGATGCGATCCTGAACATTCTGGCACAGGAGGGCTCCAAACTGCCGCAGCTCAATGCGAGATTGAAGGATGTGGAGAACGGTATCCAAAATATGCTGAACGCCATTCAGCAGGGCATTCTCACTCCGTCTACGAAAGAACGGTTGGAAGCCTTGGAACAGGAGCGCGAGGAGATCAAAGTCGCCATTTACAGTGAGGAGCTGCAGAAGCCGAAAATCACGAAGGAGCACATCGCCTTTTGGATCGGCAAATTCCGCGACACCGATCTCAAAGATATTGCGAGCAGAAAGCGCCTTGTGGAGAGTTTTATCAATGCCATCTTTGTCTATGATGACAAAATCGTCTTCACGTTTAACTACAAGGACGGATCAAAGACGGCCACGATAGACGAGATCAATGCAGAATTAGGTTCGGATTTGGAGGGAACAACTCCACCAGAATAGCGCCGCCGCGGCTTTTGCCGCGGCGGCGCTTTTTTCTGCGTGGAGGCAACAGTCTGTGAAGAAGCTGTCAGGTCACGCGCCCGACGCAAGCAAGGAATGCCCGCTTGCGGGAGCATTTCGCAGCTGCGGCGCACGAGCCCGCAGGGCGAAGTAGGAGCGGACGGTAACGGACGCGCCGAAGCTCTGCCGAGGGGACCCCTAAGGGGTGTCGGCAGTGTCCTGTTGTCCCCACCAAATTCAGGACGTCCAAGCAGGGCGTCCTTTTTTGTGGTTTATCGCGATTTCCCCATCCATTTTTCTTTTTTCCGATTTTGCAAAACCCCTTGAAAGTTAAGAATGAATGTGTTATAATCGGGTCATACAATTTCTAAGGGGGAAATTTCATGAAAAAACTCGTCACTGCGCTGCTTTCGGGCGTGTTGGCGGCGGGGAGCCTACTCTCCTTTGCCGCCTGTTCCGAGGGCGCAGATCCTACTGCCGACCGTCAGGGCGATAAATTTGCTTCGCCCGCCGCAACGCTCACGGTGCGTGCTAACAGAGAGCAGCGCACCATCTCCGATGAACTCTTCGGCGTCTTTTTGGAGGACATCAACTACGCGGGCTACGCGCTCGACGACGACCTCATCGCCAACGGCTCCTTCACCTACCGCGACCCTGTCGACCGCTGGGAGGCAGTAGGCCTCAATGTGCAGGTCACGGAAGGGGAGGGGGCTCTGCACGAGAACAACCCCGCTTTCGCCGAGCTGGAGATCTATACCACGGAGGCAACGCTGGAAAACGCGGGCTATTCCGTTCTCCCGATGGCGATCACCGCGGGCGAAACATACACCTTCTCCGCCTTTCTGCGGGCGGAGGACTACGAGGGCACCTTCACCGCCCAACTGCTTTCGGGCGGAGAATGTGTTGCCGAGGCAACCTTCCCCGTCGCGGAGAGCGGGGGCTGGGTCAAATACACCGCTCCGCTCACGGCAGGGGTCACGGCGGATGAGGGCGTCACCCTCCGCCTCTCTTTCTCAAACGGTGGCTATCTCTCTCTCGACAGCGTCTCTCTCGTCACGTCCGAGAACACGGGCGGCATCAAAAATTACCTCTACGAGGCGATCGAGGCGCTCTCTCCCGCCTTCATCCGTTTCCCGGGCGGCTGCGTCGTCGAGGGCAAGTGGCTCGGCGACGCCGTCTACGACTGGAAGAACTCCGTCGGCGTCAACGGGCAGGATGAGCTCGCCCCCTTCACCTACACGCAGGTGGACGAGACGGGCGCTTCCGCACAAGTGACGACGTACGGAGAGCCCGCCACGCGCAAGCCCAACACCGACATCTGGCAGAACAGCGCAGAGATCGACTACGAGATGAACTACGGCGTCGGCTTCTATGAGTACTTCCTGCTCTGCGAGAACGTGGGCGCAAGCGCCGTTCCCGTGCTCAACGTCGGCATCTCCTGCATGATCCAGGACGGCGGCGGCAGCACCCTTCCGGGGCGGTACGGCAACGGTGTGCAAGACTTCATCAACGAGGCGCTCGACCTCGTCGCCTTTGCGAAGGGCGACCCGGACTCTTCGGACGCAAACGAGGCAAAATGGGCGCAGGCGCGCGTCAACATGGGGCATCCCGAACCCTTCGAGATGAACTACCTCGGCATCGGCAACGAGCAGTGGGATTCCCGCTACTACGGCCAGTACCTCGAATTCGTCAACGCCTTCAAGGAGGCAGAGGCGAGCAATCCGGACCTCTACGGCGGCGTGGAGCTCATCGTGGGTAACGGCGCACAGTTCATCGACTGCGAGAACACAAAGACGGGCGCGCAGGGCCTTGCCCGCTCGCAGGCCATCCAATACGTCATGATGGGGCTTCTCGACAACATCTCCGACTTCGGCGTTCAGGACCATCACTACTACATGACGCCCGAGGACTTCTATTCGAATACCGACCTCTACGACGGCTACTCCCGTGAGGAAGACACGCGCTACGACGTATTCGTGGGCGAGTACTCTGCCAACCAGACGACGGCGATCAACACATGGTACACGGCGCTTTCGGAGGCTGCCTACATGACGGGGATCGAGCGCAACGGCGACGTCGTCTGCCTTGCAGCCTACGCGCCCATGTTCGGCAGCAACGATCGGGGCGTCAACCAGTGGGCGGCGGATATGATGTACTATACGAACACCGCGCTCTCTCTCACGCCCAACTACTATGTGCAGCAGCTCTTCATGAACAATCAGGGCGACGTCGTTCCCGAGGCCGAGCTCTCCGCCTTCGAGAACACCGCCTACTACGGCGTGGTGGAGGCGCCCGCGCTCTTTCAGAGCGTCACCGTCGACAACGAGACGGGCGACATCATCGTCAAGCTCGTCAACGGCGGCGCCACTCCCTTCGATCTCAACATCGCAGTCAAGGGGGCGTCGACGGCGGGCATCGCCCATGTGACGACGCTGCAGTGCGACGACACGGCGGCGGTCAACACCCTCGGCGCGGAGGCGGTCTCGCCCGAGCGCTACACGCTGGGCGTTGCAAGCACCTTCGGCTATACGGCAGAGGCATACAGCGTCTCCGTCATCCGCATTTCCACCAAATAAGCAAAAGAGGCGGCGCGTCCGCCTCTTTTTTCTGCGGCGGCGCATGTGCTCCATTCTTGTGAAATTGTTTGACAACGCGGGGCGCATATGATAAAATCAAACATTGTTGGAGGGGCATTTCTTGCCCCTCCCTGCCTGCCGCGGCACTTGCAGGCAGCAGCTATGCCCCGCCGCACGCGGGGAATCAACTTTGTGGAGGAACTATGAAAAAAGCCATTCTGGCAGTCAACATCGTCCTTGCCGTGCTTCTCGTCCTCTTCTTCTCCCTCTCCGTGGGGGATACCGAGGAACTCCCGAGAAAGACGCAGTTCGACACCGCTGCTATGCAGCAGCACATCGAAAAGCTCTCGGAAAACGGCCCCCGCTCTCTCTTCGACCCCGAGTCCAACACGGCAGCGCGCGACTACATCATCTCCTGTTTAGAGGCAGACGGCCTTGTAAACGAGGACACGACGGCATCTCCCGCCTACCTCATTCAGGAGTACACCGCGCACGACGACGAGTATCAGAACTTCTATCTTTCCAACGTCATCGCGCACATTCCCGCCAACGGCCCCGAGCCCACGGGCAAGGCCATCATGTTCATGGCGCACTACGACTCCGTGCCGATGGGGCAGGGCTCTTCCGACGACGGCGTCTCGGTCGCCGCCATGCTCGAGGCCATCCACTACTTCACGGCGCAGATGCAAGCGGGCTACACCCTGAACAACGACCTCGTCTTCTGCTTTGTCAACGGCGAGGAATTTGGGCTCTACGGCTCCCGCGCCTTCATGGGGCTGGACGGCGAACCGCCCTTTGCAGGCTTCAACAACATCACCGAGCGCATCCGCTTCGGCGTCAACCTCGAATCGCGCGGCACCTCGGGCACCGTCATCATGTTCGAGACGGCCGCCAACAACTACAACACCATCGAGCTCTTCTCCAAGCTCAATAAGAGCCTCTTCTCCTGCTCCATCGCAACGCTCGTCTACGACATGATGCCCAACTCCACCGACTTCACCTCCTTCAAAGAGGCGTACCAGGGCATCAACATGGCGAACATCACCGAGGGCGAAAACTACCACACCCAGAACGACAGCCCCGCAAACGTCGGCAAGGCCTACCTTTCTCAACAGGCGGAGATCGTCTATAACCTCATCGACGGCATGGGCAGTTACGATTTGGAAAAGCTCTACGAAGCAGACGAGTCTGCCAACTTCTTCACCTACCTCAACGTGACGACGGTCATCTACAACGGCGCCGCCAACATCGCCCTCGCCGTCATCGCGCTCGTCCTCATCGTCGCGAATATCCTCCTCCGCGCCCTCTGGCGTAAGGAGAAGGGCGGCCTCAAAGAGACGGCAGCGGCGTTCGGCGCGCTCATCTTGGCGCTCGTCCTCGCTGCCGCAGCGGCATATGCGTCCTATTTCGTGTTCCAGCTCATCGCCTCCATGTTCGGCATCATCGATATCCACATGATCGGCACCATCACCTATTCGAGCATCCCCATCGTCATCGGCATCGGCGTTCTAACGCTTTCCATGATCGTCTTTGTCGTGCACTACGCCTTCAAATCGTGGGGAGTCTCCCTCCGCGCCCTCGTCCGCGCCTTTGCCTACACGCACGCCTTCCTCGGGGCGGTCGTCGCCTTCGTGCTGCCCGCGGCAGGCTATCTCTTCCTCTTCAGCGGCATTCTTCTCATGGCGAACGAACTCGCCGTCACCCTCATCAAAAAGTTCGACTTTGCGGCCTTCCATGGTGAACTTCTCGTCACGGCGCTGTATTTCCCGCTCATCGTGCCCGTCATCTTCCTCGCGACGAGCGCCCTCGGCCTCACGATGGCATACGTCTACGGGCTCGTCTTTGCCCTCGCCGTGTTCGCGGTCGGCGTCGCCATGACCCCGCTCATGCGCTACTTCAGCTTTGCAACGCTCATCCGCGTCGTCCGCGGCCGCCCGTCTGCCGTCTCCGCAGCGGAGGGTGCCTCGCACCTTCTGGCCGTCGCCATGCTCATCTTCCTCGTCGTCAGCCTCATTCCCGCCAACGCGAGCGTCAACCTGCAGGGCAAGCAGAACATCGCCAAGCTTCCCTACGACGACGCCCTTCTCTATGTGCAGGCGGAGGACGGCACGTTTGAGTACCGCATCTATGATCTCAACTCCATGCGCGCCCTCCACGACTACGCACCCGAGGGCATGAAGTACACGACCGACCACTACGCGGGAGCGGGGGAGGAGAAGGACATCGCCCTTACCGTCCTCTCGAAGGCAGAAAACGGCGCGCTCACCGTCCAAAAGACGGACGGCAAGGCGCTCGTCTATCTCACCTTCGCGGCGGCGGAGGGCACCGTCATCACCCTTGACGACGGCACGTCCTCGTCCACGCACACGGTGGGGGAGAGCGGCGAACTTGCGCTCACGCTCCACTCGAATTGCACGGTCACCTCGTCGGCGGCGACGCAGGTGGAGTATCTCGAAGTCGTCCGCGACTATCAGCCCCTCATTCCCGAGAACTATACGGGCGAGGAACAGCTGCACTTCAATCTCTGGCTGACGGCAGCCTACACGCTGTAAGAAAAGACCGCACAAACCATAAGGAAGGGCGGCTCCGACTCGGAGCCGCCCCCAAATTTTAGCGCCGCCGCGGCATTGCCGCGGCGGCGCTTCCAAATATTTAAGCTTTTATCCCACAATGAGGTTGACAAGCCTTCCGGGCACCACGATGCACTTTTTCACCGCCTTGCCCTGCATCCTCGCCTGCACTTCGGGGAGCGACTTCGCCCGCTCTTCGATCTCCTCGTTCGTCATGCCGTTTGCGATCATCGCGCGGCACACGATCTTGCTGTTCACCTGCACGGCGTACTCCGTCTCGTCGAGCACGAGCGCCGCCGCATCCTCCTTGGGGTAGTCCTGCGCAAAGACGGACTGTTTGCCGCCCCAGATCTCCCACAGCTCCTCCGCGGTATGGGGCGCGCAGGGCGCGAGCAGCAGAATGAGATCCTTCACCGTCGCCTTCAGGAGCGTCACGTTCTTCCTTTCGAGCGCGTCGTACTTGCTTGCGGCGTTCAGAAGCTCCATGAGCCGTGCGACCGCCGTGTTGAAGGAGAACGCCTCCATGTCGCGCGCGACGCGCTGAATGGCAAAGTTGCGCGCATAGTTGAGCGCCTTCTCGTCCGCGCCGTAGGGCTCGTTCTCGCCTGCCTGTTCGTCCTTCACCTTCAAAATGAGCTTCTCGACGCGGTCCAAAAACTTCGCAATGGCCTTGATGCCGTCGTCGCTCCACGGGCCGCCCTCGGTGTAGGAGAAGCCGAACATCAAGTAGAGGCGGAAGGCGTCCGAACCGTACTGCTCCACATAGTCATCGGGGGAGACGACGTTGCCGTGCGACTTGCTCATGCGGTTGCCGTCGGGCCCTAAAATGACGCCCTGATGGATGAGCCGCTTGAAGGGCTCGTCGAAGTCAAGATAGCCCATGTCGCGCAGCGCCTTCGTAAAGAAGCGCGCATAGAGAAGGTGCATGCAGGCGTGCTCCGCGCCGCCCACATAGGTATCGACGGGCAGCAGCCGATCGACGGCATCGCGGTCAAAGGGCGCGCGGTCGTTGTGCGCGTCCGCATAGCGCAGATAGTACCAGCTCGAGCACACAAAGGTATCCAGCGTATCGGGATCGCGCATCGCCTCGCCGCCGCACTTGGGGCAAGTAGTGTGCATGAACTTCTCGCACTTGGCAAGGGGAGACTTGCCGTCGGGCTTGAATTCCACTTCATAGGGGAGGCGGACGGGGAGGTCCTTCTCGGGCACGGGCACCGCGCCGCAGACGGGGCAGTGCACAACGGGAATGGGTGCGCCCCAATAGCGCTGACGGGAGACGAGCCAGTCACGCAAGCGGTAATTTACCTTCTTGCCGCCCTTCGAGAGCTTGGAAAGGTGCTTGGAGACCATCTCGCGCGCCTCTTCGCCCATCAGCCCGTCAAAGGAGAGGGAGTTCACCATGATGCCGTCCTCGGTGTAGGGAAGCACCGTCTCGCCGTTGGGGTTCTCGATGACCTTCAAAATGGGGAGGGAATACTTCGTCGCAAAGGCGAAGTCTCTCTCGTCGTGGGCGGGCACCGCCATCACCGCGCCCGTGCCGTACGTCGCAAGCACATAGTCGGCAAGGTAGATGGGCACCTTCTTCCCGTTCATCGGGTTGACGGCATACGAGCCCGTAAACACGCCCGTCTTTTCGCGCGTCGTCGAGAGGCGGTCAATTTCGCTCGCCCGCGCCGCATAGTCGATGTATTCCTCCACGGCCGCCATCTGCTCGGGCGTCGCAAGCTTTCTTGCGAGGGGATGCTCGGGCGCCAGCACCACATAGGTGACGCCGAACGCCGTATCGCACCGCGTCGTAAAGACCCTGATCTTGTCGCCCGTCTCGCATTCGAATTCGATCTCACAGCCCGTGGAGCGGCCGATCCAGTTGCGCTGCATCGCCTTGGTCTTCTCGGGCCAATCGAGCGTATCCAGCCCGCTCAAGAGCTCGTCGGCATACTCGGTGATCTTGAAGAACCACTGCGTCAAATTCTTCCGCACGACGGGCGTGCCGCAGCGCTCGCAGCAGTTCTCCACGACCTGCTCATTGGCGAGCACGGTCTGGCAGGAGGGGCACCAGTTGACGGGCGCCTCCTTGCGATAGGCAAGGCCCTTCTTATAGAGCTGCAAGAACATCCACTGCGTCCACTTGTAGTAGCTCTCGTCGCACGTCTTAACTTCCTGCGACCAGTCAAACATCGCGCCCATCGCGCGCAGCTGGCCCTCCATCGTCTCAATGTTCTTCTCGGTGGAGTCCTTGGGGTGGACGCCCGTCTTGATGGCGTAGTTCTCGGCGGGCAGGCCGAAGGCGTCAAAGCCCATGGGCTGGAATACATTGTAGCCCTGCATGCGCTTGAAGCGCGCGTAGGAATCGGTGGGGCCGTAGTTGTACCAGTGCCCGATGTGCAGCTTCGCCCCGGAAGGGTAGGAGAACATCTCAAGGACATAGTGCTTGGGTTTGTCGCTCTTCGGATCAAAATGATTGAACTTCGTCTTTTCCCAAATGCCCTGCCACTTGCGTTCTACCGCTTTGATATCCATAAAATAAAAGACCTCATTTTATATCGTTATCCTCGCTATTTTACACGTTCGCTAAAATTTTGTCAAGCGATATGGCGGCATTGTTGCCCCGCTCGGCAAAGGCGAAAGGGGGAGGGCGAAAGGGGGCGCGAAGCGGGGGAGAAGACTATAAAACTGACACGGTGTCGTCAGAAAAACTGCATTTTTCGGGGCATTTTCGGGAAAATTTCGGGAATTTTCGGGAAGCGTTTTCAATATAATTCAGCCAAACTTCAATAAAACAAGTGCAAAATCAATCATATTTCAATATAGCGAAAGCGAGGCCGAATATGCGGCCCCGCTCCCGTCCGAAAGACTTTCATGCGGCAGACTGCGGCGCTTTCGGGGCAGCGAGCCCCTCATCCAACAGCAAACAAGTAGCGATCTATATCAAAGCGCCGCGCGCCGCCCCGCCCGATAGGCGGTCGCCCTCAGTATGGGCAAAAGCGCAAAAAGTTTGCGGATGCGTTTGAAAATACATGGGTTCGGGCACAAAATATAGAAGGGGGGATATAAAATCGTGCAAGCGGCATACAATATCGTTGTGGAATTTCTCATCTCGGATACCAAGGGGCACAGCGCCTGCATCTCCTACCTCTACAGCGGGGTCGCCTCCGCCCTCAAAGAGGGGCGGGCGGAGCTCGAATTGGGCGCAGACCGCGCCAAATGCCGCATTTTTGCCCCGCAAACGGCCGTACAGGGCATCTTCGAGCGCATGGCAGAGGTGATAGCCGTGGGCTATAAGTACCGCTTTTTAGAGGGAATCGTGCGCGTCTCTATGCCGAAAAGGGAGCGCGGGCTGCTGCTCTCCGCCCTGATCGCGGCAGACTTCGAGGGGGACAGGGCGTACATCCTGCCCCGCCTTGCGAGCGAAAGGGAGTACTGCCTCGACGCATTATTCTTATTCCGCATGGCGCCCCTTCGGGAAAAATGGGAGCGCATCGCCGCCTATATCCCGGAGAGCTTCTCCGTGAAGGACCTCAAAAACTTCAGCAAATTTCTCGTCTCGGAGAGCCGCCGCACCGTCTATATCAAGGAAAATAAGGTGTATAACGAACACTTCCGCCCCTTGCGCCTCTCCCGCCTCACGGGAGAGGAAGATCTCGGGCGGGAAGTCGTGCTCGCCGACGCGGGGTTTGTTAAATGTATTGGAAAACCCGAAACGGAAACGCAAACATTTCTCGAAAAATATTACCCCGACCGCGTCGCTTTCTCTTGACAAATCGCAGCGGGCAGTTTATAATAGAAAATGAGCGAAAGGGAAGCCTTTTGGAAGCCTTTTTGCTCACAAAAAAGACAAGTAGCCCTGCTTTTTTCTTTCCAGAGAGCGCACCCTCGGGCTGTAAGGCGCGCAAGAAGGGGCAGAAAGCAAAACCACTTTTTTGGAAAACTGCATGAAGCGGCCGTAAAATCACAACGGCAATTAAGGTGGAACCGCGCATATTTCAGAATACTGCGTCCTTAAATTCTCAATTTTCGAGAAATTAAGGGCGTTTTTGTTATCTAAAGCACAGAATCGCCAAAATAGTGCCAAAAACGCTACAATAATATAAAAAAATACCAAAAAAACCAAAATAACGTTAAACTAATGCCAAAATAGTACTATAAATGCTAAAATAATGCTAAAACAACGCTAAATAAAGTGTAATTTATAAAATAATTTTTGCATAAGAAGGAGGATATATATGAATATTGCACTAAAAAACGGTGAAAGTCTTGAAATTCAAGACGCTGCCGACTGCGCTGCCGCCGCCAAAGCCATCTCCGACGGCCTCGCCCGCGCCGCCGTTGCCGCCAAGGTGAACGGGGAGCTCGTCGACCTTGCGACTCCCCTCAAAGAGGGCGACAGCCTCGAGATCGTCACCTTAAAGGACAAAGAGGGGCTGCACGTCTACCGCCACACCTGCGCGCACGTTTTGGCCCAGGCCATCAAGAGCATTTACCCCACCTCGAAGCTCGCCATCGGGCCCGTCATCGACAACGGTTTCTACTATGACATCGACTTCAAGACGCCCATCACGATGGAAGATTTCGCAAAAATTGAAGCGGAAATGAAGAAGATCATCAAAAGCAACCTTCCCATCGAGCGCTTCACCCTTCCCCGCGACGAGGCAGTCGCGCTCATGAGCGGCTTTGCCGAGAACTACAAGGTGGAGCTCATCAACGACCTTCCGGAGGGCGAAGAGATCTCCTTCTACAAGCAGGGCGCGTTCATCGACTTGTGCCGCGGGCCCCATCTTCCCTCGACGGGCAAGATCAAAGCGTTCAAACTAATGAGCATAGCTGGCGCCTATTGGCGCGGCGACGAGAAAAAGAAGATGCTCACCCGCATTTACGGCACGGCGTTTGCCAAGAAGGAGGAGATGGACGCCTACTTTGTCATGCTCGAAGAGGCCAAGAAGCGCGACCACATCAAGCTCGGCCGCGAACTCAAGCTGTTTGCGCTTCTCAACGAGGGCCGCGGCTTCCCGTTCTTCCTGCCCAACGGCATGGTCGTCAAGAACCTTCTCATCGATTATTGGCGCCAGATCCACCGCCGCGACGGGTACGTCGAGGTGCAGACGCCCATGATCATGACCCGCTCGCTCTGGGAGACCTCGGGGCATTGGGATCACTACAAGGACAACATGTACACGACCAAGATCGACGGGGAGGACTGCGCCATCAAGCCCATGAACTGCCCCGGCGGCGTGCTCGTCTACAAGCTCTTCCCGCACAGCTATAAGGACCTGCCCATCCGCATGGGTGAGCTCGGCCTCGTGCACCGTCACGAGAAGAGCGGTCAGCTGCACGGCCTCATGCGCGTGCGGTGCTTCACGCAGGACGATGCGCATATCTTTATGACGCCCGAGCAGATCACGAGCGAGATCAAAGGCGTCGTCAAGCTCATCGACGAGGTGTATAAGCTCTTCGGGTTCAAGTATCACGTCGAGCTCTCCACCCGCCCCGAGGACAGCATGGGCAGCGATGAGGACTGGGAGAACGCAACGAACGCCCTCCGCGCGGCGCTCGAGGGCATGGGGCTCGAATACGAGGTCAACGAGGGCGATGGTGCCTTCTACGGCCCCAAGATCGACTTCCACCTCGAGGACAGCATCGGAAGAACGTGGCAGTGCGGCACCATCCAGCTCGACTTCCAGCTCCCGCAGCGCTTTGACCTCGAATATGTGGGCGAGGACGGGCAGAAGCACCGCCCCATCATGATCCACCGCGTCGTGTTCGGCTCCATTGAGCGCTTTATGGCCATTCTCATCGAGCACTTTGCGGGCAAGTTCCCCGTGTGGCTCGCGCCCGAGCAGGTCAAGGTGCTGCCCGTCACCGACCGCGCCGCCGAGTATGCGCAGGCACTCGCCGATGAGATGAATGCGGCGGGCTTCCGTGCGAGCGCCGACCTCAGAAAGGAGAAGCTCGGCCGCAAGATCTTGGACGCCGAAGTGGAGAAGGTGCCCTATAAGCTCATCGTGGGCGACAAGGAGATGGAGGATTGCACCGTCTCTGTGCGCCGCCGCGGGGAGGGCGACATCGGCGTGATGGACAAGTCGGAGTTCCTTGCGATGCTCCGCGAAGAGAACGACAGCAAGAAGATCTTCTGATTTTTGAAAAAATTCCATTTGTATCTCTATGTGATTCGAATGAATTTGTGTGACAAGAGACCTCGTCCGAACTTCGGGCGGGGTCTCTTGCGCGCCTTTTTTTGAAAAAGAGAGACAGCCCGCGTAAGCTGTCTCTCTGTGTGTTAAAGAAGTTACTCGTTCTTGGGGCGGACCTGGAAGTAGTAGACAACCGCAAATATCACGATGTTCAGGAAGAATACGATGGGGATGACCACATACGTCATGAGCTGGCTGAGGTTGGTGAAGTCGATATTTCCCGCGAGGGAGATGATCAGAATGACGATGACGCACAGCGCATAGGTGACGATGGTGTTGACGAGCAGGTTTCCCGTCCGCCGCAAAGCGCGTTCGCCGTAGTGGTTGACATAGGCGAGGCCGCAGACGAGCAGCACGGCAAGTCCTGCACCCCAAATGAGGTAGGGGTAGAAGCGGGGGAGCTGCAGCGTGCGCAGGAGGCCGAGCGTGACGCTGCCCTCGGCAATGCAGAGCAGGAACACGGTGAGCGCACTGAAGAAGAGCGCCTTGCCCTTGTGCACGAGGTTGACGGAGAGCGTCGTCTCGGCAGGCTTCGTGCCGCCGCCCGAGGTCGTGATGCGGATGCCGTCTGCCGATGCGCGCATCTCAAGGTCGTAGAAGTCGACGCCGTCCAGCGAGCGGCCTGCAGGAGCGGGCCTTTGGGGAGCTGCCTTTTTGGGTGCGGCTTCCTGTACCCTGACGACGGTCCTCTGCGGAGCGGGGTGCTGTGCGGGTTTGGGCTGCGGAGCGGGCGCGGGGGGTGCATAGGTCTGCTCTGCGGGCGCCTGCTGAACGGGCACTTGCGGCACGGGCTGGGGAGCGGGGGCGGGTGCTGGCTCGGGCTGCGGGGCGGGCTCTTCTTTCAGTGTATTGGAATAGAGCTTGCCGATGACCGCACGGTACTCGCGCTCTGCCTCGGGCTTTGCGGCGTACATGGGCGTCTTTGCCTCGCCTGCGGGCACCACAGGGGTGTTGAAGTAGTTGTATTCCGCCGTCTGCGGTTCCTCCACGGGAGGGGTATTGACGAGACTTAAATAGTTCTGGTGGATCATCTGCTGTTCACGTTCGCGGAAGCGTTCTTCATCCTCGTGGCGGATGCGCTCCTCCTGTTCGGCGAGCTCGCGCGCGTGCCGGGCTTTGAGCTGTTCTTCGCGGTCGCGCATCATCTGCTCGTACTTGGCGCGCTCTTCGAGGAAGGGCTGCATCTCCATGATGCGGGCGTTCTGCTGTGTCTTTTCGTCGTTCAAAGCGGCGGCATGGGCGCGCTCCTCTTCGAGGCGGGCTTCCTCCCGGGCGCGGCGTTCTTCTTCCTCTCGGGCGAGGCGCTGTTCTTCTTCGAGACGCTGACGTTCGCGTTCGGCGGCTTCCGCTCTTCGGCGCTCTTCCTCTTCGAGGCGCTCCTGTTCGCGTTTCGCCTCTTCGGCGGCGATGCGCGCCTCTTCCTGCGCGCGGCGCTCTTCGCCGATGCGCCTCAGCTCGTCCTCATAGCGGAGGCGGGCGATGGCTTCGGCCTCCATGCGGCGGCGCTGTTCTTCCTCGAGGCGGGCCTGGTCGCGGGCACGCATCTCCTCCCAATATCGGTTCTGGGCGGCGGCCTCTGCGATCATGCGGTTGCGCTGCTGTTCTTCGCTGCGGAAGAGTTCTTCGCGCGTTTTGAGCATTTCCTCGCGGGCGCGAAGTTCCTCTTCGGCGCGGCGCTGTTCCTCTTCAAAGGCGGCGCGGCGGGCGTTGAGTTCCTGCATCGCGGGGTGATCCTCGGGAAGCTGCGTAAGGGGCTCGGCTGCAGGCTCTAAATTGGCCTCCGGCGCTTCCGATGCGGCTGCCGCGGCTTCAGCCTCGGAGACGGGCTCTGCCGTCTCTTCGGGAGCGGGCTCTGAAACGGGCTCCGCCGTCTCTTCGGGGGCTGCCGCAAAGGTGTTTTCAGGATCGGGTGCGGGTTCGGAGAGGGAGGGGAAAGCTGCGGCGGCGGGCTGTTCTGCCGTCTGCGCCTCTTGTTCTTCGGGGATCTCTTGCATGATCTGTTCGGGTGCGGGCTCTTCGGCCTCGGGAGCTGCCTGTGCGGGCGGCTCGGCTGTTTCAACGGGGAGGACTGTCTCGTTCTCGTCCGTCTCCTCCGAAGAGAGGTCGGGCATGGAGTCGGCAACGTCCTCGGGTGCGGCGTATGCGGCGGGCTCGGTTGCTTGAGCGGGCTCGTCCGTCGTCCCGCTCATGGGTTCGAGCGATTCGGTGTCGTCGTATTCGTCTCCATGGCCGCTCGGAACGCGGCTCGTCGACTGCTTCAAGACGCGCATGTCGACGGGGGAGGGGGCGGGGTAGGCAAAGTCGAAGTCCTTATCGGAGATGAGACTGTCGATGACCGTGCGCGAGTATTCCCATTCCATGAGGTTGCGCTCGGCGATCTCCTTGCCCTGGTCGGTGAGGGAGAAGTACTTGCGCCTTCCGCCGCCCGCCGTGCCGCCCCAATAGGACGTGATGTAGCCTTCCTTCTCGAGCCGCTTCAAAGCGCTGTAGAGGGAGGGTTGTTTGAGCTGATACTGGTTGTGGCTCTTTCTGGCGATCTCTTCGATGATCGCATAGCCGTACTTGTCTCCGTCGTAGAGGGAGCGGAGAATGATCGTGTTGATGTGGCCGCGGATGAGGTCGGAGCTTATTGTGTGCTCCTTGTCCTCGTCCTCCTTCTCCTCGTCCTCGTCCGTCTCGTCGGAGAGGGGCTCTGCGGGCGTTTCGGCAGGTTCTGCAGGTTCTGCTGCGGGCTCTTCGGCAGGCGTCTCCGAGGGTTCTTCGGACGCTTCGTCGGCTTCGGGCGCCTCTTCAGCTGTGATCGCAGCGGGGGCTTCACTCTCGCCTTCGGGCGCTTCCTCGTAGGGGAAGGGGGAGGGATCTTCGGCGACGTCTACGATCTCGTCGTCTTCGCTATGGGTAAAATCCTGATCCATAGGAGTCTCCTTAAACATTCTGACAATATTATACAGGATGCGACAGCGTTTGTCAAGGAGATAGAGTACTTCGCTTGACATAATTGGAAAGATTTTTTGCTATTTTGTGCCCGAAAGCGCTGCTGACCACATCATTTGGGGGAGGATGAAATGCTATGCTTGGCATAGTATTGCTTGCTGCTATGTCAGACATAGGTTTGAGGGCGGATGCAAAGAGGGCGGGAGAGCGCTCTCCCGCCGAAAAAACATTTAACTTTCTTGGGTTTTTATAAGCTTTCTTTCAAGGAGCGCGACGAGGAAATACATGAGCGCCGCGAGGAAGCAGAGGATGACGGTCGCCGCCATCACGAGGTCGAGCTTGAACACCTGCCCGCCGTAGACGATGAGGTATCCGAGCCCCGCGCGCGAGACGATGTACTCGCCCATGATGGAGCCGATCCAGCTCATCCCGACCGCCACCTTCAGCATGGAGACGAAGGCGGGGAGCGAGGACGGGATGACGAGCTTTGTAAGCAGCTGCAGCTTGTTCGCCCCCATTGCCTTTAAGAGCAGCAGTTTGCCCTCGTCGGCCGCCATAAAGGCGGAGAGCATGTGCAATATGACGAGGATGACGGTGACGAGGATGGTCATAAAGACGATGGCGCGGCTGCTCGTGCCGCACCAGATGATGATGAGCGGCCCCAAAGCGATCTTCGGCAGGGCGTTGAGGACGACGATGTAGGGCTCCAAGATGCGGCGAAGCGGTTCGCTCCACCAAAGGAGCAGTGCGACGGTGCATCCCAAAAGAATGGCCGAAAAGAAGCCGATGAGCGTCTCTGCAAGCGTCACGCCGATGTGGTAGAAGAGGGTGCCCTCCGTATAGAGCGAGGCGATGGTTTTGACGATGCGGGAGGGGGAGCTCAAGAGAAAGGGGTCCGCCCAGCCGAGGGCGGTGACGAGCTCCCACAGCCCTAAGAGAAGGGCTAAAAGCCCCAGCCGCGCGGCGTTTACGAGGACCGTCTTTTGCTTGCCTCGCCGAAGGTATTGCCGGTGTTCCGAGGAAATGTCGTGTTTCATGGGTTGAGTTCCCTCCATAGCGTTTCGAACCAAGCAGAGAAGCGGGGTTCCTCCCGCCGTTTCAAGGGGTCGGTCGAGGCGAAGTCGGTCTCGTGCGCGGCAAGAAGACGGGCGGGGCGGGCGGTGAGCACGAAGATACGGTCGGCGAGCGAGATGGCCTCCGAAATGTCGTGCGTGATGAGTAGGGCGGTCTTGCCCTCGCTGCGCAGGATGCGGGAAACGTCCGCCGCGACGAGGAGGCGGGTCTGATAGTCGAGGGCGGAGAAGGGCTCGTCGAGAAGGAGCAGCTCGGGTTCCGAAACGAGCGTCCGGATGAGCGCGGCGCGCTGGCGCATTCCGCCCGAAAGCTGCGAAGGATAGCTCTTTAAAAAGCCTGAAAGGCCGTACTTTGCGGCAAGTTCCCTTGCGCGCTCCCGCTTTTCCTCGGTGTTCTTTTTCTGCACTTCGAGGGGGAGATAGAGGTTTTTCTCGATGGTGCGCCACGGGAAGAGCTCGTCGCGCTGGAGCATGTAGCCGACGCTCCCCGAGAGGGTAACGGTGCCCTCCGAGGGCTTTAAGAGCCCTGCGGCGAGGGAGAGGACGGTACTTTTGCCGCAGCCCGAGGGGCCGATCATGGCGGCAAATTCCCCCTCGCGGAGGGAGAAGGTGAGCTCATTTAAGGCGGTCACTTCCCCCCGCTTGGTGTGGTAGGTGAGTCTGACGTTGTCAAAGGCGAGTATTTCTTTCATGGCAGTTTGCGCACCGTTTGGTGCGGGGCGTTATGCGAGCGAGGCTGCGACCTTCTCCGCAAGCGAATTGTCGACGAGCGCCGCCCAATCGGCACGTTCGGGGAGTTCGCCCGCGCTCTCGATGATGTCCTGCAGGCGCTCGAAGCTCTCCTTCGAGAGGGTGAGGTCTCCCTTCCATGCGTCGATGCTGCGGTAGCTTATGACGCTGACGGCGAGGGACTCCACGGACGTGGAGGGGAAGTGGGGGAGCAGGTGTTCGGCGACTCTTTCGGCGGGTTCGTTTTCCGCAAAGTCGATGGCGCGCATGACGGCGCGGAGGAAGCCCTCGGCAACGGCGGTGTTCTCATTGAGCCAGGAGCGCTTGGCGATGTAGGCGGTGTAGGGCACTTCGCCCGATTTGTCTCCCACGGCTGCAACGACATATCCCTTGCCTGCTGCCTCGTATTCGGAGGCGGTCGGTTCGAACATCGTGCAGTAGTCGGCGACGCCCGATTCGAACGCGCCTGTCATCAGGTTGAAGGCGACGTCGTAGTTGAGGGTGACTTGGTCGGCGATGTTGTGCTCCTTTAAGATATATTCAAAGGTCATGGCGGGCACGCCGCCCTTGCGCCCCGCGAGCACTTCCTTGCCTGCCAAGTCTTCCCACTTAAAGTCGGGCTCGTCGGTGCGGGAGACGAGGAAGGAGCCGTCGCGCTGCGTGAGCTGACCGAACACGGTGGGCACGTCGGACGTGCCGCCCAAGAGGACGTAGACCGCCGCCTCGGGGCCGCAGAAGCCGATGTCGGCATCGCCCGAGAGGACGGAAGCCATCACCTTGTCGGCGCCGCCGCCGTTGGTGAGCTCGATCTCGATGTTTTCTTCCTCGAAATAGCCGAGCGAGTCGGCGAGGTACATGGGGGCATAGAACACCGAGTGGGTGACTTCGTTGACTTTTAAAAGGGTGACACCCTCCGTCCTTTCGCCGCAGGCGGAGAGGGGAAGGAGCGCAAAGAGCGCCGAGAGGGAGAGAAGGGCAAGACGAAAACAGTTCAAGGGGAGACCTCCGTTTTTGGAAGAGGGCGGCGGAGTGCCGCCCGAGCTTCAGATTTTGGCAATAATATATCGTATGCGGCGGGCGCTTTCATTGACAACGGGGGAAAAAACGTGTATAATAAATTCCGTATTACGCTTTTTTAGGTGATAAGCAATGAGAGAGATGCAAACGACATACGATCCCAAACAATTTGAGGATCGAATTTACGCAGATTGGCAGGAGAACGGCTGTTTCCGCGCCGAAATAGACGAGGGGAAGGTGCCCTTCTCCCTGATGATGCCGCCCCCCAACGTCACGGGGCAGCTGCACATGGGCCACGCCATGGACGAGACCATGCAGGACGTCATCACGCGCTTCAAGCGCATGCAGGGGTATTCCGTCCTCTGGCTCCCCGGCACCGACCATGCCTCCATCGCGACGGAAGTCAAGATCGTCAATCAGCTCAAAGAAGAGGGACTCACCAAAGAGGAGCTGGGGCGCGAGGGCTTTTTGGAGCGCGCCTGGGCGTGGAAGAACAAGTACGCGGGCCGCATCTGCGATCAGCTCAAAAAGCTCGGTTCTTCCTGCGACTGGTCCCGCCTCGCCTTCACGATGGACGAGCGCTGCTCGAAGGCGGTGAGAGAGGCTTTCTTCCGCCTGTATGACAAGGGGCTCATCTACCGCGGCAGCCGCATCATCAACTGGTGCCCCGACTGCAAGACAGCGCTTTCGGACGCCGAAGTCGAGTACAGCGAGGACGCGGGCTTCTTCTGGCATTTCAGATACCCCGTGGACGGCACGGACGAGTTTATCACCATCGCGACCACCCGCCCCGAGACCATGCTGGGCGATACCGCCGTTGCGGTGCATCCCGGCGACGCGCGCTATTCTTCCCTCGTCGGCAAGACGCTCACCCTGCCCCTCGTGGGGAGGAAGATCCCCCTCGTGGAGGACGAGTACGTCGACCCCGAATTCGGCACGGGCGCGGTGAAGATCACCCCCGCGCACGACCCCAACGACTTCGAAGTGGGGCTCCGTCATAACTTGCCCGTCATCCGCGTGATGAACGACGACGGCACGATGAACGAGCTCGCGGGCGAATATGCGGGGCTCGACCGCTATGAGGCGAGAAAGCGCATCGTTTCCGATATGGAACGGCTCGGTCTCCTTGTCAAGGTGGAGCCGCACGCCCACAACGTGGGGCACTGCTACCGCTGCCATTCGACGGTGGAGCCCATCGTCTCCAAGCAGTGGTTCGTCAAGATGGCGCCCCTTGCAAAGCCCGCCATCGACGCAGTGCAGAAGAACAAGACCAAGTTCATTCCCGACCGCTTTGCGAAAATTTACTATAATTGGTTGGAAAATATCCGCGACTGGTGCATCTCCCGTCAGCTGTGGTGGGGGCACCGCATCCCCGTGTGGTACTGCGGCGACTGCGGCGAGGTCATCTGCGCCCGCGAGACGCCCTCCGTCTGCCCCAAGTGCGGGAGCGTTCATCTCACGCAGGACGAGGACGTGCTGGACACCTGGTTTTCTTCGGCGCTCTGGCCCTTCTCCACGCTGGGCTGGCCGGACAAGACCCCCGATTACGACTATTTCTATCCCACCGACGTGCTCGTCACGGGATATGACATCATTCCCTTCTGGGTGATGCGCATGATGTTTTCGGGCATCGAGCAGACGGGCAAAGTTCCCTTCCATGACGTGCTCATTCACGGGCTGGTGCGCGACGAGCAGGGTCGCAAGATGAGTAAGTCCTTAGGGAACGGCATCGACCCCCTCGAAGTCATCGAAAAATACGGTGCGGACTCGCTGCGCCTCTCACTGCTGACGGGCGTCGCGCCGGGCAACGACACGCGCTTCACCGAGGCAAAGGTGGAGGCCGCGCGCAACTTCATCAACAAGGTGTGGAACGCCGCGCGGTTCGTCCTCATGAATGTGAAGGACGAGGAAATTCCGCCCTTCTCTGCCGTGAAATTACAGCCCGCCGACCGCTGGATCATCTCCCGCCTGATGGCGACGGTGCGCGAAGTGACCGTCTCCTTGCGGAAATACGATTTGGGCATTGCCGCCGATAAGCTCACCGATTTCGTGTGGAACGACTTCTGCGACTGGTACATCGAGCTTTCCAAGCCCGCCCTCTACGGCGAGGACAATGACAAGCGCAGGGGTGCGCTCTCCGTGCTTCTGTTTGTGCTCGACAACATCCTGCGCCTGCTGCATCCCTTCATTCCCTTCGTCACCGAGGAAATCTACAGCTATCTCCCGGGCGAACACGGGCGCATCATCAACGCCGAGTTCCCGCACTATGTCGGGAAGCTCGCCTATAAAAAGGAAGCGAAGGCGTTCGAGGGCATCATCGGGCTCATCAAGACGGTGCGTGCGATGAAGGTCGCCGTCAACTGCCCGCCCGCGCGCAAGGTGCATATCTATCTCGTCACCGAGAGCAAGCGGCTCGTCTCCCTCAACCGCCAGTCCATCCTGCGGCTTGCGGGTGCGAGCGCGGTCGATGTGGTGGAAAACGGCGCCGCGGCGGGAAGCAAGGCCGTCTCGCAGGTGTGCGATCTGGGGCAGGTGTTTATCCCGCTCGGGGAGCTTGTAGACCTTGAGGAGGAAAAGAAGCGCCTTACAAAGGAGCTCGAGCGCGTGACGGGGGAGATCGCCCGTGCCAACGGCAAGCTCTCCAATCAGGGGTTTATCTCCAAGGCGCCAAAGAAGCTCGTCGATGACGAGCGGGCGAAGCTCGAGAAGTATATCGACATGAAGGCAAAGATCGAGATGCAGTTAAAAGAACTCGAATCTTAATGTGTTCGCCGCCCGCGGCCATTTGGCCGCGGGCGGCGCTTTGTTTTTGCCATATTTTGAAGTCCGTGAGCGAGAGGGGAGTTTCTTGCGAAGAAACCGTGTATTTTTTTGGGTTTTGGGGAAGAAACTGCTTTCAAACGGTTGACATTGCGGAGAAGATTTGGTAAAATAGGAATCGATAAAAAAATATCGATTGAGGTGACTTGGTTGGAGAGATCGGAGATTTCCAAAGCGGCGTATCTGCGCTTTCCCGTCTATCTTCGCTATCTGAAGGCGGAGGCGGCGGCGGGGGTGGAGTACGTCTCGTCGTCGGAGATCGCCGAGGACATGCACCTCTCCGCCGTGTGCGTAAGGAAGGATTTGGCGCTCGTCGCCTCGGAGCCCGGGAAGCCCCGCTTGGGGTTCGCCGTCGAGAAGCTCATCTGCGATCTCGAGCGCGCACTCGGCTATCATCTAAAGACGCACGCGTGCGTCGTGGGGGCGGGGCGGCTCGGAAGGGCGTTCCTCGTCTATGACGGCTTTGAGCACTACGGCATCGACGTCGTCGCGGCATTCGATATTTCCCCCGCGCAGGTGGGGGCGCTCTCGGGGAAGCCCATCTATCCCATGGAGCGGCTCAAGGAAATTGCAGAGCGCGAGCGGGTGAAGCTCGGCATCCTCACCGTCCCCGGAGACGCGGCGCAGGCCGCGTGCGATGCGATGGTGGAGGCGGGCATCACGGCGATTTTGAGCTTTGCGCCCGCGTATGTGCGCGTACCCGAAGGGGTGACGCTGCGGTGCGAGGACCTTGCGGCAACGCTTGCCTCCCTCATTTCGGAAGCGGGCGAACATCACTGAGGCAATAATAAAGCAAATATATCGGAGGTAACACATGAAGGACTTTATCGTCAACGATGAGGAATCGCTCGAAAAGCTCTTGGCGCGCGTCAGGGCTGCTCAGGCGAAGTACGCAACGTACACGCAGGAGCAGGTAGACAAGATCTTCTTTGAAGCTGCGCTGGCTGCAAACAAGATGCGTCTTCCTCTCGCGAAGATGGCCGTCGAGGAGACGGGCATGGGCGTTGTGGAGGACAAGGTCATCAAGAACAACTATGCGGCCGAGTACATCTACAACTACTATAAGGATGTCAAGACGTGCGGCGTCATCGAGCGCGACGAAGGCTTCGGCTACACGAGAGTGGCAGAGCCCGTCGGCGTCGTCGCTGCAGTCATCCCCACGACCAACCCCACGTCCACCGCGATCTTCAAGTGCCTTGTCTGCCTGAAGACGAGGAACGCGCTCATCATCTCGCCCCACCCCCGCGCAAAGCAGTGCACCATCGAGGCGGCGAAGATCGTCCTCGAGGCTGCCGTCAAGGCGGGCGCTCCCGAGGACATCATCGGCTGGATCGATCAGCCCACCGTGCCGCTTTCGGGCATGATCATGAGAGAGGCAGACCTCATCCTTGCGACGGGCGGCCCCGGCATGGTGAAAGCTGCATATTCCTCCGGCAAGCCCGCAGTCGGCGTCGGCGCAGGCAACACGCCCGCCGTCATCGATTCCTCTGCAGATATCAAGCTTGCGGCGTCCTCCATCCTTCACTCCAAGACGTTTGATAACGGCATGATCTGCGCATCCGAGCAGTCCGTCATCGTCTTGAAGGACGTCTACGATGCCTTCAAGCAGGAGATGGCGCTGCGCGGCGCGTACTTCCTCACCCCCGAAGAGACGGATAAGGTGAGAAAGACCATCATCATCAACGGCGCGCTCAACGCCAAGATCGTCGGCCAGAGCGCCTGCAAGATCGCAGAGCTTTCGGGCTTCACCGCGCCCGAGGGCAGCAAGGTGCTCGTCGGCGAGGTCGAGTCCGTTGATATCTCCGAAGAGTTCGCACACGAGAAGCTCTCGCCCGTGCTTGCAATGTATAAGGCGGAGGACTTCGAGGATGCCGTTTCGAAGGCAGACCGCCTCATCAAGGACGGCGGCCTCGGCCACACCTCCTCGCTGTATATCAACGTCGAGACGGGTGCAGACAAGATCGAGCGCTTCCGCTCCGTCATGAAGACCTGCCGTATCGTCATCAACACGCCTTCTTCGCACGGCGGTATCGGCGATCTTTACAACTTCAAGATGACGCCTTCGCTCACCCTCGGCTGCGGCTCGTGGGGCGGCAACTCCGTCTCGGAGAACGTCGGCGTCAAGCACCTCATCAATTACAAAACCGTTGCGGAAAGGAAGGAAAATATGCTGTGGTTCAGAGCTCCCGAAAAGGTCTATTTCAAGCGCGGATGCCTCGGAGTTGCCCTTAAGGAACTCGGACATCAGGTGTACAACAAGAAGAAGGCGTTCATCGTCACCGACGGATTCCTCTATCAGAGCGGCTTCACCAAGAAGATCACGAGCATCCTCGACGAGATGGGCATCTCCCACTCCACCTTCTTCAACGTGACGCCCGATCCCACGCTTGCCTGCGCAAACGAGGGCCTCAAGCAGATGCGCGACTTCCAGCCCGACGTCATCATCGCGGTCGGCGGCGGCTCGCCCATGGACGCTGCGAAGATCATGTGGGTCATGTATGAGCACCCCGAAGTCGACTTCCAGGGCATGGCGATGCGCTTCATCGATATCCGCAAGAGGGTCTACACCTTCCCGCACATGGGCGACAAGGCGCTCTTCGTCGCCATCCCCACGACGGCTGGTACGGGCTCCGAAGTGACGCCCTTCGCCGTCATCACCGACGAGCAGACGGGCACCAAGTATCCCCTTGCCGACTACGAGCTCATGCCCGATATGGCGATCATCGATGCAGACCTCATGATGAACATCCCCAAGGGGCTTACGTCCTGCTCGGGTATCGACGCGATGAGCCACGCGCTCGAGGCGATCGCCTCCGTCATGGCGACCGACTTCACGAACGGCATCGCAAAGGAAGCCGCCCGCCTCATCTTCGAGTATCTGCCCCGCGCATACTCGCTCGGCGCACACGATGCAGAGGCGCGTGAGAAGATGGCAAATGCCTCCTGCATGGCAGGTATGGCGTTTGCGAATGCCTTCCTCGGCGTCTGCCACTCCATGGCGCACAAGCTGGGCTCCTACTGGCACATCCCTCACGGCATGGCGAACTCGCTCATGCTCGAAGAGGTCATCCGCTTCAACAGCTCGGATGCTCCCGCCAAGATGGGCACCTTCCCGCAGTACGCTTATCCTCAGTGCAAGGCACGCTATGCGGACGTTGCACGCTATGTCGGCTGCACGGGCGCAAACGACGACGAGCTCGTCGAAGCGCTCATCGCAAAGCTGCATGCGCTGCAGGATGCCGTCGGTCAGCCCAAGACCATTCAGGAAGCGCTTCAGGGCAAGGTCACCGAGGAGCAGTTCCTCGACCGCCTCGACGCGATGACCGAGGATGCGTTCGACGATCAGTGCACGGGCGCTAACCCGAGATACCCGCTCATGAGCGAGATCAAGCAGATGTATCTCAACGCTTATTACGGCAGAAAGTAACAAACAATTGCAAACGGCGGGGCAGGGGATATCCTCTGCCCCAACTTCCGTTGAAAAAAGGAGAGTTCTATGAGAGGTATCAATACTTCGGTCACGAAACTGAGGAGAAAGATCTTCGTCGAAGTTGTAAAAGTTGCGTACAATGTCGAGGACGAGGACGTCAACAGCGCCATCGAGGCGATCCCATATATCATTTCCCCGACGGAGGTGCCGCAGTACCGCGAGAGCATCTACCGCGAGCGCGCCATCGCTTCCGAACGCGTGCGCCTCGCCCTCGGGATGTCGCTCCGCCCGCAGGACAGACCCGTGCACATCACGGCGGGCCTCGATGCGAGCAATATCTCCGATAAATATTATGAACCCCCGCTCATGCAGGTCATTCCCTCGGCGTGCGACAGGTGCGAGGACAACGTCTATGAAGTGAGCAATCAGTGCCGCGCGTGCGTCTCGCGCGCGTGCATGTCCGTCTGCCCCAAGGGGGCTATCTCCATCGGAAAGGACGGGAGGACGGTCATCGACAGGGAGAAGTGCATCAAGTGCGGCAAGTGCAAGGCTGCCTGCCCGTACGACGCCATCGCCCACAAGGTGCGCCCGTGCGCGGATGCGTGCGGCGTGAAGGCCATCTCGAGCGATGAGCTGGGGAGGGCATCCATCGACCCCAAGAAGTGCGTGGGCTGCGGCCAGTGCATGGTGAGCTGCCCGTTCGGCGCCATTGCCGACAAGTCGCAGATCTTCCAGCTCGGCCGTGCCGTCAAGAGGGGGGACAACGTCGTCGCGATCGTTGCGCCCGCCATCGTCGGGCAGTTCGGCCCCAAGGCGACGCTTTGGCGCATCAAGGCCGCCCTCAAGGACGTCGGCTTTAAGGAAGTCTTTGAAGTGGCGCACGGTGCGGACGTGGGCGCTTCCACCGAGGCGCACCACTACGCGACGGAGGTCGTGACGGGCAAACTTCCCTTCCTTCTCACCTCCTGCTGCCCCGCGTGGAGCATGCTCGCCAAGACGCAGTTCCCCGACATGGTGGACAAGGTCTCGAGTGCCCTCACGCCCATGGTGGCAACGGCGCGTTCCGTCAAGCAGAGGATGCCCGATGCGCGCGTCGTCTTCGTCGGGCCCTGTGCTGCGAAGAAGCTCGAGGCGATGAGAAGGACGGTGCGCTCGGACGTCGACTTCGTCATTACGTTCGAGGAACTTGCCGCCATCTTCGAGGCTGCGGGCATCGACTTCAATACCTACACCAAGGAAGACCCCATCCACGACGCTTCGGGCGCGGGCAGGGGATACGGCGTTGCGGGCGGCGTTGCCTCCGCCATCGAGCAGTGCGTGCGCGAGTATTACCCCGGCGTCGAGGTCAAGATCGAGCATGCGGAAGGGCTCGTGGAGTGCAAGAAAATTTTGATGCTTGCAAAGGCCGGTAAAAAGAACGGGTGCCTCATCGAGGGCATGGGGTGCTTCGGCGGCTGCGTCGCGGGCGCGGGCGTGAATATCCCCGTGGAGAAGGGCGCGCAGGCGGTGCAGAAGTTCGTGCAAGATTCCACCAACAAACTCCCGCCTAAGGAGCTCTACGAGATCCAGCTTCCCTAAATTTCAAGATAGTACTTGAATAAAACGCATTTTTCGGCGTTTTGCATAGTACTATGTCTGACATAGGAATGAAAAAGGGCGTTCCCGAGCTTGGGAGCGCCCTAAATTTTTATTTGAGATGTGCTGTCCCACTTTGGGCGGACAGCAAAAAACGGCGGAGAAGTTCTCCGCCGCTTGAGCGTGCTGGTGGGGCTCGTGCGGGCTTATTCCGCGACGACTTTGACTTTGATCTTCGAGATGACGCCCTCCATGAGGCGCACTTCCGCCTCGAAATCGCCGACGTTTTTGATGTTTTCCTTTAAGGAAATCTTCTTTTTGTCGATGTCGTAGCCCGCTGCGGAGAGGGCGGAGGCGATGTGCGCGGTCGTCACGGAGCCGAACACCCTGCCGTTTTCGCCCGCCTTGATGGCGACGGTGACCTCTTGGCCTTGGAGCTTGGAGGCAAGCTCCTTCTGCGCCTTGATATACTCGGCGCGGTGATATTCCTCGGCGACGCGGCGCTGGGTGATCTCGTTGATGCCGCTCGCCGTTGCGATTTCGGCGAGCCCTTTCTTTAGAAGAAAGTTGCGTGCGTAGCCGTCGGATACTTCCACAAGGTCGCCCTTCTTGCCGGTGCCCTTTACATCTTGTTTCAAAATGACTTTCATCGTAGTTCTCCTTTTGAAATATTGTATCAAAGAGTGGGGGCTTTGTCAACGGGGTTTTTGATAATTTTTCTTGTTTTTGCGCATATTAAGCGGGTAAGGAGGTGGAATATGGATCGCAATATGATCAACTGCGGCGTCTCGTGCGGCGTTTCGGAGTGTAAGTTCAATGTGGACGGCTGCCACTGCCAGCTCGAGACCATCCACGTCGGCAATACCTGCGACATGGAGCACTGCACTTGCTGCGACAGCTTTCAAAAGAGAAGATAAAAAAGTTTCGGGCCCCCGCGGGGGGCTCTTTTTCGTTCGGGCGGGGGCGTGCCGTTCTGCGTGTATTGTTTTTGGATAGCGGCACAAACTGAAGTCACAGCGGCAACGCTTAAAAATAGAGCCGAGCATCGGCGGGGCTTCCCTTCGGGGAGGCCTGTTTTTTTGTGTTTGCGGGGTGCGCTCGTGCATATAATGGGGAGATGAACGTTTGGCGTATTATGCGGCGCGGGGTGGCGTGGGGGATCGTTTTGTTGGCTGTTGCCGTGGTGCTTCTCCCCCAAGGTGAGGGCGAGGCGGAGGCGCGCACCGTCGTTCGGGTGTGGAATGTGGATACCTTTGAGGGTGGGAAGGGCTCGCGCACTTCCTTTTTGAAGAGCGTCGCCCGTACGATGCAGGGGGAGGCGCACTACCTCGTTACGAGCTATACCCTCGAGGGGGCGCGGGCGGCCTTTGAGGAGGGGGAAGCGCCCGATGTGCTCTCCTTCGGCGTCGGGCTCTCGGAGTTTACCGAAAAACTTTTGCCGCTCTCGGGGGAGATGGCGGAAGGGGCGGTCTCGGGTGGGGAAATGGGGGGAGACGTGCTCGCAGTTCCCTGGTGCATGGGCGGGTACTATCTCTTTGTCCTCTCCGATTTTGCGGGAGAGGGGAGGACGGCCGTGTCCGTGGGCGGGGAGAACCTTTCTTGCGTGGCGGCGGGGCTCGAAGGGATACGGGGCGAGGAAGCGGAGAGCCTTGCGGCTTATACGGGCTTTTTGAGCGGGAAGTACCGCTATCTCTTGGGCACGCAGCGGGATATATGCCGCTTTTCGGCGCGGGGCGTACAAGTCGAGATGCGCCCGCTGTTAAAATACAACGACCTATTTCAATATGTGGGCATTCTCTCCGCGGAAAAGCGGGAGGAAGCGGAGGCGTTCGCTTATGCGCTCCTTTCGCCCGAAACGCAGGGGCGGCTTTCCGAAATCGGCATGTTCCCGCCCGAGAAAAAAGCGGAGTACACGGTGAGCGTGTTTTCCTCCGAAGCGGCGCTCGGGGAGATTGCCCGCTTATCACGCGCGGGGGAAGATATCGGAAAATTTCTGAAAAGTATTTGAGTTTGGACGCGAAATGTGGTAGAATAGGGGGAGAACGAATTGACGCTCCATGCACGGCTTAAGGCGCACTTTCCGAAGCTGGAAGCCGCGGAATATTTTGACTTTGCACGGCATACCGTCATCGGCTGCGGGGGGACTGCCTCCGCGTGGGCGGCTCCGAGAAACGGGGAGGAGCTGGCGCTCTTATTGGACTTTTTGAGGCGGGAGCACATCCCGTACTGCCTTTTGGGGGCGGGCGCCAATGTACTGCCGAAAGAGGGCCTCTTCGACGGCGTTGTGGTCCGCTTTTGCCGCATGCAGCAATTGTGTGCGGAGGGGCGGACGGTGCGCGTCGGTGCGGGCGTGACGGGCGGCAGGCTCTTGAAAGAGCTGGAAGCGCGGACGCTTGCGGGGGCGGAATTTTTGACGGGCATCCCCATGACCGCGGGGGGTGCAGCCGCCATGAATGCGGGCGTGAGAGAGGGGCATTTGGGCGACCTTATTGAAAGCGTTGCCTGCGCCGAGGCGGGGCGGACGTTCGTGCTGACGAACGCGGAGTGCCGCTTTTCGGAGAAGGACAGCATCTTTTTGCGGGAAAAGCTCGCCGTTACCTGCGTGACGCTCAACTTAAAATACAGCTTTCCCGAGGAAATTGCGCGGAGAAGGTGTTATTTCCGACGAAAGCGCGCCTCTCTCCCCAAGGGAAGGAGCATGGGGTGCGTGTTCGTCAACCCCGAAGGGAGAAGTGCGGGGGCGCTCATCGACGGGTGCGGGCTCAAGGGTACGCGCATCGGCGGGGCGAGGGTGAGCGAACTGCACGCAAACTTTATCATTAACGAAGGGGGAACGAGCGGCGACGTCTCGGCGCTCATCGCCCATATTCAGAAAATCGTCTTGGAACGGACGGGCATTTTGCTCAGAGAAGAGATACAGCGGCTCCCCTGAACGCCATACGAGGGAGCGCGAGAAGGAGTTATGCGGCTGACATTTGACTATCATACCCACACCAAATATTCGGACGGCAAATCGACCGCCCTCGAGAACGCGCTTGCCGCCAAGGAGCGGGGACTCAGGGGCATTGCCATCACCGACCACGGCTTTTCGCACGTCGTGTTCGGCGTCAGGCGGCGGGAGAAGGAGCAGTATTTTTCGGACATCGACGAGGCGGGGCGGCAGACGGGCCTTCCCGTGCTGCGCGGCATCGAGGAGAACATCCTGAGCCTCGACGGGGCGTGTGAGCTCACCGAGGCGGACTATGACGACTTCGACGTCTATCTCGTCGGCTTTCACCCAGTCGTCAAGTACAAGGACTTTTCCTCCTTCTGGGAGGGCGGCTGGGAGGCCTTCCGCTACCGCGCGGGCATCAAGCCGTCGGAGCGCATGGTGCGGGAGACGACGCGGGCGTTTGTGCTCGCTGTCAAGAATAACCCCATCGACATTCTGACGCACCTCAACTATCATTGCTTTGCCGACGTGAAGGAAGTCGCCAAGTGCTGCAGAGACTACGGCACCTATCTTGAGATCAGCGGCAAGAAGACGCATTTTACCGACGAGGAACTTGCGGACGCCGCCGCGACGGGGGTGAAGTTCGTCGTCAATTCGGACGCGCACGCCCCGGGGCGCATCGGGGATATAGCGCTCGCAGAGGAACAGATCAGGCGGGTGGGGGTGCCCCTCTCGCAGATCGACAACATCGACGGAAGGGTGCCGCGCTTCCGCTTGACGGAATACAAACGGACACACTAAAATGGCGAATTTTACATCCGAAGTCAAACGGGAGCTGTATGCTCCCCCCCAAAACAGCTGCTGCAAGAGGGCGGCGCTCTCGGCACTTCTGGCGACGTCGGGCAGCTATAGAGAGGGGCGCATTGAGTTCGTGAGCGAGAACGAGCGGCTCTCGGCGCTCTTTTTGGCGCTTGCGGAGAGCGTCTTTGATGTGCGGTTTGAGGTCAAGGAGGCCGTCTTTGACCCCAAGCGCGAACGGGACAGGCTCACCTTCTCTCTGGAAGGGGAGACGGCGGCGCGCATTGCGGAAGAGACGGGGCTCTTGGACGGCACCGCGTTTCCCCGCGCTATGGAGCGGGAGTGCTGCGCGCTCTCGGCGTTAAAAGCTGCCTTTTTGGGCGGCGGGAGCTGTACCGTGCCGCAGGGGGGCACGCGGACGGGCTATCACCTCGAATTTGTCTTTCCGCGGGCGAAAGACGCCGAGGCGTTTACAGAGCTTCTCTTGCAGTTTGACCTTTTAGGCAAGACGACGAAACGGGGGGAGCGCACCGTCGTGTATTTGAAGAGCGGGGATATGCTCTCCGACTTCTGCTCCGCCGTCGGGGCGCAGGGGGCGTTAAAAAAGCTCAACGAGCTTGCCGCCGAGCGGCAGGAGCGCAACAACTTCAACCGCGTCTCCAACTGCTATGCGCGCAACACCGACCGCACCGCCATTGCAAGCGTTACGCAGCTCAGGGCGTTCAAGGAGCTCTACGAAAAGGGCGTGTTTGAGAGCCTGCCTGAGCAGCTCAAAGAGGCGGCGAAGTGCCGCGTGGAGCATCCCACGGAATCACTCACCGAGCTTGCGGCGCGGCTGAATGTATCTAAAAGCTGCTTAAATCACCGCTTCCGCAAACTCATGGAACTTTACAAAAGCATGGAGGAACAAGCATGACCGATTTCGTTCATCTGCATCTGCATACCGAATACAGCCTTCTCGACGGGGCGGTGAAGGTGAAGGAGCTCATCGACCACTGCGTCAAGAACGGCATCGACGCGGTCGCCGTCACCGACCACGGCAATATGTACACCTCCCTGCGCTTTGCAGAGGCGTGCAAGAAGAAGGGCATCAAGTATATCATCGGGTGCGAATTTTATGTGACGGACGACTACCGCGTCAAGAAGGACCAGCACGCCGACCACCTCATTCTCTTGGCCAAGAACAAGGCGGGGTATATCAACCTCGTGCAGATGGATTCGCTCGCCTTCGTGGACGGCTTCTACTACCGCCCGCGCATCGATTATAATGTACTCAAAGACCACGCGGAGGGGGTCATCTGCCTCTCGGCGTGCCTTGCGGGGAGGCTCCCGCGCCTTTTAATGAAGGGCGATTACGAGGGGGCGAAGGCGTTTGCGCTTGAGATGCGGGAAATTTACGGCGAGGACTTCTACCTCGAAATTCAGGACCACGGCATTCCCGAGCAGAAGCAGATCTTGCCGCTCATCGTGCGCATCTCCCGCGAGACGGGCATCCCGCTCGTCGCCACCAACGACGTGCACTATCTCCACAAGGAAGATTGGGAGATGCAGGATACCCTGATGTGCATCCAGATGAAAAAGACGCTGGACGACCCCGACCGCATGCGCATGGAGACGCACGAGTTCTATATGAAGTCGGGCGACGAGATGGCGGCGCTCTTCCCCGATCTGCCCGAGGCCATTGCAAATACGCGCGTCATCGCCAATAAGGTCTCGGATACGGACACGCCCTTCAATTTGAAGCCGGACGGCAACCCCGTCTACGATAAGTCGCTCATTCCGCTCTACACGGCGGACGACGGCACGCCCTCGCCCGAGTACCTCACCCGCCTCACCTGGGAGGGGCTCCCCAAGCGGTATTCCGTCATCACGGACGAGATCAAGCAGCGCGCCGAATATGAGCTCTCCATCATCATCAAAATGGGCTTTGCCGACTACTTCCTCATCGTGTGGGACTACATCAACTGGTCGCGCCTGCACGACATTCCCGTCGGCCCCGGGCGCGGTTCGGGCGTCGGCAGCATCGTCGCTTATGCCATCGGCATCACGAGCGTCGACCCGCTCAGATATGACCTGCTCTTTGAGCGTTTTTTGAACCCCGACCGCGTGTCGATGCCCGACTTCGACGTCGACTTCTGCACCGCACGCCGCGAGGAGACCATCGCCTATGTGAGAGAGCGCTATCACCCCGAGAATGTCGCGCAGATCGTCACCTTCGGTACGCTCGCCTCGCGCGCCGTCATCAAGGACGTGGGGCGCGTTATGCGCGTTCCCTACGCCGAGACCGACCGCGTCACCAAGCTCATGGACGGCAAGTCCACCATCCGCGAACTTCTCGGGCTCAATCTTGAGAAGTGCAGGAAGGCGGTCATCGAGACGGAGGGGGACCAGGACAAGCACGACGAGGCGGTGAAGAAGCTCGCCGACCAGGAGAGCAAGCGCAATCAGGAATTTATCGACCTCTATGAGAGCGACGCGACGCTCAAGCGCGTCATCGACATGGGGTTAAAGCTTGAAGGCATGCCCCGCCAGACGGGCATGCATGCGGCGGGCGTCGTCATCTGCCGCAAGAAAATTGCCGACAACGTGCCTCTCTCGCGCAACGGCGAGGACATCACCACCCAATTCGACATGAAGGAAGTGGAGTCCATCGGCATGCTCAAGATGGACTTTCTGGCGCTCACGACGCTCACCGATATCAAAAAGACGCTTGACTACATCAAAGAGGATACGGGCGAAACGGTGGAATTCAACCAGGCGTGCGACGATCCTAAGGCGTATGAGCTCATCTCAGAGGGGGATACGGACGCCGTGTTCCAGCTCGAGCAGGGCGGCATGAAGAAGTTCATGAAGCAGCTGCAGCCCAACTGTTTGGAAGATCTCATCGCGGGCATCTCGCTCTATCGCCCGGGGCCGATGGACTTTATTCCCGAGTACCTTCAGAACAGGGCGGACCCCGAGCATATCAGCTACCTGACGCCCATGCTCAAACCCATCTTGGAAAAGACGTTCGGCGTCATCATCTACCAGGAGCAGGTCATGCAGATCTTCCAGAATTTGGCGGGCTACTCGCTGGGGCAGGCAGACCTCGTGCGCCGCGCGATGGCAAAGAAGCACCGCTCCGAACTCATGGCGCAGAAGGACAAGTTCATCTACGGCGACATCGACAAGGGCGGCAACATCACGGGGTGCATCTCGAAAGGCATTCCGCCCGAGGTGAGCGCCGAGCTCTTTGCCAAGATGGAGAGCTTTGCCTCCTACGCCTTCAACAAGTCGCACGCGGCGGCGTATGCCGTCGTCACCTATCAGACGGCGTATCTGAAGGCGTACTACCCCAAAGAGTTCCTGGCGGGCGTTTTAAATAACCGCATCGACAAGATCGAGGAAATTGCCAAGTACGTCGTCTACATGAAGGAGAAGCACATCGCGGTGTACCCGCCCGACGTCAACCGCTCCAAGGCGTTCTTCTCGGTGCAGGGAGACGGCCTGCGCTTCGGATTGTGCGCGCTGCGCGGCGTGGGCATCGGGGCGATGGAGGAGGTCATCAGAGAGCGCGAGGAGAACGGGCCCTTTAAGGACTTCCCGGACTTCTTGATGCGCTGCACGAAGTACGTCAACAAGCGCATGGTGGAGAGCCTCATTTTAGGCGGCGCGTTCGACAGCTTCGGCTATCACCGCTCGCAGTATGCCGCCGTCTATGAGGACCTCATGCACCGCATTTCGGGCATGGATAAACAGAAGAGCGGGGCGCAGCTCTCCCTCTTCGGCACGATCATCAAGGAGGAGACCCCCGAGGCGCACTATCCCGATCTCCCCGAATGGCCGTCGGAAGATCTTCTCTCCAAGGAGAAGTCCGTCCTCGGCGTGTATGTCTCGGGGCACCCGTTTGAGCCGTTCGCAAAGTATTTTTCGGACGCCAACTTCAACTGCGGGCTGCTTTCCGACTACGAGGAGGACGAGGAGACGGGGGAGCGCACCTATTCGCAGGTGGAGAGCGGCATGCAAGTAGGCTTCGGGGGGCTCATTGCGGGCGTCAAGAAGATCAACACGCGCGCGGGCGCGACGATGGCGTTCGTCACCGTAGAAGATCTGTATGGCTCCATCGACTGCGTTGCCTTCCCGCGCATCTATGAGCGCGCACGGCATTTCCTGAAGGCGGACGCCGTCGTCCGCGTGACGGGGAAATTAGACATCTCGCCCGACAAGGCGCCCGTCATCATTGCGGATAAGATCGAGGAATTTACGCCTCCCGAGGAAAAGCCCAAGGAGACGCCCAAGGAGCGGGCGGCCTCCGAGGAGAAGGTGCTGTGGCTGGACGGGCGGCAGCTCCCCGAAGAGGACTTTGAAGAGCTTTTGGATACGCTTGAGGACTATCAGGGCGAAGTGCCCTGCAAGGTGCTGCACGGCGGACGGCGGTATGAGTACCCCGTGCGCCTCACGCGGGCGCTCATGGCGGAGCTGAGGACGTTTTTGCCTGAGGCGTGCATCAAACTCGTGTAATAAGGTTGTAAAAAATTGCTCACGGGCGCGAAAAGCGCTTGAAAATTCTTTTCTTTTCGCTGCGGAAATGCTATAATACGGTTGGGGAAAGAGTGAATACCATACGGAGGATCGTAAGATGAAGAGGATCGGACTTTTGACGAGCGGCGGCGACGCACCCGGCATGAACGCGGCCATCCGCGCCGTCGTGCGCACGGCCATCTATTTCGGCATGGAGGTCTATGGCATTGAGCGCGGCTATGCGGGGCTCATCGAGGACACCATGATGCCCATGGAGATGCGGAGCGTTTCGGATATCGTTCAGCGCGGCGGCACCAAGCTGCGCACGGCGAGATGTTTGGAGATGCTCACCCAGGACGGCCAGAAGAAGGCCGTGAAGACGCTCGAGCGGCACGGCATCGAGGGGCTCGTCGTCATCGGCGGCGACGGTTCCTTCCGCGGGGCGAAGGCGCTCACCGAGAACTTCGGCATCCCGACCATCGGCATTCCCGGCACCATCGACAACGACCTCGAATATACCGACTATACCCTCGGCTTCGATACGGCGGTGAATACCTGCCTCGAGGTCATCAACAAGCTGCGCGACACGATGAACTCGCACGAGCGCATCTCCGTCGTCGAGGTCATGGGCCGCCACTGCGGCGACATCGCCCTGTATGCGGGCATCACCTCGGGCGCCGAGATCATCATCGTTCCCGAGATCGCCTATGATATGGACGACATCGTCATGCGCATCAACCGTTCGCGCGCCAACGGCAAGCACTCCAACATCATCGTCGTCGCGGAGGGCGCCATCAGCGCGGACGAATTTGCCAAGCAGCTGCAGGAGAACACCACCTACTCCGTGCGCGCCACCAACATCGGCCATATCCAGCGCGGCGGTTCGCCCTCGATGGCAGACCGCATGCTCGCGGCGCAGTTCGGCAACAAGGCCGTCCGCCTTCTGAAGGACGGCATCGGCAACCGCGTCGTCGGCATCCACCGCAACGAGATCATCGATATGGACATCATCGAGGCAGTCTC
>CALWCH010000017.1 GCA_944376335.1 uncultured Clostridia bacterium
GCTCGGACGCAAACGGAATGACGAAGTCGTAGAAATCTGCCCGCGTGATGTCCTCGAAGTGGCAGCGCGGGCGGATGCCGTAGGAAAGCGCGCTCTTGACGATGCCGAGATACTTATCGAGCGCCTGTTTGCGCGTCAGGTGCATCTTCTTGAAGATGTGATAGTCCGAGCAACTGACGAGGATGCCCGTCTCCTTGACGTCTGCCTGTTTGACGAGCTCGAAGTCGCGCTCGTCGGCGCGGATCCACGTCGTGATCTCGGGGAACTTGAGCCCCGTATCCTGGCAGGCGCGGAGAGCCTCCTTGTCCTTCTTGGAATAGAGGAAGAACTCCGACTGCCTGACAAGCCCCTTGGGGCCGCCGAGGCGCGCCATGAGCTTATAAAGATCGACGATCTGCTTGACCGTGAAGGGCGAGGTGGACTGCTGCCCGTCGCGGAAGGTGGTGTCCGTCATCCAGATCTCGTCGGGCATGTTCATGGGAACATGGCGGTGGTTGAAGGCGATCTTGGGAATGGACTCGTAGTCGAAGAGCTCGCGATAGAGGTTGGGCTCGGCGACGTCCTGCAGCTGATACTTGTAGACGGTATCCTCCAAAAGGTTTGACTTATCGTTGTAGATGATCATGCGCGTTTCCTCCTGAAAACAAAATCTCGTAACGTTCCCTTTTATCGTACCAAGAAATGCAATTTTTGTCAAGCGAAAGTGAGCTTATAACCACTTTTACGGGAAAACTCCCGCTTTTCGTGCATATTTTGATGAATAATTGTATATTAAGAGGGCGGAAAGAAGAGAGGCACAATGCCTCTCCCCTTTCCAAGATCTATGAAGATAACAGGATGGATGAACTATTTTTTCTCCTCGCTCTTCTTCTTGTGTGCCGAGGCGCAGGCGGAACAGTTAGAGCAGTCCGAGCAGCCGCAGTCACAGCCGCCCTTGCCCTGCTTCCTGCGGATGATGCGCCATGCGAACACGCCGATGACGAACGCCGCCGCGAGCACGATGACGAGGATCTCATACCAGGTCATGCATTCACCTTCTTCGCCTTGCCCTTACGGGGCGCCTCCCCCACGGGGTGCTTCTTGTTGTAGAGCACGATGGAGAGGATGACGATCGCCGCGGCTGCCGCAAAGATGAACACCGTCCACCACCAAGTACCGATGAGGTACACCGCCATGGAGACGACGTACGAGGTCGCCAGCCAGAAGACGAGCGTGCTCCCGAACTTGCCCTTGGGGAGCTCGGCTCTCGCCGTCGCCGTTGCGGCGAAGCAGGGGATGGTGGTCATGTTGAAGGCGATGAACGCGATGAGCCCGGGGATGCCGATGCCCGTTGCGTCGATCATGGCCTGCACATAGGTGACGCCCGTCTCGTCCTCGGCAAGTGCCGCGCCCGAAATGCAGGCAGCCAGCGTTGCGAAGGTGGAGATGACGTTCTCCTTTGCGATGAGGCCTGTGACGGCAGCGACTGCGAACACCCAGCCCGCGTCGCCCAGCTGCGCGCCGAAGCCAACGGGAGTGAGGATGGGCTGCACCACTTTGCCGAAGTTTGCAAGGATACTCTCATCGATCTCCTCGTCCGCAAGGAAGCGGAGATCTGCCGAGAAGTGCGAGAGCACCCAGATGATGATGGTGGAAGCGAGGATGATGGTGAACGCCTTCTTCACGAAGTGCTTGGTCTTATCCCACAGGTGGATCATGAGGGAAGAGAACCGAGGCGCATGGTATGCAGGCAGCTCCATGATGAAGGGAGGTACATCGCCGCGCATGGTCGTCGAGCGCATGAGGATGACGCACACGATGGCGGTGATAATACCTAAAAGGTACATGCCGTAGGTGATGAGGTCGGCATTGCCGATGCCGAACTGCGCGACGATGGCACCCGCGACGCCCGTTAAGATGGGCAGCTTCGCGCCGCACGAGAAGAAGGGAATGACGCGGATGGTCGCCGTCCTCTCGTTGTCGTCGGCAAGCGTTCTCGTGTTGATGGTTGCGGGGATGGAGCAGCCGAAGCCCATGATCATGGGCATGAACGCTCTGCCCGAGAGGCCGAATCTGCGGAAGATCCTGTCGAGAATGAACGCGACACGCGCCATGTAGCCCGAGTCCTCCAAAATGGAGAAGAACAGGAAGAGGACGAGGATCCAAGGGAGGAAGGAAAGGACTGCGCCGATACCTTCGATGATACCGTTGTTGATGAACCCTGCGACCCAAGCGACGGGGATATTCTCCACCGCGCCCGAGATGAGCCCGAGGATCTCACCCACGATGATCTCATTCCACAAATTATTCAGGATACATCCCGGGGAGAACACGGTGCCGTCGTAGAAGCAGGCGAGCACTCTCGTGCCGAAGGCGTCGGGATCATACCCGAGGTCCTCGAGGGAGGGCATCCAGCCTTCGCCGAAGCCGTTCAAGTAAAGGAAGTTCTCCGAGAACGTGAGGTGGAACACCGCAAAGAGAATGACGATGAAGATGGGAATACCCCAAATGCGGTGGGTGAGCACCTTATCCGCCTTGTCGGAGCGGGTGAGTTTGGTCTTTTGATCCTTTTTGGTGAGGACGGACGAGAAATTCGCTGAGATGTACTTATAGCGCGCATCCGCCACGACGGCTTCGAGGTCGTCGCCGAACACGTCGTCCTTGAAGGTCGCCTTAAAGGCTTCCACCGTGGGAACGAGTGCGGGGTGCGCTTTGACTTCGAGCTCATCGAGCTCGGAGAGCTTGACCGCATGGAAGAGGGGCGCTTCGACGCCCTGCCCTTCGAGGGCAATGGAGACGTCGCCGATGAGGTGCGCGACGGGGCTGTCCTTTAGGACGGTGATCCCCTTTCTGGGCTGCTTGGACGCCTTGATGGCCCTGTCCATGAGCTCCTTGATGCCCGTGCCCTTGAGTGCCGAGATGGTGACGACGGGGATGCCGATCTTGCGCTCGAGCGCGTCGGCGTCGATCTTGTCGCCGGACTTCTCCACGGCGTCCATCATGTTGAGGGCGATGACCATGGGTACATCGATCTCCATGAGCTGGGTCGTGAGATAGAGGTTGCGCTCCAAATTGGTCGCATCGACGATGTTGATGACGCAGTCGGGGCGCTCGTCCAAGATAAAGTTACGCGAGATGACTTCTTCGGGCGTATAGGGCGAGAGCGAATAGATACCGGGCAGGTCGACGATGTCGACAGGCTCGGAGCCGCGCTTGTAGGTGCCCTCTCTCTTATCCACCGTGACGCCCGGCCAGTTGCCGACGTACGCCGTGGAACCGGTGAGGAGGTTGAAGAGCGTCGTCTTACCGCAGTTGGGGTTGCCCGCCAAAGCAAACTTCTTCACTTCGTCACCTCCATCATCACGCAAGCCGCCTCCGTCTTGCGAAGGGTGAGTTCGTAGCCGCGGATGGTGACCTCAAGCGGGTCTCCGAGCGGCGCCTTCTTGCGGAGCAGGATCTCCGCACCGGGCGTCACGCCCATGTCGAAGAGCCTTCTCCTAGTTTTCCCTTCGCCCGAGACGGCGGTCACCCTGCCCGTCTCGCCGATGGAAAATTCGCTGAGAAACTTATTCATCTTAGTTTTTTCTACCTCCGTAATACGATCACTTCTCTCTATCGTTACGCCACAAGAATGTGTGACGCAAGATCGCGGTCGATGGCAAGTTTGCCGTCCTTGACGATGCACACGAGGCTCCCCCCGTTCGAGGAGAACACGGTAACGTTGCCCCCCTCCATCATGCCGATGTCGGCAAGGTGCTTTTTGGTCTTTTCGTCGGAAAGAACCTTTACGATCTTCATTTCCTGCCCCAAGGGGGCGAGCATCAAAGGCATGGTTTCTCCTTCCTTTGTTGAGTTAGCATATGCGAACTCAACGTCTTAAAAAAATGTTATCTTCTCTTGATTTGCGGATTTATTATAGCACACACCCCTCCCCTTGTCAAACGTTTAAACGCCCTTCGGACAAAAAAGTTCGCTACTGCGAACCTTTTTTTCGCTGTTTCGCCCCGTTTTTCGGGCTTGAAAGCAAAAAGGAAACGGGACCCGCGAGCGGATCCCGTTCCGTTGAACTTTTATCGGGTTGGCGGAGTGTAGAAAGCCGCTTCCGATTTTAGCATTACTTGTTGTCCTCGGGCGTGTGCCACTTCCAGTTCTGGATCTCGGGCAGGTCTTCGCCGTACTCGGCGATGTAGTTCCTGTGCTCGACCAACTTGTCGTTCATCATCTGAACGAGGAAGGAGCCCTTGTTGCCCAGCTGAGGCAGGCACATCATCGCCTCGCGGACGAGGTGGAAGCGGTCGATATGGTTCTGAACGCGCATATCGAAGCCCGTGGTGATGGTGCCCTCCTCCATATAGCCGAACACCTTGATGTTGCGGTTATGGCGGGTGTAGGTGAGCTCGTGGATGAGCTTGGGATAGCCGTGATACACGAAGATGACGGGCTTATCCTTGGTGAAGATGGCGTCGAACGCGCTGTCACGCAGGCCGTGAGGATGATTCTCGTGCGAGTCGAGCTTCATGAGGTCGACGACGTTGACGAAGCGGATCTTGAGATCGGGCATGTAGTCGCGCAGGATGGTCGTTGCAGCGAGCGCCTCGACGGTGGGCGTGTCGCCGCAGCATGCCATGACGAGGTCGGGCTCTTCGCCCGCATCGTTACTTGCCCAAGGCCATACGCCGATACCCTGCGTGCAGTGCTTGACCGCCTGGTCCATCGTCAGCCACTGATAGGTGGGGTGCTTGCTTGCCACGATGACGTTGATATAGCCCTTACTCTTGACGCAGTGGTCGAAGCAGGAGAGCAGGCAGTTGGTATCCGGCGGCAGATAGCAGCGGATGACGTCTGCCTTCTTGCAGGTGACGTGGTCGAGGAAGCCGGGGTCCTGATGCGTGAAGCCGTTGTGGTCCTGCTGCCAGACGTTGGACGTCAAGATAAGGTTCAAAGACGAGATGTCCTGTCTCCAAGGAAGCTCGTTGGTGACCTTCAGCCACTTTGCGTGCTGGGAGACCATCGAGTCGACGATACGGATGAAGGACTCATAGGACGCGAAGAAGCCGTGGCGGCCGGTGAGGATATAGCCCTCGAGCCAGCCCTCGCACATGTGCTCGGAAAGATATGCGTCCATGATGCGGCCCTCGGGCGCGACGTTGTCGTCTGCGACATACACGCAGTCCTCGGGGCACGCCTCGTCGTAGATCTTCGCCTCGAAGGGACGGGAAGATTCCTCGAATGCCGCATACATGCGGTTGGACATCGTCTCATCCGGCCCGAAGATGCGGAAGTTGCGGCTGTCCTTATTGAGCTTGAGAACGTCGCGGATATAGCTGCCCAGAACGAGCATATCCTGCGCCTTGACGGTGCCGGGAGCCGACATCTCCACGCCGTACTTGGTGAAGTCGGGAAGGCGGAGGTCCTTTAAGAGCTTGCCGCCGTTGGTGTGCGGGTTGGCGCTGATGCGGTGGTCGCCCGTGGGAGCGAGCGCCTTGAGCTCGGGCTTGAGCTTGTAGTCCTCGGTGAAGAGTTCCTCGGGGCGGTAAGAGAGCAGCCAGTCCTTGAGCAGGTCGAGGTGCTCGGGCTTGTCCATCGTGATGGGCACCTGATGCGCACGGTAGCTGCCTTCGATGTGCTTGCCGTCGACGACCTTGGGGCCCGTCCAGCCCTTGGGGGTGCGGAGGACGATCATCGGCCAGAACGGGCGCTCCACGACGCCCTCTTCGCGCGCCTTGCGCTGGATCTCTTTGATTTCCTTGATGCACTTGTCGAGCGTCTCCGCCATCTTCCTATGCATTGCCATGGGCTCGTCGCCCTCGACGAAGTAGGGCTTCCAGCCGCAGCCGTGGAAGAAGCTGCGCACTTCCTCCTTGGAGATACGCGCGAACACGGTGGGGTTGTTGATCTTGAAGCCGTTGAGGTGCATGATGGGCAGCACGGCGCCGTCCGTGACGGGATTCAAGAACTTGTTGGAGTGCCATGCCGTTGCGAGGGGGCCGGTCTCTGCCTCGCCGTCGCCGACGATGGTCGCCGCGATGAGGCCGGGGTTGTCGAACACGGCGCCGAACGCGTGGGCGAGCGAATAGCCGAGCTCACCGCCCTCGTTGATGGAACCGGGGGTCTCGGGCGCGACGTGGGACGAGATGCCGCCCGGGAAGGAGAACTGTTTGCAAAGTCTCGTCATGCCCTCTTCGTCCTCGGAGACGTTGGGGTAAACTTCGCTGTACGTTCCTTCGAGATAGGAATTGGCGACGAAGAAGTTGCCGCCGTGGCCGGGGCCGGAGAGAAGGATGAGGTCAAGGTCAAACTTCTTGATGACGCGGTTGAGGTGGACATAGATGAAGTTCTGCCCGGGCACGGTACCCCAGTGGCCGACGATCTTCTTCTTCACCTGATCGCGCGTCAAGGGTTCCCTGAGGAGCGGGTTCTTAAGCATGTAGAGCTGTGCCGCCGCGAGGTAGTTTGCCGCGCGCCAGTACGCATCCATCTTCTTAAGGTACTCTTCCGTCAGGGGCTTCTTTTCGGGACAATCGTTGCTGCTCATGAAAAAAACTCCTCCTGATATTGCAATTGTGGGATGTCTCCCCTATTTAGGAAATATTATATACGAAGTTTTTGCGAATGTCAATAGCTGCCCGCAAAAATACCGCCCGTTTTACGGAAATTTTACAACCTTCGCGGCGATTTTCGCAAAAATCGTCCCCCGCCGCGGAAGCCCTCCCCCGATTTTGGAGATTTTTGCAGCCTTGCCCCTCCCCCGCCGCCCGATTTTGCCCCCGTTTTTTTGACCCCCGTGAAAATTCCGTTCATTTTCACATTTCTTTCACAACTCAAATATTGCCCCCGAATACCCGTTGATGCCAAAATCAAGCAAAAACGCCCGCCAACCGACGAGCGTTTAGAAATGATTGCCGCGAGCAACACCACGCTTTTCCGTAGCCAATTCAACAGACAGGCGTTATCAAAATAAACTCCCGCAAGCAAAACAACGCTTTTGCGCGCTCCCGAACAGGCGTTCCCTAAAATTATTCTGCAAGCAAAACCACGCTTTTGCGCAGCAGGACCCAATTTGCCCGATACCTCGGGCTTATTGTCTTTGAGAACAAAGCAGTGCGCGGGCGACGGGAGCAGAGAGATGTTGATACTCCACCCCTCACGGAACTTATTTTGCGCAGCAAAAGAAGTTCGTGAACTCTCTTTTTGGGGTGGGCGGGCGGGAATTATAATAATGGCGCAAGAAGGCTGCGCCTTCGCCAGCGCACCCAATTTGCGTATGCTTACGCTTATGGGGGAAAGAGTGAATTTGCGCGAGCTAAATTGAAAGCCCCTAAATTTCGCGCAAAGAGAGAAAACGAGCCGCCGAGCGTAAAACGCAAGGCGGCGGTGTTTTTCCTCAACCTCACGGCAAAGATTTTTGCCTTCGCAAAAAGATTTGCGTGAACTTTTTCATTCCCATTCAATCGTCCCCGTGGGTTTCGGGGTGAGGTCATAGCACACGCGGTTGACGCCCTTCACCTCCGCCGTGATGCGCGCGGTGATGTGCTGCAAAAGGGCAAACGGCACGTCCTCCACCGTGGCAGTCATGGCGTCCTTCGTGTTGACGGCGCGGATGATGACGGACCACTCAAAGGAGCGCTTGCCCTCCTTCACGCCAACCGACTTGAAGTCGGGCACGATGGTAAAGTACTGCCACACCTTGCCCTCGAGCCCGTTCTTTTGGAACTCTTCGCGGAGAATGGCGTCCGACTCTCTGACCGCCTCCAGCCTGTCTCTCGTAATGGCGCCAAGGCAGCGAACGCCGAGGCCTGGGCCGGGGAAGGGCTGGCGGTAGACCATCCCGTCGGGAAGCCCCAGCGCCTTGCCGACGACGCGCACCTCATCCTTAAAGAGGAATTTTAATGGCTCGACAAGCTCAAACTGAAGGTCCTCCGGAAGCCCGCCCACGTTGTGGTGCGCCTTGACGGGCCCGCTCTCGAGGATATCGGGATAGATGGTGCCCTGCGCGAGGAATTCGATGCCGTCGAGCTTTCTCGCCTCTTCCTCAAACACGCGGATGAACTCCGCGCCGATGATCTTGCGCTTTTTCTCGGGCTCTTCAACGCCCGCGAGCTTATCGAGGAAGCGGTCGACGGCGTCCACATAGACGAGGTTGGCGTCCATCTGATGGCGGAACACTTCGATGACCTGCTCGGGCTCGCCCTTTCGAAGAAGGCCGTGGTTGACGTGCACACACACGAGCTGCTTGCCGATCGCCTTGATGAGAAGGGCGGCGACGACGGAGGAATCTACCCCGCCCGAGAGGGCTAAAAGCACCTTCTTCTCCCCCACCTGCGCCCTGAGGGCTGCTACCTGTTCTGCGATAAACGCCTCTGCAAGCGCCTCGGTCGTGATGCGCTCCATGCTTTCCGGTCTGACATTGCTCATAAAATTCTCCTTGATCAAATAACGTGTTCCCCGCATCGCGCGGGCATAATCCTTAATTATTATAAGGGAGGTTTCTCACATTGTCAATACCCATTTTATAAATATGATGGAGACGGACGCGCCATATAAATACGAGAAATACAGACGCGCCTGCCGCCTTTCAGCGCCGCTTATTTCTATGAAAATCAAAACAACATGGCTGCTCTATTTCGATGCGCCTCGAAATAACGCCGCGCGAGCGTATTATGCGAATGATTTTCGGCGTAGGAACAACTTGCGGCGCGGGGCGCGGACTACCGTCCGCGCCCCGCGCCGCCCCTACCCAACAAGTAAAACCCAAATCAAACGCAAAACGCCCGTTCACCGAACAGGCGTTTCCAAAATGAACTGCCGCGAGCAAAACCACGCTTTTGCGCAGCAGGACCCAATTTGCGTATGCTTACGCTTCCGGGGGAAAGAGTGAATTTGCGCGAGCGGGGTTACCCTGCGGCGCACATTCAACAGGAAGGTGTTCCTAAAATGAACTCTGCAAGCAAAACCACGCTTTTGCGCAGCAGGACCCAATTTGCGTATGCTTACGCTTCCGGGGGAAAGAGTGAATTTGCGCGAGCTAAATTGAAAGCCCTTAAATCTCGCGCAAAGAGAGAAAACGAGCCGCCGAGCGCAAAGCGCAAGGCGGCGGTGTTTTCTCAAAAAATCGCGGAAAGATTTTCGCCTTTGCGAAAAGATTTTCGCGAAAACTTTCATTCCCATTCAATCGTCGCCGGCGGCTTGGAGGTAATATCATAGACGACGCGGCTCGCGTGCGGCACCTCGCCCGTGATGCGGAGGGAAATTTTCTCCAGCACCTCGAAGGGAATGTGCGCCCAGTCTGCCGTCATGGCGTCCACGCTCGTCACGGCGCGGAGGGCGATGACGTTCTCATACGTCCTGAAATCGCCCTGCACGCCCACCGTCTTGCTGTTGGTGATGACGGCGAAGTACTGCCAGATCTCCCTCTGCAAGCCTGCCTTTGCGATCTCGTCGCGGAAGATGAAGTCGGCAAGGCGCAAGGTTTCGAGCTTCTCCCGCGTCACTTCGCCCATGATGCGGATGGCGAGCCCCGGGCCGGGGAAGGGCTGGCGCTGGACGACGGAATCGGGGAGCCCCAACTCGGTACCCACGCGGCGCACTTCGTCCTTGAAGAGGTCGCGGAGCGGCTCGACGATCTCCTTGAAGTCGACGACGGACGGGAGCCCGCCCACGTTGTGGTGCGACTTGATGACGGCGCTCTTATCCTTGCCGCTCTCGATGACGTCGGGATAGATGGTGCCCTGCACGAGGAAATCGACGGCGCCGATCTTCTTGGCTTCCTTCTCGAAGACGCGGATAAATTCCTCGCCGATGATCTTGCGCTTTGTTTCGGGGTCGGAAACGCCTGCAAGCTTTTCGAGGAACAGCTCGCACGCATCCGCCTTGACGAGATTCATGCCCAATTTGTCGCGGAAGACGGACATGACTTCCTCGGCTTCATGGAGGCGCAGCAGGCCGTGGTCGACGAACACGCAGATGAGGTTGTCCCCCACCGCACGGTGGACGAGGGTCGCCGCGACGGCGGAATCGACGCCGCCCGACATCGCGCACAGCACCTTCTTGCCCGCGAGCTTCTCTTTGAGCACCTTGACTTGCTCTTCGACAAAGCCGCCTATCGTCCAATCGCCCTTGGCGCGGCAGACGTTGTAGAGGAAGTTCTTGAGAATCTCGTTGCCGTATTCGGAGTGGACGACTTCGGGGTGATACTGCACGCCGTAGATGCGCTTTTCTTCATTCGCATACACGGCGGCGGGGCAGCTGTCGGTGACGGCCAGAATCTCAAATCCTTCAGGCACTTCCGAAACGTAGTCGGTGTGGCTCATCCACGAGACGCTCACCTCGGGGATATTCTCCGAGAGCGGGCTCTCCTTTATAAACGTCACATAGCGCTTGCCGTACTCGCTCGTGGGGGCGTGCTCCACCTTGCCGCCCAGGGTATAGGCGATGAGCTGGCAGCCGTAGCAGATGCCGAGGACGGGAATGCCGAGCTTGAAAATTTCGGGGTCGATGTGGGGCGACTTCTCGTCGTAGACGCTGTTGGGCCCGCCCGTGAAGATGATGCCGATGGGCGCGTACTCCTTGATCTCCTGGATGCTCATGGAGCAGGGCTTGAGATCGCAGTAGACGCCCAAATCTCTCACGCGGCGCGCGATGAGCTGGTTGTACTGGCCGCCGAAGTCGAGGACCAAAACTCTTTCGTGTTGCATATTCACTCCTTAAAATGGGTGAGGCGGTCATATCTACCGCCCCGTATCCTTGAAAAACGCCCGAATGGTCGGGCGTTTCTTGTTATCTTGCGGTGTAGTTGGGGGCTTCCTTGCTGATGGAGATGTCGTGCGGGTGGCTCTCGAGAAGGCCTGCGTTGGTGATGCGGACGAACTCGGAATGAAGGCGAAGATCGTCGATGGTCGCCTTGCCGCAGTAGCCCATGCCGGCGCGCAGGCCGCCCTTCATCTGGTAGATGATCTCGGAAACGGTGCCGCGGTAAGGAACTCTGCCCTCGACGCCCTCGGGCACGAACTTCTTGGTGCCCTCCTGGAAGTAGCGGTCGCTCGAGCCCGCCGCCATCGCAGAGAGCGAACCCATGCCGCGGTAGACCTTGAAGCTTCTGCCCTGATAGAGCTCGATCTCGCCCGGGCTCTCCTGCGTGCCTGCAAGCATGGAGCCGATCATGACCGCGCTGCCGCCCGCCGCAAGGGCTTTTACGATATCGCCCGAATACTTGATGCCGCCGTCCGCGATGACGCGCCTGCCGAGCTTATCGGCCTCCTCCGCGCAGTCCATGATGGCGGTGAACTGGGGCACGCCGATGCCCGCGACGATACGCGTCGTACAGATGGAGCCGGGGCCGATGCCCACTTTTACGATATCCGCACCCGCTTCGATGAGCGCCCTCGTCGCCCCTGCCGTTGCAACGTTGCCCGCGATGATGGGCACGTTGGGGAAGGCGCGCTTGATCTGGGCGACCTTTTCGATGACCCCTTGGCTGTGGCCGTGCGCCGTGTCGACGGCGATGACGTCCACCTTCTTTTCGACGAGCGCCGCGATGCGGTCCATCGTGTTGGCGGAGGTGCCGACCGCCGCGCCGACGAGAAGGCGGCCGTTCTTGTCGCGTGCGGAGTTGGGATATTGGATGCTCTTTTCGATATCTTTAATGGTGATGAGGCCCTTCAGATACCCGTCCTTGTCGACGATGGGCAGCTTCTCGATGCGGTGACGGCCGAGTATTTTCTGCGCGTCCTGCAAAGAGGTGCCGACGGGCGCCGTGATGAGGTTTTCCTTGGTCATCACGTTCTCGATGGGCTGTTCGTAGTTGGTCTCGAAGCGAAGGTCTCTGTTGGTGAGGATGCCCACGAGCTTGCCGTTGCGGGTGATGGGCACGCCGCTGATGCGGTAGCGCTCCATGAGGGCGACCGCATCCTTTACGAGGTTCTGCGGCTCGAGGAAGAAGGGATCGGTGATGACGCCGTGTTCGGAGCGCTTGACCTTATCCACCTCTTTCGCCTGTTCCTCGATGGACATATTCTTGTGGATGATGCCGAGGCCCCCTTCGCGCGCCATGGCGATCGCAAGCCTGCTCTCCGTGACGGTGTCCATTGCCGCGGAGATGATGGGCAGGTTGAGGTTGAGCCCCTCGCACAGGGTGGTGCTCAAATCGACGTCGTTGGGCAGGACGTCGGACGCCTGCGGGATGAGCAGTACGTCGTCGAATGCAAGTCCTTCCTTGATCACTTTACTCATTACAAGCTTCCTCCAAAAGTTCGATGATTTCCAAATAAAGAGCGTACCCTTCCGTTTGCGAGGCGCCCCCCTCGATGGCGGCCTGCTCGCGCAGCGCATCGAACTTGTCCTCGCTCGTGATATTCTCCAACAGAACGCCGCAGAAGGCGCTGTCGTCCGCCTCACACGCCGCGAGCGAGAGGCTCGAGACGGGGTTGGGAGATTCAAATTCCCCGCTCGTCTCGCTCAGGGCGAAGTCGTACACTTCGAGCTTTTCCTCGTCGGTATCTGCGACCTTATACATCACCTCTGCGCCGAGGCTGCACGCATAGCTTCTGTAGTTGACGTCGGGAATGTCCTCGCCGAGCTCCAGCCCGTCCTGCGCGGTGCAGTAGTCGGCAAAGCCCTCGTTTCCGTAAAATTCTTCAAAGCGCTCGGCGGCGGACTCGGGGCGGCCCTCGACGGCTGCCACCTCGAAGGAGTAGGCAAGGTAGTTGATATCGCCCGAACGGCGGTATTCCTGAAAGGCATAGTCGCCGCTGATGGCGTCTAAGCCTAAAGATGAAGCAAAGTTCATCATTGTCTTGGGAGCGGCGAAGGAGAGGATACCGAACGCCGAGATCGCCAGAATGAGCACGATGCCGAGTGTTATGAAGATGGTTTTGAATATGACTTTTCTCATTTGGTAAGTCCTGTATATATGCAATGGGGATAATTTAAGCTATTTTACCATATCGACCCAAAAAAATCAACCGAAATTGTAAAAAAAGTCATGCGCGCTCCCCCGTTTTCATAAGTTAGAGCATGAAAAAGCTGCTCCTTCTTCTCATTCCCCTCCTTGCCCTCCCCCTTCTCTCGGGCTGTAAGGGCGAGGACTACACCAAGTACCTCTCCGAAGTCAAGAGCGACGTCTTTGCCGCCGAGACGGAGGACTTTTCCCTCACCCTCTCGTGCATCCGGCGGGAGGAGCCCTATCTGTTGGACGGCGTCGCCTGCCCCATGCAGCCGCTTATAGAGATCGTCTTAAAGCCCGCCGCGGCGGACGGCACGGAAGAATATTCCCTCTCTCTTGCGGGCGTGCCCGCCCTCTCGGGAGAGCTCTCCTACCGCACTGCAAAGGGCGACTACTACCTTCTGCAGCCCGCTTCGGAGTTTCCCGAGGGCAGCGTCTCCCTCACCGTTACAAAGAACGGCGAGAGCCTTCAACTTACGGCAATGTCCGTTAAGACGCATACGATGCTCACGCCCGAAGAGGCGCTCTCGGCTGCCATCGAAAGAGAGGGCGAGCTCATCTCGCGCATGACGGCGGGGAAACAATTTCAGGGCGAATTTCAGGTGCGCCTTCTCCGCCGCGGGAGCAATTATTACTATGTGGGCATTGTCGGGAAGGAGGAAAACGCCGCGCTGCTGCTCGATGCCGAGACGGGCGAAGTGCTTGCAAGGCGCATCCGCTGAGCGCTCCCTGTTTGAAAAATGCCCGCCCGAGGTATAAATAGGCAAGGGCAAGTTTGCCCCAAAAGGAGAATTTATGCGAAAGAACTTCGGCGCAAAGCCCATTCTGTATCCCGAGCCCGTGCTCATTGTGGCGACCTATGACGAGAACGGCACGCCCGACGCGATGAACGCCGCCTGGGGCGGCACCGCAGACGAGGATAAGCTCTTCCTCTGTCTGAGCGCCGACCACAAGACGACGAAAAATCTTGTAAAGCGCAAGGCGTTCACGGTGAGCGTTGGCACCAAGCAGCAACTTGTGCCCTGTGACTATGTGGGCGTCGTTTCGGCAAACAACACGCCCGACAAGTTCCAAAAGACGGGCTGGCATGCCGTTAAGAGCGAGTTTGTCGACGCGCCCGTCATTGAAGAACTCCCCCTCTGCTTCGAGTGCGAGCTTGAAAGCTACGACGAAGACACCTGCATGCTGCTCGGGAAGGTCAAGAACGTCTCGGCGGACGAGCGCATCTTAAATGAAAAGGGCAAGGTGGATGTGAAGAAGCTTGCCCCCATCACCTTCGACCCCGTACAAAATACCTATCTGGAGCTCGGCGAAGTGGTCGGCTATGCCTTCCGCGACGGCCTGCAATTAAAATAACTTCTCTTGCAATACGCATTGCGGCGCGCCCCGATTCGGGGCGCGCCGCCTTTTTTCAGACCGTTTCGATGTTGACGAGGTTGGAATTTCCGCTCTTGCCGTTGGGGGTGCCGCCCGTGATGACGACGACGTCGCCCCTTTGCACGAGCCCCGAGTCCTTCGCCGCCTGTTTTGCGAAGTGGAACAGGACGTCGACGGAGTGGTATTCCTCACTGAGTGCGGGCAAAACGCCCCAGCTCAAAGCGAGCTTCCGGTAGCTCCTTTCGTCCGTCGTCATGCCGATGATGTCGATCATGGGGCGGAAGCGGGAGACCATCTTGGCGGTGCCGCCCGTCCTCGTACAGACGACGATCGCCTTCGCCTGAATATCTCTTGCAAGCAGGCACGCGGAGTGCGAGAGCGCGTCCGAGAGGCTGGTGATCACGAAGTCCTGATCGTCCAGCTTCTGGATGAACTTGGGGCGGGATTCCGCCTGCACGCAGATGCGCGCCATCGCCCTCACCGCCTCGACGGGATACTCGCCCGCCGCCGTCTCGCCCGAGAGCATGACCGCGCTCGAGCCGTCGTACACGGCGTTTGCGACGTCGGAGATCTCCGCACGCGTGGGGCGGGGCTTGCTGATCATGGACTCGAGCATCTCCGTCGCCGTGATGCAGCGCTTGCCCGCCAAACGGCAGGCGCGGATGATGGTCTTTTGAATGTCGGGCAGTTCCTCGTAGGGGATCTCCACGCCCATGTCGCCGCGGCCGATCATGATGCCGTCCGAAACTTCCAAAATGGCGTTGAGGTTATTCACGCCCGCCCTGTTTTCGATCTTTGCGATGAGGTCGATGTCGTCGGAGCCGTTCTCGTGCAGGAAGTTGCGAACATCGATGATGTCCTGCGCGCGGGAGACGAAGGAGCATGCAATGAAGTCGACCTGGTGCTCGATGCCGAAGAGAAGGTCCTTCTTGTCCTGTTCGGAAAGATAGGTGAGGTGCAGCTCCTTCTCGGGGAAGAACATGCTCTTGCGCGAGGAGAGCTCGCCGCCGATGACAACTTTCGTGACAACGTCGGGCGCCTTAATTTCGGTCACTTCAAAGACCATGAGGCCGTTGTTGAGCAAGATCTTGTCGCCGGGGCAAAGGTCCTCGCAGATGCCCTTGTAGGAGACGGAGACGCGCGTCTCGTCGCCCTCGACCTCGTCCGTCGTGAAGGTGAAGGTATCCCCTTCATTCAAGGTGACTTTGCCGTTCTGAAAGGTGCGGATGCGGAATTCGGGGCCCTTGGTATCCAGCAGAATGGGCAGGGGGATGTTCTTCTCCTTGCGCACGCGCTTGATGATCTCGATCTTCTTGGCGTGGTCCTCATGCGTCCCGTGCGAGAAGTTGAGGCGCACCACGTTCATGCCCGCATCCGCCATCGCGGAGATGACTTCCTGCGTCTCGGACGCGGGACCCAACGTACAAACGATCTTTGTCTTTTTCATCGAAACTCTCCTCTTATCGGTTTGTTATCTCTATTTTATCATATTTCCCGAAAAATACAAGTACCTTTTCAAAAAATATTATGCGGAAGGGCAAGAAAAAAGCCCCGTTTGCGGCGGGGCGTTCTCACTTTTTAAAGAGGCGTTAAAGGTGCGGGTATTAGCGCAGTTCCGAAAGGCCGATCGCATGCAGGGTGATTTCCTCACTCTCCCCCAATTCGCTCGTCACGGTGAGCGAAACCTCGCTCCCGTTCTCATAGTCGAGGATGCCCCCTCCGTATGTCATATAGCCGACAAAATCATACTCCCCTTCGGAGACCTCTTCAAGATTCCCGGAAAGTTCGAACCAAGTCTCTTCCAGCGCAAAGACAAAGTCGTACTGCTTGAGGTCGAAGGTATAGTTCGCAGAGACAGTCACAAAGGCCTCGCCGTCGACCTCGAATATCACACGGAAGGTGTTCTCGTTTTCCTTCAAAAGGGTGTCCTCAGGCACGGCGGAGGAAAGCGTTTCGTTGTGCGCGACCGTCATCGTGAGCTCGTCGATGACATTTAACCCGACGATGATATTCTCCGCCCGCCAATTTCCCGCATACAGCTCGGCTTTCTTTTGCGCACAGCCCGTAAACAGCAGCGGAAAGAGCCCCAGCATCAAACACATCGCGCGAATCATCTTTCTCATCGGTCCCCTCCTGTATTTTATGTATTATTTGTATTTTTATTTTAGCACAGAATGGGAAGCTTGTCAAGCCTTATATAAAAATTCTCTCCCCCATCGCATAAATTATTTTTGGAAGGCGGGCAAAATTCAGCGTGTTTTTTTGCGCGGTGTGGTATAATAACTTCGATCCGAGCGGGCTGCGCGGCCGCGGCGCTTAATTTTAAGCGATGAGGAAAGTCCGGGCATCACAGGGCAGGACGCCTGATAACGTCAGGTGAAGGCGACTTCAAGGAAAGTGCAACAGAAATAGACCGCAGCGCCTTTTAGCGCTGTAAGGATGGAAAGGCGAGGTAAGAGCTCACCGACGGGACGGTAACGCCCCGTGCCATGTAAACCCCGTCCGATGCAAGTTTGGGCTCTGTTCATATGGGCTGCCCGTCCGAGCAGAGCCGTGAATAACGCTGGAGCCCGTCGGTGACGGCGGGTGTAGATAAATGACCGCGCTCGACAGAACCCGGCTTATAGGCCCGCCTCGGATCAATTCGACCCATCCCCCCGCCGATATCCGCGGGGGTTTTGTATTTGATTTGGCGTCCGATTTGCGCCTTTGGCATGATATACTGACCTCTTGGTCCCGAACCTCGTCGGAGCAGGCTTTGCTCACCCGTCGGTCGCTGCGCTTCCGACGCATGCTCGCCGCCGCTCCGCCTCTTCCCGTGAAAGCTTTGCTTTGCAAATCTTTCATGGGAGCCCTATACAAATAGCGCGCTTGGCAGTGGGACCAAGAGCCGAAGTCCAACCTCTCAACTCAAAGCAAAACCGCCGCAAGGAAACATCCTTGCGGCGGGTTTTGGTCGAGGCGTCCGATTTGCGCCTTTGCCCGATATACTGACCTCTTGGTCCCGAACCTCGTCGGAGCAGGCTTTGCTCACCCGTCGGTCGCTGCGCTTCCGACGCATGCTCGCCGCCGCTCCGCCTCTTCCCGTGAAAGCTTTGCTTTGCAAATCTTTCATGGGAGCCCTATACAAATAGCGCGCTTGGCAGTGGGACCAAGAGCCGAAGTCCAACCTCTCAACTCAAAGCAAAACCGCCGCAAGGAAACATCCTTGCGGCGGGTTTTGGTCGAGGCGACGGGATTTGAACCCACGACCTCTTGGTCCCGAACCAAGCGCGCTACCAAACTGCGCTACGCCTCGAACAGCGTTTATTATACCAAATGAGCCGCTGTTTTGCAAGCAATTTTACTATACGCAAGCATGAGAGTGCAAACAATTTCTTCGCCACACGCAAAAAGAGCCGAACGGTCGGCTCTTTTCTCTTTTCAAATTACAGCGGATAGCGCTCTTCGATCTCAAAATCGAGGCCGTATTCTTCGGCGCGCTCCCAAAGCTGCAGAAGCTCCAGACACTCGGTATAAGCCGTGCGCTCGCCATAGAGAAAGGGCTCGTCCGCGCGCACGTCGGCAAGCTCGCCCAAGTAAAAGACGAGCAATTCGATGAGTGCCCCGAGCGTCTCCTCCGCCGTCAGTCCGCGCGAAAAATCAGCCGCCGTTTCGCACAAATTCGCCATAAGCTCCCCTCTTTCGTGTGATGTCACTTCATCGTATCACGAAAAAGGGCGCGAATTTTCCCAAATTTTGGCGAAAACCGTCGAACTTTCGCGAATTTACAGCTCTTCCGCCTCTTTCAGCCAAAGAGCCGCCGAAGCATCCGAGGGCATGCGCCAATCGCCGCGGGGCGAGAGGGAGACCGAGCCCACCTTCACGCCGTCGGGCACGCAGTTGCGCTTAAACTGCTGCGCGAAGAATCGGCGGTAGAAATTCACGAGCCACTTCTTCAAAGTCTCTCTGTCATATTTCTCCGAAAACGCGTTCTCTGCAAGATAGAGCGTCTTTTTGGGCGAGAAGCCGCGGCGCACAAAACTATAGAGATAGAAATCGTGCAGCTCGTAGGGGCCGACGATGTCCTCCGTCTTCTGCGCGATGGCGCCCTCCTCGTCGGGGGGGAGCAGTTCGGGGGAGATGTCGGTATTCAAAATGCCGCGCAGCACCGCCTCTAACCTGCCGCCCGCGCGCCTGCCCTCGTAGTCGACGAGGGACTTTACGAGCGTCTTGGGAACGGAGCAGTTGACGGCATACATGCTCATGTGGTCGCCGTTGTAGGTGCACCAGCCGAGGGCGAGCTCCGAAAGGTCCCCCGTGCCCACGACGATGCCGCCCGTCTCGTTGGCAAGGTCCATGAGGATGAGCGTGCGCATGCGGGCCTGCGCGTTCTCGTAGGTGACGTTTCTCTCCTCGGGGTCGTGTTCGATGTCCTTGAAGTGGCGGTTGACGGAGGGCCCGATGGGGATGGTGCGGATGGTGACGCCCGTCGCCTGCATGAGCGAGAGCCCGCTCTGCCGCGTCTTAGAAGTCGTGCCGAAGCCCGGCATGGTGACGGCGATGATGTCCTCGTGCGGCTTCTTCAGAAGGTCGAAGGCGCGCACGGTGACGAGCAGCGCGAGCGCGGAATCGAGGCCGCCCGAGATGCCGATGACGGCAGTCTTGCTGTGCGTGTGTTCGAGGCGGCGGGCAAGCGCACTGCTCTGCATGGAGAGGATGAGCCCGCATCTTTTGTCGAGCTCTCTCCCCTCGGGCACGAAGGGCATTGCATCCACTTTTCTGAGAAGTTTCCCCTCCGCAAGCGGGAAGGAGAAGGCAATTTTCGTATAGCCTTCGTCATTGCCCGCGAAAGTATTCATGGCGCGGCGCTCGTGCTCGAGAAGCTCGACGTCCACCTCGCTTGTCGCTTTGCCCCCCATAAAGGGCGCGCACTCGGAAAGCATGCTGCCGTTTTCGGCGATCATGTCGTGCCCCGCGAAGATGAGGTCGGAGACGGATTCCCCCTCCCCCGCGTCGGCATACACATAGGCCGAGACGAGCTTGCCCGACTGGGCTTTTACAAGAAGGCGCCTGTATTCGAGCTTGCCGATCGCCTCGTTGCTCGCAGACAGGTTGACGATGATGTTCGCGCCCGCAGCCGCGTGCCCCTCCGCGGGGGAATGGGCGGCCCAGAGGTCCTCGCAGATCTCCGCCGCGACGGAGAAGGCGGGCATCTTCTCGTGATAGAGAATGATCTCTCTGCCGAAGGGAACGCGCTCGCCCGCAAAGAAAAGCTCGCGGACGCCCTCCTCGGCGGGGGTGAAGTTTCTCAGTTCGTAGAACTCGCGGTAAGTGGGGATATTCGTTTTCGGGATGAGCGCCAAAAGCTTGCCCTCCGCAAAGGCGGCGGCGCAGTTGTAAAGGTTCGCCCCCACCGCGACGGGCACGCCCGCAAACACGAGCATATGCCTGCCCTCGGAGGCCTTGACGAGCGATTTTAACGCCCTCTCGGCGGCGTCAAGCAGCATCCTCTGCCCGAATAAGTCTCCGCAGGTGTAGCCCGTTACGGAGAGTTCGGGAAAGACGAGAAGCTCCACGCCCTCATTTTGCGCCTCTTCCATGCCCTCCTTCATGCGTTCGACGTTGTATTCGGGGTCGGCGGGTCTCAGCTTGGGGGAGAGGGCGCGCACCCGCACAAAACCGTATTTCATGCCTCACCCTCTTCGCCCGAGACGGTCTCCACGGGGCTGCCCTTGGCGGCGAGACGGATCTTCTGCTCGATCTCCTTGGCAAGTTCCTCGTTGTCCTTCAGGAATTGGCGCATCTTCTCCTTGCCGTTGGCGACCTTGTTGCCGTTGTAGCTGTACCACGCGCCGCTCTTGCCGAGGATATCGTACTGCACGCCGAGGTCGATGAGGCACCCCTCCTGCGAGATGCCCTCGCCGTACATGATGTCGAACTCCGCCTGACGGAAGGGAGGCGCGAGCTTATTTTTGACGACTTTGGCGCGCGTGCGGTTGCCCGCCGCCCCCTCGGTGTCCTTTAAGATGTCCGTCTTTCTCACGTCGATGCGGATGGAGGCATAGAACTTTAACGCCTTGCCGCCCGGGGTGACTTCGGGGTTGCCGAACATCACGCCCACCTTCTCACGAAGCTGGTTGATAAAGACGACGCACGTCTTGCTCTTATTGACGATGGCGGTGAGCTTTCTCAAAGCCTGCGACATGAGCCGCGCCTGAAGGCCGACGTGCGAATCGCCCATATCCCCTTCAATTTCTGCCTTCGGGGTGAGCGCCGCGACCGAGTCGACGACGATGATGTCGACGGCGGACGAGCGCACGAGGTGGTCTACAATGTCGAGCGCCTGCTCGCCCGTGTCGGGCTGGGAGACATAGAGCTCATCCAAATTGACGCCGAGGGCCTTGGCATACACGGGGTCGAGCGCATGCTCCGCGTCGATGAAGGCCGCGATGCCGCCCAGTTTTTGCGCCTCTGCCACGGCGTGGAGGGCGACCGTCGTCTTGCCCGAGGACTCCGGGCCGTAAATTTCGATCATTCTGCCGCGCGGAAGCCCGCCGATGCCGAGCGCCAAGTCGAGCGAGAGGCACCCCGTGGGGATGACCTCGATGTCGGTATTGCCCGCATCTTCGCCGAGCTTCATGATGGCGCCCTTGCCGTAAGCCTTTTCGATCTGGGTGAGGACGGCGTCCAGCGCCTTGCGTTTTTCTTCGTTCATATGTGTCTCCTTAAAAATTAGGATATTTCCTTAACCGTTGACTTCCTTATAGGCGAGGAAGAGCGCCAGATTGATGGCCCGTTTGGTGACGGCCTCTCGGTCTCCATCCAATAAAAAGCGGAAGACGCGCACCCGTTCCATCGTGCCGACGGCGATATAGCAGAGGCCGACGGGCTTATCCGTGCCGTCCGCATCGGGGCCCGCGATGCCCGTCGTCGCAACGGCGAGATCGCACTTCCCCTCCTTCAAGAGCCCCGCCGCCATCTCGTAGGCGGTCTCGTTGGAGACGGCGCCGAACTTCTTCAGCGTATAGTCGGAAACGTTCAGCCGCGCCATCTTCGCCTCGTTACTGTAGGCGTTGATGCCCTCGAAAAAGACCTTGCTCGCCCCCGCATTTTCGACGACGGCATATCCCACGCCGCCGCCCGTGAAGGACTCCGCCGTGGAGAGCTTCATGCGGTGCAGTTTTAAGACGGTGAAGAGCCGCTCTTGAATGCTCTCGTCCTCATGCGAATAGACGTAGTCATTGAGCTCCGTCGAGAGCACGCGAACAGCTTCGTCCACCGAGCGCTTGGGGGTGTCCTCATCGTAGATGACCTCAATGCGCCCCGCGCCGTATTCCTCCGAGGTGTGGATCATGACGCGGTCGCGGCTGACCTCCCGCGCCGAGGCGATGGCGGAGAACACGCGCTCCGCGGGCGCCGCCACCGTGCGGAGGAACGCCTTGTAGTACGTCTTGCCGCGGCGCTTGTCGACGGCGGGAATACACGCCTCTTTGACGAGCTCTACCCCTTCCCTTGTGGCGGGCAGCACGCCGAAGAGCGTCTTTTCCGTCTCGAGCAGGCACTCGCCCGAGAAGTTCTTGCCCGCTATACCCGAGACGGCGTCCTTTGCGAAGGGCATCAGAATGCGATCGCACACAAAGAACACGCCGTCGCACTCCGCGGCGAGGCGGTCGAGCGTCACGGTGACGAGGTTGCGGTCGGCATACGAGAGCACGGCGACTTCATCGAGCGGAACTCCGCCCGACAAAAATGCGTCCGCCACCTCCCCGAATTTAACTTGGGAGATGGGGTTCGCCGTATTCCTGAGTACGATCGCCGCGTATTTCATGGGTAAAAGCCTAATTTAATCGCTCTCTTTGAGCACTTGCCTGTTTTTGACGATGTAGTTAACGCCCGAGAGCACCGTAAAGAAGGTGCAGAGGAAGAAGAACACGAGGCCGACAAGGCCCGCGATCTGCCCCGCCGTCGTGTCCCAAAAGCTTGCGCTCGCCAAGAGGATGGCGATGGCGGCGTCCTGGCAGGTCGTCTTGATCTTGCCGAGCTTATCCGCCGCGATGACGAGCTTGCGCTCCGCCGCCACCATGCGGAAGCCGCTGACGATGAGCTCGCGCGCCAGAATGACAGCGACGCACACGCCCGAGACGATGCTCGTAATACTCTGCACGCTCAGCATCTCCAAGTCCGTATCGAAAAAGAGCAAGAAGGGCGCGTAGAAGATGAAGGAGCGCGTAAGAAGCAGAATGAACGCCGTCGAGACGAGTACCTTGTCCGCAATGGGGTCCAAAAACTTTCCGAGATTGGTGACGAGGTTCCTCGAGCGGGCGATGTGGCCGTCCAAAGCGTCGGTGAGGGCCGCCAGCACAAAGATGACGGCGGAGATGAGGTAGTTGTAAGGGATGACGTCGAGGTAGAACACGACGACAAAGAGCGGGATCATGCAGATGCGCGCCAGCGTGATCTTGTTGGGTAAATTCATGAAAAAAACCTGTCTTTTATAGTTTGCGCCGCGCCGCGGCGCTTCTTGCGGGAGCGCTCAGTCTGCGCTGCCGAATAAATCGTAGCTCTCCGCGCGGTCTACAAGGACGGAGTAAATTTCCCCTTCCTTTGCCTCCCTCGCGGTGAAGTAGACGACGCCGTCGATGTCGGGCGCCTGAAAGTAGGCCCTTCCCACAAAGCAGGAGCGCTCCATGTCGATGCCGTCGCAGAGGACGTTGAGCCTCTTGCCCACGAACTGTTCCATATTGGCGCGGGCAATGGGCTGCTGGGCGGCGTAGAGCTCGCGCACCCTTCTTTGCTTGGTGCTGTGATGCACCTGCCCCTTCAATTTATAGGCGGGCGTGTTGGGCTCGCGCGAGTAGGCAAAGCACCCGAGATTCATGAACTTCGCCTCTCGGATAAATCCGATGAGCCCCTTGTGTTCCTCCTCCATCTCAGTGGGAAAGCCCGAAATAAAGGTGGTGCGGAGGGCGATCTCGGGAATTTCCTCCCTCAGCCTTTGAAAGAGCGCCAGATACTCCGCTCGCGTGCCGCGCCGCCCCATGAGCTTTAGGACGCGGTCCTCCGAGTGCTGGAGAGGGATATCGAGATACTTCAAAATTTTCTTTTCGTCGCGGATGAAGGCGATGAGTTCCTCGGTGATCTTCTCGGGATAGCAGTAGAGAAGGCGGATGTGATGAATATTTTCGAGCGCCGCAAGCGCCCTTAAGAGCGGAATGAGCCGGTTTTCGCCCTTGTCCTCGCCGTAGCGGGTGATGTCCTGTGCGACGACGATGAGCTCCTGCGTCTCACCCAAACTTCTCGCCTCTTCGACGATCGCCTCCAAGGGATAGGAGAGATACCGCCCGCGGATGGACGGAATGAGGCAGTAGGTGCAATGGTTGGAGCAGCCCTCGGAAATTTTCAGGTACTTGTAGTGGTCGGGCGTCGAGAGGACGCGCGGAAAGAGCGTTCCCTCTTCGACGGGGCACTCATTCCCCTTGCCGACGGCATTGACGCGCTCCCCCGCATACGCCCTTTCAAGCGCGGGAAAGAGCGCTTTGCAGTCGGTGGTGCCCAAAAACACGTCCGCCTCGGTGAGGGCGGGGTAGAGCTCCTCCTCATACCCCTGCGGAAGGCACCCCGTGACGACGAGCTTTTCAAGCTTTCCCTCGCGCTTCAATTTGCTCGCCTCGAGGACGCTCAAAATGGCTTCCTCGCGCGCCGCCGTCAAAAAGGCGCAGGTGTTTACGATGACGACTTGCGCCCGATAGAGGTCGGTCGTCACCTTCGAGCCGTTCTTTTCGATCTCTCCGAGCAGACGCTCGCCGTCCACTCTGTTTTTATCGCACCCCAACGAGATGAGGGCAAATGTCTTTTGCAGCATAGATTTAAAAAATGAGTTGAAGTTGCCGAAAATGCGCTCGGCGCTTCCCGCACTTGCGGGAGAGCAAGTTTACCCCATGCGGGAGAGGAGCTCCAGCGCCTTGAGATACTCGGGATCTGCCCCCTCTTCTTCCGCTACTTCATGCAGCGGAAGCGGACCCGCCAAGCACTCCTCCGCCTCGGCGCAAGCGCGCTCTGCCCCGTATGCATCGAGGCTTCCGAACTTTTGCTCAAATTCTTCCTTTGTGAGCAGCACCTCGCGCGGCTTTCCCATGCCCGAAGAGGGAGCGATGTAACCCATGCTCTCCATCCACTCAAAGATCTTGCCCGCGTGGTTATACCCCAAACTGAACTTGCGCTGGATGTCCGAAATCGTCAAAGTGCCCTTCCTGACGGCAACGGCGAGCGCCTTGATATATTCGGGCCCGGGCGCAATGCCCTCTTCGAGGAAGATGCACTCCGCTTCGCCGTCTCCCGGCGTTCCGTCGCACATCATATACGGAAATAAAAAACTTTTTTGCATCATCAATACTCCGTTTTAGTCGAGATTGCCGTACTTGCTCTCAAATTCTTCCTTGGTGAGCAGCGTCGTGCGCGCCTTCGCCTTGCCGTCGAAGGGAGAGATGTAGCCCATGAGCTCCATCCATTCGATGATCTTGCCCGCGTGGTTATACCCCACGCCGCACTTGCGCTGGATGAGCGAGATGGACGCCGAGCCCAATTTCACGACGATGGCGAGCGCCTTGATGTACTCGGGGCCCACCGAACCGCCGTCACCGTCGTCATCATCGTCGCTGCCGCCGTCATCGGGCGAGGTGCGGTTGATGTAGTCGGAGACTTCCTGATCGAAGTACGCCTCGTTGTTCTCCTTGATGTTCTGCACAACGGCGGCGGCCTCCGAATTGCCGACGAACGCGCCCTGCACGCGCAGGCAGTTGAACATGCCGCCCGTCTTATACAGCATATCGCCGTTGCCGAGCAGCTTCTCCGCGCCCGATTCATCCAAAATGGTACGCGAGTCCACTTCCTGAATGACACGGAACGCCATACGCGTGGGCAGATTGCCCTTGATGACGCCCGTGATGACGTCGACGGACGGCCGCTGCGTCGCGATGACGAGGTGGATGCCCGCCGCGCGCGCCTTCTGCGTCAGCCGCTGGATGCGTTCCTCGATGTCCTTCTTGGCGACGGACATGAGGTCGGCGAGCTCATCGACGACGACAACGATCTTGGGAAGTTTCTCCTCGTCGGGCGTCAGATTGGCGTTATAGTCGTTGATGTTCCGCACCACCGTGCCCGAACGCGTCTTCTGCTCAAAGACGTCGTACCTTCGCTCCATCTCCTTGATCGCCCAGTTGAGCGCCATGATGGCCTTCTGCGCATCCGTAATGATCTCGTTGATCATGAGGTGCGGCAGCCCCTCGTAGAGGACGAACTCATTCTTCTTGGGGTCGACGAGAATGAGGCGGAGATCCTCGGGCGAATACTTTGCGATCAGGCTGATGAGCATGGAGTTGAGGCAGACGCTCTTACCGGAGTTGGTCGTGCCTGCAACGAGGATGTGCGTCATCTTGACGATATCGCCGCACACGGCGCGGCCCTCGACGTCCTTGCCGATGACGAACATCAGCTTGGTGGGATCGTCGTTGCGGTAGTCGGGCGATGCCATGAGGGAGCGGATGCCCACCATTGCGCGGTGTGCGTTGGGCACCTCGATGGAGATGGCGCCCACCTCCGAGTTGGAATACATATTCACGCCGTCGCGCGCATGCAGGCGCATGGCGATCTCCTCGTCGTGACGGATGACCGAGCGCACCGAGATGTTGCGGGGGATATCGATGTCGTACCGCGTGACGGCGGGGCCCGAGGTCACTTTGACGATGTTGGCGTCCACGCGGAAGCCCTCCAGCGTCTCCACGATGACGGAGGAATTGTATTCGATCTCCTTGGGCGAGACGGTCACGGAGTCGTCGTACTCCTTAAAGAGATCGAGCGACGGGCGGCGGTACCGCTTATAGGTATGTTTTTTCGGCTTGGGTGCGGGCGGCGCGGGAAGATCCATGGGATCGGGCACGCTCTCCCCTCCCCCACCGCGTTCCGCTTTCGCCCTCACGGGGGCAGGCGCGGCTGCAGGCACTTCGGGAAGTTCGGAAATGTCGTCGTCATCGAAGAGGTCGGCGGCTGACGTGCGCCCGTTCCTGAGCCCTCTCACGGCGCGGCTGTCCTCAAAGCTGCCCGTCTCCGCGGGCGGTTCGGGCTCGAAAGTTGTGCGGCGGTCGGAGACTTCTTGATCGCCGAACCCCGCCCTTCTCGTCTCTGCGGGCGGCTCGGGCTCAAAGCTCGTCCTTCTGTCCGAAACGGGCGGTTCGGGCTCAAAGCTCGTCCTTCCTGTCTCCGCGGGCGAGCCGAAGCCCGCCTTCGTATCGGTCTCGTCAAAGCGGCGGGCGTTCCGCTCGCGGGAGACATCCCCCACATAGTCGACGCCGTCGTTCTTGAGCTGCACGCGGTCGGGCCCTCTCTGTGAGGAAAAGAGGCTGCGGAAGCCGCGCTCGCTCGCACGGGGGTCGTAGTCGTCCTCGCTCTGCGGCTGCGGCTCGGGCACGGGTGCCTCCTCGGTGCGCCCGAAACTGCGCCCCGTCTCGCGGGAGGCACTGTCCGCCTCCAAACCGCGCGTGCGGCTGTTCGTATCATCAAAACGGTCGGAGCGGCTGCCCGCATCTTCGAGCCCGCGGGAGCGCTCGTTATTCACATCAAGGCCGCGGGAACGCTCGCCGCGCGCACGCTCTCTCGTATCAAAGCTGCGGGAGCGGTCGGCGGCATCCTCTGCGCGGGGGGTATCGAAGGGGTTGGGCTCCTCCGGGAAGTCCGTGCGGACGGGCTCGGGCGCGGGATCGCGGCGGGCACGGCGCAGCTCGCTCTCTGCGGGTGCGGGCGGCTCGGCGATATCGTCGATGCTGGGCGCGGAGGAAAACTCCGTGTCGTCCACGTCGTTGGCGTAGGCGTCGCGCGCCGTTTGCTCGGGCGTCGTCTCGGGCGACTTAAAGACGGGCACGCGGGGATAGTTGAGGTCCTCCGCGCGGAAGGAATACGTCTGCTCGTCGCGGCGCGGTTCGGGGCGCTCATGCACCACCTTGCGCGGCATCTGCCCTCTCGGCTCCTTCTCCTCCTGCTCCGAATAGGCATTGCGGTAGCTCGAGGGCGCGGGCGTCGTACCCGCGTTCACACCGCCCGATGTGCTCTGCGGCGTTCCCTGCCCGTTCCTGCCGAAATCGGGGCGCAGAAAATCGTCCTTTTTCTCCGAGGCGCGGCCTTCGCTGCGGCTCGTCTCGCCGCGGCGGTCGGAGCGGGGAATGTCGGTGTGGTCGGTGTATCTCGGCACCTCGCGCGTCTCCCCGAGCGTCTTTCTCTCGGAAAGGCGCTCCCCCCTCTCGACGGGGCGCTCGTACGTCTTGCCAATGGTATAGTCGGGCTTGCGCACGGGCGAGGTGTCGGGCTCGACGCTGCTCCGCCTCACGCGCAAATTGAAGTAGGAATCTTGGTTATAGATGAGGTTCTTGGTGTAGTCCTGCGCGGGCGTATTCGAAAAGAGGATATCCCTGCCCGAATAGGAGCGCGGCGTCTCGGGCGCGGACGGGCGGTCCGTGCCGTAGTAGCCGACGTGCCCATTGCGGCCATACCCCTGCGACTCGCGGTCCTGCGGCGCATAGTACCCCTGCACGGGGCGGCTCGGCTGCTGACCGTAGTAGCCCACATACCCGTTCTGCCCGTAGCCGTTCTGCGGCTGATACTGCTGCCCGTACCCGTACTGCGGCTGCTGCCGATGATCACTCTCGGGATAGGACGGGTACTGCGGATACGTCTGCTGCGGCTGCCGGTACTGCTGAGGATACCCCTGCATATTCTGCGGGGCATAGCCGTTCTGCGTATAACCATTTTGCGGCTGGTACTGCGGGGGATAGTAGCCCTGCATATTCTGCTGCTCGGGAGCCTGCGGGACATAATAGCCCTGCATATTCTGCGGCTCGGGGGCGTAGTAGTTGTTGATGTCGTAAGGGTCGCCGTAGGTGTCGGCATACGCTGCCTCGCCATAGGGCTCGCCGTAGCCGTACCCCGCATACTCTGCCGCAGGCTCGGCACTCGGCACCTCTTGGGGGCTCTGCCGCTTTTGGCTCCTCTGCGAGGGTTCCCCCTTCTGCCGCTTCGCCTTGGGCGGCTTGAGGGAGCGCGTCCTCTCCGTTCCGACGAGGGAGGCCTTCAAAGGCGTCGCCCAGAGAAGGACAAAGAGCGCCAGCGCCGCCAAAAGCCCGAACAGCACATACGCCCCCACGGGGGAGATGAGCGCCTGCACGGGATAGACGACGAGGCCGAACGCCGCCCCGCCCGCCGTTGCCGCGCCCTCCGCGGCGGCAGTATAACAGCCCGAGAGATACGCCCCGTACCCCTCACCCGTCAGGCGGGTGCTCGTTGCGAGGTGCGCGATGAGGAAGGCGGCAAACAGCACCGCCGTAAGTTTCAGCATGAACTTGGCGGGAATGAGGTTTTTGCCTGCGACCATGCACACGGAGCCGTAAAAGCACAGCACGAGCAGCGGGTACACGAAATAGCCGAACGTACCCAAAAGAAACGCCGTGATGTTCACGCCGATCTCGCCGAAGATAAAGCGCCCTACCGTTGCGATGACGAGTAAAACAACGCTGAAAATGAGAAACGTCATCCCGAACGTCTCCCTCGTCACCACGCCCTTGCCGCGCTCCTGATTGTCTGCTCCGCGCCCGTAGCCGTTCAAATGTATCTCCTTTTCCGAAGGGAGGGAAGTTTTTCTCTCCTTCTCCACCCTGTGGTATCGCCATTTTCTCATGCTTCATTATATCATTTTTGAACGGACATTTCAACAATATCGGGAAGAAATTTTTACACATTTTGATTTTTCTTCCCCGCCTACCCCAAAATAGCCGATTTTTGCCCGTTTTTGCCCCCCGCTCCCGCATCGCGCACGGTCCCCCTTCCGCCCATATGACGGAAAAGCGCAAATTTTTGCCGCAAATTTCACTCTATCCCTTGTTTTTTGCGGGAAAATGTGGTAAAATGACGGGGAAAGCTCCCGATAGGGATGAAAGATCATAATGGAGGACATCATATGCAGTATTCACTTGAAGTGGAACACATGATGTGCGTTGCCAAGGGACCCAAGCACGATCCTGCCCCCATTCCGGAAGAGGGCAAATGGGTATGCGCAAAGCAGATCACGGACATCAGCGGGTTTACGCACGGCGTGGGCTGGTGCGCACCGCAGCAGGGCGCCTGCAAGCTTACGCTCAACGTCAAGGAGGGCGTCATTCAGGAGGCTCTCGTTGAGACGCTCGGCTGCTCGGGCATGACGCATTCGGCGGCCATGGCGGCAGAAATTCTGCCCCACAAGACCATTCTCGAAGCGCTCAACACCGACCTTGTCTGCGACGCCATCAACACCGCCATGCGCGAACTGTTCCTGCAGATCGTCTACGGCCGTACGCAGTCGGCATTCTCGGAGGGCGGCCTCGTCGTCGGCGCGGCACTCGAAGACCTCGGCAAGGGCCTTCGCTCGCAGGTCGGCACGATGTACGGTACGGCGCTCAAGGGCGTGAGATACCTCGAGATGGCAGAAGGCTACGTCACCCGCCTCGCCCTCGACAAGGACGATCAGGTGATCGGCTATGAGTTCGTTGCGCTCGGCAAGATGACCGACTTCATCAAGAAGGGCATGGAGCCCAACGAGGCATGGAAGAAGGCCATGGGCCACTACGGCAGGTTCGCCGAGGAACAGGGCGCGGTGAAGTACATCGACCCTCGTAAGGAATAAGGAGGACAAAGATGGCTCTGTTTGAAGGTTATGAAAGAAGGATCGACAAAATTATGGGCGTACTCAAGGAGTACGGCATTAACTCTGTCGAAGAATGCAAAGACATCTGCCTTTCCAAGGGCGTAGACTGCGACAAGCTCGTGCGCGGCACTCAGCCCATCTGCTTTGAGAACGCCGTCTGGGCATACACCGTCGGCGCGGCGATCGCCATCAAGTCGGGCTGCGTCAAGGCAGCGGACGCGGCAGCCGCCATCGGCGTGGGCCTGCAGGCATTCTGCATCCCCGGCTCGGTCGCAGAGAACCGCAAAGTCGGCCTCGGCCACGGCAATTTGGGCAAGATGCTCCTCTCCGAAGAGACGGACTGCTTCTGCTTCCTTGCAGGGCACGAGTCCTTCGCGGCGGCTGAGGGCGCTATCTCCATTGCAATGAACGCCAACAAGGTGCGTCAGAAGCCCCTCCGCGTCATTTTGAACGGCCTCGGCAAGGACGCGGCGTTCATCATCTCCCGCATCAACGGCTTCACCTATGTCGAGACGGAATTCGACAACAATACCGAGACGGTGAAGGTCGTCAAGGAAGTTCCCTATTCGGACGGCCCCCGCGCCAAGGTCAAGTGCTACGGCGTGGACAACGTTCCCGAGGGCGTTGCGGTCATGAAGCTCGAGAAGGTTGGCGTCTCCATCACGGGCAACTCCACCAACCCCACCCGCTTCCAGCACCCCGTTGCCGGCACCTATAAGAAGTGGTGCGTCGAGAACGGCGTGAAGTACTTCTCCGTTGCATCGGGCGGCGGCACGGGCAGAACGCTGCACCCCGACAACATGGCAGCCGGCCCTTCCTCCTACGGTATGACGGACACGATGGGCAGAATGCACTCGGATGCGCAGTTCGCAGGTTCTTCCTCCGTTCCCGCGCACGTCGAGATGATGGGCCTCATCGGCATGGGCAACAACCCGATGGTCGGCGCTACGGTCGCCGTCGCGGTCGCCGTCCAGGAAGGCATGACGAAGTAACACGATAAAATCAAAAGCGGTTTCGGTATTCTCCGAAGCCGTTTTTTTTGCGCTTTTTTTGAGGCGGGCGATGCAATACGGCCGCCCCCTTTATAGGGGCCCTCTCCCCTGCAGCGCCGCTTATGCGTCCTCGCCCAACAGACGGATATAATACAAGTCGTCGAAGGAGAGGATGCCGTCGCCGATGCGCAAGGTACGGCGGACGAGGTCGACGTCCTCGATCGTTCCCCTCGCCTGCAAGTAGAAGCCACCCTCGAAAAAGAGCGCCTCCGCCCTTCTCCCGCGCGTGAGAAGGGGCAGCACCCGCTCGAGCGCCTCCGTCTCCTCGTCCGTGCGCGCGCGCTTCTCCTGCCGCTCGTGCTCGAGCTCCTTCCTCTCCAGCGCCTCTCTCAAGCCCCGAAGGGCGTCGAAGGGCGCAAACTGCTTGGCGCGGTCTCCCCTATCCATCTGCGTTGTGACCTCCGATGAGTTTATTTCTTTCGATGAGCGTCGCCCCCTCCTGGAGGTCTGCCGCCGTGATGAGCGCGTTCTTGCCGAACTTCTTCTGAATTTCGAGGGCTGCGCGGTTGACGCGCTTCTCTTTTTCCACCTCCTCCCAATTGGTGAAGAGGTCGTAGCCCTCGCAGCTCTCGTCGCTTAAATTTTCAAACCCGACCCCGAGGCGGCGGATGGGCACGTTCCGTTGCGTCGTCTCGTCGAAGAGCGCCATGAGCGCGGGCACCAGCTTCTTGGGAAGGTTGCTCGAAAAGGGCAGCTTGCGCGAGCCGCCCGTCGGCGCGTGCGCATCCTTGGAATAGCCCACGAAGAGGGAGATGCGCCCCGCGATCACCTTTCTGCGCATGAGCTCCAGACACCCCGTCCGCGCCATCTCTTCAAAGACCAACCGCGCCTTGTCGAAGGGGTAGTCGGAAAAGAGCACCTGCGAGTGGGAGACCGAGCGTGACTTGGTTTTGTAGTTCTTGATGTCCTCCATCGTGCAGCTCTCCCGTCCCCACGCGTGGTCGATGAGCAGCTCGGCATTGACGCCGAACTCCTTGTAAAGCGTCTCTTCCGGGAGCTGCGCAATGCCGCGCATCGTATAGACGCCCTTTTTATCCAGCCGTGCCGCAATGCCCTTGGCGATGCCCCAGAAGTCGGTGAGCGGCCTGTGATCCCACAGCGTCTCTTGGAAGAGCTGTTCGTCGAGGTACCCGATGCGGTCGGGCGAGTGCTTGGCGGTGATGTCGAGCGCGATCTTGGCAAGGTACAGATTGGTGCCCACGCCCGCCGTCGCGGGGATGTGCGTGCGCCGCGCGATCTCCTCGATGAGAAAGCGCACGAACTCCTTGGGCGTCTTTTTGTAAATCGAAAGATAGTCGGTGATATCGAGAAAGCTCTCGTCGATGGAATAGACGTAGATGTCGTTCTTGTGCATGAAGTCGAGGTAGATGCCGTAAATTTCGGCGGCATAGTCGATGTACTTCTGCATGCGCGGCTTGGCGACGATGAATTCGAGGTTTTTCGGCACTTCAAACATGCGGCAGCGGTTCTTCACGCCCAGCGCCTTTAACTTGGGCGAGACGGCGAGGCAGATGGTGCCCTCCCCCCTCGTCTCGTCGGCGACGATGAGCTGCGCTTCCATCGGGTTGAGCCCGCGCTCGGCGCACTCCACCGACGCAAAGAAGGACTTCATGTCGATGCACGCATATACTCTCTGCTCCTTCATGTTGCCCTCCTTAAAATTACAAACGTTTGTTTGTACGTCTATTATAGAACAGTTTGGGCGCTTTGTCAAGGGAATATGCGCACTTTCAAGAGGAAAAATGAGGAAAATAGCAGGCGCCCGCCGCGGCTTTTGGCCGCGGCGGGCGCCCCCGTTCTCCCTCAAAACTTGATGTGGTCGAATCCCTCGCGCGAGGAACGGCGGTAAAGAACCGCGCGCCGCCCGATGACGATGACGACCTCGGCGTGAAGTGCCGCCGCAATGTCGGCAGCCAGTGCGTCCTCATCCTCCCCCGAGGCGGGAAGAAGGTTGAGCTTGATGAGCTCGTGCGCCTCGAGGGCGTCCGAAAGGCCCTTTAGAAGGTTCTCCGAAATGCCCTCCTTGCCCACCTGCGCGATGGGCTTTAAGTTGGCGGCGAGCGCTTTTAAGTTGCTTCTCTGTTTGCTGGTCATAGTATTTCTCCTGAAACGCCGCGGTTGCGGCTTGTGTTCGACGGTTTAACCTTCCACCCTTTACGGCACGAAGTCAAATTCGGTATCCCCCACCATCACGGTGTCGCCCTCCTTGCAGCCCGCGGCCTGCAGCGCCTTGATGACGCCCCTGAGCTTTAAAACGCGCTGGAAGTACGCCATCGACTCGGGGTTGGTCATCACCACGTTGCGGCAGAGCATATCGGCGAGGCCGCCCACGACGACGTACGCGCCCGTCTCGTCGCGGAAGATCTCGAACTGCGCATTGTCGCCCTCATCAAATTCAAACTCGTCGGCGGGGATGCGCTCGGCGGGCGGCAGCGTTTTCAGCATCTCGATGACTTCGGAAAGCAGCGCCTCCAGCCCCTCACTCTTCACGGCGGTGATGGGGAAGATGCGGTACTTGCCGCCGTACGCCTCTTGGAAGCGCTCCAAATTCTCCTCCGCGCCCATACAGTCGCACTTATTGCAGGCGACGACCTGCGGGAGCGCGGCAAGCTTTTGGGAGTAAGCGGCGAGCTCCTCGTTGATGGCGGCAAAGTCCGCGACGGGGTCGCGCCCCTCCATGCCCGAAATGTCGACGACGTGCACGATCATGCGGGTGCGCTCGATGTGGCGCAAAAAGGCGTGCCCGAGGCCCGCGCCCTCCGCGGCGCCCTCGATGAGCCCGGGGATATCGGCACAGATAAAGCTCTCGTCATACACACGCACCACGCCGAGGTTGGGCGAGAGCGTCGTAAAGTGGTAGTCGGCGATCTTGGGGCGGGCGGCGGAAATTTTGGAGAGCAGCGTGCTCTTGCCCACGTTGGGGAAGCCGACGAGGCCGACGTCGGCGATGACCTTCATCTCGAGGATGAGCTCGTGCGGCTTGGTGAGAACGCCCTTCTGCGCAAAGTCGGGGGCGTGGCGGCGCGCCGTCGTAAAGCGCACGTTGCCCTTGCCTCCCCTTCCGCCCGAAAGGAGCAGCAGCTTTTCGCCCTCTTCAAAGACGTCCATGATGACCTTGCCCGTCTCCGCGTCACGGACGAGGGTGCCGAGCGGCACTTTGATGACGACGTCCTCCCCCTGCTTGCCCGTACAGCGGTTGGTCCCGCCGCGCGCGCCGTTGCCCGCAAAGTACTTGGAGGTATAGCGGAAGGAGAGAAGGTCGTGCATGTTGCGGTCGCCGAGAAAGTAGACGGAGCCGCCGTTGCCGCCGTCGCCGCCGTCGGGGCCGCACGCGGGCTTGCCCTTGTATGCCTGGAAGCTGTTCATGCCGTCGCCGCCGTTGCCCGCTTTGACGGTGATCTTTACTCGGTCGGTAAAAGGTTTGTTGTCCATGCGGACAGTATATCAAACTTTCTCGATAAAATCAAGCGAATACGGCCGCCCTCACGAGGGAACAGCCCGCAGCCCGTCCTTTGGACGGGCTGCGGGCTCGGGAGCATCCGCTCCCATCGGCCCGCCTTCATTAAAATGAAGGCAACCCGAAACCCTCGTGGGGGAAAAGGGCTGGATAAGACGGCTCTCTGCTTTCTCCTGTCATATCAGCAAGATATGGCCTCAGTCTCGAAAAATATTTAAAGGAGAATCATTATGGAAAAACAATCAACCAGA
>CALWCH010000018.1 GCA_944376335.1 uncultured Clostridia bacterium
ATGGCAGAGCACATGCTCATTTTGGGCGTCACCTATCCCGACGGCACCAAGAAGTATGTGGCGGCTGCATTCCCCTCGGCGTGCGGCAAGACCAACCTTGCCATGCTCATCCCCCCCAAGCACTATAGAGACCTCGGCTACAAAGTCGAGACGGTGGGCGACGACATCGCATGGATCCGCGTGGGCGAGGACGGCAGGCTGTGGGCGGTCAACCCCGAGAACGGCTTCTTCGGCGTCGCGCCCGGCACCAACGACCACTCCAATCCCAACGCGCTTGCAGCGACGAGAAAGGGCACCATCTTCACCAACGTTGCCATCAACCCCGAAGACAACACGGTGTGGTGGGAAGGTCTTTCGAAGCCCGCGCCCGCGCACCTCATCGACTGGCTCGGCCACGACTGGACGCCCGAGAGCGGCGTGAAGGCGGCGCACCCCAACTCCCGCTTCACGGCTCCCGCCGTCAACTGCCCCTGCATCTCCCCCGAATTCAACTCCAAGGCGGGGGTTCCGCTTGACGCCATCATCTTCGGCGGCCGCAGGGCGACGACCACTCCCCTCGTCTATCAGTCCCGCGACTGGAACCACGGCGTGTTCGTCGGCTCCATCATGAGCTCGGAGACGACCGCTGCCGCAACGGGTGCCGTCGGCGTGCTCCGCCACGACCCCATGGCGATGAAGCCCTTCTGCGGCTACCACATGGGCGACTACTTCGCACATTGGATCGAGATGGGCAAGAAGGTCAAGAACCCGCCCAAGATCTTCAACGTCAACTGGTTCCGTCAGGACGAGAACGGTGAATTCCTCTGGCCCGGCTTCGGCGACAACATGCGCGTGCTCGACTGGATCTTGAAGCGCTGCGACGACAGTATCGAGGCGCAGGAGACCGCCATCGGCTACGTTCCTTACGCGAAGGACATCGACATCGAGGGCCTCGACTACTCCGTCGAGACGCTCAAAAGCATCCTCTATGTGGACAAGGCGCGCTGGAGCATGGAGGCGGACGAGATCGCCGAGTTCTACAAGCAGTTCGGCGACAAGCTGCCTCAGGAGCTCAAGGACAACCTTGCGACCCTCAAGGCAAACTGCGAGAAGTAACGCATCTTAACACACGGACGTATGCAAAAGAGGAGCGCGCCACGCTTTCGGGCGACGGAGCGCTCCTCTCCGTCTTTTTCAGGCAACCTCACATGATCCATCGAAATCAACAGGACGCACCCATCAACGCGCTGTTTTTGTGGACGTTCGTCATCAACATCGTCATTCCCAAGGCGGGAATCAAGTTTGCAGGCATTCCGCTCACGATCGGAAACGTCATGATCGGGCTGCTCCTTGTCTACTCCCTGCTCATCGGTGACGTGGGGAGACGCAAGCTCACCCGCCCCTTCCTCTTCTTTGCGCTCGGCTGCTGCTTCTGGATCGCACGGTTTACGGCGGCTTATGCGGGAGGGAGCTCTCTCTCGGAGTTCATCGGCTATCTCGTTCCGCTGTGCATCTATCCCGCCGCCTACTTTCTGACGCCCCTCTATGTCACGACGCGCCCGCAGATACGGCGGCTTGCGCGCATCCTCTTCTGGTGTCTTTTGTTCCTCTTCGGCTATACCTTGCTGCAGGCGGCGTTCGGTATCGGGGCAGTGGATATCCCGGGCATCACCGTCAACTACAGCGACTACGCCGAAAATCCTTCCGCATGGTGGCTGGAGAAGAGCAACGCCGTGGGAGATGCGAGCAAGATGGTATCTACCTATCAGAACGGAAATCTGTTCGGCGTGACCATCATCCTGCTCTTCCCCATCGCCCTCTCTTCCGAGCGGCGGCTGCCCGTCAAGGTCATCTTTTGGGCGCTCTTTATTCTCAGTGTACTGCTTGCGGGCTCGCGCACCGTCTATCTGGGGCTTATGCTGCTGGCGGCGTACTATATTGTGCGCAGCCTCGCCCACATGCGCTTCAAAGTCGGAACGCTCGCCGCCCTCGTCGCCACGATGTTAGCGGCCGTTGTCCTGCTCGCCGTCGTCGTCACAAACTTTGCCCCCGACATGTTCGACCGCGTTTTGAGCATCTTCGACCTGGAGACGCTGCTGCAGGGCGCAGGCAGAACGGGCGGAGCGATCGAGTACTTCACTTGGCTTCTGCAGCACCCCGCGGCACTGCTCTTTGGCGGCTTCGGCATGGACTACGAGGGCTTTGCCTACGAGATGACGTACATCTGCGTCTTTCTCTTGGGCGGCATGTTCGGGTTTGCGCTCTTCATGGCGTTTCTTATAACGGCGCTTAAAGAAGCGTTAAAGGGGCTATCTCGGGGAGATGCGCTCGCCCGTGCGCTGTTTATCGGCCTCGTCGTCTACTGGATCACGGCGTTCGTCGAGGGCGGCTACTGGCTGCCGCCCATAGCGTGGAACGTGTGGGCGATCGCGGGCATTGCAAGGTGCTATTGTACAGTATTCTTAAAGGGAACGGCCCTTCCGGCTGCCGTCGGAAACATCAACTCACGGGCTTACGCATTCAACTGAAAGGACGGCACCTCGCGTGCCGTCCTTTTTTTGCCGTGTTGTTTGAGCGCTCTTTCAAGCGATGTCTTTTAAATGGTGTTTCCCCATTCTCAGATGAGATCGCAAATTTCATGATAATACAAACTTTCGAAAATATCGAGAAGGAAATAGACGTCGCGTTCAAAAAGTTTCAGCCGCTTATAGGGTTCGAGCGGCGTGCTCTCGCGGAACTCCTTCGTCAGACAGCGAACAAGGTCGGAATTCTTGTACTCGTCGAAATCTTCCTCCCAGATGTAACGGTAATAGGGGCGCAGCGAGCCCGGTTCACAGACCCCGCCCTGAATATGATCTCCGCCGCCCAATCGGCGCAAGTTTGAATACAGCTCTCTGCGCTCTTCCGCGGTCATCTTCTCCAAGGGCTGCCCCGCCCATCGCAAACAGGGGAATTATCCAAAATTTGCGTATAAAATCGGAAAATTCCTGAGACGGACGGAATAAATAGATGATGCTAAGGATCGTGCCGGCTGCCACGGTCAGATTGACGATAAACGTCAGAACAACAAAGTACTTCGGCATCGCTCTCTTTAATCCGACACAGAAGATCCGCTTCCACAGCGGATAGGAAAAATAGGGGTACTCGGCTTTCAATTCCGCCTTACTTTTCTTGACTTTTTTAGCGGCTTCTTTTATTTCATCCTGAGAAATAAAAACTTGACATCCCCAAAGCAACAACATGCAGACCATTCCGACGACCATATTTGGTAACGACACCATGATGCATCACCCCTTTGCAAATCAAAGCCGACCCGCTGCCCCGCTTCAAGGAAGCGCTTGCCTCGTCCGCCCTCATGATACTACAAAAAAAGCGCCCTGTCAATCTCCGAAATTCAACAAGCGGACGCTCTGCCCGCGAAAAGACCGCCCCGAAGGGCGGCCTTTCCTCTGTTTTGCTCTGTTTTGCGCTATTTTACGCTCACTTACTCTTACTTTTTCTTGCGGAGCACGAAGTAGAGCACGACGCCGACTGCCAGCACTGCGACGACGCAGCCCGCAATGATCCAGCCCACTGCGCCGTTCCCTTCCTCGGGTTCGGGTTCGGGTTCGGGCTCGGGCTCGGGTTCGGGCTCGGGTTCGGGCTCGGGCTCGGGCTCGGGTTCGGGCTCGGGTTCGGGTTCGGGCTCGGGCTCGGGTTCGGGCTCGGGCTCGGGTTCGGGCTCGGGCTCGGGTTCGGGCTCGGGCTCGGGTTCGGGCTGCGATTCGAGCGCATAGCTTGCCGCGGTGCCCGAAACCTCGAACGCCGCCAAAAGGTACACATTCTCGCCCTTTGTGACGACGGCAAGGCCCTCGGGAGCGACGTCGCCCTCGGTGGCGCCGTTGAAGTCACGGGTGTTCACATAGTTGACGTACTCCGCCGCTGCGGGGTCGGTGATGTCGTAGACCATGATGCCGCCGATGCGCTCGAGGGCGATGAGGGCGTACGTCCTGCCGCCCGCTTCGGCAACGGTGACCGCCTCGGGCTCGGTGCCCTTCTTGGCGGTGCGGCTCTCGAGCTCGGTGTCGTCGTTGGAGGCGTTGTAGTAGTCGGGCAAGAACTCCCAAGTGAGCGCCTCAAAGTCATTCCCGCTGTCAAAGACGAGCGTGAGGCCGTCCGCGCCCACTTCAAAGACAGAGAAGGAACGCGCGCCGTATAAGTAGTTCCCCTCGCCGATGCCCGCCTTGACGGTGTTATCCAAAACGCGCACCTTCTCTGCGGTGACGGTGCTGTCGACAGAGGTCAGCGTGCGCTTTTCCTCGTCGATAAACTCGCCCCACTCACGGGCGTCGCCCTCGTTGGCGGTGAGAAGGTAAGTTTTTCCGTTTGCTTCATAGACGCTGATGCCGTCGGGCATGTAAACGCCGTAGGCCTCGTACGTCTTGGGAAGGTAGGTGCCGTCAGACTCGTCCAAATCGATGGCATTCTCTTCCAAAGAGTAGTCCTTGAAGCCGAGGGGCTCGACGGACGTGAACGCCGCGGCAGCGATATCGAGGACGGCGATCGCGTTGGCCTCCTGCAGGGCGACGTAGGCGGTATTGCCGCTCACGGCGATGTACTCGGGCTCCAAATCGGTCTCGGCGGGAACGATGGTGCCGTCCACCACGTTGAAGACGACGCCCGTCTCGGCAAGTTCACTTGCATCGAATGCCGCAAAATCTGCGATCTTCACGGTGCCCGTCTCGGTGTCGATGACGGTGACGGAGCCTGCGGGGTCGACGAGTTCCGCGCCGTAGCCCATGCGGGGTTCGCCCTCATCCGCCGTAAGAATATATCTGCCGTCCGCCGTATAGGTGACCATATCGGGCTGCACGCCCGTCGTGTAGACGGCGACGATCTCATTGTTCTCGTCAAGCACGGCAACGCGCCCCGCCTTGGTGTAATCGGCATCCTGCAATGCAACCGCGATATTGCCCGACGTGGGGTCTGCAGCGACGCTCGTCATGTCGCCGTAGACGAAGGATGCGTCCTCTTCCTGCATGAGAGCGGCGATGTCGAGGCTCTCCACCTCGCCGAAGGTGCCGTCGTCCGCGACCGTGAACACGTTGAGAATGGACTCGGCGCCGTTGACGACAAATGCCTCGCCGCGCGCCTCGCTGTAGGAGACGATCTCTGCAACGCCGCCGTCCGCGTTGGCGTCGCCCAGCTTGACGCCGTCCACCTTCTCAATGGAGAGCGCCGCATCTGCCGTGAAGCCGTCCTCTTTGACGGTGTACGTCTTCTGCGCCGAAATGGTCTCGCCCTTGCTGTTTTGTACGGGCACATCGGCGGGCATGACTTCGGAATAGTCGAGATCGTCCGCATCCGCCGCGTTGTCGTCGCTGTCGGCGTGCTCGTTGCGGCAGATGGCCTTCTTCTTGGACTGGATGTCCTCGTAGGCGCCCTCATAGGCGGGCGGGATCTGCGCATCTTCCGTATCATTGCCCTGCGCCGCGAGCGCATCCACATACCCCTCGGGGCGGTTCGTATCCGTCACCGCGCCCGCGAAGGTTTCCGTCAAAGTGACGGCGCCCGAGAAGAGCGCGACCGTCACCCCCTTGTTGTGCAGCTGCACATCCCACTCCATGTCGCCCTCGGGGATGAGATAGGCGGAGGAAGCGACCTTGTCCACCTGCCCGCAGCGGATGAGGAAGTACCCCTCTCCCTCGATGCTGCCCGAAAGGGCAAGCGTGTGCCAGGCGGTGTCGCCCCCGTCCGCGCTCGAGCGGTAGGAAAGCTGCCAGCCCTCGAGGGAGACGCTCTCCTCGGACTGGTTGTAAAGTTCGATAAAGCTGTGGCTGACGACTTCCGCATCGTCGGAAGCGCCGAATACCTGGTTGACGACGACGTGCGGCACGCTGACGTCATACGCGCCGTCCTGCGTATAGGGCGTGCCGGGAAGGGCTGCCGCCATTGCCGAAACGGAAAGAGAGACCGCCGTGAGCGAGACGCCCATCGCTGCCGCAAGCAGCAGACTGAGTGCTTTTTTCATAAGCTCATACTCCTTGATGATTTGTCTCCTTGAGTATAACAGCCGCTTTCCACGATTTTTCCATAAAGTTGTAAGGAGCGTGTAAAAAATGCCCGCACGCATGGGGGGAGAGGTTGAAAATGCCCGAAGATTCTGTTATAATATCGTTATACAGAGAAATTTTATCTGATTGGAGCGAACGATGACCGAGGACGAGAGAGTTTTACAATGCTTTGGCTTTTTAATAGAGCGCGGGTTTACCTTTGAGCGGGACTACTCGAAGGGCACGGACTCCACCTGCACGCAGATCTACCGCTTTAGGAAGGATGCTTATAACTTTCTTGAGTACCGCGTCCTCTCGCAAAGGGAGCGCGCCCTCGTCGCCGTCGTGAAGGGGGAGAAGAAGTTCCCCTCGCTCGAAAAGCGCAATTCAGCCTTTGTGCGGGCTTGGAAATTAAAGCACCTCTTTTCCCCGACAGACGCGTGGGAATTCGCCGCCGCCCTTCTTAAAGAAGAGATACGAAGAACGGGGAATGTTTTGGGAATAGAGAAATAAATCGCGAAAATCTTTTACTTCGTAAAATCTTTCCGCGAGGGGTGAAGTCTCATCATCTCCCTGCCCCGTCGCCCGCGAACGTTTCTGTTCTCAAAGACAATAAGCGCAGGTATGCGCAAATTGAGTCCTGCTGCGCAAAAGCGTGGTTTTGCTTGCAGAGTAATTTTAGGGAACGCCTGTCTGTTGGCGCGCAGCGCAGGCAACCCTGCTTGCGCCATGATTATAACTCCCGCCCGCCCACCCAAAAAAGAGAGTTCACACCTCTCTCTTGTTTTGAAAAAGCGTGGTTTTGCTCGCGGCAGTTCATTTAAGAACGGCGGGAAGGAGAACCCTGCTCGCGCAAGTAAAATTAAAACGTCCGTCTATCAAACGGACGGTTTTATGATTGTTATAAAAAGATTTTCGCGAAATAAATTGACGTGTTTATCAAACTATGATATAATGCGAATTAGGCAACAGAGAAGCCGTAGGCGGTTAGCCCCTTGGGGAAAATTATGAGTAATTTTCTTGAAAGGGGGTGGTCATATGGATTTATTCATCCTTTACCTTCTTCAGCTTTTAGTAGAAGAAGGCTTTGTCATCTCTTTCAGAGTTACAAAGGATAAGATTTATCTGATCATAAAAAAATAACCGCCCAACAAGTTGGCAGCTTTTAGCGGCGGTTATTTTTAACTGAAGCTCGGGGCTGACCGCTGAACGGCATCCCTCTGTTGCTCCTTTAGTTTATCACCTTTTTTTCGATTTGTCAACCGTGTTCACGCAAAAATATTTGTATCTATTCAAAACGCTCATCAAACAGATGGGCGCTTCTTCATTTCACTTACTCGGTGCAAAGAGGCGCAATGTAATACAAAGCAAAGCGGCGCGGCCAAATCGGGCGCGCCGCAGCAAGTTTTTAAGATTTACTTTTTGTCGTCCTTCTCCCGTTCGATGACGATCTCCATCGTGTCGTCCGAGCCGTCTGTGCCGTCCGTATCGTCTTCAAAGCCTTCAAAGCCTTCAAAATCGTCGAGGTCGTCGAAGTCGTCCTCTTCCTCGTCCTTCGTCCGCTTGGGTTTGACGAGGTCGGGCATCTCCAGCCCCGCCATGCGGTAGAGGTCTTCAAGGGGCGGCAAGCTCTTCAAAAGTCCGCTCAAAAAGCCCGCCGTGGCGTTCTTGCCGTCCTTGCCCTCGCCGTTATCCCACACGGTGACCTTGTCGATCTTAACGCCCGCAATGGCCTTCACCTGCTCGGCAACGAGCGCTTCCAATTTGTCGGCAATGAGAAGGCGCACCGCCTCGTCCGACGAGCCCGCACTCTTGACGAGCGCGTCCATACCTTCGGCCTGCTTGGTGAGCTTTTCCATGATGCCGCGCGCCTCGGCGCTCATCTTGGCATAAATTGCATCCGCCTCGCCCTGCGCCTTGCGCCTGATCTGCTCGGCAACGGCCTCGGCCTCAATTTCGAGTTTTCTCTTTTCGATATCGGCGGCGACGATGACGTCGGCTTCCTGCGTGGCCTTCTCGCGGGAGGCACGCGAAACTTCCGCCTTCTCCTGTGCCGCATAGCTCTCTTCGAGGGCCTGCGCTTCCTTGACCTTCTCGGCAGTCACGGCAAGGCGGCTCGCCTCGGCTTCCTTCTCGCGGAGCAAAGCGCGGGAGAGCGCGATATCTGCCTTTGCCTTGTTTTCGCCGTCGATGGCGGCACTCTCTGCCTCGGCAACGCGGATGCGCTGCTCCATCTTGGCGTTGGCTTCACCGATACTGCCCTTCTTATCCTCTTCGGCGACGGAGATCTTCGCGTCGTTGATGGCCTTTGCGGCGGCTTCCTTGCCGAGGGCGATGATGTAGCCCGATTCATCGGTGATGTCCGTCACGTTGACGTTGATGAGGCGGAGCCCCACCTTTTTGAGTTCCCCTTCGACGTTGCGGGAGATGGCCTCCAAAAACTTATCTCTGTCTGCATTGATCTCCTCGATGTTCATCGTCGCGATGACGAGACGCAGCTGACCGAAGATGATATCTCTCGCCAAATCGGAAATTTGCTGCAGATTGAGCATTCTCAGGCGCTCTGCGGCGTTCTGCATGATGCCGGGATCGGTGGAGACGCCCACGGTGAAGATGCTGGGAACGTCGATGCGGATGTTCTGCTTGGAGAGCGCGCTCTTTAAGTCCACAGAGATCGCAAGCGGCGTTAAGTCCATGAAGGTGTACTTCTGGAAGAAGGGCATGACGAAACTCGCGCCGCCGTGCACGCACTTGGCGGAACGGTAGGTGCCGTCGGGATTGGGGCTGATCTTACCATAGATGATGAGGATCTTGTCGGGCGGGCACGTCTTGTACCGCACGGCGATCGTCAGCAAAATGAGGAACGCAATCAGCACCACAACGACAATGACTGCAATGATAGCTGGACCCATAAAAATTCTCTCCTTATATAAATTAAATTATTTTAGAACACAAAGAAACTTGTAAACCCATTTCTAAAATTACTGCCGCAAGCAAAACCACGCTTTTGCGGAGCGGCACCCAATTTGTCCTATGCTTAGGACTTTTGGGAGAAAGAGTGAATTTGCGCGAACTAAATTGAAAGCCCTTAAAACTCGCGCAAAGAGAGAAAACGAGCCGTCAAGACGCGCAGCGGCGAGCGGCGGTGTTTTCTCTTAAACTCGCGGAGAGATTTTTGCCTTTGCAAAAAGATCTTCGCGAAATCTCTTGCTGGACCCATAAAAATTCTCTCCTTAAAAATAATTTTATATCAGGTCAAGCGCACGGAGCGCGTTTTTTTACTTGCGTTTGACAACAGCAAAATCTTCGCGGTAACTTTCAATAGTCACTTCCACGTCGACGGGAATTTTTTCCGTTTCGTCGGTGACGGCGTCGATCTCCATATATCTCCCCTGCGCGGTGAGGGTGATCTTGCCCCTTCCGCTCCTTGCGGGGGGAATGGAGACGTACACCGTGGCGGTGAGCCCCTCCATCTTCGCCTTGACGACGTTGCCCGAGCACTGCAGTTTTGCAACGCCGCGCATCGCAAAGCCGACGGCGACAAGGGCAGCCGCACCCGTCACGACGGCGATCAAGATGGGCGCCCATATGTTATCGGGCAGGAAGCTCGCCGCGGCAAAACCGCACCAGCCGCCGAGGGCAAAGAACGCCGTGATGCCCTTTACGGTGAAAAACGAGAGGCCGCCGTCCGTGTCCATATCACCGTCAAAGTCGGTGAAGTCACTGTCGCCCCCGCCGAAGGAGACGATGAGCAGGATGATCTGCACGACGAGCGCGACGGACGCGATGACCGCGATCCAGAAAAAGACGTGTTCGATGGGGGTGAGCGTGGAAAGCCAGTTCATTTTTTTCTCCTTAAATAAAGCGCACGGGTACGCCCTTCTGCTTGGCGTACGAGACGGTATAGGCGGTGCCGCCCTCTTCCTTTTCGAGGTGAGCGAGCACCAGATCGGCGCAGTCCACCATGTAGCGGTCGCGCGTGAAGTAGCCCCACTCGCTGAAGCCGGGCAGCATCACCGTCATCTTGTCGCAGGCGGCAAGAAGGTCTTGGTACTGCTCCCTGAAGGCCCTGGGAACGCTCTTATCGTGCCCTGCAAAGGGGATGCACGCCTCGATATAGAGGGGATAGCGGCACTTCAGGGCGACGAGATACTTCAGAGCGGTGAGGTCGAACCCCTGCGCCATGCCGCACAGAAAGCCCGTATAGCCCTCGCAGATGAGGCTCTCAAGCTCATACTGAAGGGCATCTTCATCGAGATGTTCACACACTCTGTGCCCCGTGAGGGCAACCATCTTCTGACGTTCGCTCATAACGGCATACTCCTTTCCTTTCCCCTGCCTCGGGGATATTTTGCGGGCGTCGGCCTGCCCTTATTTACGGCGACGATGGTGCGCTCCCCCATCCCTTCGGGGAGGGAATAGGGATAGCACTTCCCCTCTCCCCCGCCCAGCAGGGAGAACGCGCGTTTCGCCTCTTCGAGTTCTTCCTCGATATTGCCGCTCTTATAAGCGAGGAACACGCCGCCCTCTTTCAAAAAGGGCAGACAGTACTCCGCAAGCGTGTTGAGGCGGGCGACGGCGCGGGCGACGCAGACGTCGAACCGCTCCCGCCATTCCCCCCTTGCCGCATCCTCGGCGCGCATATGCAAAATTTCGGCGGGAAGGGAAAACTTTTCCTTGGCAGCCGTTAAAAAATCACACTTCTTTTTCGTGCTCTCCACGAGGGTAAACTTCAAATCTTTCCGCACCAGCATGAGGGGAATGGACGGAAATCCCGCCCCGGAGCCCACTTCGAGAACGTCTGCACCCTCGGGAAAGAGGCTCTCCCCCGCCACGCTGTCGAAAAAGTGTTTGAAATATACCTCTCTTTCCTCGGTGATGGCGGTGAGGTTGTACTTCTCGTTATAACTTTGAAGGAACGTGCAGAAATTTTTTAGCACTTCTTTATTAGCATTTAGAAGGCTTTGCACGTTCTCCAAATTCAGCTGCTTCTCCATACCCCCATTATAGCATACTTTTTTGGTTTTTTCAAGGCTTCATGCCAAATCGGCGGCAATTTGTCTATAAGTGGAAAATATGGGATAACTTTATCCACAATGTGGAAATCTGTGTGGATAAGTACCTCCTCTTCGACAAATTGCGCCCTTCTTCGTCACTTTCCGCCCCTCTTTTTCTCCTGAGGCCGAACATCAATTCCACAATCAAAGAAGTTATCCACAGTTATCCACAATGACTGTCCACAGGCTATCCACAAAATTGCACCTTGCTCAAAGACTGCTTTTTGCGCCCGAAACGCTTGAAAAATGCGCCGTTTTGCGCTATAATGGCATAAAGACAACTTCCGCCGAACGTTATCCACAATTCAACAGCCACTATTACTACTATTATTATAATATTTCTCTTATTATATATCCATCAAGGGAGACGGGGCGGAATAAGGGAGGAAAGTGTATGAAATTTGTTTGCAGCGGGCTCACCCTTTCGGAAGCCGTCAATAAGACGAGCAAGGCATGCGCCGTGCGCACCACCACCCCCATTTTGGAGTGCATCCGCATTGCAGCGTCGAGCGAGGACGTCACCCTTCTTGCCTCGGACGGCGAGCTCACCATCCGGAAGTCCTTCAAAGCGGAGGTCTTTGAGGAGGGGGAAATCTGTGTGCCCGGCAAGCTCTTTGCCGACTTCGTGGGAAAGCTCACCGATTTAGAGCTCACCTTAAAGACGAGCGAGAGGGGCCTTGAGATCGGCTACAGCGATTCGGGCAGCGCCATCCAAACGATGCCCGCCGACGAATTCCCCAAAATAAACTTTGCCGTGGGCGAAAACAGTTTTGTGATGAAGAGCGGGGACTTAAAGCGCATCATTGCGGAGACCACCTTCTGCTGCGCGCAGGACGATTCCCGCCCCATCTTGAAGGGCTGCCTCTTTGACTTTCAGGACAGGCTCGAAGTCACCGCGCTCGACGGCTACCGCCTTGCCCTTGCGACGGCGGACGTCCTTGCAAAGACGGGCGAAAAGAAGCTCATCTGCCCCGCGCGGACGCTTGCGGAAATTTCGCGCATGCTCGAAGAGGACGAAAGCGAAGTCACCCTCTATTCGGAGGGGGGCATGCTCATGATCTCCTCGGGCGACATGACCGTCGTCTCCCGCCTCTATACGGGCGACTTCATCAAAAAGGAGAGCGTCATCCCCACGTCCTTTACGACCAAGCTCACCGTCGATAAAGCCTCCCTTTTGGCGAGCGTGGAGCGCGCCGCCATCCTCATCAGGGGGGATAAGAACAACCTTGTAACACTGGACATTTCGGCGGGCACGGTGCGCATCTATTCCAATTCCGAGAGCGGCAACGTCTCCGAAAGCCTGCTTGCCGAGACGGAGGGGAAGGACCTCACCGTCTCGATGAACGCCAAGTTCTTTTCGGACGCGCTCAGGGCTCTGAAAGAGGACCGCGTCACCGCCTCCTTCAACGGGCCCGTCTCCCCGTTCATCGTGGAGAACGCCTCGAATAAGGACAGCCTCTATTTGATCCTGCCCGTGAGAAATGCGCAATAAAGCCGTCATTTTCGCTTGACGAACGCGCCGAAAAACCGTATAATCAAACGGAAACCTCAAAAATAATCGCAAAATAGGAGAAATTACCATGAAAAGGACGTATCAGCCCAAGAAGAGACAGAAGAGCAAGGTGCACGGCTTCCGCAAGAGAATGTCGACGACCTCGGGAAGAAAGGTGCTCAAGAGAAGAAGAAACAAGGGCAGAAAGCACATTTCCGCTTAAAACACCGCGGATATGCAATATCTGCGCCTCAAAAAGAAAAAGGATTTTCTAAAAGTCCTCAAAGCGGGAAAGCGCGCGCATTGCCGCTCTCTGACCGTCATATATTTCCCTTCCGACGCCGTGAAGATGGCAGTCTGCGTGGGGAAGAAATACGGCAAGAGCGTGAAACGGAACAAGATCAAGCGATTGCTTCGCGAAGCGTTCCGCTCGGTGAAAGGCAGCGTTTTGCCCGCTTGTTCTTTTTTACTCATTCCCAAAGAGGCGGAGGAATATTCCTATGCAGTATTCAGGCGGGATATCCTCTGCATCCTCAGCAAGGAGAAACTGCTTGAAGATCAGGGCGATGCAGCTCATAAGGGGAAATGCCCGCTATCTCAGACGCAGGGTATTTAAGCCATATATAAAGGCCTTCTGCATGTTCCTCATCGGGCTCTATCAAAAATACCTCTCCCGCCATACCTGCCTTTTTACGCCCACCTGCTCGGAATATACCAAGCGCTGCATCAACAATCTGGGCGTTATCCCCGGTATCCTTCTCGGCATATGGCGCATCCTTCGGTGCAACCCCTTCTCGAAGGGGGGATACGACCCCGCACCGGAGCAATACTTCAAACTCCGCTGGCTGCTCTGAAGCGGAAATTAGGGAGAAACTTACATGGACCTCTTATCCGTTGCCCTCCCTCTTTTAGAGGAAGGCTTCTATATCAACCTCAATTGGCTGGGCCAGGTGGTGCGCTGGATCATCGAGGGCGTCGGCATCGTCGGCGCCGGCGTCGTTGTGTTCACGCTCGTCTTAAAGCTCATCACCACCCCCTTCGACGTCTACCAGCGCGTCAAGATGAGAAAGCAGTCCCTCATCATGCGCGACATGAAGGACGACCTTGAAAAACTCCAGAAGCAGTACGCCAACGACAAGCAGACGTACAGCATAAAGATGATGGAGCTGCAGAAGAAGAACGGCTACAGTATGTTCGGCGCCTGCCTGCCCATGATCATCTCCTTCGTCATCCTCATCGTGGCGATTTCTGCCTTCCAGTCCTTCTCGCAGTACGCCAACCTCAACATGTATGAACAGATGGCGCACACCTACAACGCCGCCATCCTCGAATATGCTCCCGAGGGCACCGATTACCGCCTCTCCTCGAAGGACGAGAACACCCCCATCGTCACATGGACGTGGGACTACAACGAGCCGCACGAAGACAACGGCGTCGTATACACCATCTTCAAGGGCACGGACGGCATCAACCGCATGCGCGTCACCTCGCCCGAAAAGAGCGATTTCATCTACTACGAATACAACCTCGACGTCGACACCGTCGAGAGAAGCTATTTTATCGATACCGACCTTCTCTATACCAACCAGCAGGACCCCGCGATCAAAGCGGCCCTCGACGAGCTTTTGAGTGCGGAGGGCGCGACGCTCGAGAGCGTCAGCCTTGCCTATGTGCAGGACTTCGGCGCGCGGGCGGCGGCGGAGTGGTTCCGCACCGAGAACGACCCCTCCTTCCTTTGGATCAAGAACGTGTGGTACCCCGACGTCTCGTACGCCCACCCCATTCAGAGCTACAGCGACTTTACGAGCAGTTTTTCAAACCGCATCATCCGCGCGGACGGCACGGAGGCGGGCATCGGCGATATCTTCAGTGAGGCGGACTACAACTCCATGACGCTGCACCTTGGGGAGGAGAAGGAGCAGCCCAACGGGTACTTCATCCTCATCATCATCACGATCGGGCTCATGGTGCTGCAGCAGTTCATCATGATGAAGAGCCAGAAGGAGGCCAACCAGTACCAGACGGTGGACGGCCAGGGCGCCAAGACGCAGAAGATCATGATGGTCATGATGCCCCTCATCTACGCCATCACGGGCCTCATGTGGACGGCGGCATTCTCCATCTATATCGCCATGAGCTCCATCATCGGCATTTTGACGACGCTCATCTCCAACTTCTTCATTGACCGCTCCTTCCGCAAGAAGGAAGAGAAGGAACTCATCGAAAAGTATCAGAGAAAGGTGCCCACCGCCGTCAAAGAGGCGAAGGAAAGAAAGCAGGACAATTCTAAAAAAGACAAGACAAGCAAAAAATAAATCTCTATAAGGGGAAAAAAATGGAAGAGAAATCGTATACCTACGAGGGAAAGACGGCGGAAGAGGCCGTCGAGGCGGGGCTCAAAGAGCTGGGCCTTGCGCGCGAGGACGTCGAAGTGGAGGTCCTCAATCCCGGCAAGAAGAAGCTGTTCGGCTTTGTACCCGCCGAAGTCAGGCTCACCCCCAAGAAGAAGCTCACGGACGGGGAGCGCGCCGTGGAGTTCCTCGACGGGCTGTTCGACCGCCTGGAGCAGGACGTCGTCGTCACCCTCGCGGAGGAGGGCGAGCGCATCGTCATCAACCTTGACGGGGCTACGAAGGGCCTCATCGGGCGCAGGGGCGAGGTCATCGACGCCGTGCAGGTTTTAGCGGGCGCCGTTGCCAACACGGGCAGGAAGAACTACATGCGCGTCGTCGTCGACTGCGGCAACTACCGCGAGGAGCGCGAGGAGACCTTGAAGCGCCTTGCCAACAAGCTGGCAGCAAAGGCCGTGCGCCTCGGAAAGCGGGTGCGCCTCGAGCCCATGAACCCCTATGAACGCAGGATCATCCATGCGGCGCTCGTCGACTCCACCGAAGTCACCACGAAGAGCGAGGGCAAGGAGCCCGCTCGCTTCGTCGTCATCATCCCCAACAACATGAGAAGCTTCGACAGAAAGCCAAGGGGCGACAGAGGCGAGAGAAAGGGCGGCTATAAGGGCAGAAACGACCGCAATGACCGCAAGGGCGGCTACAACAAGCCCCGCTACGGCGAGAAGCGGGAATATCCCAAGCGGGAGCTCCCCGGCGAGGCGACGCCCGAAAGCTCGGGCACGTCCTTCAAGCGGGAGGGAAGTTCGCTCCCCGGCTACCGCAAGGGCGGCTTCAACGGCTTCTTCGGCACTTACTTGGGCAACGTCCGCGACGAGGCAGAGCCCGAACAGCCCGCCGTGCAGGACGATACCAAGGGCGGCACGTCCTTCAAACCCGAGGAATAAGAAATCGACGCACTTTTCTTTGCGGGAAAGTGCGTTTTCCTTTGCATATGCAAATTCAAAAGCTGAGAGCCCGCGACCAAAAAAAGGCCATCGCCTTTGCCATCGAGGGCATGCACTTCAACAAGTTTACAAAGAATGAGTTTCTTCTCCGCCTCTACGGCCGCTATTTTCGGTATCTTGCCTATACGGACGCGACGGACGTGCTCGCCGCCTATGAGGGGGAAACGCTTCTGGGTGTTCTCACCGTCCATATGTATGGCGAAAAGCGCCCCCACCGCACGGCTTTAAGGCGGCTCTTTATCAAATTTGCGGAGTGGGTGCAGAAACTTGCCTTCGGGAAGGGCGCAGAGCCCTACTCCCGCGTCAATCATGAGATGTACAGCGCGTACGCCATAAAATACACGGCGGACGGGGAAATCGGCTTTTTGGCCGACGACCCCAAACTTTTAAAAAGAGGCGTCGGCAGCTTTCTTCTTCGGGCGCTCGAGGAGAGATATCCCGATAAAGAGCTCTACCTCTTTACCGACGAGAGCTGCAGCTATCTCTTTTATGACCGCCGCGGCTTCGAGCGCTTTTCGGAGAGAGACATCGTGCTTCATCTCAAAGAGGACATCCCCTTAAAATGTTTTTTGTACCGCAAACGTACGCCCAAGGCATAGCAAAGAGTATTTTGCGAAGAGTTTTGTGCGGGCGAAAGCGCGCGTTCCTCATAAAAACATGCAAAAAAAGAGCCGACACCGTGTCAGCTCTTTTTTGTTCGGAAAACTCAGTTGTTCTCGATCCAGGCGAGTGCCTTGGACTTTGCGTACGACGTGATTGCCTCCGCCTTGTAGGGGCTCTCCTCACCGCCGTTGACGTAGAGGAAGTAGTCGCCCTCGGGGGTCTGATACATCGTCATCTCGTAACCTGCGGGATCGCCGTATTCCCCGTAGCAGACCTTCTTTACGACAGTTGCGGTATCGGTATCGAACGTCTTGGTCTTCGTCTTCTTGATCATGACACTTAATCTCCTTACAATGTAGGTTGTTATTTTTATTTTACACACATTCGATTGTTTCGTCAACAAAATGACCGAAAAATTCTCATAAATTGTCGAATGAACGAAAGAAAAGTGCTTTTGAACACTTTTTTCAAGAATGAGCGCCAAAAACGTTCACTTTGTTCGTGCAAGACTTGGTAAGGGCGTACGGGCGCGTGAGCGGCCGCCCAGGGCGAGCGAGACTGCCTCCGCGATACACCCCGCCATGCCGCCAACAAGCCCGAGACGGGCGCTCTCAAGCCCCGAAAAGCCCTTATCCCGTTCAGCGGTGATGCCGAGGATGGCGCAGTCTCCCAAAGCGCCCAGCCGCTTGTTTGCCCCCGAGCCGGGGTACAGCGGACCTTTGTTCAGCTTAATGAGCCCCACCTCGCGCTTCTCCCCGACGGCGGCATCGATGGCAAGCACGGGGGATAAGGGGTGCGTCTTTGCAAGAAAGTGCGCAAGGTGCGCTGCCTCCCGCGCCGTGACGGGAGAGGTGAGCGAGCCGTAGAGGAAGGCGGGAACATTTTCTCTTTGAAGCATGCTCCCGACGAGCGGCCCGAGGCAGTCGCCCAAGACGCGGTCGCTCCCCACGCAGACGACTACGGGGAGAACATATGTTTGAAAGAGGGGGCTCAACGCGCGCGCGAGGGCGAGCGGCGCCATGGCGTTTGAAGAATGCAGGGAGGTTTGAAGGCTGCTTTGAATGTCCATAGTCGTTTTGTGGACGCACGGGCGCGCATTTATGCAACTTCTTAAAAGAAATCGTCGACAAATTCGGGCGATTGTGCTATAATGGCGGTACGAAATCAAAAAGGAGGTAATTATGGCCAACTCTCTGCTCGCATCGTGGACTTGGACGGTCGACGTCATCTTTATCCTCGTTCTTTTGGGCGGCACTGCGTTCGGAGCTTATAAGGGGTTTATCTCGAGCGTGTGTAAGATGGCAGGCACGCTCTTTGCCATCATCTTTGCCGTCATCTTCTGCGTTTCCTTCTCCAACTTTCTCGAAAGCGTGTTCGGTATGACCACGTCTATTGCCAATAGCTTAACAAATTGCTTCAAAAATGAAGCGCTTCTGACTCCCCTTCCCTATGACATTACAGGTGAGGAGGTCGGCGCAATGCTCGAGAGCCTGCAAGTCGGATGGCTGCCGCGCATCATCATCAATGGCGCATTTGCTTCGGTGGAGACCATCCCCGCTGGTACGACGCCCGCCGTCATGCTGGGGAGTACGCTCGCGAAATGGATCTCGATCGCTATCTCCTTCGTGCTGTTAGTCGTCCTTATCAAGCTTGCAACGCTGCTCCTTGACAAGGGTCTGAGCGGGATGGTGGAAAAGCTGAAGCCCTTCCGCGTGGTCAATCAGGTCCTCGGCGGTGTGCTCGGTCTCGTTGCAGCTGCCGTTGCTCTCTTTATTGTACTTGCCCTCTGCAGCTGGCTTCCTATCGATGCCCTGCACAACTTCCTTGCAAGCTCCGCGATCGTCGGCCCCATCTATTCTTCCGATTGGTTCATCGCGGCTACGAGCTATGCGATCTCCGGACAATGGTTCGATGGCTACATCGCATAGTTCCTATTGTGAATTTAAGATAACAAATATGGGAGATACCTCCGTTCGGGGGTATCTTCTTTCTTTTTCTTGGTGAGCGATACGCAGAGTACTGATTTTTGCACCTGATGTTCCACGTGAAACAGTCGTTTTTGGGCAAAAATTCTCGGGAGGTTTCACATGAAACAAATTTTGGTTATTTTTAAGGGTACGCATAAGAAAAAACGGGTAATTCTCAGGAAAAAGTTTCATGTGAAACACGGCAAAGTGGGAAATTAAAGGCAAATGGGTGATATTTGTGTAAAATTGAAAAAACTTCCACGCAAACACTTGCCAAGAGAACGACTATATGGTACAATATGAGAGCAAACTTGCCCATACTACGGGCAATCAAATAAGGAGTTGAACTTGAGTAAGACAGTCAAAGTGATCCTCGCGGTGCTTCTTGTGCTTGTCCTCGGCGTTGGGATATACTTCCTCGTGACCGCAGGCATTCGGGACAGCATGGAACGGAGTGCGAGTGAATTTACCGCGTACGTCGAAGATGACAGGGTCTCGACGACCGGGAATGCAGGTAAGATTGAGGACGACAAGCAGATCGTCAAAGTGCATGTGGACGGCTATATCGTCTACGGCTATACGTCCGTGGACGCGCGCAACTACACCTATTGGGCAAACTATATCAACCTCTATACGCCAGAAGGTCTGCAGAATGTCCTTGAGGACTGGGTGCAGAACTACGGACTTAAGGAATACAGCTTTGCAAACCCAAACGCGGGCTCTAACTGGACGACCATCATCTATCTTGCTGTGCTTGTCATCGGCGTTGTCGCCATCTTCTTTGTGATGCGTTCGACGATGGGTGGCGGCAGCAAGGCGATGAGCTTCGGCAAGACCAAGGCGAAGGTCTCTACCAACATCAAGGTTCGCTTCTCGGACGTCGCCGGTGCGGAGGAAGAGAAGGAAGAACTTGCCGAAGTCGTTGAGTTCTTGAAGAGCCCCAAGAAGTTCTCCGATTTGGGAGCCAAGATTCCCAAGGGCGTGCTGCTCGTCGGCCCTCCCGGAACGGGTAAAACGTTGTTTGCAAAGGCGGTTGCCGGCGAAGCGGGCGTGCCCTTTTATTCGGTGAGCGGCTCCGACTTCGTCGAGATGTACGTCGGTGTGGGTGCCTCGCGTGTGAGAGACCTCTTCGACCTTGCAAAACGCAACCAGCCCTGCATCATCTTCATCGACGAGATCGATGCCGTCGGCCGTCAGCGTGGAGCTGGCCTCGGGGGCGGTCACGACGAACGGGAACAGACTCTCAACCAGATCCTCGTCCAGATGGACGGCTTCGATTCCAACGAGGGTGTCATCGTGATGGCGGCGACCAACCGTGCCGATATCCTCGACAATGCCCTTCTCCGTCCCGGTCGTTTCGACAGGCAGATCTACGTCAATCTGCCCGACGTCAAGGGCCGTGAGCAGATCTTAAAGGTCCATGCGAGAAATAAGCCGCTTGCTCCCGACGTCAACTTCCGTACCATCGCCCGCATGACGAGCGGGTTTTCGGGAGCCGATCTTGCAAACCTTCTCAACGAGGCTGCTATCCTCGCCGCCCGTGCGGGAAAGAAGCTCATCGGCAACCTCGAACTTTATGAAGGAATTAACAAAGTCATCATGGGTCCTCAGAAGAAGAGCCGCGTGGTGACGGAGGCGGATAAGAAGTCAACTGCTTACCATGAGTCCGGCCATGCGATTCTGTCTAAACTGTGTGAGCAGAACGACAACGTGCAGGAAGTCAGCATCATTCCCCGCGGCATGGCGGCAGGCTATACCCTCACCCGCCCCGAGACGGACGACAACGACTACACCGTCAACAAGCTCAACGACTTCATCTGCATGGCGCTCGGCGGCCGTGTTGCCGAGGAGATCGTCATTCAGGATGTCTCCGCGGGGGCTTCCAACGACATCCAGAAGGTCACGCAGATGGCGCGGAAGATGGTCACGGAGTGGGGCATGAGCGAGAAATTGGGCCCCATCGCCTACCAGAGCGACAACCCCGTCTTCCTCGGCCGCGACTTCGAGCAGCACAATGTGTATTCGGAGGAGACGGCGAACATCATCGACGAGGAAGTCAAGCGCATCGTCACGACGCAGTACACCCGTGCGAAGAAGCTGCTGCTGGAGAATCGTTCAGTTCTTGATAACATGGCGCGCGTGCTCGTCGAAGCAGAGACCATCTACACGCCCGAAGTGGATATGCTGATGAAGGGCGCAAGCTGGCAGGAAGTTTTGGAGTATATGGAAAAGCACGACAAGGGCATGCCCGACGATCCCTTCGGCATGACGAAGTCTTCCGCGCCCGCCGTAAAGGCTCAGCCCGCTCAGGACGCTTCCGACGAGAGCAAAGAGTAAAGGCAGGTGAGAGAATATGGGCAAGATCATCTCGTTTTCCAATCAGAAGGGCGGCGTGGGCAAGACGACGACGTGCGTCAACATGGCGGCGTATCTTGCGACGATGGGAAAGAAGGTGCTGCTCGTGGACATCGACCCGCAGGGGAATGCTACGACCGGCCTCGGCTTTTCCAAGAGTTCTCTCAAAAAGTCCGTCTACCGCGTCCTCATCGAGGACGAGCCCGCGGGCGACAACATCCTCACGACCGAGCTCGAGGCGCTCTTTCTCCTGCCCGCGAACATCGACCTCGCGGGTGCGGAGGTGGAGCTCGTCGGCAAGAAGAGCCGCGAGAAGATCTTAAAGAACGCGCTCGACAAGGTGCGCGGGGAGTTCGACTACATCTTCATCGACTGCCCGCCCTCTTTGGGCCTTCTCACCATCAACGCGCTCGCCGCGGCTGACAGCGTCATCATTCCCATTCAGAGTGAGTATTACGCTTTGGAGGGGTTGTCGCAGCTCATGAACACCATTTCGCTCGTCAAGCAGCACCTCAACCGTAGTCTCAAGGTGGAGGGCGTTGCGCTGACGATGTACGACGGGCGTTCGCTCATCTCGAAGCAGATCGCCGCGGAGATCAAGAAGTATTTTACAAAAAGGCTGTATGAGATCGTCATCCCGCGCAATGTGCGCCTTGCGGAGGCCCCCAGCCACGGCAAGCCCATCGTGCTGCACGATCCCAAGTGTGCGGGGGCGCGCGCCTATGCGGCGCTCACCGAGGAATTTATCTTAAAGACGCAAAAGGGGGAATAAGGTATGGCGATCAAAGGCTTAGGAAGAGGGCTCTCCGCCCTGTTCAGCGATACGGAAGAGGCTTACGAGAACGCGCAGACGGAGACGTCCTCCGGCATCCGCGAGCTGCCGCTTTCCGACATCTACCCCAACCCCGACCAGCCGCGGAAAATTTTCGACGAAGGCGCCTTGAATGACCTTGCCAATTCCATCCGCGAGCACGGCGTCATCAGCCCCATCGTCGTCAATATGGGCCCCGACGGGCGGTATATGATCATCGCGGGCGAACGCCGCTACCGTGCCGCCAAGATGGCAGGGCTCGATGCGATCCCCGCCGTCGTCAAGGAGTATTCGGAGCGGGAAATTCGCGAGATCAGCCTCATCGAAAACCTGCAGCGCGAGGACCTCAACCCCATCGAAGCGGCGGATGCGATGAAGCAGCTCATGGACGAGTATCATTTGACGCAGGAGGAGCTTGCAAACCGTTTGGGCAAGTCCCGCCCCGCCATCGCCAACACGCTGCGGCTTTTGACGCTCTCCGAGGAAGTCATTTCGCTTGTGCGCGAAGGCAAGCTTTCGTCGGGGCATGCGAGGACGCTCGTGCCCGTGCCCAAGGAAGCGCAGGGCAAGCTCGCCGAGGAGTGCGCGAAGAACGGGTGGTCGGTCCGCGAGATGGAGCGCGCAGTCAAGCAGTTTTTGAACCCGCCCGAGGTGCTCGCAAAGGAGAAGGAGAAGAAGAACACCCTTGCGAATGCGGAGCTTACGCACCTTGTGGAGCGGCTGAGGACATCTTTCCGCACCAAGGTTTCCCTCATCGGCACCGACAAAAAGGGCCGCATCTATATCGATTATTACTCCCGCGACGACTTGGACCGCATCTCGGAGATCTTGGATATTATTGATAGACAGGAATAGGGGTTCACGAACTTCTTTTGCTGCGCAAAATAAGTTCCGTGAGGGGTGAGCTATCAACATCCCCTCGCTTCGTCGCCCGCGCTCTTGCTTGTTCTCAAAGACATTAAGCCGCAGGAGCGGCAAATTGGGTCCCGCAGCGCAAAAGCGTGGTTTTGCTCGCGGAAGTTATTTTGGGAGCGCCTGTCTGTTAGCGAGCTACAGCGCAAAAGCGTGGTTTTGCTTGCGGAAGTTATTGTGGGAGCGCCTGACTGTTAGCGAACTGCGCAGGGGAACCCTGCTTGCAGAGTTCATTTGGGGAGCGCCTGTCTGTAAGGGAGCTACAGCGCAAAAGCGTGGTTTTGCTCGCGGAAGTTATTTTGGGAGCGCCTGTCTGTTAGCGAGCTACAGCGTAAAAGCGTGGTTTTGCTTGCGGAAGGTAATTTTAACAAAACGCTCGTCGGAGGACGGGCGTTTTCGCGTTTTAATTCGCTTGTTTTTTGCGATTGGTCTTGATTTTTGGGGGCGGGTGTGTTATACTGACAATGCAACACGAGCTTCATAACTTACATTGGGGTACGAAACGGCATTTCGTATCTCTTTTTCCCAATGTAAGGAAGTTTGTGTTGCAGCAATCGGAGATACCAATGCAGCGTGTCTTCGGTTGAAGGCACGCTTTATGATTTTAAGGAGGAAAACGAAATGCAAGAGAAGAAACTTTGGCAGGAAGGCGCAGTTGTGACGGCGGAGGATGTTGCCGCATCCTTAAAGCCGCTCATCGACGAGTACTTTATGGGCGAGTGTACCCAAGAGGGCGGGAGGCTCATTTACGCTCTGCCGAACGGAAAAAGGTTTGAGATCGCCGTAAGCGAAAACCGGTCTTCTTCGAAGGTTTGAGGCCGGGAAGGGGCCGGGGCGGCAAAATAAGACAAAATATGAAAGAGCACCACAATCGGGAGCTCTTTTTTTGTTGATTTAGAGAAAATTTTCACAAAAGAAAAATGCTGCAAACGGACACCGAAATCAACGTGTATATTCAATCAATAAGAATAAGGATATTGTAATCAAGCAAGATTCCGAGAAAAAGCTGTCATAAAAAACTATGACAAAGTTATCAGCCGAAAATGTTATAAACTGCCATAAATGGGGGTGAATTTGAACATAAACGATAAATAATAACAGAAAATGAAATTTTATGGCCGAAAATATGAAACAAGATGAAAAATATAGGAGAGAGGTATTAAAAACGCGCATTTTGTGAATTTTGTGTTAAGTAAATTCGAAAAGAATAAAAGAAGTGAGTGCGAATCTGTGAAAAATAGTTTTAGAATATCCATTGACAAACCGAGAAAAGTGTGGTAAAGTTATGTCAGTGTAGAAATGACGATAGGGGGAAAGTCATGAAGCAGAGGGACATTCGTTAATTTTTCCATGTTCTCTTTTTCGGGAGAGCACGCCCTTTCGGGGGCGAACGGCAAGATTGACGAATGTCCTTTTTCTACCTGACGGACTGATTGCGGCATTTCATGCGCCTTTTGAGCACCTGCCTCAAACGCGGAAAAGCGCTTTTGGCAAAGGCGAAGGGGCGGCACAAGATTCTATTTTTATAAGAGGTAAAAGAATGAAGAAAAAACTCTTAAGAAACGCTTCACTCGTTGCCCTCTCAGCCGTCATGATGTGCGGAACGGCATTCGGCCTTGCCGGATGCGTAGGCGGAGGTAATTCCAACACGATCTCCATCTCCATGTTCTGCGGCGTCGACGATCGAGCGATCAACGAGGCAGCCTGCAACACCTGGGCGGAAGAGTACACGCAGGAACTCATCGCAAGCGGCGATTGGGAAGAGGGGCACGCTCCCATCGAGATCAGGTTCTCGAGTGACTCCAACACCGATAACTACTTCGATGCGCTCAACAACCAGATCTCTTCCAACAGCCAGCCCGACGTCTTCTACGTCTCGCCCAAGTATGTGAGAACGTGGGCGAGCATCGGCCGTATCCTCGACCTTTCGGACTACCTCACCTCCGATGAGGACGTTGAGCTCGTCTCGGATATCTGGGACGACGCCCTTGCCTTCTACGGCTATACCGATGCAGAGGGCTATCAGCGCGGCGAGCGCCTCGAATTCAGCAACGGCGCATGGGTCGGCCAGCAGTCGGGTGCGGAAGTCGGCATCTACGGTCTTCCTAAGGACTTCTCCAACTTCGGCCTCTCCTACAACGCCAACTTCTTCACCGAGCCCATCCGTGAGGCGCTCATGACCACCACGACGAACGACAGAACGGGCGTCCACGGCGCAGAGTACTACGGCAAAGACCTCAGCTACTTCGGCGAGAACGGCATCGTCACGGATGCGGAGGGCAACGATGCTCCCCTCATCAACATCGGCAAACCCACCACCTACAAGCCCTATAACTTCTATAGGTTTGCTTCCTACAACGATGCGATCGCAGGCGGCGACCCGATGGCGTGGATGGTCCGTTACTACACGGGCGACAAGGGCTACACCGTCACCATTCCCGGCTTCCCCGGCGACTCCTTCAAGGATGCCAAGGAGTACTGGAACGGCGGCGAGAACCTCGACGTCAAGCTTACCGGGGAAAACGCGAACCCCGAGGCAGAGTATGACTCCTCGCAGGGCTATATCACCTACACCTACGCCGAGTACAGCGCACTTACCTGGGCGCTCACCTACTACTTCAACACCTATGACTGGGACGGCTCGGGCGTCGGCGGTAAAGACACGGCGACGGGCAGAAAGAACGTCTACGGCAACGACCAGTACGACGGCGTCCTCTACCTCCTTCCCTGGCTCGCGGGCAATAACGCAACCTACCTCAACCCCGAATCCACGTCCGTTATCAACGGCGGTGCGGATGCAGATCCCGCGGTGATCGGTACAGATTCCTACGCCGAATCGCAGGTCACCCTTTCGGGCGCGACCGAAAGCGTCGATATTCAGTACGGCTCCAACAGCGAGCGCTTCCTCGAGACGCTCGGTGCGTTCTATGCATACGGCTCCGACTGGAACGGCAACTCCAACAACGCGGGCGACACGACGAGCTCCAAGGCCTCCGGTTGGGAACTCTTCGTTGCAGGCCACCAGCTCTTCTACGGCATGGGTACCTGGAACGGCATCGAGACCAACAAGACCGACCGTGAGGTTCTTCAGACGAGACTCATGCCCGAGCCCGTCTCCGAAGACTATGCACTGTACTCCGAGGTCAAGAACTACGACTATGAGATGGAGACGTACGGCACCCGGAAGGACGAGTACTCGGCAGAGGAGATCTTCAACAACCAGATCGAGCGCCAGGATAAGTGGGGCGCGCGTATGGACTCCGTCGGTTACGGCGTGTCCGCCTCCGTCCTCAACGATGCAGAGTGGAAGGCAGCCGCGTGCGTCGACCTCGTCAAGTACCTCACCATCGGTAAGGAAATGCAGGTCACGCTCACCTATTCGGGTTCGCAGCTTCCCAACTTCAAGTCCCAGTGCATCGACTTCATGCATCAGGACGGCGACTTCGCCGAGATGATCACCCCCGACGACGAAGAGTTCACGGCGCTTTACGCGGTTGCAAAGGAGATGGCAAGCGCTGCGCCCACCGCGGGCGGCACGATCGGCGAATGGCTCACCGCGAACCATCCCGAGATCACGAGCTACGATCCTCAGTTCGCAACGACCCCGATGAGGTCCGCCAACTCCATCGCGTTCGGCATGAAGGTGCTCTACCTCACCGGTTACACCTATGAGGACCGCGATTTGAGCCTGAGAATGCAGTTCGGCCTCAACTTCGTCCGTGACTCGGCAATGTATACCTACAACGACGACTGGGTGGATCAGCTCGACGGTCGTACCGGTACGATCATCGTCCTGCCTTACCTCATGCAGGCGACCAACCCCGACTGGGAGACCGTCTTTCAGAACATGCTCACGTCCGACAAGGTCAAGAACGATCCCGACAACCTGCCTCTGCCTCCTACGAAGTACGCAACGCCCGGCTGGTTCGCGGTCTACCGCACCGCACAGGCGCAGGAGACGTTGGAAGCAGCCATCCGTGAGGAGCAGCTCCTTCTCGGCTGATTGACGTAAGATAGTTCAAGACGCGGGAACACGCCTTCCGCATGGGAACAGCGTGTTCCCTTCGCCCTTCGGGGCGGTATGAAAAAATAAGGAGGAAAATGATGGAAAAGCATACTGCTGCGAATGCGGATGCCTTCGGCATTGACGGTGCTGCCGTTGCCGAGGATGCACTCCCGCAGAAAAAGCAAAAGAAACCCATCAACCAACAGAAGCTGCAGGACAACCTGTGGGGTTGGATCTTCTGTCTCCCGCTCATTGTGGGAACGATTTGGTTCGTCTTCATCTGTCTCGTCGCCGCGCTCCTGCTCTCGTTTACCGACTATTCGATCTTAAGAGGTTCCATGTTCGGATATCTGGCGGAAATGGGCGATCATATCATGCACGCGAGTGACGGCACGGCAGACCCCTTCTACTGGTATAAGACGATCTTCGATTATAACTATGATGGGATGAATACCTATATTGAGCTGGCGGCTCCCTATAAGATGAACGCGATGGGCGCTTACCTGTTCAACACGGTGTTCTACATGATCGGTATCCCGATCGGTATGATCCTTTCGATGTTCTTCGCCGTCTGCATGACGCGCGACATCCCGGGTGCAAACGTGTTCCGCGTGATCTACTACTTCCCCTGCGTTGCAAGTACGGTCTCCATCGTCTACACGTTCAAGCTCATGTTCAGCCCTACGGGCGTTATCAACCAGCTCTTCGGGATCGACGGCACGGACGGCGGCAATGCCTTCGTCTGGCTGCAGATCTCGGGCAACCCGCCCAACACTTGGAATATGCTCACGGAGCAGGAAGTTGATTCGGCATTCATGGCTGACCCGTTCTGGTGCCAGGGCATCATCTCCAAGCTCGTCATCATCATCATGTCGGTGTGGAAGGGCCTCGGCGGCACCATCATTCTGTACATAGCGGGCCTTTCGGGCGTCAACGCTGCTACCAAGGAAGCCGCGCAGATCGACGGTGCAAACGGCTGGCAGATCTTCTGGAAGGTCACCATGCCCGACCTCTACCCCACCATCTTCTACAACATCGTCACGGCCGTCATCGGCGGCATGCAGATCTACATGGAGCCCGTGCTTCTGTTGGGTGAAAGCCCGCTCACGTCCGGTTACGTCTCGCACATCTACCGCTACGGTCTGCAGGGCGGCAACCCGACGCCTTCGCGCGGCGCTGCCTATGGTATGGTGCTCGCTGTCATGATCATCATCATGACGCTGTTCCAGTTCTATCTGGATTCCAAGAATAAGGACTAAGGAGGGAAGTTATGAGTAACGAAGTGAACAATTCTGTCGCTCCCGAGGAAGAAAAACAGTACTCCTCCTTCCGCTACGGCCTTGGCGCCTTCCTTGCCTTCTTCGGCATTTCGTCCGCGACGCACCGCGCCAGCAAAAAGCGCAAAAAGCTCGTCGGCGATATCGCCTGCTACATCGTGCTCCTCTTCGGCGCCTTCCTCATGGTCTATCCCTTCTGGTGGATGGTCGCAGGTGCGTTTGCGGATACGAGCTCGATGGGTTCGAGTACCGCGATCCTGAACGAGCTCGTCTGGTGGCCCTCGCTCTCCACGTTTGACGAAGGCTATCAGTACGGCCCCTTCAACAACTATGTGGTGGTCCTCACGAATGCGTTCGACCTCATTCAGACGGGCTTCACGTTCTGGAGGGCGCTCCTCAACAACCTCATTTACTCCATCGTGCCCGTTGTTGTCGGCGTCATCACCTCGGCATCCGCGGCGTTCTCCTTCGCCAAGATCAATTGGTACGGAAGAGACATCGTCTTCTTTATCCTGCTCGCGGCGATCATGGTCCCCGGCCCCTCCATCATGACGGCACAGTACTCGATGTACAACGCCCTCGATTGGCAGGAAAACGGCCTCGTCCTGATCATCCCGGGTCTCTTCGGCTCCATCATGACGGCGTTCTTCATCCGCCAGTTCCTGTTCGGCCTTCCCACCTCCATCATCGAGGCTGCCAAGATCGACGGCGCAGGGTACTTCCGCATCTTCTGCGGGTTCATTCTTCCCCTTGCGATGCCCGCCATCATGGCGCAGGGGCTCCTGTCGTTCATGGGCTGCTGGAACAACTACATGGGTTCGTTCATCATGATCCCCAACTACAGCCCCGCCATCAACCTGCCGCACGCACTTGCATTGCTCGACGGCAGCGGCGCAGGCCCTTATGCGAGCAACTACGCAGTCGTCATCGCGGGTTCGGTGCTCTGCGTGCTGCCCGTCATGATCCTGTTCGCCTGCTTCCAGAAGACGATCATCAGCTCGCTGATGCTCACCGGTTCCAAGGAGTAAGGCACAGACAAAATACGCATTTCCCGCGTACTATCCCCAAGAAAAGGGCGGAGCTTTCGGGCTCCGTCTTTTTCATGCAATTTGTGAAAATTTTTTTCCAAACCGCTTGAAAAAACCGCGCGTTTGGTGTATAATGGGAGCACTTAAAACGCAATAGGGGGAACTATGAAGCTCAAGAAGTTATTTGTCTCTGCGCTCGCCGTTGTCATGACGCTTGCAACGGTCTTTTCGCTTGCAGGCTGCAACGAGGGCGGCATTGAAGTGCCTACCGTGCCCATCGAAATGCCCGAAGAGGCCGCAACGGGCGGCGCTGCCGTGCACGACCCTTCGGTGTACTACGATATCTCGTCGGCGACCTACTACGCCTTCGGCTCGCACTATGCCGTCGCGTCCTCGGAGGACCTCATCAACTGGCAGCAGGAAGTTGCCGAGCCCAACTGGTCTGCGCTGTACGGCTCGGAATCGGTGACCGTCAACGGCGTCACCTGGCCCAAGGCGCTCGAAAGGACGGTCGATCTCGTGCGGCCGGACAGCTCCGTCAACACGACGTGGGCGCCCGATGTCGAGAAGATCGGCGATAAATATTATATGTATTATTCGCTGACGGGTGGGTTCGGTTCCAATTCGTCCGCCATCGGCAGGGTGGAGTCCGACAACATCCTCGGCCCCTACTCCAACAACACCATCATCGTGGAGAGCGTGACGAGCAGCGATTCCCGCAAGCCCAACGCCATCGACCCCGAACTCTTCTACGACAAGGACGGCACGCTGTGGATGGTCTACGGCTCCTTCTTCGGCGGCATCTATATTAAAGAGCTGGATTCGAACGGCCTTCCCGTCGAGGACGGCTTCGGCAAGCTCCTGTGGATGGGCGACGGCCAGGGCGTCGAGGGCCCCTTCATCTTCTATGATGAAGCGACCGACTATTACTATCTGATGGTGAGCGACGGCTCGCTCTCGAGTGACTACTGCATGCGCGTTGCGCGCAGTGAGAACCCCGACGGTCCCTATGTGGACATCACGGGGAGCGATATGTCGCTGTACAACAACGGCGGCAACAAGCTGGCGGGCAACTACAACATCGCCAATATCGGCAACAACGTTGCCCTCGGCCACAACTCTGTCGTCGAGCGCCGCGGCGAATTCTATGTCGTCTGCCATGTGAGGAATGCCATCAACGGCGGGCATCACCTTGAAACGCGCAAGCTCTACTTCAACAAGGAGGGCTGGCCGGTGATGGGGCCCCTCCGCTATGCGGGCGAAGGGCTTGGCACCGCGACCGTCGAAGAGGCGGCGGGCGCATACGATATCGTCGTGCATACCCCGGACGTCTCCGACACCATCGTAGGCTCGGTGGCGTGCATGCTGAATATGGACGGAACCATCTCGGGCGCGCTCTCGGGCACCTGGTCGATGGAGAGCGACTACTTTGTCACGATGGAAATAAACGGCATCAGCTACAGCGGCGTGGTGTGCGGCGGCTGGCGCACGGGCGAATTTGCGGGCGGCGTCTACTGCATCACCGCCACCTCTTCGGACGGCAACGCCATCTGGGCCGTGGGAAGATAAACTAAACCAATTGTTTTTGCTATTCGGATTTGCGCGGGCCTCTCAAATGAGAGGCCCTTTTTGGTTGGAGAACGGGAAAACTTTCTAAGATTTCGAGGCGCAAGCATGGTTGGCATGTGTAGCCCGCCAACAGACAGGTGCTCTTTAGAAATACTCTGCAAGCAAAACCACGCTTTTGCGCAGCAGGACCCAATTTGCGCATACTTGCGCTTAATGTCTTTGAGAACAGAAATGTGCGCGGGCGACGGGGTAAAGAGATGTTGGTACTCCACCCCTCGCGGAAAGATTTTTGCCTTTGCAAAAAGATTTTCGCGAAGGTACTTGAAATTAGACTTCAAATGCTTTATAATATGGATATACAATGCTTGCTGCGGAGGGAGGACCTCAAGCGGCACCGCGCCGTCCGGGCGCGGCAAAGGAGGTAGTTATGGCATTGAGATATCCGAAAAACCCGCACTTCAACAAGCTGAAGATGCGCACGCCCGACTATGAGACCTGGCAGGAGGGCTGCGCGCACGATCCCTCCATTCTCGAATGGGAGGGCACCTACTACGCCTATTCCACGGACACCTTCGGCGCACCCAACGGCTATCAGGTGCGCACAAGCTCCGATCTTCTCCATTGGGAGTATGTCGGCTCCTGCTTCAAGATGGAGGGCACCGCGCCCCGCTATAAGCAGGGCAAGGGCGAGCTGCAGCCCGCCTACGATTGGTGCGTCACCGCGCAGAGCGAAGTGGGCTACGGCATCTGCACGAGAAAGGACGGCTCCATGTCCTTCTGGGCGCCCGACGTCGTAAGAGGCACGGACGGCAAGTTCTGGCTGTATTTCTGCCTGACGGGCTACTTCGGCGGCTCCAAGTCCTGCATCGGCCTTGCAAAGGCGGAGAGCCCTCTCGGCCCCTTCAAGTTTGATACGCTGCTGCTCGCCTCGCCCGCCGGCTGGCGCACCCCCAACTGCATCGACCCGCAGGTGCTCTTTGCCGCCGAGGGAAAGATGTACCTCGTCTACGGCTCCTACGGCCTCGGGCTGTACCTCATCGAGCTCGACCCCGCCACGGGGCGCCGGAAGGACGGCCGCGTCTATACCGATTGGATCAAGAAGCGCTGCACCTTCGACGAATACTTCGGTACGCACCTTGCGAGCGGCTCCGTCGAGGGCGGCGTCATTCACTACCACGAGGGCGTGGATGTCCTCGAAAAGGGCAAGTGGACGAAGAAAAACTACTACTATCTGATGTGCTCCTATGGCTCGCTCTCGAGTGACTACTGCATGCGCTGCGGCAGGAGCGAAAAACCCGAGGGGCCGTACCTCGACGTCAACGGCAACCCGCTCGTCTGCTCCACCGACCTCGGCACGGGCAACAAGATGCTGGGTTCCTTCCGCTGGTCGGAGAACGCGCCCGACTTCTACTGCCCCGGGCACAACGATATGTTTGTCTCGAGCAAGGGCGTGCGCCTCGTCGCCTACCACTGCCGCACCAATTGGTTCATCGAGCAGGGCATGAGCCGCTCCAACAACTTCCACTACCTCTATCTGGGGCAGTACGACTTCAACTCGGACGGCTGGCCCGTGATGAGCGGCAACCGCTACGCGGGCGAGGAAATTCAGGAAGTGACGGAGGAGACCCTCTTAAACATCACGGCGGGCAAGTTTGACCTCATCCTCTTTAATCAGGGCACAAATACCGTCAAGCCCCTGCGCATCGTGCTGCGCGCGGGCGGCGTGATGGTCGGCATCGAGGGCAGCTGGCGCATGTACGGCTCGCACTACATCTCCTTCGATCTCCAAGGGGATGAGTTCCTCGGCGTCGTCATGCCTGCGTGGATCGAGGATCAGAACGCGGCGGGCCTCACCATCACCGCGATGGGAAGATCGAGCGGGATGGGGTTGCTTTTGAACAGTACAAATAAAATTTGACTGTTTCGCGAAGATCTTTTCGCAAAGGCGAAAATCTCTCCGCGATTTTGAGAGAAAACACCGCCGCGCTGCGCTTCGCTCCGCGACCGCTCGTTTTCTCTCTTTGCGCGAGTTTTAAGGGCTTTCAATTTAGCTCGCGCAAATTCACTCTTTCCCCCATAAGCCTTAAGCATAAGGCAAATTGGGTCTCGCAGCGGAGGGGAACCCTCCTCGCGATAAGTAATTAGAGAAGCAGCGCAGGGGAACCCTCCTCGCGATAAGCAATTTTGGAAGCGGCGGTCTGTTGGCGGGCAGTGGCGGAGGGCAACCCTCCTTGCAGCGTTATTTAAGAAGCGTCGGTTCGGGTGATGGGCTGCAGCGGAGGGGAAGCCTCTGCTTGCGGCTGCTCATTGATAATTTAAACGCGGCGCGGCGGACCATTTGGTCCGCCGCGCCGCGTTGCTATATACATATATATGTATGCTCAGAGTTCAAATACGGGTTTACCGAATATACATATATATGTCAGAGTTCAAATACGGGTTTGCCGAGGGCGATAAACACGATGTCTAAGATCCACAAAAAGGACGAGCCCAAGAAGATCCAGAGGATGCCGAGCACAATGCCCTCCGTCGTGTTCTTGCAGATGCGGTAGATGCCGTAGACGATGCCGTCGATAAAGGGCAGCGCCAGAATGATCTTTAAAACGAGCGGCAGCCTGTCGATAAAATTGCGATATTCAGCCATAATTTCTCTCCCGATTGATTTGTTTCCCTATTCTAACACGCCCGCATAAAAATTGCAACCCTTCTTTCCTTATATATATATATAGGAGAGGCGGGCATTGCAGATCATGGAAGGGCGGGTCATTCGTCCTTGTGCTTTTGGTTGATGCGCTCGTTCTCCTCGTCGCTCTTCATAAAGTCGGGCTTTTCATCGGGCGGAGCGGGCTTTTCCAGCTTGAAGAGGAACATCAATCCCGCAAACACGGCGGCGCCGCCCAGGCAGGCGAACATCCATACAAAGTCAAAGAGCATCCCGATGACAACCGCCGCGGCAAGACACAGCGCCGCGAGAACACAACATACTATAGCAAGTTTTGCTTTCATGCAAATACTCCTTCAATCAATTACATCTCCATTGTAACACATCGCGCACAAAAACACAACATCTTGTGGGTGAAAAACGTATGGGAAATTTTCCGAAAAAAAGCGCGAAAAAAAGCAAAAAAACGCGAAAAAACAGTTGACTTCCTTCTTTAAGTGTGGTAAAGTATGCAAGCTGTCTCCGATGAGGGGATGCGCAACAGACTCGGATAACTGCTTCGGAAAACTTTCCGAAGAAAATCCGAAAAAAGTTGCGAAAAACGCTTGACAATCTCATTCAGATATGATATGATACGCAAGCTGCCTCGATGAGAGGCGCGCGGCAAAAAGGGTTCAAACGAAAAGCAAAAATTTTCCGAAAAAATCCAAAAAAAAACCGCGAAAAAATGCTTGACAAACAAATCTGAATATGATATGATGTCAAAGCTGTCTCGAAGAAAGGCGAACGCAAGAATGTCTTTCGGAAATCGGAAAAAATTCCGAAAAAAATCCGAAAAAAGTTGCGAAAAACGCTTGACAAGGGAATGCAAGCTATGATATAATAGCTG
>CALWCH010000019.1 GCA_944376335.1 uncultured Clostridia bacterium
GTCGCGCTCTCGGGCTCATATAACGACCTTGTCGACAAGCCTGCCGCGGTGGGCGAGAGCGCCGTCACGTCCGTCAACGGCGAGACGGGCGACGTCGTCATCAGCAAACACGACTTAGGGTTGGCGCCCGTCGCGCTCTCGGGCTCATATAACGACCTTGTCGACAAGCCTGCCGCGGTGGGCGAGAGCGCCGTCACGTCCGTCAATGGGGAGACGGGCGACGTCGTCATCAGCAAACACGACTTGGGCCTCGCGCCCGTCGCGCTCTCGGGCTCGTATAACGACCTCGAAGACCTGCCCGCTCCCGCCGCCGTCTCGTCCGTCAATGGGGAGACGGGCGACGTCGTCATCAGCAAACACGACTTGGGCCTCGCGAGCGTCGCACTCTCGGGCTCTTATAACGACCTCACCGATAAACCCTCCATTCCCGATGCCGGGGTGACGTCCGTCAACGGCGAAACGGGTGACGTCGTCGTCAGCAAATTCGATTTGGGCCTCGCCCAAGTCGCCATTTCGGGCTCGTATAGCGACCTCACCAATAAACCCTCCATTCCCGATGCCTCCGTCACGTCCGTCAACGGGGAAACGGGCGACGTCGTCATCAGCAAATTCGACTTGGGCCTTGCCGCCGTCGCCATTTCGGGCTCATATAACGACCTCACCGACAAGCCCTCCATTTCCGGCGGGACGGCGGGCGTCACGTCCGTCAACGGCGAGACGGGCGACGTCGTCATCAGCAAATTCGACTTGGGCCTTGCCGCCGTCGCCATTTCGGGCTCATATAACGACCTTGTCGATAAGCCCACCTTCCCCGCAGGGGCAGCCGCCGTCACCTCCGTCAACGGTTCGACGGGGGATGTCACGGTCAGCAAGTACGATCTCGGCATCGACAACGTGCGCAACGAGCGCCAGCTCTCTCTTGCCAGCACCGAGCAGAGCGGCGCCGATTTCAACGACTTCGGCGAGACGGGCTGTCACTACATCTCGGGCACTTCTTCCGCTCCCTGCACCAACGCGCCGGCGTCCGCGTCCAACACCGCCTCCGACTGCCGCTGGTTCCTCATGGTGTTTTCGCATGCAGACAGCGGCGATGGCATCACCCAGCTTGCCATCTCGGAGCGCGCCGACTGCGCCATCCGCATCCGCAACTGTTCCTCGGGCGGCTGGGGCGCTTGGAAGACCGTCCTTTAATCGTCCGAACAATCGCCCCTCAGCGGCAAAAAAAGAGCACGGAATGTCCGTGCTCGATTTTTTTTGCTTCAAAACAGCTCAAATGCGCTTGTCTGCATGGTAATGGGTATGCAGAATTTCGTGCGCCTTGTGGCTGTTGGGGAAGCCCAAATAGTCGTTATAGATCACGTCCATCACGGGCGAGTCCGAACTTCTTCTCAGCTCGTTCTTGGTGTCCGAGGTATATAGCGCCTTGGCGCGGCTCTCCTTGAGCTCCACATTGTTGCGCACGCTGTCCGAGAGGGTGGGCTGACCGCCGCCGTTGACGCAGCCGCCGGGGCACGCCATGATCTCAATGAAGTCATACTTCTTCTCGCCCGACTCGATCTGACGGATGATGGTCTCAGCGTTTGCAAGCCCGCTCGCGACCGCCACGCGGATGGTGTTGCCCGCAACGAGGTAAGTCGCCTCCTTGATGGGGTTGGTGCCGCGCACCGCAAAGAAATCTAAAACTTCAAAGCTGCCGTCCAGCATGTGGGCTGCGGTTCTGAGCGCCGCCTCCATCACGCCGCCCGTCGCGCCGAAGATGGTGCCGCCGCCCGTCGCCGTTGCAAACGGGTTGTCGAACTCCTCATCGGGAAGCTCCGTAAACTTGATGCCCGCCGTCTTGATCATGCGTGCAAGCTCTCTCGTCGTGATAGCTGCATCCACGTCGTCCTGCATCTCCTCGCGCGTGCACTCGTACTTCTTCGCCGTGCAGGGAATAACGCTCACGACATACAAATTCTTGGGGTCGATGCCGTTCTTCTCGCACCAATAGCTCTTCAAGAGCGCGCCGAACATCTGCTGGGGCGACTTGCACGAGGAAAGGTGGGGGATCATCTCGGGGTGGCGCTGCTCCACAAACTTGATCCACGCGGGGCAGCACGAGGTGAACATGGGCATGGGCTTGCCCGTCTTGATGCGGTTGATAAGCTCGCTCGCCTCCTCCATGATGGTGAGGTCTGCCGTCACATCCATGTTAAAGACGTGCTCGGGGCCGAGACGGCGGATAGCGGCGACCATCTTGCCCTCCACATTGGTACCGACGGGCATATCGAACGCCTCGCCGAGCGTCGCGCGGACGGAGGGCGCCGTAAAGAACACGACCTGCTTGGAAGGGTCGGAGAGCGCCTTCCATACTTCCTCGATGGTGGAGTTTTCCGAGAGCGCGCCGACGGGGCAGGCGACGATGCACTGGCCGCAGCCCACGCAGACGGACTCCGAGAGGGGCATATCGAACGCCGAGCCGATGTGCACATGGAAGCCTCTGCCGATGGGGCCGATGGCGTTTACGCTCTGTTTCTGGCAGGCTGCAACGCAACGCATGCAGTTGATGCACTTGTCGTTGTCGCGAACAACGTAGGGAGTAGAGGTATCGATGGGGAGCACAAAGTCCTCGCCCTTGAAGCGGTCCTCATCGACGCTGTAGCCGAGGGAGAGCTTCTGCAGCTCGCAGTTGTGGTTTCGCTCGCAGGAGAGGCACTTCTTCTTGTGTTTGGAGAGGATGAGCTCCAAGGTCATCTTGCGGCTCTGGCGGCACTTTTCGGTGTTGGTGCGCACCTCCATGCCTTCGGAGACGGGGTAGACGCACGCCGCAACGAGCCCTCGCGCACCCGTTGCCTCCACGAGGCACATGCGGCAGGAGCCGACGCAGCTGACGTCCTTTAAGTAGCAGAGGGTGGGGATCTCGATGTGCGCCTTCCTTGCCGCCTCGAGGATGGTCGAGCCCTCGGGCACGGAGACGGAGATATTATTGATTTTCAAATTTACCATTTTCGCTTGCATGATGCACCTCACTTCGTAATGATGGCGCCGAACTTACAGTTGGCCATGCACAGCCCGCACTTGACGCACTTGCTCGTGTCGATGACGTGCGGCTGCTTGACGGAACCCTTGATCGCCTTGACGGGGCAGTTGCGCGCGCACAGCGTGCAGCCCTTGCACTTGTCGGGAATGATGTAGTAGGTCATGAGCGCCTTGCACACGCCCGCCTCGCACCGCTTCTCCAAGATGTGCTCCTCGTACTCCTTGCGGAAGTAGCGGAGGGTGGAGAGGACGGGGTTGGGCGCGCTCTGGCCGAGGGCGCAGAGCGACGACTGCTTCATATGCGCCGCAAGTTCCTCGATCTTCACGATGTCCTCGGGTTCCCCCTTGCCCTCGGTGATTTTGGTGAGAAGCTGCAAGAGGCGCTTGGTGCCGATACGGCAGGGGGTGCACTTGCCGCAGCTCTCGTCCGCCGTGAATTCGAGGTAGAATTTGGCGATGTCCACCATGCAGGTGTCCTCGTCGAGGATGATCATGCCGCCGCTGCCCATCATCGAGCCGATGGCGAGCAGGGAATCGTAGTCAATGGGGGTGTCGATGCACTCCGCGGGGATGCAGCCGCCCGAAGGCCCGCCCGTCTGGGCAGCCTTAAACTTCTTGCCGCCCGGGATGCCGCCGCCGATCTCTTCCACGATCTCTCTGAGCGTCGTGCCCATGGGCACTTCCACGAGGCCGACGTTGGTAATTTTCCCGCCCAGCGCAAACACCTTGGTGCCGGGCGAAGTCTCCGTACCGATGGAGGAGAACCACTGCGCGCCCTTTAAGATAATGGGGTTGACGTTCGCCCACGTCTCCACGTTATTTAGGATGGTGGGTTTGCCGAAGAGACCCTTGACTGCCGGGAAGGGGGGACGGGGGCGGGGCTCACCGCGGTGGCCCTCGATGCTCGTCATGAGCGCCGTCTCTTCGCCGCAGACGAACGCGCCCGCGCCGAGGCGGATCTCGATATCAAAGTCAAACCCGAGCCCTAAAATATTCTTGCCCAAGAGCCCGTACTCGTGCGCCTGGTCAATGGCGATGCGAAGGCGCTGGACGGCGACGGGGTACTCCGCACGCACATAGATGTAGCCCTGATGCGCGCCGATGGCATAGCCCGCAATGGTCATGGCCTCGAGCACGCAGTGGGGGTCGCCCTCGAGGACGGAGCGGTCCATGAACGCGCCGGGGTCGCCCTCATCGGCGTTGCAGCAGACGTACTTCACGTCGCCCTGCGAATTTCTTGCAAACGCCCACTTTCTGCCCGTGGGGAAGCCCGCGCCGCCCCTGCCTCTGAGCCCGGAGGCGAGCATCTCGTTGATGACGTCATCGGGCGTCATGGAAGTGAGCACCTTCTCAAGCGCTGCATAGTCGCCCGCCGCGATGGCCTCCTCAATGTCCTCCGCCGCGATGAGGCCGCAGTTTCTGAGCGCGATGCGCATCTGCTTCTTGTAGAAGGGCGTCTCGCCGAAGGGGATGATGCTCCCGTCCTCGTGCACGGTGCCCTGATAGAGAAGCTCCTTCACGATGTGCCCGCCCTCGACGAGGTGCTGCTCGACGACGGTCTTGGCGTGCTCGGGCGTCATCTGCGCATAGAACGCGCCCTCGGGATAGACGATCATGATGGGGCCGAGGGCACACAGGCCGAAGCAGCCCGTCTTGACGACGATGACGTCCTTGATGTTGTTCTCTCTGAGCGAGCGTTCGAGCTGCTCAATGACCTTCATGGAGTGCGAAGAGGTACAGCCCGTACCGCCGCAGACGAGCACCTGCTTGCGGTAGGTGGAATGTTCTGCGATCTTCTCCGCCTGCTCATGCACGGCACGGCGGATGGCAATGAGGTCATGCTTGCGCGCGCGGATCTCATCGAGCTGCGCGGTAGTGATGTGTTCGTGACGGCTCATACATGTTCCTCCCTGCGGTATTTCTCGAGAATGTCCTTCACGGACTCGGGGGTGAGTTTCCCGTACACCTCGTCGCCGATCATCATGACGGGCGCGAGGCCGCAGGCGCCGACACAGCGGCAGCTGTCGATGGAGAAGAGCCCGTCCTTCGTGCATTCGCCGCAGGCGATGCCGAGCTCCTTCTCGATCTCCGAAAGGATCTTATCCGACCCCTTCACATAGCAAGCGGTGCCGAGGCACACGCTGATGCGGTGCTTGCCCTTGGGTTTGAGCGAGAACTGCGAGTAGAACGTCACGACGCCGTACACTTCGGAGAGGGAAATGCCCAGCCCCTCCGCGATCGTCTTCTGGACGCTCATGGGCAGGAACCCGTAAATTCCCTGCGCCTCCTGCAGGATGTGCATAAGACATCCCGGCGTGCTCTTGGACTGCTCAATGACGGCCTTCAGCAGCTCGGCCTGATGGGGCGTTCCGCACGCTTCACATTTTTCCATCCGTTACCTCCTGAGAGCGCTTCTTTTGAATCGATCGATCTCAAATCGCAAAATAGCGCATGATTACATACATTATATCACAAGGGAAAGCATTTTTCAAGGGCTTTGCAGGACTTTACACGAAGAACGGAAATAATTTTACATCTTCTGCACATTCCGAACGCGGCAAAAAGCGGCGCATTCTTTTGTGTGAAAAAGGAGAGAAAAAATTCCCCAAGCCGAGAATTTTGCATTGACATTTTCAGGGCGGTTGTGTAAAATGGGAAGGCTGGTCAAAAAATCATACAAAAGTGCGCGCAAAGAGCGCGGCATGAGAGGACACCATGAAATTTGAAAAGAGTGAGTTTTTAGCGCAAGTAGACGGCATCCTGCACGCCGATTACGGCACAGACCTTGCCTCGGCAAACAAGAAAGAGCTGTATAACGCGCTCTCCCGCGCCGTCATGCAGGACATTTACCCCGACTGGAAGGCGGAAAAAGAGGCAGCAAAAAAGCGCTGCGGGTATTTCTCGGCAGAATTTTTGATGGGCCGCTCCATCTTCTCCAACCTTTTGAACCTCGGCATCTTAGAGGATGCGGACGAAGCATTCAAGAGCATCGGCGAGGACTTGAAGCAGTTCGAAGAGGTGGAGGACGCGGCGCTCGGCAACGGCGGCCTCGGCAGGCTCGCCGCCTGCTATCTCGAAAGCGCGGCGACGATGAACATCCCCCTCGACGGCTACGGCATCCGCTACCGCTACGGTCTCTTTGCGCAGACCTTCGTCGACGGCTATCAGCATGAAGAGGGCGACGACTGGCTCAAGTGGGGGGACCCTTGGAGCGTCCGCGCCGAGCGTGATAGTGTCACCGTGCACTTTGCCGATCAGGACGTTAAAGCCGTTCCCTACGACATGCCCATCTTCGGCTACAAGAACGGCGTCGTCAACACGCTGCGCCTCTGGCAGGCGGAGCCCGTGCAGGCGTTCGATTTTGCGACCTTCAACGACATGAAGGGCGAACACACGGCGACGGAGAACTTCAACGCGACGAAGATCACCGACGTCCTCTATCCCAACGACAACACGATGGTGGGCAAGATCCTGCGCCTGCGCCAGCAGTACTTCCTCGTCAGCGCCTCCCTTCAGGACATCGTCAGAAAGCAGAAGGAGGCGGGGCACGATCTTCACGACCTCAGCAAATACTACTGCTTCCAGCTCAACGACACCCACCCCGTCATTGCCATTCCCGAACTTCTTCGCCTCCTCAAGGCGGAGGGCTTCTCCTTCGACGAGGCGTTCAAAGTCTGCGCGGAGACCTTCAACTTCACCAACCACACCATCATGGCGGAGGCGCTCGAAAAGTGGGACGTCCTCGCCCTTTCCGACCTTCTCCCCGACGTCTATCAGGAGATCGTCAACTGCCAGCGCCGCCTCGAAGCGGACGGCCTCGACGGCAGCAAGTTCTATATCATCCGCGATAACGTCATCCACATGGCGCATCTTGCCATCTACGTCTCCTCGCACGTCAACGGCGTCGCGGAGATCCACACCAACATCTTGAAGACGGATACCTTCAAAAATTGGTATGAGCGCTTCCCCGAAAAGTTCGTCAACGTCACGAACGGCATCACGCCCCGCCGCTGGATGCTCCTCAACAATCAAGACATGGCGAAGGAGATCGACAAGTTCATCGGCACCGCATGGCACACCGACCTTGCGCAGCTGAGGAAGATGGAGCCCCACATCGAAAAGATGCTGCCCGCCTTCCGCGCGGTCAAGCGCGCCAACAAGGAAAAGCTCGCCGCCTACATCGCAAAGCACGAGGGCATCGAGCTTTCGCCCGACTTCATCTTCGACGTGCAGGTCAAGCGCCTTCACGAATACAAGCGCCAGCTTCTCAACGCGTTCGCCATCCTCTATTTCTATTACGCGATCAAGGACGGCGAGATCACCGACTTCCCGCCCACGGCGTTCATCTTCGGCGCGAAGGCGGCTCCCGGTTACTACAACGCGAAGGCCATTATCAAGTACATCAACGAGATCGCAAGGCTCGTCAACAACGACCCCGACGTCAGCAAGGTGATGAAGGTGGTGTTCGTGCAGAACTACAACGTCTCCTATGCGGAAAAGATCGTCTGCGCGGCGGACGTGAGCGAGCAGATCAGCATGGCGGGCATGGAAGCTTCGGGTACGAGCAACATGAAGTTCATGCTCAACGGCACGGTGACGCTCGGCACGATCGACGGCGCCAACGTCGAGATCTGCGAAGAGGCGGGCAGGGAGAACAACTACATCTTCGGCGCGACCGTCGAAGAAGTGGCGGCAGTCAAGCAGTACTACTGCCCGACGGAGATGCTCGGCAACGACCCGAAACTCCGCCGCGTGGTCGAAACGCTGCGCGACGGCACCTTCCCCGACGAGAAGGGGATGCTCAAGAAGCTTTACGAGAGCATCGTCACCGATTACGGCGCCGACCGCTATCTCGTCCTCTTCGACTTTGCCGATTACGTCCGCGCCAAGCTCGAGCTTCTGCACGACTACGGCACGGAGAACTTCGACAGAAAGTGCCTTCACAACATGGCGGCGGCGGGCAAATTCTCCGCCGACCGTTCGGTCACCGATTACGCAAACCTCATCTGGCACTTAAAGTAAAAAGATCGTAAGCAAAGAGCGCTCCCATCGCGGGAGCGCCCTTTCTTTTTTCAAATGGATGTTACAGCACCGCAGCGATCGCCGCAGCCGCCGCGCCCTGCGTGGCGTTGAGCAGCAGCACGACGATGACGAACCACAGCCCGACCCAAACGGCATTGGCAAGCGCGATGATGACGATCTGCAGCAGCAGGCGCAGCGCAAAGTTCATCTTAGAGCGGGCGATCGTCATATTGAAGACGGCGGCGAGGAAGCAGCACAGCGCGCTGAAAAATCCGCCGACCGCCCCGCAGAAGATGACGCCGGGCAGGATGCCGACAAGGGAGAGGACGAGGATCACCCAATCATACCACATGTTTTGGGCGAGGACGACGGTCTCCTTGGGGTCGGAGATCTCTACCTTCACGCCGCTGATAAAACTGCCCTGCACCCTGTAGAAGGTCGCTTTCCCGTCCGCCGCCGTAAAGCTGAATTGCTTCTTGCCGATCTTCGTGGCGGGCGTTCCGTTGATGATGAGCGCCTTTTTGCCCGTCCAAAAGTTTTCCTGGTACAAAATGGCGGTCCCGTTTTTGCTTGCAGCCGATAGTTCCATCATTTTCTCTCCTTTATGTTCTATGTTTCAATGATACCACAGCCGCGCGCCGTTGTCAATACCTGAAACAAAAAAACTTTAAAAAAAACGCTCCCATCGTGGGAGCGCTCTCATCTTTCAAAACAAACCTTATTCCTGCGGTTCGACTTCGGCGATGACCTCAACTTCGGCTAAAACGCCCTTCGGAAGCGCCTTCACCGCCACGCACGAGCGCGCGGGTCTTCCCGTAAAGTACTCGCCGTACACCGCGTTGAACGCCGCAAAGTCGCCCATGTCGGCAAGGAAGCACGTTGTCTTTACGACGCGCTCCAAGGAAGACCCCGCCGCCTCCAACACCGCCTTCAGATTCTCGCAGATGCGCTGCGTCTGTTCCTCAATGCCGCCCGCAACGACGTCTCCCGTCTTGGGGTCGATGGCGATCTGTCCCGAGGTAAACAGCAAATTCCCCGTCCGCATCGCCTGCGAGTATGGCCCGATGGCCTCGGGCGCATCCGCCGTATAAACTTTCTGCATAACATTCCTCCTATGATCTACGCGTGCGCCTTTCCGCCCGCGCCCTTATTCTATAATTTTAAAGCCCCTGTCCTCGAGCGCCTTCCTGATCGAGGCGATATGCTCAAAGTCCTTGGTCTCCATGTCGATGCGCAGCGAACACCCGATCACGTCGCTCCCCGCGTGCGCGTGCTCATGGTGAACGCCGACGACGTTCGCCCCGCACTTTGCAATGATCTCCGAGACGGCAACGAGCTGCCCCGGCTTGTCCAAAAGCTCGATATTCAGCGTGCACATCCTGCCCGTCATCAGAAGGCCTCTTTGAATGACGCGGCTCAAAATCGTCACGTCGATGTTGCCGCCCGAGATGAGGCAGCACACCTTCTTGCCTTTGAGATGGGGGAGCTTTCCCGCCATCACGGCCGCAAGGGGAGTTGCGCCCGCGCCCTCTGCGATCATCTTCTGCTTCTCGATGAGGGTGAGAATAGCCGCCGCGATCTCATCGTCCGTCACGGTGATAACGTCATCCACATACTCCCTGCACAAATCAAAGGTGAGGTGCCCGGGCTGTTTCACCGCAATGCCGTCCGCAATGGTGGAGACAGCGGCAAGCGTCTCAATTTCGCCGTCATGCAGCGAGTTTGCCATGCTGGGCGCTCCCGCCGCCTGCACGCCGTAAATTTTCACGCGCGGGTTGATGTTCTTCACGGCAAACGCCACGCCCGCAATGAGGCCGCCCCCGCCCACGGGCACCACAATGGCGTCCACGTCGGGCAGCTGCTGCAAAATTTCCAGGCCGATGGTGCCTTGTCCCGCGATGACGTCCTCGTCGTCGAAGGGGTGAATGAAGGTATAGCCCTGCTCTTCTTTGAGCTGCAGTGCGCGGTTATAGGCGTCGTCATACACGCCCGGCACGAGGCAGATCTCCGCCCCGTACGAGCGCGTCGCCTCGACTTTGGAGATGGGCGCACCCTCGGGCAGGCAGATGACGGCGGGAATGTTGTTCTTCTGCGCGGCTAAGGCCACGCCTTGCGCATGGTTGCCCGCCGAGCAGGCAATCACCCCGCGCGCCTTCTCCTCGGGGGAGAGGCAGGAAATCTTGTAGTACGCGCCCCGCAGCTTGAAGGAGCCCGTGCGCTGCAAATTCTCCGTCTTTAAGTAGATGTCCGCGTCGGAGGGGATGCTCGCGCGGATGACGGCCGTCTCCAGTGCCGCCTCGCGGAGGACGCGCCGTGCGTCTTTGACTTTCTCAAGTGTAAGCATATCTTCTCTTCTCACCATGCGCCGCCCGCTGCTCAAAAACAGTCGGGACTTGCACGCATTTCTGCATAAAACTGCATTTTTCTCTGCCGAACGGTATTATTATACGTCTCTTCTTCACAAAAGTCAACAAAAAGAGGGCGGCGGCGGGGGAGGGCGCGCAATTTTTCCGCCCCCGTCAAGAGAGGGATCCACAATTTTTCCGCCCTCGGCGCAGTCTCTCACGCAATTTTTCCGCGCAGGGAGCCTGTATAGCGGTTGCAAAAGTTTCCGAAAGCCGCTATAATAATTGGGAATAACATTAAGGAACAGCTATGGCAGCACCCAACCGCAATTTACGCAATTTCTGCATCATTGCCCACATCGACCACGGCAAATCGACGATCGCCGACCGCATCATGGAGCTCACGGGGCAGGTGAGCAAGCGCGACATGGAGGAACAGCTCCTCGACAGCATGGACATCGAACGCGAGCGCGGCATCACCATCAAGCTCACGCCCGTCAGAATGTACTACACCGCCCTTGACGGGGAGGAGTACGAGCTCAACCTCATCGACACCCCCGGCCACGTCGACTTCACCTACGAAGTCAGCCGCTCGCTCGCCGCGTGCGAGGGAGCCATCCTCGTCGTCGACGCGACGCAGGGCGTGGAGGCGCAGACGCTCGCAAACGTCTATCTGGCGCTCGAAAACGATTTGGAGATCGTGCCCGTCATCAATAAGATCGACCTGCAGTCCGCCCGCATCGACGAGTGCAAGAAGGAAATAGAGGACGTCATCGGGCTCGACGCCGAGAACTGCCCGTGCGTCTCCGCGAAGGAGGGCACCAACATCCGCGACATTTTGGAGGCCGTCGTCCGCCAAGTGCCGCCCCCCTCGGGCGATACGGAAGCTCCCCTCAAAGCCCTCGTCTTCGACAGCTATTACGACAACTACAAGGGCGTCATCCTCTTCGTGCGCCTCAAAGACGGCACCTGCAAGGTGGGCGATCATATCAAGTCCTTCAATTCCGAGAAGGTCTACGACGTCACCGAAGTGGGCGCGTTCAGCCCGCACCTGCAGCCGAAGGAACTTCTGCAGGCGGGCGAAGTCGGCTACATCGCCGCGTCCATCAAGTCCATCGAGGACGTCGCCGTGGGCGATACCGTCACCTTTGCGGAAAACCCCGCTTTGGAGCCGCTCCCCGGCTACAAGAAGGTGCAGCCCGTCGTCTTTTGCGGCATCTATCCGCTTGACGGCAGCAAATTTCTCGACCTCAAAGAGGCCATCTTAAAGCTCAAACTCAACGACGCCTCTCTCACCTTCGAGCCCGACAACTCCGTCGCCCTCGGCTTCGGCTTCCGCTGCGGCTTCTTGGGGCTTCTGCATATGGAGATCATTCAGGAGCGCATCGAGCGCGAGTTCAACCTCGACATCATCACCACGGCGCCCTCGGTCTCCTACCTCGTCCACAAGACGGACGGCACCGAATTCTTTGTGGACAACCCCTCGCACCTGCCGCCCGTCTCGGAGATCGAGTACATGGAAGAGCCCATCGTCAAGGCGGAAGTTTACTCCCCGCCCGACTATTTGGGCGCCATCATGGAGCTCTGTCAGGACAAGCGCGGCGTCTTTAAGGACATGACCTATCTCGACCCGCACCGCGTCAAATTAGAATACCGCCTTCCCCTCAACGAGATCGTCTACGACTTCTTCGATGAGCTCAAATCGCGCACCAAGGGCTATGCGAGCTTCGACTACGAGCTCGTCGGCTACGAAAAGAGCAGGCTCGTCCGCCTCGACATCCTCTTGAACGGCGAGATCTGCGACGCGCTCTCCATCATCGTGCATGAGGACAGAGCCTACCCGCGCGGCCGCACGCTGTGCGAGAACCTGAAGGACGCCATCCCCCGCCAACTCTTCGAAATTCCCGTCCAAGCGGCGGTGGGGGGCAAGATCATCGCCCGCGAGACGGTCAAGGCCGTCAGAAAAGACGTCCTCGCCAAGTGCTACGGCGGCGACATCACCCGCAAGAAGAAGCTCCTTGAAAAGCAGAAGGAGGGCAAGAAGCGCATGCGCAAGATCGGCACCGTGGAAGTCCCTTCCGAAGTCTTTATGGAAATTCTCAAGACCAACAAGGATAAGTGAGCGGGCAGTTCTGCCCCCGACAGTTTGGAGAAACGATGACCTTCGACGAAGCCGTCTACAACGCCGTGCGCACCATCCCCAAGGGCAAGGTCGCAACCTACGGCATGATCGCCCTGCTCATCGGCCGCCCCCGCGCGGCGCGGCAGGTGGGGGGCTCGCTGCACAGAAACCCCTATTTCGGCGATGTGCCCTGTCACCGCGTCGTCAACCGCGAGGGGAGGCTTGCGCCCGCCTTCGCCTTCGGCGGGCAGAACGTGCAGGCAGACCTTCTTGCGCGCGAGGGCGTTCCCACGGAGCTCCGCGACGGGCTTCTCTTTGTCGACTTAAACGAATATCTCTGGAGGCCATAATGGCTGGCATCTATCTTCACATTCCCTTCTGCAAACACAAGTGCACCTACTGCGATTTCACCTCCTTCGCGGGGCGCAGCGAGGTCGCCGAGGCCTACATGGCTTGTCTCATCAAGGAGATTGAGATGTGGGGGGAGAAACTCAAGGACAAGACCTTCGACACCGTCTACTTCGGCGGCGGCACGCCCTCTTTCGTCGACCCCAACTACATCTACGGCGCGATGAATCAGATCGTCAAGCACTTCCACCTTTCGAAGGACCCCGAAGTCACCATCGAGATGAACCCGGGCACGGTCAATGAAAAGAAGCTCGCAACCTACCGCCGCGCCGGCATCAACCGCTTTTCCATCGGCCTGCAGACGGCCATCGACGACCAGCTCAAAGACCTCGGCCGCATCCACAACGTGCACGACTATCTCTACTGCACCACCCTCCTAAAGGGGGAGAACTTCTCTTCCGACGTCATGATCGGCCTCAAGGGGCAGACGACGGAGGACATCAAAAAGACCATCGAACTCGTCGCCGCAAGCGGGGCAAGCCATGTCTCCATGTACGCGCTCACCCCCGAGGACGGCACGCCCATCTACACCGACTATCTAAACGGCGAACTTCCCGACGGCGACGAGGTGCGTGAGATGTACGACTTCGGCGTCGCCCTTCTAAAGCAGCACGGCTATTGCCGCTACGAGGTGAGCAACTTCTGTAAACCGGGCTTCGAGAGCCGCCACAACCTCAACTATTGGCGGCGGGGGGAGTACATCGGCATGGGCGTCTCGGCGAGCTCCTTTATAAAGGACCACCGCTTCACGAACACCTTCGACTTGGACGAATACATGAAGTGCATCCTCTCGGGCTTTTTCCCCATCATCACGGACGAGGAGGTCAAGGGCGAAGAGGCGCACTTCGAGTTCGTCATGCTGGCGCTGCGCACCGCGCGCGGGCTCTCTTCCAAGGAATACACGGCGGCATTCGGCACCGATTGGAAGCAGGACTTTGCCGAAGCCTACCAAAAGACCCGCCGCTGCTTCGACGAATCGGGCGACATCACCCGCATCAAGGACGAGTACCTCTACGTCCAAAACCAGATCCTCTCCGACTATATCCGATAATATTATAGAAAGCGCGGCGGCGCGGAGGATTTTTCCTCCGCGCCGCCGCTATATCATGAAATTTTTTCACCACAACCGATCGGGGTCGAAACCGTACACCTGCACGACTTCCAGAAGGTCGCTCCTTGCAATGTCCGAGCAGGATACAAGCGGCCCGCCCGTCGAATCGATGTCATACCCGAAGGGGATAAACGCCTGCCACACCAGATGGCTGCAGTGCGTCGTCTTGGGTGCCTCGCTCTGATCTTTGGAGGAAAAGAACCCCGTAAACAGCGAATAATCGATGCCGCTCAAATGATTGCCCGCCCACACGGCGATCTCTTCCCGCTCTTCCGCGCTCACGTCCTTCAAGCGCAGCACCATAAAGTTGGCGGCATGGGCAAACCACCGCGCCGAACCCACTCTGCTCCTGCTCCCGGGGGCGACTGCCTCCAGCACCCGCCCGTTCTCCGCATCGACGACGATGGCGGCATGCCCGTTTCGCCAGCCGAAGGTATGGCAGGTGGAAGTCAGAATGATATCCCCGTTCTCCAGCGGCGCGAGGGGGGCATAGTACGCCGTGCCGTCCTCTTTATTTATCACGCAGTGCGGCGTCGTGATGGCCGCCATCGTGTGCCCCAAGACGCCCTCATAAAAGAACGCCTCCTGAAATTCGAGCAGCTCTTCTCTACTTTCCAGCGCATCCACGGCAGCCCGCGCAAGCCCCGTCTGATGATACAATACGTCGTAGTCCTCGTCCGAAAGCACGTCCTTTTCGAGATAGGGCGACAAATCAATTTTCTCATATGAAGGAAGCACCCGCGCCGTCTCGTCGACGACGAGCATCGCCGCGCACGCCCCCAAGATGATGCCCAAGAACCCCGCCGCCAGCGTTAAGAGCACGGCAAGCACCACGGCCTTTACGCGCAGTTTTTTTCGGTCGGGCGAGTGGGGCGCGCTCTCCGGCGAGTGGGGCGAGGGGGGCGCAGCAAGTTCTGCCGCCTCGGGCAGTTGTTCCCGTTCAGCGGTCATAGATGCTCCTGCCCTCCGCATCCGTCGCCACGACGAGGGGGAAATTCTCCACGTCCATGCGGTAGACGGCCTCGCTCAAAAGGTCGGGGAAGGCGACGCACGCGCACGTCTTCACGGCGTTCCCATACGTCGCACCCGCCCCGCCGATGGCGGCAAAATAGACGGCTCTATTGCGCTTTATAGCCGCACGCACGTCCTCGCTCATCTCGCCCTTGCCGATCATGCCCTGCAGCCCCAAGTCTAAAAGCCGCGGTGCGAAGGAATTCATGCGGGCGGAGGTCGTCGGCCCGCAGCTCCCGCACGCCTTGCCCTCGGGGGCGGGGCAGGGGCCCGCATAATAGATATAGGAAGAAGCGAGGGGAAAGGGCAGCTCCTTGCCCGCGTCCAAAAGCTCAAAGATGCGCCTGTGCGCGCAGTCCCGCGCCGTGTAGATGGTGCCCGTCAGAAGCACACTCTCGCCCGCGCGCAGGGAAGCTCTCTCTTCATCCGTCATGGGAAGGGTGATGTGTCTCATATCGTCTCCTTTTCACAGCGCACGCAGTGGCATTGGATATTGACCGCCACGGGCAGCCCTGCAATGTGCGTGGGGGCGAGTTCGCAGCTCACGCCGATGGCAGTCGTCTTCCCGCCGAAGCCCTGCGGCCCGATGTTGAGCTCGTTGATGCGTGCAAGCGCTTCCTCTTCAATGGCGGCAACGTCCGCCCTCGGGTTGCGGCTCCCCACCTCGCGGGTGAGCGCCTTCTTTGCAAGGAAAGCGCACGAATCGAAACAGCCGCCGATGCCAACGCCCACATACACGGGCGGGCAGGGGCGGGAACCGGCAGTCTTCACCGTCTCCACAATGCTTTTTATAATGCCCTCGCGCCCCTCGGCGGGGGTGAGCATATATAGCTTGCTCATATTCTCGCTTCCAAACCCCTTGGGAAGGTAGGTGATGCTCACCTTGTCGCCCTCACAAAGCTCCACATGCAGGTGCGCGGGGGTGTTGTCGCCCGTGTTTGCGCGGGTGAGGGGATCGCAGATGCTCTTCCGGAATCTCCCGTCCTCATACGCCCGCCTGACGCCCTCGTCGACGGCCTCTTTCAAAGGCTTCCCCGTCAAATGCACGTCCTGGCCCAATTCGATGAGCACCACGCTCATTCCCGTATCCTGGCAGACGGGCATCTTCTCCCGCCTCGCCGTCTCTTCATTTGCAAGGAGTGCGGAGAGCGCAAACTCGGCAGCCCCCGTCTCGCGCGCCTTTGCACATTCGAGGGCATGGCGGCAGGAATCCGTTAAGGAAAGCCCCGCCCGCCGCGCCATCAAATAGACGCGCTCTTCGATCTCTTTGGTGTCAATTTCTCTCATAGCTTTCATTATATCCTTCTTTTGTGAAAAAGCAATGTTTTTCCCCGTATCGCTTGGCTTTTTCCCGAAAAAATGCTAAGATAGCGGTATGAACGCAGCAGCCCAAACCGTCATCCCCCCTGCAGACAGGCTCAAGGAGTCGGGCGTCGCCTTCTCGCTCGCGGCGCTTCTGCCCCTCGTCGTGTCCGTCCTTCTCTCCGTCGTCGTCGCCATCGCGGGGGAGGGAGCCACCGCTTCCGTCTGGTACCGCTATCTCGCCTACCTTCTGCCGCAGCTCTGTTTTGCCGCGGCGGCGGCAGTCTACATCCGCCGCACCCGCCATCCCTTCGCGGAGCTGTATCAAAGCGCCAAACCCCGCTACTTTGTCCTCGCCGTCCTCATGCAATTCGGCCTGCTCTTTTCGTTGGGGGAGCTCAACACGCTGTTCATAAGCTTTTTGGAAAAGCTCGGCTACACCTCTTCGGCGAGCGTCCTTCCGCCGCTTGAAGGGGGCTGGCTCGTCCTAACACTGCTTGTCGTCGCCCTGCTTCCCGCCGTGTTTGAAGAAACGCTCTTCCGCGGCATCCTCGCCCGCAACATGCAGGGTGCGGGCTGGGGCACCGCCGTCACCATCCTCGTCTCGGGCGCGCTCTTCTCGCTCTTCCACGGGCGGCCGGAGCAGACCATCTACCAATTTCTCTGCGGCTGCTGCTTTGCGCTCATCGCCGTCCGCTCGGGGAGCATCCTGCCCACCGTGCTCTCCCATCTTATCAACAACGCCGCCATTCTCATTCTCTCCGCCTGCGGCATCGATACGTTCGAAGGCACTTTAAAAATCGTCCTCATCTCCGTCGGCGCTGTCCTCCTTGTGGGCACGCTTACCTACCTCATCTTCTTCGATAAAAAGACCAACCGCAAGGGCGGCGCGCCGCGGGCGGGGGTATTCTTTCTCGCGGCGGCGGTCGGCATCCTCATCTGCATTGTGCAGTGGGTGAGCATGCTCATCACGGGGTTTGTACATGTTTAAGGTCCACCTTGTCTGCGTCGGCAAGCTCAAAGAAAGCTACCTTCGAGAGGCGGTGGGGGAGTATGCAAAGCGCCTTACCCGCTTCTGCGCGCTCGACATCCGCGAACTTCCCGAGCGCGCCACTTTGCAGGAGGAAGCCCAAGACATCCTCCGCGCCGCAAAGGGGCACGTCATCGCCCTCGCCGTCGAGGGCAAGGCCTGCTCGTCCGAAGAGTTCGCAGAGAAAGTCGCCGCCGTCAGAGACAGGGGAGAAGAACTCACCCTTCTCATCGGCTCTTCCTATGGCCTTGCGCCCGAGGTAAAGTCAGCCGCGAAGGAGCTCGTCTCCTTTTCGAAAATGATCTTCCCGCACCAACTCATGCGCGTCATTCTTTTGGAGCAGCTCTACCGCGCCTTCATGATCTTAAGCGGCTCGGAATATCACAAATAATCGGGCGGCGGCACACCAAGCGGCGGCAAACGCATACCATGCAGAATGGACATCTATCGCCGCATCCGCGCCGCCTATGCAGCCTACACGGGAGAAAAACGCGTCATCGGCAGAAGCCACGAGGGCCGTGCCCTCTTTGCGTTCCGCATGGGGGAGGGCAGCCCCGTCGGCATCGCCGTCTACGCCATCCACGCGCGGGAGTACATCACCGCACTTTTGGCGCTCGAGCACCTCAAATGCCCCGCCGTCGGCACCGTTTGGCTCGTGCCGCTTGCAAATCCCGACGGCGCCCTGCTCGTGGAAAAGGGCATCTCTTGCGTCCGCAGCGCAGAGCGGAGAGAAGCGCTTCTCGCCCTCAACGGCGGCGAAGATTTCTCCATGTGGAAGGCGAACATTCGCGGCGTCGACTGCAACGTCAACTTCCCCGCGCGGTGGGGAGAGGGCAAACGCAACGTCTTTGCCCCCGCGCCTTCCGACTATGTGGGGGAGTGCCCCTTCAGCGAAAGGGAGACCAGGGCCCTTGCCGCCTTCACGCTCAATGTGAGACCCGATTATACGCTCAGCTTTCACACCAAGGGCGAGGAACTCTATTGGCACTATCATCAAAGGCCTCTCCACTTTTTCAGAGACTATCTCTTCGCCCGCGTCCTCTCGCGTAAGTCAGGCTATCCCTTAAGGGAGACCCCTGCTTCTGCGGGCGGCTATAAGGACTGGTGCATTTCGGCGCTCAAGATCCCCGCCGTCACGGTGGAAGTCGGCAGCGACGCCCTTCCGCACCCCCTTCAAGAAAACGCCCTTCCCCAAATCTTACGGCACACGGGGGATATTCTATCCGCGGCAGGCAAAACCTATCAGGAGTTACCATGGACGAACAATTCATGCGCGAGGCGATCAAACTCGCCGAACGCGGCAAACGAAAGGGGGAAGTCCCCATCGGCGCCGTCGTCGTCTTAAACGGCAAAATCATCGGCAAGGGGTATAACCTCCGCACAAAATTGCAGATGGCGACCGCCCACGCCGAGATGCGCGCCATCGACCGCGCCTGCAAAAAGGAACATTCCTGGCGTCTGCCCGAGGCCGAGCTCTATGTCACTTTGGAGCCCTGCCCCATGTGTATGGGGGCCATTTTAAACGCCCGCATCAAGCGCGTTTATTTCGGCGCGTACGAGCAGAAGGGGAGAAGCCTTACCAAGGAACTTGCTTCCGCCAACCTTTTAAACCACACGGTGGAAGTCACGGGCGGGGTCCTCGAAAAGGAGTGTTCGGAAGTTCTCACCTCCTTCTTTCAGGAGATGCGCGCGCGGGAAAAGCTCAAAAAACTTAAACAAAAGGGCACATCCCCCAAAAAATAAAACCCTTCAAAATCGGTTGACTTTCGGGGGCAAAGGGGATAGAATAGAAATGAGGGTCCTTCTATAGGGCCCGAAATAATGCCCGAAAAAATACAGAGGATGATGCAATGATCACACACGGTAACGAAATCAAGCTCTTTTCCGGCAACTCCAACCGCCCCCTTGCCGAGGCGATCGCAAGAAAACTCAACACGACGCTCGGCGACATCGAGGTCGGCAAGTTCTCGGACGGGGAGACGAGCGTCCACATCGGCGAGACGGTCCGCGGCAGAGACCTCTTCATCATTCAGTCCACCTGCGCGCCCGTCAACGATAACCTCATGGAGCTGCTCATCATGATCGACGCCGCAAAGCGCGCCTCTGCCGGCCGCGTCACGGCAGTCATCCCTTACTTCGGATATGCCCGTCAGGACCGCAAGGCCCGCTCGCGCGATCCCATCACGGCAAAGCTCGTCGCCGACCTTCTCACCTCTGCGGGGGCAGACCGCGTCCTCACGATGGACCTTCACGCCGCGCAGATCCAGGGCTTTTTCGATATCCCCGTCGATAACCTTCTGGGCGGCCCTCTCCTCTACAGCTACTTCGAGCACAAGATGGACGAAAACTTCATCGTCGTCTCGCCCGACATCGGCTCGGTCAACCGCGCGAGAAAGGTCGCCGAGCGCCTCAACTGCCCGATGGCGATCATCGACAAGCGCCGCCCCAAGGCGAACGTGATGGAAGTCATGAACATCATCGGCAATGTCGAGGGCAAGAAGTGCCTTCTCGTCGACGACATGATCGACACCGCAGGCACCATCGTCCAGGGCGCCAAGGCCCTTGTCGATCAGGGCGCAACGGAGATCTACGCTTCCTGCACGCACGCCGTCCTCTCGGGGCCGGCACTCGAGCGCCTCGCCTCGTCGCCCATCTCCGAGCTCGTCATGCTCGACACCATCCTTTTGCCCGAGGAAAAGCGCCTTCCCAAGATGAAGATCCTCTCGACGGCGGACATCTTCGCCGCCGCCATCGAGAACGTCTACCTCGACAAGCCCATGTCGAAAATCTACGACTGAGCACTTTGCAATTCACGTCCGCCGCCGCAAGGCGGCGGCATTTTTATAAGGAGCAAGCTATGTATCTCATCGTGGGGCTCGGCAACCCCGAAAAGAAGTACGAAAAGACCTTCCACAACATGGGCTTTATTGCGGCGGGAGACGTCGCCGAGGCATTAAACGTCAAGTTCAAGAAGAAGGAGTGCGAGGCGTCCGTCGCCGAAGCCTTTATAAAGGGCGAGAAGGTCATCATCGCCCGCCCCACAACGTACATGAACGCCTCCGGCCGTGCCGTCAAGCAGCTCATGGCAAAATATAAAGTCTCCCCGCACGAGATGGTCGTCCTCTACGACGACTACGATCTCCCCAAGGCCCACGTCCGCATCCGCCCCTCCGGGAGCGCGGGCACGCACAACGGCATGCGCTCGGTCATCGCCGAGATCGGCACATCCGACTTCCCCCGCATCCGCATCGGCATCCGCGACGCGGAAGTCAACATTCCCATCATCGACTACGTCCTGCAGGACGTGAGAAAGGACGACTACGAGCTCTTCGCCGCGGCCACCAAGAAGGCGGCGGAGGCTGCAATTGCCCTCGCCTCGGGCGAGGAAGTCGAGCGCGTCATGACCAAATATAACGGATGAAGGGCTTTTTCTCATTTGAACAACTCAGCGGGGAGTACGCGCTTTTAGGCCGTGACTTAGAACACGGCGTTCCCACCGCCTGCTACGGCCTTGCCGATGCGCAGAAATATCTCGTCGGCGCCCTGCCTGTCTCCCGCACCGTCTATGTGACGGCTGACGGCCTTGCTGCAAAGCGCGCCCGCGACTCGATTTCCGCCCTCTCGGGCAAGCGCTGCGTGCTTTTGCCCCCGAAGGACGAAGTCCTCACCTTTCGCCGCGCCCTCTCCAAGGACGCGCTCTTTGCGCGCCTCACCGCCCTCTACGAATGGCAGACGGGCGCCGATGTGCTCGTCTGCGACATCGAAGCCCTTCTCCAGCTCGTGCCTTCCCGCCTTCCCGTCCTCACCCTTTGGGAGGGGGGCGAGCGCGAGCTTTCCGCGCTTTTAAGAGAGCTCGTCGCCCTCGGCTACAAGCGGGAGTACAACGTCGAGGCGAAGGGGAGCTTTGCCCTCCGCGGCGACATCCTCGACATCTGGCCCGTCAATTTGGAACACCCCGTCCGCATCGATTTCTTCGGCGACGAGGTGGAGACCATCAAGCCCTACGACGAGGTGACGGCGGAGCGCTATCCCGTCCTTCCCCGCATCGATATCTGCGCCGCCACCGACGCCTTCTATGCGGAAGGGGAGAAGGAGCGCCTTGTAAAGCAGCTGAAAGCGGAGGCGCGCCGCGCCAAGACCTCTGCGGCGGCGGGCAGAATGGGGGAGATCGTCTCCGCCATCGAAACCTCCGACGAGGCGAGCGACTTCACCCTGCCCCTTCTCGACTGCGCCGCGCCCTTCCTCTCGACGCTTCAAGAGGACGCCCTCGTCATCTTCGACGAGCCCAAACTTGTCTCCGACAGGCTCGAGAGCCTCTGGAAGGAGCACGCGGAGCGCTGTTCGGAGCTCTCTGCGGGCGGCGAGGCGATGAGCTTTTCCCTTCGCCAATATGTGACGCGGGAGGACATCGAGGACGAAATTTCCCTGCTTCCCAAGCTCGCCCTCTCCACCTTCCTCTCCGACGTGCGCTTCTTCAAGCCGCTCTCGGTGCGCAATTTCACCTCCGCGCCCGTGCGCCGCTACCTCAATTCCTTTGAGGACCTTCTCACCGACCTCTCCATCTGGAAGAAAACGGGCTACCGCGTCCTGCTCTTCTGCGGCAGCGCCGACCGCGCCCAAAAGACGCGCGAACAGCTCTACGACAACGGCTTTTCGGCATCTTCCTCCCTTCCCGCCCGCCTCTACGACTTCAAGGGCATCTGCGTCCTCGAAGACACCCTCGAGCAGGGCTTTTTGGTGCATGAAAGCAAGCTCGCCGTCATCGGCACGGGAGACTTGTTCAGAAAGGCGCCCGCCGCCCGCCGCATCAAGAAGAAGCGGGGGGACTTGTTCCTCGCACCCGAAGTGGGCGACTACGCCGTGCACGAGACGTACGGCGTCGGCAAAATAACGGGCACCAAGAAGATCGAGACGACGGACGGCATCAAGGAGTACGTCGCCCTCGAATACCGCGACGGCGACACCCTCTACGTTCCCGTCGAGCAGATGGATATCCTCTCCAAGTACATGGGGGAGGACAGCCCCGGACTCTCCAAAATAGGCGGCGGCGAATTTGAGCGCGTCAAGGCACGCGTCCGCGCCTCGCTCAAAAAGATGGCGTTCGACTTAAAACAGCTCTACGCCGAGCGGCAGGAACGCAAGGGCTATGTCTTTCCCGCGTATGAAGAGGAAATGGAGGAATTCGAAGCCGCCTTCCCCTACGAGGAGACCCCCGACCAGCTCTCTTCCATCGCCGAGATCAAGGCGGATATGTGCTCGGATAAGGTCATGGACCGCCTTCTTTGCGGCGACGTCGGCTTCGGCAAGACGGAAGTCGCCCTCCGCGCCGCCTATTTGTGCGTCTTAGACGGCAGGCAGGCCGTCCTCATGTGCCCGAGCACCGTGTTGAGCGAACAGCACTTCCGCACCGCCGAGGCGCGCATGAAGGACTTCGGCGTGCGCATCGCCTGCCTCAACCGCTTCAAGAGCGACCGCGAGCAGACGAAAATTTTAGCCGCCCTTGCAAAAGGGGACATCGACCTTCTCATCGGCACCCACCGCCTTCTTTCAAAGGACGTCAAATTCCACGATCTCGGCCTTCTCATCCTCGACGAGGAACAGCGCTTCGGCGTCGAGCACAAGGAGAAGATCAAGAACTACAAGCGCAACGTCGACTGCCTCACGATGACGGCGACGCCCATCCCGCGTACGCTGCACCTCTCGCTCTCGGGCATCCGCGACATTTCCACCATCCAGACGCCGCCCCACGCTCGTCTCCCCGTGCAGACGTACGTCGCCGAGCAGTCCCCGACGCTCATCCGCGACGCCTGCATCCGCGAAATCGCGCGCGGCGGGCAGGTGTTCGTCCTCTATAACCGTGTCGAGAGCATCCATTCCTTCACAAAGGACTTACAGGGCCTCATTCCCGAGGCGCGCATTGCGCTCGCCCACGGCAGGATGGAGAAGATCGCCCTCGAAAAGAACGTGTTCGGCTTCTACCGCGGGGAGTACGACATCCTCGTCACGACGACCATCATCGAGAACGGCATCGACCTTCCCAACGCCAACACCATCATCGTCATCGACTCCGACCGCCTCGGCATCTCCCAGCTCTATCAGCTGCGCGGCAGAGTGGGGCGGGGCAAGCGCCTCGCGCACGCCTATTTTACCTACAAGCCCGAGCGCGTCATGACCTCTCAGGCGGCGGAACGCCTCAAAGCGCTCATGCAGTTCACCGAGCTCGGCTCGGGCTTCCGCATTGCGATGCGCGACCTCGAGATCCGCGGCGCGGGCAATGTCCTCGGCGCCGAGCAGCACGGGCACATGGACAAAGTGGGCTACGAGCTGTATTCGAAAATTCTGCAGGAGGAGATCACGGGCGTCAAACACGAGAGCGTCGACCTCGACATCCGCACCACGGCGTTCATTCCCGAAACCTATGTCGAATCGGCGGCGGGGCGCATGGACTGCTACAAGCAGATCGCCGAAGTGCGCTCGAACGCCGACTACAAGCGCGTGTGTGTCTCCATGGAAGAGACGTACGGCCCGCTCCCGCCCGAGACGCAAAACCTTCTCATCATCGCCCTCTTAAAGAGCTATGCGGGCAAATTTTCCGTCAAGAAAATTTCCGTGGACGGAAAGGGGGGCGCATTGCAGTTCGCCTCGCTCGAAGCCCTGGGCAGCGACGCGCTCTCCTCCGCCATGGATAAATACAGGGGCTATCTCTCCCTCGATATGACGAGCGCGCCCGTCCTGCGCTTTCATTCACTCGGCGACGGCGGCAAGACGATGGTCCTCATGACAAAATTCTTGAAGTTAGCGGCAACTTTTGTTTGATTTTCACCGAGAATTATTTGCACTTCGGGAGAAAATAAGGTATAATAAGCAAGTGTGGAACGCTATATGTGCGTATTCCAAAATAAGAGTAACCGTTCGGAGCAGAGAATTTATGGCATTCAACAAGAAAAAAACGGCGGCAGTGGGTATTGCGGCAGTCATGGCGCTCGGCACGCTTGCGGGCTGCGACCTCGTGTCCACCGATCTTCAAAAGGACTACGAACAGGTCGTCGCCGACGTAGACATCACCAACAGCGCCGACTTCCAAAGAGACTATGCGGCATATACCGACGTCATTCAGCCCTCCACCGTCCTCAAGCGCGACCTCGTCGCAAGCTTCATGAACGTGGGCTATCTCTACATCGAGTCCTACGGCTATACCTATGCCGACACCTATGAGCTCATCATGTCCAGCCTCGTCAACCGCGCCATCTATCTGCAGTATGCGCAGGTGTACTTCTTCGAGACGGGCGACTACACCGTCGAAGGCTATAACGCCGCCGTTGCGGCAGCCGCAGAGGGGGAGGAGGAGCTCGCGGGCCTTGCCTACTTCCTCGACGAGGACGAGATCGCCATGGCAGAGTACGAAGTCAAAGTCTCTTTGAACACCGCCATCGACTCTTTAGAGACGGAGATCATCGCCTTCGAGGACGAGCACGACCACGACGAAGCGCGCACCACCCCCACGGGCGTAGATACCGTCAACGAGGACTATGTCGACCCCGCCTACAAGATCTACACGGGCTCCAATTCGGCGTCCGACTGCGGCTCGTACGAGACGGTGGACGAATCTACCCCCTCCACCCGCACGCGCGCCTACAAGCGCTTCCTCTCCAACATCAACAGCTACGGCCTCATCGGCAAGGACGAGAACACGAGCGACATCACCTCGCTCAACTACTATCTCATGCAGCGCAAGAGCGCCTATGAGGACGCCGTCATCGACAAGCTCGCCGAAGCCTTCGAGGACGAGGCAGCCGCAGGCATCACGGAAGAGTGGGTCACCGCCAAGTTCAACGAGACGCTCTCTTCCCAGCAGGAACTCTTCTCTTCCGACACCGCTTCCTTCGAAACGGCGCTCGACGGCGTATCCGACACCTCCTTCGTCTTGTACGCACCCGACGAAAACTACGGCTTCGTCCTCAACATTTTACTTCCCTTCAGCTCCACGCAGTCCGCTGCCCTCGATGCAGCTCCCGCCGACAGGGGTGACGTCAACGGCAACAAATTCCAGGCGCGCGCAAGCCTTCTTAAAAACGTCCGCGCGACCGACCAGCGCAAGACCTGGTTCACGGGTCACGACGACTATTCCTTCGTCGCCGAAGAGAGCGACAACGCCTACACGGGCGGCAATTCGGAAAGGCAGTACCTCTTCTTCGAGAACAACCTCAAGAACTCGGGCGAGGGCGAACAGTACGAGCCCATCGCCAACTACTACGGCAAATACACCTACAACGGCACCGTCGTCAAGACGGAGGACGATCACGGCACGGAATACACCATCACGCCCGAGCGCATCACCATCGACGGCTTCCTCTCCGAAATGACGGGGTACCTGGGTGCTAACGGCTACACGCTCACCGAAAGCGTCTCCGCGAGCGACAGCTACTATTCGAAGGCCGTTTCCGACTACTACAACGAGGACGGCACGGTGAACTATTCCTCCTTCGTCTACTACGAGGCAAAGGTCAACAAACTCAATGGCTTCAACGCGAATGAAGTGTTCGTCGCAGGCTCGGACGAGAACAACGTCATGTCCATGATGAACGAGCTCTCCTTCGCCTACAACACGGATACGGCGGGTCTCAACACCTACCTCGGCTATGCCGTCTCTCCCAACTCCACCGACTACATGAAGGAGTTCGAGTACGCTGCGCAGGAGGCTGTCCGCGGCGGCGCGGGCACCATCGTCGTCGTTCCCACCGACTACGGCTGGCACATCATCTATTGCACGTTCACCTTCTCGGGGAACACGCCCTACACCTTCGACTGGTCTCAGATCGAGGAAGAGGGCACCTTCTCCTACCTCTACTACGAGGCGCTCAAGGCGTCCAACCTTACGACGTACGCAACCAACTGCCAGACGGAGATCATCAACTCCTACGACAACGACGAATGTGTCACGATCCACGAGAACCGCTATTCCGACCTCATCCTCGACGGCACGGAGAGCGACCCTCACGCAGGGCACGACCACTCTTAACGGAGCGTAACTTCTCATATGGAATTTTTTACGGCGATCTGGCAATCGATCGTTCTGGGGACGGTGCAAGGACTCACGGAGTTCTTGCCCGTTTCTTCTAGCGGACATTTGGCCCTTCTTCACCGCATCTTAGGCGCCGATTTCGGCGGCAACACGCTGTTTTTCGACATCATGCTGCACGTCGGCACGCTCGCCGCCGTCGTCGCAGTCTTTTGGCGCGACATTTTAGACCTCTTCAAAAAGCCCTTCAAGACGCTTCTCATCCTCATCGTCGCCACCATCCCCGCGGGCGTCGTCGGCCTTCTCTTCAACGATTGGATCGACTCCGTCACCAACGGCCAATACGGCATCATCGTCATTTCCTGCTGCTTTGCCTTGACGGCAGTCCTGCTGCTGCTTGCCGAGAACGTCTCCAAGAAGCGCGAGGCGCAGCCCTTCGGCTGGAAGCACGGCATTTGCATGGGGGTGATGCAGGCCTTTGCCCTCTTCCCCGGGCTCTCCAGAAGCGGCTCCACCATCGCGGCGGGCGTCCTCTCGGGCGGAGAGCGGAAGAGCGTCGCGCACTTCTCCTTCCTCATGAGCATCCCCGTCATCTTGGGGAGCGCGCTCGTGAGCAGCCTCGACCTTGTAAAGGACCCCACGCTCGTCACGTCCATCGGCGCGAGCGGCTTCGTGGGCATCGCCGTCGGCGTCGTGTTTGCGGCGGTGAGCGGCTTCTTCGCCGTCAAGTTCATGCTCCGCATCATCGAGAAGGCCAACTACAAGTGGTTCAGCCTCTATCTTGCCGTCCTCGCCGTCACCTGCATCTCGCTGTACGCGGCGGGCGTGCTCGTCTGAGCGGCGCGGATGAAAATTTTCCCCCGAACGCGCATAACTTCCTTCTCCTTGTGCAACATAGGAGTATCGGAGGTAACCAAATGAGACTCAATTCGGGAGATACCTGTCCCAAGACGGGTTCCTACAAGGTGATCAACGAGGAAGGCAGGGTGGTCAACACCGTCTACGTCGGCGAAGGCGAGACGATGCCGCCCACGCAGTACTCGGGCTGCCACTACGAATCGGAAAACTGAATTACCAAAGAAAAAGAGCGTCCGTACCGTTTGGTACGGGCGCTCGTGCGTTTTATAAGGTTAAGAGTGCAGCACGTTCTCGATGGCAGTAAGCTCTTCCTCGGTGAAGGCGGGGTTTACCTTCAGGTTGTCCAAGATCTGCGCCGATGAGCTCGCGCCGATGATGACGGAAGAGACCGTTTCATCCTTCAATACCCACGAGAGGGCAAGCTCGGGCAGCGTCTCCCCGCGCGCCTCCGCGATGTCGCGAAGGCCGTCCAGTTGCCGCTGCAAAGCGGGGGTGAGCCGCTCCTCCTTGAGCGTAAAGCTCTTCTTGATGCGGCTGTCCGCGGGAATGCCGTAGCGGTAGCGGTCGGTGAGTAAGCCCTGCGCGAGCGGCGAATAGACGATGAGCCCGAACCCCGTCTCCTTCGCGAGCTCCAATAGCCCGTTCTCTTCCACGCGGCGATCGAGAAGGTTGTAGCACGCCTGGTTGAGGATAAAGGGCGTTTTGAGCTCCCTAAACACCTTGAGCGCCGCCTCCGTCTGCTCACGGTTGTAGTTGGAGATGCCGATATACAGCGCCTTGCCCTGCTCCACAAGGCGGTGGAGGGCAAAGCACGTCTCTTCGATGGGCGTCTCGGGCGCGGGGCGGTGGTGGTAGAAGATGTCCACATAGTCAAGCCCGAGGCGCTTTAAGCTCTGATCGAGCGATGCCGTTAAATACTTCTTGCTCCCCCCGTCGCCGTAGGGGCCCTTCCACATGCCGAAGCCCGCCTTTGTGCTGATCAGCAGCTCATCGCGGTAGGAGAAGAGCTGCTCGCGCAAAATTTTCCCGAAATTTTCCTCGGCAGAGCCGTTCCGCGGGCCGTAGTTGTTGGCAAGGTCGAAGTGCGTGATCCCGTTGTCAAAGGCGGTGAAGATCATGTCGCGCATGTTTTCGAAGTTGTCAAACGAGCCGAAGTTGTGCCAAAGCCCCAAAGAAATTTCAGGGAGCTTGAGCCCGCTCTTGCCCGCACGGCGGTAGCGCACCGCCTGTTTTTTATACCGCATGGGGTCGGGGATGCGCTCCTTGTTGGCAAGCAAGCGCTTGAAAGTGCTTTCGTCCGTCATCGTATCACCTGCAAGTTTTTTGCAAAAAGCATAGCATACTTTCGCCCTTCATGCAAGCAAAAAGCCGCACGGGGAACTGTTTTACTTTCGTCAAAAACAAAGCCGTTTTCATGGAAAATGCGTGTAATTTTTGCGGAATTTTGCGTCTCGGCATTGCAAACCGCAAAAAAGTATGGTATAATACCAAAAAGGAACGTTTGATTTGTGAACATTTCACAAAACATTCACCGCCCGATAAAGTGCTCATTATCGGTATGCAATAAAATGGTATCAATTTATCAATTTATAAATACAACGGAAGGAGGCGGAAGATGAAAGTTTTGATCGTAGACGACGAAGAAATGATCCGTGCGGTGCTCCGCGAGTACATCGAGTTCGAGGGGGGCGAGGCGGACGAGGCGCAGGACGGCATGGAAGCCGTCAAAAAGGCGCGCGAGAACGATTACGACATCATCCTCATGGACGTCATGATGCCCAAGCTCGACGGCTTCTCCGCCGTCAAGGAGATCAGGAAGTTCAAAAACACCCCCGTCATCATGCTCTCGGCACGCGGCGAGGAATACGACAAGCTCTTCGGCTTCGAAATCGGCTCCGACGACTATGTGACGAAGCCCTTCTCACCCAAGGAGGTCATGGCGCGCATCCACGCGGTCATCAACCGCAGCCAGGGCGCCTCTGCCCCCAAGCGCGACGTGTACGAGTTCGAGGGGCTCAAGATCGACATGGTGGGGCGCAACGTCTATGTGGACGGCGAACGCGCCGACCTCACCCCCAAGGAGTACGAACTTCTCTTCTATTTTGTCGAGAACCGCGGCGTCGCGCTCACCCGCGAGCGGCTTTTAAATCAGGTATGGGGATACGACTTCTACGGCGACGACCGCACCGTCGACACCCACGTCAAGATGCTGCGCGGGAACCTCAAGTCCTACCGCAAGTTCATCGTGACGCTCCGCGGCCTCGGCTATAAGTTCGAGGCGTAACATGCCCGCATACTCCGAAAAGAAAGCCAAAAAGCCCAAGCGAAAATTCCAGCCCAGAAGCTTTAATCTCAACCTCATCCTCTGGGTGAGCTTCTCGGTATTCACCATCGTCGTCATCGTGTTCTTTGCCGTCGTGCAGAACGTGCAGATCGGCTTCCAGTACCGGGAGCAGGCACAGCGCGAACTTCGGGATGCGGGCGAGGAGATCAAAGCGACCGTCTCGGGCAGCATCGAACTTCTTCCCGACGACTCTCTCTCCCGCCGCTTGCTCGCCATCGCCAACCGCTACAACGTCAGCGTGTACCTCTTCACCATCGACGGCAGGTATGTCTTTCCCGAAGACCCCGTCGACGAGGCAGACGACTACTATGCGATCTACGAGGAAGTGCGCTCGCTCATGGGGGAGGGCGACTACGTCTCTCCCTACGACACGGACGACGGCAGCTATGCCTATGCGATGAAGCTCGAAACGCTCGTGGGCAGCGAGTTCTACCTCTATTTGAACAGCTCCACGGCGCACGTCGCGCGGGCAATGAGCGAGATGGGCTGGCTCTCCCTCATCACGGGGCTGTTTGCCGTCGCGCTCGCCTTCGTCGTCAGCGGCCTTGTCAGTATGGTCATCACCAAGCCCATCAGCGAAGTCGCCGAAAAGGCCAAGGAGCTCGCCCGCGGCAACTACGAAGTCACCTTCGAGAGCGAAACGTACGCCTGTCTCGAGGTCAAGGAACTCTCCGAGTCCTTAAGCCACGCGAGCGCGGAGATCTCCAAGGCAGACAAGATGCAGAAGGAGCTCATCGCCAACGTCTCGCACGACTTCAAGACGCCCCTCACCATGATCAAGGCATACGCCTCCATGATCATCGAAATTTCGGGCGACGATAAGACAAAGCGCGAAAAGCACGCGCAGGTCATCATCGACGAGGCCGACCGTCTCGCCGCGCTCGTCGGCGACGTTTTGGACCTCTCCAAGCTGCAGGCGGGTATCGAACAGGAGGAATTTTCCGTCTTCAACCTCTCGGAGGACATCTACGCCGTCACAAACCGCTTCGACTTCTATGTCGAGACGGAGGGCTACGTCATCAAAACGGACATCGACGACGATCTATACACCTTCGCCGCGCGCGGGCGCGTGGAGCAGGTCCTCTATAACCTCATCGGCAACGCCATCAACTATACGGGTGCCGACAAGTGCATCCTCGTCCGCCTCAAGAAGGGCAAGGACTGTTCCCGCTTCGAGGTCATCGACACGGGCAAGGGCATCCCCCAAGAGGAGATCGACACCATCTGGGACCGCTACTACCGCTCCAACGAGGCGCACAAGCGCCTAAAGCGCGGCACGGGGCTGGGGCTCTCCATCGTCAAGAGCATTCTGCAAAAATACGGCATCCGCTTCGGCGTCAAGTCGGAAGTGGGCAAGGGCAGCTGCTTTTGGGTGGACTTCCCGCTCCCCAACGGCAGAGAGCCGCAGGCCAAGCAGACGCAGGCTCCCGCAAAACCTCTCAACTGAACCAAGACCCCCTCAAACGGGGGTCTTTTTGTGCGCTTTTGCCGAAGGGAAGTCCGTCCCGCCGCAAGGCATATGAGAAAGAGTTGACATTTCCCCCAAGATATGCTACAATGCTCTCTCGGAAAAAAGAGAGGTCAAGTCATGTTAGAACTTCAAAATATCTGCTTCGACGTGGAGGAAAACGGCGCTATAAAGCACATCTTAAGCGACGTCTGCCTCACGATCAACGACCGCTTCGTGGCGCTCACCGGGCCCAACGGCAGCGGCAAATCGACGCTCGCCAAGATCATCGCGGGCATTCTCACGCCCACGGGCGGCAAACTCATCTTCAACGGGGAGGACATCACCGCCCTTTCCGTCACCGAGCGCGCCAAGCGGGGCATCTCCTTCGCCTTCCAGCAGCCCGTCCGCTTCAAGGGCATCACGGTCAAGGACCTCATCTCCCTCGCGGCGGGCAAGCATATCACGGTGGGGGAGGCGTGCGGCTTCCTCTCCGAAGTGGGGCTCTGCGCGCGCGACTATATCGACCGCGAGGTCAACGCCTCCCTCTCGGGCGGCGAGCTCAAGCGCATCGAGATCGCCACCGTCCTCGCCCGCGGCACCGAACTCTCCGTCTTCGACGAACCCGAGGCGGGCATCGATCTCTGGAGCTTCCAAAACCTCATCTCGGTGTTCGAGAAGATGTACCAAAAGACGCAGGGCAGCATCGTCATCATCTCCCATCAGGAGCGCATCTTAAACATCGCCGATAAGATCGTCGTTCTCACCGCGGGCAAGATCGAGCGAGAGGGCACCCGCGAAGAAATTTTACCATCCCTTCTCGGCACGGGCGTCTGCCGCGCCCTCACCGACAAGCTATAAAGAGGACACAGCCATGGACGAACTTGAAAAAATGCTCTTACTGCAGGTTGCTGACCTGCACCGCGTGCCGGACGGCGCATACAACATCCGCAAGAACGGCGAGGGAGACGGGCGGCGCAGCACCGACCGCATCCGCATCGAAGACAGGAAGGACGGCCACGCCGGCATCGACATCTTCATCGCCCCGAACACCAAGAACGAGAGCGTGCACATCCCCGTCGTCATCACCAAGACGGACTACCGCGAGCGCGTGTATAACGACTTCTATGTGGGCGAGAATGCCGACGTGCTCATCATCGCGGGCTGCGGCATCCACAACTGCGGCGTGGAGACGAGCGAGCACACGGGCGTGCACACCTTCCACATCGGCAGGGGCGCGAAGGTGCGCTATGTCGAAAAGCACTACGGCAGCGGCGACGGGAATGGGGAGAACATCATGAACCCCGCGACCGTCATCTATCAGGAGGAGGACTCCCGCTTCGAGATGGAATCGACGCAGATCAAGGGCATCGACTCCACCGACCGCGAGACGACGGCAACCCTCAAAAAGGGTGCCGAGCTCGTCGTGCGCGAAAAAATTTACACCCACGGCAGGCAGTTCGCTCGCACCAACTTCACCGTCGACCTCAACGGCGAAAATTCGGGCGCCGACGTCGTCTCCCGCTCCGTCGCGGCGGACGACTCCCGCCAGACGTTCGGCTCGCGCATCAACGGCAACACCGCCTGCCACGGCCACACCGAGTGCGACGCCATCATCATGGACCGCGCCTGCGTCACGGCAGTGCCCGAACTCACCGCCAACAGCGTGGACGCCGAACTCATCCACGAGGCGGCCATCGGCAAAATTGCGGGCGAGCAAATCATCAAGCTCATGACCCTCGGCCTCACCGAACAGGAGGCGGAGGAACAGATCATCAAGGGCTTCTTAAGCTGAGCCGCGCGCCAAGCGCCGCTATAAAAGCTTTCCTTGAGAACGGCAATGCGTTAAGTTTACGGCGCGGCGGGCGCCCCCGACATGGGGGCGCCCGCCGCGCCTCATTCTCGCCGTGCGAGGGTAAAAAAATACGCAGAATGGGGCAAAAACAGTTGACTTTCCCGCCGAAAAGCCGTAAAATAAAATAGCTTTTTGCGGGGGCATAGCTCAGTTGGTTAGAGCGCACGCTTCACATGCGTGAGGTCACAGGTTCGAGTCCTGTTGTCCCCACCAAGTCAAAATAATCCGAACCTTTTGGTAACAACCGATTGGTTCGGATTTGTCGTTTATCTGAAACAATAAAAAACGAGGGGCTTGCGGAATCTCCACAAGCCCCGAAATGTTATTCCTCTTCGTACATACCGATTAAATCAAGCAGCGATTCATATGCCGACATACGCTGTGCTTCCTTTTTGGAATTTGAATAGTTGCAAAACGATCTGCCGTTTTCTTCGACAAGGCATTCGCAACGCCAGATCGCACATCCGTTATCGTCATACCCTTGTTTGAACGTATAGATCGGTTTTGAAATCAGCTTTTTTTGGTACAGTTCGTTTAGTTGCCTTATTGATTGATTTTCGTCCGGGTCGCCTACGGCCTCAAGAATCGGGTCGGCAATATATCCGTGCTCTTCCAACCAAGCGTAAAAACATTCCGCGCACTTTTCTCTTGCCTCCGCATTGTTGTTCCCGTAGCCGTTAAAATACTCTCGCTCAAAAAT
>CALWCH010000020.1 GCA_944376335.1 uncultured Clostridia bacterium
GCGGGGCTTTCGCCCATTAAGATCGTGAACATCTTATCCGCCTCGACGGCGTCCTTCATGCTCACCTTGACGAGCGTGCGCGTGGCGGGGTTCATCGTGGTATCCCAAAGCTGTTCGGTGCTCATCTCGCCGAGGCCCTTGTAGCGCTGATAGGTGACTTTGTTGTTGTTTGCGGCGTCGAAGGCAGTCTTTTCTTCCTCGGAGTAGAGATAGACGTCCTCCTTGCCCTTGACGCTCGCCTTGTAGAGGGGCGGCATCGCCGAATAGACGTGGCCGTGCTCGATGAGCGGACGCATATAGCGGAAGAGGAAGGTGAGAAGCAAAATACGGATGTGCGCGCCGTCGACGTCGGCATCCGTCATGGAGATGATGCGGTCGTAGCGCAGCTTGCTCTCGTCGAAGTCGTCTAAAATGCCGCAGCCGAACGCCGTGATCATGGCCTTAATTTCTGCATTCTCGAGCACGCGGTTGAGGCGCACCTTTTCGACGTTGAGTATTTTCCCGCGGAGGGGCAAAATCGCCTGAAATCTTCTATCCCTTCCCGATTTTGCCGTACCGCCTGCGGAGTCGCCCTCGACGATGTAAATTTCGCACAGCTCGGGGCGGCGGTCGGAGCAGTCGGCAAGTTTGCCTGGGAGCGCGCTCGTCTCCAGCGCGCCCTTGCGCCTTGTAAGCTCTCTTGCGGAGCGGGCGGCGTCGCGCGCCTTCTGCGCCGTGATGCAGCGAAGGACGAGCTCCCGCGCTTCCTGCGGGTGTTCCTCGATGTAGGTGCCGAAGCGGTCGACAACGCACTTCGAGACAAACCCGCGGATAAAGCTGTTGTTGAGCTTATCCTTGGTTTGAGACTCGAACTGCGCGTTCTCGAGCTTGACGGAGACGACGGCGGTGATGCCCTCGCGCACGTCCTCGCCCGTGAGGCGGTCGGCTTCCTTTAAGATGTTGAGCTTGTGGCCCGCGTCGTTGATGACCTTGGTGAGGGCGAGCTTTAAGCCTTCGACGTGCGTGCCGCCGTCGATGGTGTTGACGTTGTTGGCGTAGGAATAGATGACCTCGTTGTAGCTCTCGTTGTATTGAAGGGCGATCTCGCACACCGTGGTGCCGTCGCGCTCCTCAAAGTAGAGAGGCTCTTGAAAGAGCGTTTCGGAGCCGCTGTTGAGCTCCTCGACGAGCTCGCGGATGCCCCCTTCGTAGCAGAATTTGTCGCTTCTCGGCTTCTCGCCGCGAAGGTCGGTCAAAGTGATGGTGAGCCCGCGATTGAGGAAGGCGAGCTCCTTTAAGCGGATGCGGAGATGGTCGTATTTGAAGACGGTCGTCTCGAAAATTTCGCTGTCGGGCAAAAAGGTGACTTTCGTGCCCGTCTTTTGCGTCTTGCCGACGATGGCGAGTGCGCGCTGGGGCACACCGCGGTTATAGATCTGGCGGTAGACATTGCCGTTCTGATAGACCTCGGCTTCCAGCCATTCACTGAGGGCGTTGACCGCCTTGACGCCCACGCCGTGAAGGCCGCTCGAGACCTTATAGCCCGAATCTCCCCCGAACTTGCCGCCCGCGTTGACCTTGGTGAAGACGACCTCGACGGTGGAGACCCCCTCCTTGGGGTGAATTTCCGTGGGGATGCCGCGGCCGTTGTCCTCGACGGTGCAGGAGCCGTCCGTATTGATGGTGACTTCGATGTGCGTGCAGTAGCCTGCGAGCGCTTCGTCGATGGAGTTGTCGACGACCTCGCTGACGAGATGGTGCAGCCCCCGCTCATCGGTGGAGCTGATATACATACCGGGGCGCTTGCGGATGTGCTCGAGCCCGTCGAGCACCTGAATTTGTTCCGCGCCGTATGCGCCCTCTACCTTTTCGGGCATAATGACCTCCGTTTGAAGCGGCGTTTGCCGCCCGTATTCGCGCGCGTGCGTACGCGCGCACAAATATATTTCCACAATGATTATAGCATACCCCGCATAAAAAGTACAGCGAATGTGCCGCGTTTTGGGCAAATTTTTATCGAGGGCGCGAAAAAAGGCGCGTGAGCGGGCTCACACGCCGTTTTGTATCTTGGCTGAGGGGGGATACACCCGCCCCGCCTTGCTCTTTATTCGCCCGCTGACGCGAACGCCTCTTGGGCGACGAGGCGCAGCGCTTCCACACTGTCTGCGGCAAAGAACCGCCGCTTGTACTCCGCCGCCCCGCGGATGCCCTTGCACCAAAGAGCCGCCATCTTGCGCATAAAGACGAGCGCAAACTTCTCGCCGTTGAGCGCGATCTCTTTCTCGAGCAGCGGGAAAAACAGCTCCCCCATGGAAGGGGCGGGCGTTCCTAAAATGTCGCAAAAGGTCTGCGGGCGGGCAAGCGCCGCGCGGGCGAGCATGATGCCGTCTGCGCCCGTCCGCTCGAGCATCTTCTCCGCGTCCTTCTTGTTCCAGATGCCGCCGTTGGCGATGATGGGGATAGAGACGGCGTTCTTCGCCTCGGCAATGGCAGCATAGTCGGGCTCGCCCGCATAGATGCGCTGCTGCACCCTGCCGTGCACCGTGATGAGGCACGCGCCCGCGCCCTCGCACAGCTTGGCAAATTCGGCGGCGATATTCTCCCCTTCCTTCACCCCGATGCGGAATTTGACGGAGATGCGCTTGCCGCTCTTCACACACGCGGAAATGACCTTCTCGGCGAGGGGGAAATTTTCGAGGAGCGCACTGCCGTCGCCGTTTTTGACGACTTTGGGCATGGGGCAGCCCATGTTGAGGTCGACAAGGTCAAAGGGAGCAAGAAGTTCGCTCTCGCAGGCCTCGCGCAAAATGTCGGGGTCGGAGCCGAACAGCTGCGCCGCCTTGGGGCGCTCATTGCCGCAGCGCAAGAGTTTTCCCGTCTCCGCATTGCCGTAGTGAAGGCCCTTGGCGCTCACCATCTCGGTGAAGGTGAGCCCCGCGCCGAGGGAGATGCACATTTTGCGGTACGCAAGGTCGGTATAGCCCGCCATGGGGGCGAGCCAGACGTTGTTGGGGAAGGTAAGCCCCGCGCACTCAAACATCCTTTGCCCTCTTGCGGTATTCTTCGCGCTCTTCGTCGGAAAGCGCGTTCACGTCCTTGCCGTCCGCCCTGACGAGCCCCTCGAACGCGGTGTACTCTCTCTGCACAGCCTTGACTTTATCCAAAAGTGCTTGCTCGCACTCGACGCCCTTCTTTCTCCCAAGACGGACGGCGGCGTAGAGAAGGTCTGCAAGCGCCGTGTCCGCGTCCCTGCCCTCGGCAGCCGAGAGCGCTTCAAGCGCGGCGAGAAGGTCTCGTTCGGCAGTCTCGTAAGCGTCGGCAAAACCGCCCTTTTCGGTGCGCTTTGCAATCTTCTGGGCGCGGAGAAGGGCGGGGAAGCCTTCGGGAACGTCGTTGACGGCGTCGGAGAACGTCTCTTGATGCTTTTCCGTCATCTTGTTCTTCTCCCACACGGAGAGTGCGCCCTCCGCCCCCGCCGCCTTGTCCTGCCCGAACACATGCGTATGGCGGGTGATGAGCTTTTCGGTGACTTCGGAAAGGACGTCCGTCATATTGAAGTTGCCCGCTTCCTCTTCCATGAGGGTATGAAAGACCGCCTGCATCAAAACGTCGCCCGCCTCTTCCTGCATGCGCGCGCTGTCCTTGCGGTCGATGGCGTCGACGAGCTCATACGCTTCCTCGATGAGGTTGATGCGGATCGATTCATGCGTCTGCACCCTATCCCACGGGCAGCCGTCGGGCGCGCGCAGGCGGCGCATGACGGTGATGAAGTCATCGAGATCAAACCGCTTCTTTTCAAGCAGCGGAATCTCAAAGACGACGAGCGCCGTTTCGGGCGTGTATTTCTCGGCGCGGTCGGCTTCAAACAGGGCAATTTTGCGCTCCCCTTCTTCGTTTAAGAGAAGGGCGGGAGCCTCGTCGCCGAATTTGTCGGCTAAAAGCAGTTTGACGTCGCCCGCGAGAAGTTTATCGTCCAAATCATAGACAATGAGCGGCAGGGCGAGCTTTTTCTCGCTGATTTCATACGCGGAGACCGCCGTATAGCCCCCGAAGAGGTGCGCCCGCGCAGCAGCCGAGGCGGCCTTGGTGACGCCCTCGAGCACTTCCGCGCCCTGTTTTATCAGAATTTGTGCCGCGCGGTCCTCGGTGACGCCGCCGTCCGTGCAGTAGACGACGTCGCCCTCCGCAGCGCGCCGTTTGACCTCGGCGGCGAGGTTTTTTGCGAGCGTATCGAAGTTGCGGCTTCTCTCGTAGACGCATTCAAGGCTCTCGAAGGGGAGACCCAGCTCCCGCAGTACCTCAGCCGAGGGGAGCGATGCGGCGCGCACGAGGATGCACTGCGCCCCCTTTAAGCGGTTTGCGGCGCGAAGGGAGAGCTCCCCCGCGCTTGTTCCCAGACCGATGATCGTTACCATATTGACGTTTCCTCTTGTTTGTTATACGGACAGTATAAAACAAATCGAGAGAAAAGGCAATCAAAAAGCAGACATTGGCGGCGATCGCCCCGCCCGCAGCGCCCATCTTGGGCACCAAAATAACTTGCAGGGCGGCCTTTGCAAGGATGGCGAGCAGCATGGAAGAGGCGGCTTTATTTGCCCTTCCGAGACCCGCAAGGGAAGCGGCGAGAGTATCCGTGCCCGCAATCGTGAGCGCGGAGAACGAGGTAAGCCTCGTGAGCGAGACGAGAAGTTCTTTCTCCCCCGAAGAGAGGGCGGGATAGAGAAGAGAGACGGCCTTTTCCGCAAAGAAAAAGAGAAGGAGCGCCGCGGGAAGCGCTAAAAGAAGGGTCGCCCCGAGGGCATAGAGCGCGCGCCGCTGTGCCCCCTTCTGTTCCCCACGGGCTGAGAGGGCGGCCACCGAGGGAATAGCCGCCGAGGCAAAACCGCGCGCCGCCGAGGCGGGAAGGGAAGCGAGCGAGAGCGCTCCCCCCGACAAGAGGCCGTAGGACGTGACCGCACCCGCACCGCCGCCCATAAGACGGGGCAGAAGGACGCTGTCCACAGCCTGCGAGAGGGGCAGAATGCACGCCGCCGCCATCACGGGCAGCACGAAGGGGAGAATGTCTGCACTGCTTCTTCTCTTTAAGTCGGGCACGCGCCGCTCCCCGCGCAAAGAGAGGGCGAGAAAGGCGAGCGCCGCGCCCTCGCTGAGGGCGACCGCAAAGAGCGCGTAAATTGCGGCACGGGCGGCATCTCCCCGAAAGGCGAGCGCAAAGAAGATGCCGAGGCCGCACTTTACGAGCGTTTCCAAAACTTCGGAAAGCGCCGCGGGAGCCATTCTCCGAAGCCCCAAAAAATACCCGCGGAAGGCCGAAAGCACGCCCCCCAAGAGCACGGCAGGGGCGAGAAGGAGATACCCCGCCGCCGTCTCCGCGCCCTGCAAGGCGGCGATGCTGCGCGAAAAGAGGGCGAGAAGAAGGGCTCCCGCTCCCCCCAAGAGCGCAAAGAGGCGCACGCCCGCGAAAAAGACGTTTTTGCCATTCCCCCCGAGGGCGCGCTCCCGCGCGACGAGACGGGAGACGGACGAGCTTGCCCCCGCCGATGTCAGCGTTAAAAACAGGGCGAAGAAGGGCCATGCGAGCTGATACAGCCCCATGCCCGCCCCGCCGAGAAGGGAAGTGAGCGCGACGCGGTAAAATGCCCCGACGATTTTCGAGGCAGCCGCCCCGAGGGTGAGCGCCGCCGCCCCGCGAAGATAGCGCAAGTGTTTCATTATGTACGCCGCTCTGCTCCCTGCGCGCCACCGTTTCGCCGCAAAACCGCTTTTTTGCGCCGTTTTTTCAGAAAATTTGCCCGAAAGCACGTCAAGGAAGTTGACAACCGCCCCTTCTCGTGCTATCATGCACAGCCGAAAGAACAATTCAAGGACGACCCTATGCTCGATATCATTGTAAAAGTGCTGCTCATTATGGCAGTCCTCTTCGCGTTTGCACTGCCCGGGTTCATTTTGAGGAAGTGCAAGCTCGTCAGCTCCGAGAGCCTCTCCTCACTCTCCAATATCCTCTTGTGCTTTGCCCAGCCCATGCTCATCATCAAGGCGTTTTGTATCGACCCCGTCTCCCCCACGGGCGAGACGCTTTTAAACTTTTTGTGGGTACTGCTCTTCTCGTTTGCGGCGCTGTTTTTAACGTTCTTTGCCTCCAAACTCGTCTTTTTGTATAAAAAGGGTGAGGGCGAAAGAAAGAAGCGGGATGTGCTCGTGTTCGTCGGCACCTTCTCCAACTGCGCGTTTGTGGGCATCCCCTTTGTGGACATGTTTACGGGCGGCGACAGCGAGGCGATGATGTACCTCACCGTCTTTAACGTTGCCTTCAATATCCTTATCTGGACGCTGGGAGCCTACCTCATCACGCAGGATAAAAGAGAAATTTCCTTAAAGAAGGCGCTTCTAAACCCCTGCACGGTGGGAGCCGCCGTGGGGTTTCTCCTGTTTTTAGTGCCCGAGATCAACATCTTCGATATGGACGAAGTTGCGGAACTGCAGCAGATCGTCACCTATGCGGGCAACATGACGGCGCCCCTTTCCATGCTCGTCGTGGGTGTGCGCATGGCGGAGCTTACTCCCAAACAGCTCTTCGGGGATAAGGATATCTACATCGCGGCGTTTGTGCGGCTGGTGCTTTCCATGGCGCTCACCTATCTTCTCATTCTCCCCTTCAAACTTGCGGGGGTATTCGCCGAAGACCCCTATGTGCTGCTTGCGCCCGTGATTGCGATGGCGATGCCGCCCGCCGCGAGTGTCGTCGCCTTTGCCGAGAAGATGGACGGCGAAAGGACGGCCGCTGCCGCTTCTTATGCGACGGGCACGCTGCTCTCCGTGTTCACCCTCCCCTTTGCGATGCTCCTTATTTCGCTCTGATTTATTCGAACTGCCCCGCGATGATGTCGGACGTTAAACGCGCCATCTTGACGGCGGCGGGCTCCATGACGGCACCCTCGTCGGTTGCAAGCAGCACGACGGCGCCCAAACAGTCTCCCCCCGCGACGACGGGCACGATGACCTGCGCGGTAATCAAAAGCTCGTTCTCCCGCGTGATGGGCAAAATATCTCCCCCCTCCGCCTTGCTCGCAAGGTAGCTGCGCCTTTCCTGCATGACCTCGGTGAGGCGGTCGGAGACGGGCCTGCCGTAGAGCGCCTTCTTGCCCTGCCCGCTCGCCTGCAAAATGCCGTCCGTATCGCAGATGACGGCGAGATACCCGCTCTGTTCGGAAAGTGACTTCGCCGTGCCCCGCGCGAACTGCTCGATGGACGCGATGGGCGAATACTTTTTGAGCATGAGCTCGTCGCGCTCGGTAAAAAGTTCCAAGGGATCGCCCTCTCGGATGCGAAGCGTGCGGCGGATCTCCTTGGGGATGACGACGCGCCCCAGCTCGTCGATCCTTCTTACAATTCCCGTTGCCTTCATAACATTTCCTCCGTATAATGACATTATGCGGAAGATGGGCTATAATTATGCAGATATGTATACGCGGCGCGCCGCCCTCAAAAGAGGGCGGCGCGCCGCGTACTGAAAGGGGGCGGCGGCGCTTTCAGCGCCGCCGCCCCCGATCGTTTCTCGAAACGGTTAAGCGAAATACTCCTTTGCGAGCTTTTGGAAGGCGGGAAGGCTCCTTTCGATGGTGCTGCGCGCAACGCAGTAGGAGATGCGCACATACCCTTCGACGCCGAAGCTGTCGGAAGGCACTAACAAAAGCTCATACTTCTTGGCGCGCTCCGCAAACGCTTTTGCGTCGGGCTCGGGAGACTTCACGAAGAGATAGAACGCGCCGTCGGGTTCGATGCAGGTAAAGCCGTATTCCTTGAGCGCCGAATAGAGAAGTTCGCGGTTTTTCTCGTATTCTTTGATGTCGCTGCTTCTCCCCAAACACTTGGCGCACACGCGCTGGAAGAGGGCGGGCGCGCAGACGTAGCCCAAACTTCTCCCCGCCCCCGCAACGGCGGAGAAGATATCGTTTGCGTTCGTCGCCATGGGAGAGACCGCGATGTAGCCGATGCGCTCGCCCGCGAGCGAGAGCGACTTTGAAAACGAATAGCAGAGAATGGTGTTCTCGTAGTAGTTCATGGGATAGGGTACGCTCTTGCCGTAGGTGAGTTCGCGGTAGGGCTCGTCGGCGATCAAAAAGATGGGGCGGGAGACGCTCTTCTCCTTTAAGAGCTTGCCGAGGGCGACAAATTCTTCTTCATCATACACAACGCCCGTGGGGTTGTTGGGGGAATTGACCAAAATGCCCTTGGTGTGCTCGTTGATGGCGGCCTCGATCGCTGCAATGTCGATATGGAAGCGCGCGTCGGTTGCAACTTCACGGCAGACGGCGCCCGCGCGCTCGATAAAGACGCGGTACTCGGGGAAGTAGGGCGTGAGCACGATGAACTCATCCCCTTCCTCCGCAAGCGCATTCAGCGTGATGGTGAGGGAAGCCGCCGCCCCGCACGTCATGTACACAAGGTTTGCGTCCATGGGCACGCCGAAGCTCTCGTGAATGTAAGAGGCGACGGCAGCGCGGACGTCGGGCGCGCCCGCGGCGGACGTGTAGCCGTGCAGCACTTCGGGCGGCAGGGTGTTTAAGAGGCGGTCAATTTCCTCCCGCACGCAGGCGGGAGAGGGCACGCTGGGGTTGCCGAGGGAGAAGTCATAGACGTTTTCCCGTCCGATCTCGGCGGCGCGGCGGTTGCCGTACTCGAAGATCTCGCGGATGACGGAGCGTTCTTCGCCCAATTTTTGCATGGTCTTGTTCAGCATAAGTTTTCCTCCGATGGTTCAAAGCGGCGTTTGCCGCGTCGTTTTACAAAAGTTTCTTTAAAAACTGCCCCGTGTAGCTCTTTTCGCACGCGGCGACCTCTTCGGGCGAGCCCGTCGTTACAATGGCGCCGCCGCCGTCGCCCCCCTCGGGCCCGAGGTCCAAAAGATAGTCGGCGACCTTGATGACGTCGAGGTTGTGCTCGATGACGAGAATGGTATTGCCGCCGTCGCGGAGTTTCAAGAGGATGCGCACGAGCTTTTCCACATCGTAGCTGTGAAGGCCCGTCGTCGGCTCGTCGAGGATATACATCGTCTTGCCCGTGGAGCGCTTGGAAAGCTCCGTCGCGAGCTTGACGCGCTGCGCCTCGCCGCCCGAGAGCGTCGTGGAGCTCTGCCCCAATTTGATATACCCGAGCCCCACCTCGTTGAGGGTGGAAATTTTATTGTAGATGGACGGCACGGGGCGGAAGAACTCGCACGCCTCTTCCACCGTCATTTCAAGCACGTCGGAGATCGTCTTGCCCTTGTAGCGCACTTCGAGCGTCTCGCGGTTGTAGCGCTTGCCGCCGCACACCTCGCAGGGAACGTACACGTCGGGCAAAAAGTGCATCTCTATTTTCATGATGCCGTCGCCCTGGCAGTTTTCGCACCGCCCGCCCGCGACGTTGAAGGAGAACCGCCCCGCCTTGAAGCCCATCGCCTTTGCGTCGGGGGTGGCGGCAAAGAGCTCGCGGATGGGCGTAAACACGCCCGTGTAGGTAGCGGGGTTGGAGCGCGGCGTCCTGCCGATGGGAGACTGGTCGATGGCGATGACCTTATCGAAGTACTCAAGCCCCGAAAATTCCCCCGAGCTGCCGTAGGGAAGGCGCGCGCCGCCCAAGCGGTTGGAGAGGATGGGCAGGATAATTTCGTTGACGAGGGAGGACTTGCCCGAGCCGCTCACGCCCGTCACGGCCGTCATGAGCCCCACGGGAATGCGCGCCTCGATGCCCTTTAGGTTGTTCTGGCGGCAGTCCTTGACAGTAAACCACCTGCCGTCGGGCTGCTTTCTCACGGCGGGCACTTCAATTTTTCGTCTGCCTGCAAGGAAGTCGCCCGTGAGGGAACGGGGCTCGTTCATGATGTCTTGCCGCGAGCCGCATGCGACGATCTCGCCCCCGTGCACGCCCGCCCCGGGGCCGACGTCCACGATGTAGTCGGCGGCGCGGATGGTGTCTTCGTCGTGCTCGACGACGATGAGCGTATTGCCGAGGTCGCGAAGGCCTTTCAGTGAGTTTAAAAGCTTCTCGTTGTCGCGCTGGTGAAGGCCGATCGAGGGCTCGTCCAAGATATATAAGACGCCCGAGAGCGCGGAGCCTATTTGCGTTGCCAAACGGATGCGCTGGCTCTCCCCGCCCGAGAGCGTGGCGGCGCTCCGCGAGAGGGTGAGATAGTCGAGCCCCACGCCGAGCAGGAAGTTGACGCGGTTCTTGATCTCTTTTAAGACGATGTCGGCAATTTGGTGCTGGGTGGGCGAAAGCTGCAAGTTATCGCAGAAGGAAATGAGCTCGCGCACGGGCATATCGCACACTTCGGCGATATTCTTCCCGCCCACGGTGACGGCGAGCGCCTCTTTTTTCAAGCGCTTGCCCTTGCAGTCGAGGCAGGGCGAGGTGCGCATATAGCGCTCGATATCCCACTTGACGCCCTCCGAGCTCGTCTGGTTGTACCGCCGCTGCAGGTTGTTGACGAAGCCCTCCCACACGCTCTTATAGGTGTTGTGGAAGGTCTTGGTGTGGTATTCGAGCTCGATCGCCTCCCCCTTGCTGCCGTACATGAGAAGGTCATAGACGTCCTTTGAAAGCTGCTCGACGGGGGTATCCATCGAAAAGCCGTAGCGGCGGGAGAGGGCATTTAGGTACATCTGCGTGACCGAGGAAGAGTCGAGGTTCCACCCGCTGATGCGAATGGCGCCCTCGCGCAGCGTCTTGGTTTTATCGGGGCAGATGAGGTCGGGGTCGACGAGCTGACGGAAGCCGAGGCCGGTGCACGTCGGGCAGGCGCCCCACGGCGTGTTGAAGGAGAAGAGGCGGGGCTCTATTTCTTCAATGGAGATATTGCAGTCCGGGCAGGAGTAGCGCGAGGAATACAGGGTCTCTTCGCCGTCCTTGTCGATGATGACGAGGCCGTCGGCAAGCTTTAACGCCGTCTCCAAGCTCTCCGTAAGGCGCTTTAGGATGCCCTCTTTGACGACGAGACGGTCGACGACCACCGAGATGTTGTGCTTGATGTTCTTTTCGAGCTTGATCTCTTCCTGCAGATCGTAGACGATGCCGTCGATCTTGACGCGCGCATAGCCGCTCTTGCGGAAGTCGGCAAGCTCTTTGACATACTCGCCCTTTCTGCCGCGGACGACGGGCGCTTCGAGCAAAATTTTGCTGCCTGCGGGGAGCTCCATCACCTTATCGGCGATCTCGTCCACCGTCTGGCGGCGAATTTCCCGCCCGCACTTGGGGCAGTGCGGCACGCCCACGCGCGCGAAGAGAAGGCGCAGATAGTCGTAAATTTCCGTCACCGTGCCCACGGTGGAGCGGGGGTTGTGCGAAGTCGTCTTTTGGTCGATGGAGATGGCGGGGGAAAGGCCGTCGATACTCTCCACGTCCGGCTTTTCCATCATGCCGAGGAACTGGCGCGCATAGGAAGAGAGACTCTCCATATAGCGCCTTTGGCCCTCTGCAAAGATGGTATCGAAGGCGAGCGTCGACTTGCCGCTGCCCGAGACGCCCGTGAACACGGTGAGCGTGCCGCGCGGGATGTGCACATCGATATCCTTTAAGTTGTTCTCTTTGGCGCCCTTGACGTAAATTTCTTCTTTCATAACACTTCTTGAAGCGGGTCGGTGCCGCGCTCGTCATATTCTGCAAACAGTTCGTGTGTCTCCCCTAAAAAGCAGGAGAGGTATTCGTCCATCGAGGGCGATTTGCCCTCGGCTTTTACAAATTCTTGAAGGGGCATCCAAAAGTTGCGCCCCTCGGGGCTTTGGGGCATAAGCTCCCCCTCGCCCTCTGCGGTGAAGAGGACGGCAAAATACCGTTCCTTCCCGTTCCTGTGCGCCCAGTGGACGATGCCGCGAAAGGTGACGTTCGTGATTTGAAGCCCCGTCTCTTCCTCGGCCTCGCGTTTGGCGGCAGAAGCAAAGCTCTCGCCGCGCTCCACATGCCCGCCCGGGAAGATGAGCCCGTCCCAATTGCCCTTCTTGCGCTCCTCGACGGCGATAAGGTCTGTGCCCTTTTTCTTTATCATCACCATGACGGTGAGTTCGCATTGTTCCGTGCGCTTCATGCGTTCTCCTTCTCTTGGGCGATTTTGGCGACTGCCGCCTCGATCTCTTGCCAATTCTCCCCGCGGAAGGGAAATTCTTCCTTCACGCCCATGGTGGCGGCGCGGACGGCGAGGACGGGGGTTATGCCATGCTCCCGTGCCGAGCGAAGGTGGGTGAGGTTGTCGTCGATGAGCACATCGACGGCGTGTTCACGGCAGTATGCGCCCTTCTCCTCGACGTCGGCGACGAGCTCCTCGAAGGGAAAGCCGTACTTTTGGAGCCAATCGCGGGAGAGGGCGAAGGGGTCAGAAAACCAGCTCTTTAAACGCGCCGTTAGAATGAGCACGGTGTGGCCCTCGTCCTTCCAGCGGGTGAGCACTTCCCTTGCGCCTTCGCGGGGGAGCGCATCGCGGAAAGCTTTATACCCGCCCGCGTGAATGAATTTTATCACGTCCGCCTCGCTCCAATTGGCGACGCGCACGAAGGCGTTGGCGTCGGGGTCGGTGATGTGAAAGGGCAAGTCGTTTTCCCGAATATACGCGCCCGCATATTTTGCGCGCTCGATGGTGTTCAACGTATCGTCGATGTCGACAGCGATCTTCATACCTTACTTTCTGAGCTTTTTCCTGAGTTCTGCAATGCGCTCGCGGAGTTCGATGGCGCGCTCGAAGTCGAGCTGCGCGGAGGCGACCTTCATGAGCGCCTTGAGCTTTTCGATCTCCTCGGGGATGTCCTTCATGGCGATGTCCTTGCCCGCCTTGGCCTTGCCCGTGATGTTCAAAGAGGACTTGACTTCCTTGACGATGGTCTTAGGAACAATGTGGTGCTCCTCGTTATATTTCTGTTGAATGGCGCGGCGGCGGTTGGTCTCGTCGATGGCGCGCTGCATGCTGCCCGTCATTTCGTCGGCATACATGATGACCCGCCCGTCGGCGTTTCGCGCGGCGCGGCCGATCGTCTGCACGAGGGAAGTTTCGCTCCTTAAAAAGCCCTCTTTGTCCGCATCGAGAATGGCGACGAGGCGCACTTCGGGAAGGTCCAGCCCCTCGCGCAGCAGGTTGATGCCGCACAACACGTCGAACTCGCCCGAACGCAGACCGTTGATGATGTCGATGCGCTCCAACGTGTCGATATCCGAGTGCATGTAGCGCACTTTGACGTTGTTTTCCTTTAAGTAATCGGTGAGGCTCTCCGCCATGCGCTTGGTGAGCGTGGTGACAAGCACCCTGCCCTTCTCCTTGACGACGGCGGAAATTTCCGAGAGAAGGTCGTCGATCTGCCCTTTCGTCGGGCGGACGGAGACGGGGGGATCGAGAAGCCCCGTGGGGCGGATGAGCTGTTCGACGACCTGCCCCGCCTGAGAGAGTTCGTAGGGCGCGGGGGTCGCCGAGACGCAGATGAGCTGGGGCACGCGCTCGTCGAATTCCTCGAAGGTGAGCGGGCGGTTGTCGTACGCAGAGCGCATGCGGAAGCCGTATTCGACCAAATTCGTCTTTCTCGCCAAATCGCCGTGGTACATCGCCCTGATCTGCGGGATGGTCATGTGGCTCTCGTCGATAAAGACGAGGAAGTTTTCGGGGAAGTAATCAAGAAGGGTAAAGGACGGCTGGCCGGGTTCGCGGCCGTCGAAGTAGCGGGAGTAGTTCTCCACGCCCGAGCAGTAGCCGATCTCGCGGAGCATTTCGAGATCGTGCTCGGTGCGCTGCGAGAGGCGCTGGGCTTCGAGAAGTTTCCCCTCGTCCTCAAACGCCTTGACTTCCCCCTTCAAGTCCTCTTCGATCATACTGAGGGCGGTCGCGAGCCGCTCGGTGCCCACGGCGTAGTGGCTCGCGGGGAAGATGACGGCGTGCTTCAAGGAAGAAATGACCTTGCCCGTGACGACGTCCTCTTCGCCAAGAGAGTCGATCTCATCGCCGAAAAATTCGACGCGGACGGCGACTTCGGAGTTGGACGCGGGGAAAATTTCCACGACATCCCCCCGCACGCGGAAGGTGGAGCGCTTGAAATCGACATCGTTGCGGGAGTAGTGAATTTCGACGAGGCGGCGCAAAAGCTCGTCGCGCGCCATCTCCTGCCCGGGGCGGAGAGAGATGCCGAGGCGGAAAAACTCCTCGGGCGCGCCGAGACCGTAGATGCAGGAGACGGACGAGACGACGATGACGTCGTCGCGCTCGCCCAACGCGCACGTTGCCGCATTGCGGAGTTTATCGATCTCGTCGTTCATCGAGAGGTCCTTCTCGATATAGGTATCGGTGGAAGGGATGTAGCTCTCGGGCTGGTAGTAGTCGTAGTAGGAGACGAAGTATTCGACGGCGTTGTTGGGGAAAAATTCGCGGAACTCGTTGCAAAGCTGCGCCGCGAGCGTCTTGTTGTGCGCGATGACGAGGGTGGGTCTGCCGACGTTTTTGATGACGTTTGCCATCGTGAACGTCTTGCCGCTGCCCGTGACGCCGACTAAAACCTGCGTGCGGATGCCGTCTAACACGCCCTCGGTGAGCTTTTGGATCGCCTCGGGCTGGTCGCCCGTGGGTGCAAAGGGCGCTTTGAGTTGAAATTCGCGGTGTTCCATACGGTTCCTTTTGAAAAAAAGATACAAACGAACGTTTGTATCTACTATACCACAACGGGAGAGAGATGTCAAGTAAATGCGCGGGCTCAGCCGCCGAAGAGAAGGCGCAGGAGAATGCCGACGAGGAAGGTAATGACAGCGCCCACGGCGGCAATGCCCCATTTGAAGAGCACGGCGCGCTTGCGGCGAACATCGTCCCGCCGAAAACTCAGCCCCAAGGTGCGCATGTGAACGACGAAGATGCGCTCCCCCTTGCGCGAAGAGAGCAATAAATCGAAGTAGCCGTCCAATTCCAACGCGCGAAGCGTCCGCTCGAGCGCCTCGCCCTCCATGGGGTGCCTTATGAGGGCGGAAATTTCCTGCGGGGTGCATAAAAAGCGCTCTTTCCCGCCCGAGAGGGTGAATACGGCGCGCATGACGTCGCATTCCCTTCTTGTGAGCATCTCGGAGATCATGCCGCGCCCCCCAGAAGGGCTGCCGCCATCGCCCCCAAAAAGCCGCCCAAAAAGGCCGCAAGCGCCAGAAGAGCCGCCCTGCCCGCTCCCCTCTTGCGCTGCTCCCCTGCGGGAGCGGAGAGCGCCTCTTTGCCCTTTTCCGTGAGGGCGAGGCAGAAAACGCCGTCCTCCGCATAGGAGAGGGAGATGACGCCCTCCGCGGCGAGCGAAAGAAGCTGCGCTTTGAGCGTTTCGCGGGGAAGGCCGGAAGAGAGCTCCGCCGCCTCGACGACGGCGCATCCCCCGCCGCACAGCGAAGAAATTCGGCTTAAAAGCTGCATGTTCATCTTCCCCTTAGTTTGCGCGGGGAAGGCGGCTGCCATTCAAAGGCGCGCAAATGCCGTGTTACTTGTTGAAGTTATCTTTGAGAGAGACCACCTCGGAGAGGCACAGCTTGCCGCCGTCCCTGCACGTCTTATAGTAGCCGACGCGAAGGAGCTGGAAGTCGCTGCCCTCGGGCACTTCCGCAAGGTAGGGCTCGGCCTTGGCGGAGTAGATGTGCTCGCTGTTGGTATTTAATCGCTCGTTGAAGTCCTGCCCCGCGTAGTCGGCGTCGTTTAAAAGATGGTCGTACTGCTTGACGACGGCGTCGACGGCGGTGTTTGCCTCCACCCAGTGAATGACGCCCTTGGCTTTGATGCCGCTCGTATCGCTCCCGCTGCGGCTCTCGGGGAAGTAGGTGCAGCGCACCTCGACGACATTGCCCGCTTCGTCCTTGATGGCCTCGTCGGCGCGGATGATGTAGGCGCTCTTGAGCCTCACGTTGCCGCCCAATTTCAGGCGGTGATACTTGGGGGGCGGGTCCAAAGAGAAGTCGCTCCTATCGATATAGAGCTCGCCCGAGAACGTTACCTTGCGCGTGCCCGCCTCGGGTTCGAGGGGGTTGATGTCGACGTCGACTTCCTCGCTGCCCTCGTAGTTGGTAATGACGAGCTTTAAAGGGTCGAGCACCGCCATGGCGCGGGGGGCGCGGGCGTTGAGATAGTCGCGGATGACCGCCTCGAAGTAGCCGATCTCGCACTCGGAGTTAGCCTTGGTGACGCCGGCGCGTTCGCAGAAGTCGCGGATGGCCGCCGCCGGAACGCCGCGGTTGCGGAGGCCTGCCAGCGTAGGCATGCGGGGGTCGTCCCACCCGTGCACGCTGCCCTCTTCGACGAGCTTTTTAAGATAGCGCTTGCTCATGACGAGGTTGGTGATGTTGAGGCGGGCGAACTCGATCTGGCGGGGCTTGGGGTCAAAGCCCAAATTGATGCCCACCCAATCGTAGAGGGGGCGGTGGTCCTCAAATTCGAGGGTGCAGAGGGAGTGCGTGACGCCCTGCAAATAGTCGCAGATGGGGTGCGCGTAGTCGTACATCGGGTAGATGCACCACTTGTCGCCCGTGCGGTGGTGGCTCATGTGGAGAATGCGGTAGATGACGGGGTCGCGCATGTTGACGTTGGGCGACGCCATGTCGATCTTGGCGCGCAGGCACTTCTCGCCGTCGGCATATTTCCCTTCCCGCATCTCGCGGAAGAGGCGCAGGTTTTCCTCGACGCTCCTGTTCCGATAGGGGCTCTCCTGCCCGGGCTCGGTGAGGGTGCCGCGCGTGTTTTTGATTTCCTCGGCGGAAAGGTCGCAGACGAACGCCTTGCCGTCCATGATGAGCTTTTCGGCGTATTCGTAGATGGTATCGAAAAAGTCGGAGGCGTAGCACTCGCGCGCCCACTCATAGCCCAGCCAGCGGATGTCGGCGCGGATGGCGTCGACAAATTCCGTCTTTTCCTTGCTCGGGTTGGTGTCGTCGAAGAAGAGGTTGCACTTGCCGCCGTACTTTAACGCCGTGCCGAAGTTGACGAACATGCTCTTGGCGTGTCCGATGTGCAAATATCCGTTGGGCTCGGGGGGAAAGCGCGTCTGAACGGCGCTCACCTTGCCTGCCTCCAAATCACTCTCGACGATCTGTTCGATAAAGTTGGTCGCTTCTGCCATAGCTGCTCCTTGATTTGCTGCGCGAAAGATTTCGCCGCGCGGGAATTATCTTTGAGTATTATAGCATAGTTTGCTCAAAATGGGTATTATTTCCGCGCCCTTTTGCAAAATTTTTGCTTTTGGGGGGTATAAGCGGGGCATGGGGAGCGGGCGGGGCGCAAATTTCGCGGGTGCGGGCATTTCCCTTTTAGAAATGATTGACAAACCCCGCGCAAAAAGACTATACTAACCATTGAAATCAAGAAAACATTTGCGGCATAAAGCCGCATTCCGGAGAGAAAATATGGCAAAGAAGACCGTTACGATGGACAAGCTCGTCGCCCTTTGCAAGAACAGGGGCATCATCTTCCCCGGCAGCGAAATTTACGGCGGCATGGGCAACACCTGGGACTACGGCCCCGTGGGCGTGGAGATCAAGAACAACATCAAGCGCGCATGGTGGAAGCGCTTTGTGCAGGAGAGCGAGAACTCCTACGGCGTGGACGCAGCCATCCTCATGAACAGCCGCGTGTGGGAGGCGAGCGGGCACACGACGTCCTTCTCCGACCCCAAGATGGACTGCAAGGAGTGCAAGAGCCGCCACCGCGCCGATAACCTCATCGAGGCGCACTCCAAGGGCAAGGTCAACCCCGACCTCATGACCAATGAAGAGATGGAGCAGTACATTCAGGAGCACCACGTCTGCTGCCCCATCTGCGGCAAGTTCAACTGGACGAACATCCGCACCTTTAATTTGATGTTCGAGACCTCTCGCGGCGTCACCGACGAGAGCCAGAACAAAATTTACCTCCGCCCCGAGACGGCGCAGGGCGAGTTCGTCAACTTCCTCAATGTGCAGCGCACGACGCGCGCCAAGGTGCCCTTCGGCATCGCGCAGGTGGGGAAGGCGTTCCGCAACGAAATTACCCCCGGCAACTTCATCTTCCGCACCATCGAATTTGAGCAGATGGAGCACCAGTGGTTCTGCAAGGAGGGCACGGACGCCGAGTACTATGCAGAGTTCAAGGAGCGCGCCTGGCAGTTCCTCATTGACCTCGGCTTTGACCCCGAACACCTCCGCTTTAAGGACCACGACAAGCTCGCGCACTATGCGAAGGCCGCGTGCGACATTCAGTATGACTTCCCGATGGGCTGGAGCGAACTCAACGGCATCCACAACCGCACCGACTACGACCTTTCGCGCCATCAGGAATATTCGGGCAAGAGCCTCACATATGTCGACCCCGTCTCGGGCGAGAAGTACATCCCCTATGTCATCGAATACTCCATCGGCGCAGACCGGCTCATGCTCGCCGTGCTCTCCGAGGCATACGACGAGGAGACGCTCGAGGGCGGCGACGTGCGGACGGTATTGCACTTCCACCCCGCCATCGCGGCTTACAAGGCTGCCGTTTTGCCCCTTCAGAAGAACCTCGCCCCCAAGGCGAAGGAGATTGCGGCAAAGCTTAAAAAGTACTTCCCCATCGCCTACGACGAGGCGGGCTCCATCGGCAAGCGCTACCGCCGTCAAGACGAGATCGGCACCCCCTACTGCATCACCATCGACTTTGACACGATGGAAAACGACACCGTGACGGTGCGCGACCGCGACAGCATGGAGCAGGTGCGGCTGAATGTCAACGAGCTCGTGGACTTCCTCCGCGAGAAGTGCAGTTTCTGAACAACATTCCCGAGGGCCCGCGCGGGCCCTCTCTTTTTGCCCTTTTGCGGGTGATTTGTCATAGGTTTTTATGCGTTTGTCATAGAAATATATGATAAATCGCCGTCATCACGTTGACAAACGGCGCAAAAGGACGTATAATCGAAAGCGGCGGGGAAAATTTTGCCATGAGGACGGCTCCCTTCGGGGGCGCGCCCGCATTACGGAGGACATATGCAGCACATCCAACTCATCCTTGTCATCTTCGGCGCAGTGACGCTGTTTGCCGCGCTCCTATATATTCCCAAACTCGTGCAGTTCCTGCACTGCTTCCGCCCGCCCGAAAAGCGGCATGCCGCAGAAAAGCGCCGCATCGCCCTTTTGATCCCTGCACGCGACGAGAGCGGCGTCATCGGAGATCTCTTCGATTCCCTTCTGCAGCAGACGTACCCGAAGGAGCTCATCGACGTCAACGTCATCGTAAAGCACGAGGACGACCCCACGATCGGGATGGCAAGGCGGCTGGGCTTTTCGGTGTTTATCGTGCCCGAACAGACGTGCAAGGGCGCGGCACTCGACGGCTACTTTCAGCAGATCGGGAGAGAGCATTGGAAGGACAATGCCGCCTACTGCATCGTCGATGCGGACGCCGTGCTCGCCCCCGACTATGTGGAAGAGCTGAATAACGCGCTTGAAATGGACGCGCACATCTATCTCACGAGAAAGCGCGTCAAAAACTATTTGGGCGATAAGAAGAGCCGCAGCATCATCTGCAACTGCTCGGCGCTCAACTATCCCGTCCTCGACGACATGGGCAACTACTACCGCATGAAGAAGGGCGTACCCCTCAACATGTGCGGGCAGGGCATGATGGTGCGCGCAGACGCCATCGAGAAAATAAACGGCTGGCCGTACCGCACCCTCACCGAGGACTACGAGATGAAGATGGACAGCTTTTTGAAGGACTTCAAGTCTGTCTACTATCCGTATGCCGTGCTCTATACCGAGGAGGCCGTCACGCACCACGAGGCATGGCAGCGGCGTTTGCGCTGGGTGATGGGCTTTACGCAGTGCGACCATAAGTATAAGAAGGACGTGCAAAAGGCGATGCGCAAAAAGAAGTACCCCTTCTTTGCGTGGTACGACACCTTCTTCGGCATCGTGCCGCCCGTCATCTTCATCGTGGCGGTATTCCTGACGGCGATCGCAGGCGTCGCCCTTACGATCTATTTCGCCGTGCAGGGCAGCATGCTCTGGTGGCGGGCGCTGCTGCTCCTTGTCGTGATGCCCTTCGCGCTGATGTATTTCTTTGACCTTGTCTATAACGCGCTGACGATGTACGTCTACCGCGATGCGTATGTGACGCTCTCGAAGGGCGAGAAGGCAAGAACGCTCTTCTTTTCTCCCCTCTTTATGTTTGAGTACTTCCCCATCTTCCTGCACGCGCACCTCTATTTGATGACGGGCAAAAAGCTCACATGGGCGCACACGGCGCGGCTCTCTTATAAGAAGGGCCTCGCCGCCGAGAAGGCCGAGCAATTCTACCGCGCCGCCATGAAGTTTTTGAAGAGAAGCAGATAGGCTATTTCGCGAAAAAAATTCACACTTTTTTCCGCGAAAAGAAGTTCACGCGAATCTTTTTGCAAAGGCAAAAATCTTCGCCGTGAGGTTTAGGAAAACACCGCCGCGACAAGACTGCGGCTTGTTTTCCTCTGCGGGCGCACTTTCGGGGCTTCCCAATTTACTGCGCCCGCATTCACCTTTCCCCCCAAAGCGCAGGTATGCGCAAATTGGGTCCTGCTGCGGAGGGCAACCCTCCTTGCAGAGTTCATTTGGGGAGCGCCTGACTGTTAGCAAACTGCGCAGGGGAACCCTCCTCGCGCAAGTTATTGTGGAAGCACCTGTCTGTTGACGGGCTGCGCAGGGAAACCCTGCTTGCGGAAGTTATTGTGGAAGCGCCTGACTGTTAGCGAACTGCACAGGGAAACCCTGCTCGCGGAAGTTATTGTGGAAGCGCCTGACTGTTAGCGGACTGCGCAGGGGAACCCTGCTCACGCAAGTTATTTAGAGTTCACACATTTTTCCGCGAAAAGAAGTTCACGCGAATCTTTTGCAGAGCAATCATAAGATTTTTTATACGGAAGCTGCGGCGGCGCCCCGTATCGGGGCGCCGCCCGCTTTCAGAAAAATAATGCCGCGGCGGCGGGCAAAAGCCCGCCGCCGCGGCAAATAACTTCTTATCCGTTGGTTTGGAGCGGCGCAAAGGCAAACTCCTGCTCCAAATCTAAAATGGCGCCCTCGTCCACCGTGGCGAGCTTGGAGACGGACACCTCGTAGGCGGTCATCGTCGAGACTGAGCCGTCGTCGTGCCGCTTTTGGTATTCGCGGCTCTGGATGCGCCCCGAGAGCACGATGCGCGCCCCGACGGGAAGGTCCTGCACGAAACGGGCGTTGCGCCCCCAGGCGATGCAGGGGATGTAGTCCGACTTGTTGTAGGCGCGGTTGACGGCGACGAGCAGGTCGGAAATTTCGCGGTTGAAGGGCGTCGTGCGGTAGACGGGCGGCTTGCAGATGTACCCGCCGAGCAGGATGATGTTGGGGTTGCGCGTATCGTCCTCGACAAGATCGCGCACGAACACCGTGAGCATGAGGCGGCTCCGCCCGCCCTCCAGCTTGTTGTAGCTCCGGAACTGCCCCTCGGCGGAGAGCGTTGCGCCGACATGAAGGTCGCAGCTTTTCATCAGCCGCTCCGAGATGGTGACGGGCAGCGTATCTGCCTGCCCCGACAGCCGCGGCACACGCACAAAGAGCTCATAGAACCCCTCGCCGTACACCTCGTGCGAAAAGACCGCCTCCGAGACGACCGTCCCCCTTAAGTAGACCCTGTTATTTTTTTCCGAATTGTGATCCATATCCTTCGAGTACCTCCATGAGTATTTCCGAATTTTATTGGGCGGAGAACTGCCTGCCCGTGTGGTCGATCGTGTAGTTTTCGCGGTAAATAAGCTCACCGACGGGCACGAACGTATAGCCGCGGGCGCGCAGCGTGTCGATGATGACGGGCACCGCCTCCGCCGTATTGAGCCCGTTGTTGTGGCAGAGGATGATGGAGCCGCTTCTTGCCTGTTTGACGACGCGCTCGGTGATCTCCCCCGCCGAGAGGTCCTGCCAGTCGAGGGAGTCGACATCCCACTGCACGGGCATGAGCCCCAGGGAGAGCGACGTTTGGATGACGGCGTTATTATAGTCGCCGAAGGGCGGGCGGAAGAGGGTGACGGGCCGCCCCGTCACCTCGGTGATGGCGCGGGCGGATGTTGTGAGCTCTGCCCTTATGCCCTCTTCGGAGAGGGTGGACATCTTGGGGTGCGTCGCGCTGTGCGTGCCGACCTCGTGCCCCGCCTCGGAAATTTTCTTGAGATAGTCGGGGTGTTCCTCCGCCCAGAACTGCACGCAGAAGAAGGTTGCGGAAACGTTCGTTTCGCCGAGGGCATCCAAAATGGCGTCGGTGTGCTCGACGCCCCACGCGCAGTCAAAGGTGATCGAAATGTGCTTATCCTCCCGCTCCACACTGTAGACGGGGAGCAGGCGCGCGCCGCTCCAAAAGACTTCCTCCGCCCCCGCCGCCCCCGCCGCAAGGGCGGAGAGCGCAACGGCGCAAATGAGCGCAAAAGCCAATATAACGGAGCGCAGACGGACGATCATGAAAGCCTCGCTTTATCATCGGGCACGGCCGCTCGCGGGTACATTCTATAGGCGCCCGCACGCTTTCCATACACGATGATACGATATTTTTGCACGGAGATTTTGGAGGGTTTTGTCGGACGCGCCGCCTTTCGGTCGAAAGTGCCCCATTCGGACGCCCGCGGCCGCCTGTCCTCTCCCCTCCCTTTCAACGTATTCCCGCCGCCGCCTGTTTATGCAGAAATTTCCGCATCCCCTCCCCCAAATAAGGCGCAAAAAAATCGCCCGTCGGATGACGAGCGTCTATTTTTGGGAGCGGGCACTCCGTTTCCCCCGATATGAGCTGCCGCAGGAGAAGAAAAGCGCAGGGGGGGGGTTCTCCCTCACTGCAGCAAATGTCTTTGCCCTTGCAAAGAGATTTTCGCGGACAAAGCGCAGCGGCGGGTCGGCAAAATGCCGACCCGCCGCTCAAGTGAGTTCTAAAAGTTATTCAGCGGTGATGGCGCCGGTGGGGCAGCCGTCCTCGCAAGCGCCGCAGTCGATGCAGGCATCGGGATCGACGACATACGTCGTATCGCCGGGAGCGATCGCACCCACGGGGCAAGCATCAGCGCACGCGCCGCAGGAGACGCAGGCATCGGAGATCTTGTGAGCCATTCTTCTTTACCTCCATTGAAATCTTGCCCATATTATAGCACACATTTTTGCTTTCGTAAAGGACTTTTTTGTAAAAAATTAGTCCTCTAATGCGGAAATCTCTTCCTTTTCCGCCTTCCCTTCCTTTTCGGGCTTTTCCTGAGAGCGCTTGAATTCGAGCTCTGCGACGGGGAAATCGCGGTAGATGAGCGCGCCGTCCTTTTCGATCTTCACGCGCACGATCATCTTGAGCATATTGACGGAGACGACGCTGCCCCTGCCTTCGGGAGAGATGACCGTTCCCCCAACCTTGGGCACCTGCTTGCACGCCGCGGCGTAGTAGCCGTTTTCGTATGCAAGACAGCACATCAATCTTCCGCACAGGCCGCTTATTTTCGTAGGATTGAGGGAAAGCCCCTGGTTCTTCGCCATGCGGATGCTCACCTTCTGGAAGTCGGGCATGCAGCTTGCACAGCACACCTCTCTGCCGCAGGGGGCGATGCCGCCCAAGATGCGCGTCTCGTCCCTTACGCCCACCTGACGAAGTTCGATGCGCATGCGGAACACGGACGCAAGATCTTTTACGAGCTCGCGGAAGTCCACCCTGCCCTCTGCCGAGAAATAGAAGATGACCTTGCTCCCGTCGAAGGCAAATTCGCAGCCGATGAGCTTCATCCCGAGGCCGCGCGCCGCGATCTTTTCCTTGCAGGTGCGCATGGCGTCGGGCTTTCTCGCGTCGTTTTTTGCGAGCTGGTCCAAATCTTTTTGATTGGCAAGCCGCACAACGGGCTTTAAGGGCGTTGCGAGCTCCTCCACTTCGCGCTCCCCTTCGAGCACGGTGGCGTATTCGAGGCCGTGCGCCGTATCGACGATGACGCCCTGCCCCATCTCGAGCTGCAGGCCGCCCGCACTGAAATAGTAGGGCTTGCAGCTGTTTCTGAATTTTACGACGACAACTTTTGCCATCTTCTCTCTTCCTCCTTGATCTCGAGGACGAGGGCATAGAGTGCCTGCCCTATCCCCGCATTGAAATTGACGCGCTTTTCCGCCTCCCTGACCCCTTCGAGCGCCGTTAAAAGCGTGCCCGTGTGGTACTTTGCGGCGAGCGTCCGCGTCGCCTCGTCCGCGCGGCTTGCATAGCGCACCTCGTTCGATTTGATGAGCAGCATATCGCGCAAGAGAAGCTCCAGCGCCGCGAAAAATGCGGTTTTATCCAATTTGTCCGCCCTTCTTGCGAACGCCTCGGGCGCATCGCCCCTTACAAATTCCTCGGCGAGGCGGAAGCTCTCCCCGCCGCCCGCAAGCAGCTTTTCCGCCTGCGACAGCATGCCGCCCGAAGCCGCCGCCGCGCGCTCCAACCCCTTCTCCGCGGGGTACATGCGCTTCAGGGCATTAAAGATGCTCCCCTCGGGAAAGGGCGGCTCCTGAAATTTTTCCGCGCGGGAGAGAACGGTAGGGAGCACCGCATGCTCCTGCGAAACGCCCAGAAGAAAGCTCACGCCTTCGGGCGGTTCTTCGAGGACCTTCAAAAGTTTGTTCTGCACGAGGGCGCTCGCCGTGTGGAAGGCGTCGAGGACGAAAAGCTTCTTTTTGCCCTCCACGGGGCGCAGGATGCTCTCTTCGAGGATATTTACGGCGTCGTCCACCGTCAGCTTCCCGCCCGCCGCCGAGGGGTACATAAGGCAGTCTGCAAAGCTCTCCTTTTCGATGAGGTTTGCAATGCGGCTGCCCTCTTCGGCACAAAAGAATGCCTTTGCGCACTCCCTTAACAGTTCCCGAAGATGTGCCGCGTCGGGAAAGAGCACGAGCACGGCGTGGGGCGCGTTGCCCGCCCTTGCCTCTGTGAGAATACGGCGGTATGCCCGCGTTTCGTGCAGCAGCTCCTTCATGCGTCCTCCCAAAAGACCAAGATGCAGCCCCCCTCCAGCCCGAAGGTGTTCGCGGCAGAGGCGAGGCGGGAAAGTTTCTCCTTCGTGATACGCTCCCCCTTTCCGATGAGGGGCACGCAGGGCGGGAACAGCCCGCACTCCCGCGCGCAAGTGAGGCCCTCCGCCTTCGAAAGGGGCACAAGGCGGGTAAGATTCCCCTCTTTGCCCCGCTCCCCTTTCGCCTGCTCCCAAGCGATGAGCGGCCCGCGCGGAAGACGCCTTAAAAGTTTTTTCAGCCTCTTCAACTCCCCCTTCTTCGTGCAGGGGGAGAGGTAAAACATGAGAAAATTCCCGTCATCGAATTCGGGGTAGACGCCTTTTTTCTGCAAATACGCCTCGGCGTTGGCGCTTTTCTCTCCGAAGGGCACCAAAACTTTCGTCCAGTCGGCGTTCTGTTCGGCACCGATTTCCCGCTTGAGGGCGACGGCGGCGCGCTCTAGCTTCTCGTTTTTGGGGTATTTGTAGGCGTATTCGACGCTCGCCATGATGGGGTACGAGGGCGAGGTCGTGCGGCAGCGGGAGAGGGCGGCTTTGAGGCGGGATGCCCAAACTTCGTCCTTTGCAAAGCATGCAGCGCCCTGCGTGAGGGCGGGGAGCGATTTGTGCGCGCCGTCCACCCACATTTCCGCGAAGCTTCCCGCGTAAAATTGCGTGCCGTGCAGGTGCGCCCCGTGTGCACCGTCCAAAACAAAGGGCTTGCCCGCCTCTTGGCACAGCGCCGCCGCCTCCTTCAGGGGCGGGAAATTGCCGTAGTAGTCGGGCGAAGTCAAGAGCAGCGCATCCGCCTGTTCGAGCGCCGCCGAAATGGCTTCAATGGACGGCTGTTGGGGGTAAGGAGACGAGGGAGCATCGATCTCAATGCCCTCGACGCCGAAGAGATAGCAGGCGTCCTTGACGGACTTGTGCGCCGCTTTGGGGTAGGCGAGGCGGGAAATGCCCGCCTCTTTGAGCGCCAAGATGATGGCGTGCACGCCCGCCGTGCTGCCGTCGGTCAAAAGATAAGCGGCGTTTGCGCCGACGATGCGGGCGATATCCTCCTCCGCGCGCTTGATGACGCCGTGCGGGGAGAGCAGGTTATCCGAATACACGAGCTCGGTGATGTCCGCGCCCGCGCGCTTGTGCCCGGGAGTGTGAAAGGAGAGATGCGGCCGCTTCTGAGAGCGCAGCATTTCCAGAATATGGCAAGTTTTGACGCGCTTCACGCGCCGTACTCCTCATAGAGGTAGCGAAGAAAGCTCACCGTCTCGAAGCGCAGATCGCTCTCCATGCGGTCGGGATTCTTTAAGATGACGAGGCAGATGTCCTCGCTCGACTGCACGGAGGTCTCCCCCGCTTCCACATAGTGATAGACGAGCTCGCGAAGGGCGGGCAGATCGCCGATATCGATGGCGTAGGTGCCCGTGGTCGTCTCCTCCTCGTACTCATCGACGAGCAGGGTGACTTCGGGATAGGTGAAGAGCCCCGTCTCGATGCAGTTTTCGAGGACGAAGATATAGTCCTCGCGGAGCTTTAAAAGGCGCTGCTTTTCGTCCTCGATGCCCGCCTCTCTCTGCGAGGCGAGGTGATAGCGGTTGTCCTTTTCGTTGCGGGCTAAAAAGCACGCCTCCGCCTCTTCCTCGTTGAGCGTACCCTCCCGCCAGTTTTCGCCGAAGAAGCGCTGAAGATATTCCTCGCACTCCGCGAAATATTCGTTGGGGTCGTAGGCGAACTCCGACGTCGTGGTGGAGAAGAGCAGATCGAGCGAGGAGACGAGCTCCTCTTCCTCGGGGTCTTTATCGGGCGAGATGTAGTCGGAGACGAGCATCACGGTGCCCTGCCCTGCCATACGGCGGGCGGTAAAGAGCGTTTCGCTGTACTGGTCGTTGCCCAGATTTTCGAATGTCGAGTAGAGCACGTCGTAGGAGAGCGCGCCGCTCTCCAAGAGCTCATCGGAAAACGTGTCCGCCCTCTCGCCGTTGTAGAGCGTCATATCGGGATCGCCGCCCGAGAGGGACTCCGTCGTCGAATAGGCGTAGATGATGAACTCCTGCTCGTTTCTTGCGCGCGTCTTGATGGTCGTAAAGAAGACGATGAGGATGAACACCACCGCTAAAATGGCGGCGATGATCTTCAGCCAGTCGTAGGAAAGAAGGTTTGCAAGCCTTGATTTTGTGATCCTTGCGTCCAAGGTGCCTCCCTCGGCGAAAATCGCCGTTTACTTTTTGGGTTTCATCGTGGGGAAGAGCAGCACGTCGCGGATGGACGGGCTGTCCGTTAAGAGCATGACGAGGCGGTCGAGCCCGAACCCGAGGCCGCCCGTGGGGGGCATGCCGCGCTCGAGGGCGTCCAAAAAGTCCTCGTCCACCTCGGCATTCGCGCCCATGGCGCGCTTGCGCTCGGCCTGCTCCGTCATGCGGCGGCGCTGGTCGATGGGGTCGTTGAGCTCGGAGAAGGCGTTGCCCATCTCCATGCCGTTGATGAAGTATTCAAAGCGCTCGGTCATCGCGGGGTCTTCGGGCTTGCGCTTGGCAAGGGGGGAGATCTCCACGGGGTAATCATAGATGAAGGTGGGCTGGATGAGCTTGTCCTCGACGTAAGCATCGAAGAACTCCGCCAAGATGTGCCCCTTCGTCTTCTTGCCCTCTTCGAGCTCGATGTGGTGCTCCTTTGCAAGAGACTGCGCCTCTTCGTCGGAAGAAACTTCTGCAAAGTCGACGCCCGAATACTTCTTCACGGCCTCCGTCATCGTCATGCGCTCCCAATGGGAAAGGTCGATGATATTGCCCTGATAGGGAATTTCGAGCGTGCCGCACACCTCGTTTGCAATGTGCTTATACATGCCCTCGATGAAGTCCATCATGTAGCGGTAGTCGACGTATGCCTGATACATCTCGACGGTGGTGAACTCGGGGTTGTGCTTGGCGTCCATGCCCTCGTTGCGGAAGATGCGGCCCATCTCGTAAACGCGCTCAAACCCGCCCACGATGAGGCGCTTTAAATACAGCTCCGTCTCGATGCGGAGATACATATCGATATCGAGCGCGTTGTGGTGCGTCTTGAAGGGGCGGGCGTCCGCGCCGATCTCCAAGGGAAGGAGAATGGGCGTATCCGCCTCGATATAGCCGTTCGAATCAAGATAGGAACGCACCGCCGTGATGATTTTGGCGCGGCGGAAGAAGGTCTCCCGCACGTCCTCGTTCATGATGAGATCGATGTGGCGGAGACGGTACTTCATGTCCACGTTCTGCAGGCCGTTGTGCTTTTCGGGCAGCGGCTTCAGAGCTTTCGAGAGCATTTCAAGGTGGGTAAGGTGAATGCTCACCTCGCCCGTCTTGGTCATAAAGACGGTGCCCTTCGCCCCCACGATGTCGCCGAGGTCGTAGTCCTTCTTATATGCCGCATACACGTCCTCGCCCACGTCCTGACGGGTGATGTAGAGCTGGATGTCGCCGTTGCGGTCGCGGATGTGCGAAAAGGACGCCTTGCCCATGATGCGGCGGCTCATCAGCCTGCCCGCAACCGAGACTTCCTTGCCCTCGAAGGCGCCGAAATCGCCCTTGATCTCATCCGAACGGGCGGTGACGTCATACTTGGTCTTGCGGTAGGGGTCGCTGCCCTCCGCCGTGAGCTTTGCGAGCTTTTCCCTGCGGATGCGCGCCTGTTCGGCAAGCGCCTCTTCCTCCGCCTCGGGAGAGAGAATGTTCTCGTCCATAGTACTCCTTAGCCGATCTTGACGATCTTGAGGATATAGTCGCCGTCGGGCGCCTTGACGGTGACGCGCTCGCCCTTCTTGTGGCCGAGCAGCGCCGCGCCCACGGGGGACTCGTTGGAGACGATGTTCTTCATCGCGTCCACTTCCGTCGTGCCCATGATGGTATAGGTGACTTCCTCTTCCATCTCCTCGTCGTAGACGGTGACGGCGGAGCCGATGTGGACGATGCTGTTGTCGTCCGTCTCCTCGATGATGACGGCGTTCTTGACCTTGTAGTCAAGTTCTGCGATCTCGCCCTCGTTGGCTGCCTGCTCGTTGCGGGCGGCGTCGTACTCGGCGTTCTCGGAAAGGTCGCCGTGGCTGCGCGCCTCTGCGATGCGCTCCACGATCTCTGCGCGCTTGACGGTCTGCAGGTACTCGAGCTGCTTCTTGGCGGCCTCGTAGCCCTCCTGCGTCATATAAAACTGATCTGCCATAAAAAACCTCGCTGTGCCGTTCGGCACGAATTTTTGTTGTCTGCGGCGCTGCCGCGTTCAATGAAAGATGACCGTGACCTCCCTCGGGAGACCACGGTTTTCTCTTCACTTCACTTATTATATTGCATTTTGCCGAAATTGTCAACTCGCATTGCCGCTCTCCTGCGATTTTCTTTTGACAAAGCGCTCGATGCGGCGCATGGCCTCCTCAAGCTCCGCCATGCCCGTCGCGTAGGAGCAGCGGATGTGGTCCTCGGCGCAGTGCCCGAAGGCGTTCCCGGGCACCACGGCAACGTGTTCCTCTTCGAGGAGCCCGTCGGCGAACTGCTCGCCCGTCAGCCCCGTCACCTTGACGGAGGGGAAGATGTAGAATGCCCCGCGCGGCTCGAAGCAGGAAAGGCCCAGATCGTTCATCGCGCGCACGAGGAAGCGGCGGCGCTTGTCGTACTCCGAGCGCATCTTCTCCACCGAGGAAAAGCCGTCCTCGAACCCGCCCGAGAGCGCGGCAACTGCCGCGTGCTGTGACACGCGCGGCGCGCAAAGGATGGTGTATTGGTGAATTTTCAGCATGGCGGCGTCGATCTCGGGGGGCGCGCACGTAAAGCCCACGCGCCAGCCCGTCATCGCAAACGCCTTGGAAAAACCGCCGAGGAGCACGGTGCGCTCGCGCATGCCGGGGAGGGAGGCGATCGAGCAATGCCGCCCGCCGTAGGTGAGCTCCGCATAAATTTCGTCGGAGATGACGAGAAGGTCGTGCTTTAAAATGACGGGGATGACCGCCTCTAACTGCTCCTTCGTCATGATGCCGCCCGTGGGGTTGTTGGGATAGGCGAAGATGACCGCCTTGGTGCGCGGCGTGATGGCGCGCTCCAACGCCTCGGGCGTGAAGATAAAGCCGTTCTCCGCCACGCAGTCCACGGAGACGGGCGTGCCCCCGCAAAGGCTCACGATGGGCGCGTAGGAGACGTAGGCGGGATCGGGAATCAAGATCTCATCGCCGATGTCCGCAACGGCGCGAAGGGCTAAATCGATGCCCTCGCTCGCCCCCACCGTGATGATGACGTGCTCGGGGGAATAGTCCACCGCAAAGCGCGCCGAAAGATAGCGGGAGATGAGCGCGCGCAATTCCTGCAGGCCGCGATTGCCCGTATATTGGGTGAAGCCGCGCTGCAAGGAGCGGATGCCCGCCGAGCGCACCTCCCACGGGGTGACGAAATCGGGCTCGCCGACGCCGAGGGAGATGGCGTCGGGCATGTGCTCGACGATATCGAAATACTTGCGGATGCCGCTCGGCTTTAAGCTTTTGGAGCGGGCGTTCAGAAAGTCTCTCATGGCTGAATGGAGAGCCTGCCCCGCTGCGGTTTCTTCGTCATGGCTCCCTCGATTTTATATTTTTTGAGAATAAAGTGCGTCGCCGTGGAGATGACGCAGTCAAAGGTGGAGATGCACTCCGAAATGAAGCGCGACACGCCCTTGATGGACTT
>CALWCH010000021.1 GCA_944376335.1 uncultured Clostridia bacterium
TCCGCCATGGGAGCATTGCGGGGAACGACGTCCCCGATCTTTTCGTTGGGGATGATGATGAGCGTATCGACGTACTTTCTCAAATTGTCGATGCCCTTCATCGTGTTGTCCATGCGGCGCTTGCCCTCGAAGGAGAAGGGCTCGGTGACGACCGCCACGGTGAGGATCTTCATGTCCTTGGCGATCTTGGCGATGACGGGCGCCGCGCCCGTGCCCGTACCGCCGCCCATACCGGCGGTAATAAAGAGAAGGTCGGTCTTTTCGACGGCCTTTACGAGCTCTTCCTTGCTCTCCTCGGCAGCTGCACGGCCGATCTCGGGGTCTGCGCCCGCGCCCAGCCCCTTGGTGAGGTGGGCACCGATCTGGATCTTGGTCTTTGCCTTGCTGCAGGAGAGGATCTGCGCATCGGTGTTGACTGCAATATATTCCGCGCTGGAGATCCCGGCGTCGATCATGCGGTTGACGGCATTGTTGCCCGCGCCGCCCACGCCGATGACCTTGATGCGCGCGCGCCCGCTCAGTTCCGGCTCAACGGGCATGGGTTGAGGCTGGCGGTCCATATCATCTCTCCCGAGGAAGGGCACGTTGTCGTTATACATAAGTGGTTAACCTCCGAAAATATTCAAAAATCGAAAATAAGATCCGCTCTTGCGGGAATCTTCCGTCGCCATGTCGATGAGGGCGATGCGCGAACTCATCGAAGGTTTGTTATAGTAGGGCAAATCGGGTGCAAGCTGTTCGCAAACGCAGCTCAATCTCTTGCTCATGTGCTCGAGCGCGCCGCGGATGCCGCAGAACCCTTCGCCCGAGACGTAGATGGGCTTACTATCGAGCTCCTTGCCCGAACATTCCTCGAGAAATCTTCCGACGAGCTCGCACAGCCCATCCAGCCCCGCCTTGACCTCTTCGATAAACTCCTTGGTGGGGATCTCGTATGTCCTGCCGCCGTACGTTATCTCGCGGTTCTTTGCCTCGCGCTTTAAGTACAAATTCGCCTTAGAAAGCAGCGCCGTGGCGACTTCGTAAGGGAGGGAGAAGCGCTTCATGAGGCGGACGGCGATCTGCCCCTCCCCCGCCCAGAAGGTGCGCTGGGCGAGCACGCCGTTGCCGAGCAGCACGAGGAAGGAGGAAGAAAGATAGCCGATGTCGAGAAAGAGCGCGTACTCGTCGCGCGTTTCGGGCGGGATGAGGTACGCCGCCATCGCAAACTGCGTGGGCAAAAAGTGAAGTTCGATGCGGCGGCGGGCAAACATCTGCTCGAGCGTCGCAGCGAAGTATTCGCTCACATAGAAATAGGACAGGACGCCCGAGAGACCCGTCGAATAGAGGCCGACGGGATCGGTGACGCGGCGGTTGTCTGCCGTGACGTACACCATGCTCGTCACGCGGATGAAGCGCCAGCCTTCGAGCTGCTTTCTGCCCATCGAATAGAGCTGCCCGATCTCCTTATTGGTAATCTTTAATTTCTTGGGAAAGCTCAGATCCTGCTCGCAGGGATCCACCTTGGTGAACTCCCCCGGAACACCCACATAGAGCGTGCGGAGCTTCTCCCCGCACACCTGCTGGACGGCGTCGAACGCGCGGAACACGGCTGCCGTCAGGTCGGAGACGTCGTAGAACTCCCCCCTCTCGTAGCCGCCGTATGATTCCGTTTTGCTCGCCTTAAACACGAATGTGTTGTTGACCCCTCTCTCGCCGACAAACACGGCGACTTCGGAGGAGCGGATGTCCAACACAGCGATGCTTTTGCCCGCCATTGCGCCTTCCTCTTTGGTATCCCGTTACAAGGTAGTATTCTGTCATAAATTATAGCAAAGGAGACCTGCATTGTCAAGAGATTGTGGTGAGATTTATGTTCGACCACAAAAAAAAGCGCCTCGGTAAAAAGCGCTTTTTGGCAAAAATTGCAAATAACACGGTTTTTACAGGGAAGGGCGGTGGTTGCTGACGGTAAAGCCGCCGCCCGCGCTGTCGATGACGTCGAAAAATCCGTACGTCTTCTGCGTCTCGGAAAGGGAGAGGTACGCCTCGAGCACCGCCTCCGCCTTTTCCTCCGTCTCGTTCTCGGGGGTGAAGATCTGCACCGTGACGCCCTCGCGCATCTGCAGGAGGAAGTAGCTGCCCATCTCGTACTCGGAAGAGAGCGTCACCGAGACGATGTTCGCCCTCGCGTCGCCGAGCGCCGAAAAGAACACTTCGCACATCTGAAAGAGCTCTAGGGCATACTCGCCCGTGGCGCGCTCCCCCGCGTCTGCCGTCAGGGTGAAGCCCTCGAGGACGATGTTCTCCCCGCCCCTTCGGTTGGTGTTCGTCTCGCTGTCGTAGAGGTAGACGCCCTCCTCGTCGAGGATGGCAAAGAGCCCGTTCTCGCGGCGGAAACAAAACGCCTCCCTCCGCTCCTCCACGGAGAGCACCACCGTGCGCGGAAACTGCTTTTCCGCCGCCGTCACGCGGAAGGCGGGGTAATGTTCCACCGTCTCCTCCACGTCCTCCAATTTCAAAAAGGTCGTGCTCTTGCCGACGTAAGTCTCGTCAAGCTCGCTTTGAAGAAGCACCGCTTCCTCTTCCCCGCGGGAGGAACAGACGGAGAAATGCACCTCGACGCGCGCCACCGTAAAGACGGCGTTGAGCGCCGCCGCGATGACCGCGATGAGGAGCGCCACCGCGACTCCCGTCAGGATGAGTACCTTTTTCTTCATTCGTATCTCCTTAAAGGCTGCGCCCGAAAAGAGCGCCTCCCCTTTCATTCATACGCGCACGCGCCTGAGCTTTGCCCCCAGCTTTTTGAGCTTGGAGACGAGGTCCTCGTACCCCCTGTCGAGATGCGTGAGGTCTAAAACTTCGCTCACGCCCTCCGCCCCGAGCGCCGCAACGACGAGCGCCGCCGCACCACGAAGATCTCCCGCAAGCAGGCTCGCCCCGTGCAGGCGGGGAACGCCTCTAATGAGCGCCGTCCGCCCCTTGACCTCGATATCCGCGCCCATCTTTTTGAGTTCGGGCACATACTTAAAGCGCGTTTCAAACAAATTTTCCGTGATGAGCGCCGAACCCTCCGCCCCGCTGTTGAGCGCGGCGGCCTGGGCCTGCAGATCGGTGGGAAAGCCGGGGAAGGGCATCGTCTCGATGCGGCGGTTTGCGCGCAGCTTTCCCGAACTTTCCACTCTTATTTTATCATTTTTTGCACCGATCTTGCAACCGTTTTCGCGCAATTTATGTAAAAGGAGGCCGAGATTCTCGGGGAAAACCCCCTCTGTCTCCACTTCGCCGCCCGCGGCTGCCCCCATGATGAGGTAGGTGCCCGCCTCGATGCGGTCCTTCATGGGGGTATAGTCGACGCCCGAGAGCCGCTTTACGCCGTCGATGACGATGACGTCCCCGCCTGCGCCCGCGATCTTCGCCCCCATCGCATTTAAGAAGTTCTGCAGATCGACGATCTCGGGCTCCCGCGCCGCACCCCGAAGGACCGTCCGCCCCTCCGCCTTGACGGCGGCGAGCAGCACGTTTTCGGTCGCACCCACGCTGGGGAAGTCGAGGGAGATGTCCGCGCCTTTGAGGCAGTCGCACTTGCAGAAGATGTAGCCGTCGTGCTCGTCGATGGTGACGCCGAGGCGCCTAAGCGCCTGAAGGTGCATGTCGATGGGGCGAAGGCCAATGTCGCAGCCGCCCGGATACGCGATGAGCGCGCGGCGGAAGCGCGTCAGGAGGGAGCCGAGCATAAAGACGGAGGAACGCAGCTCCCGCGTGAGGGAGGGCGGGATCTCGTGCGAGCACGAGGATGCGCTGTCGATCGTAACGTCGCCGCCCGTAAAGGTCACTTCCGCACCCAATTCGCGCAAGATCTGCGCCATGCAGAGGGCGTCGGTGATCTTGGGCACGCCGCGGATGGTGACCCTTTCCTCCGTGAGCACGGAGGCGGCAAACAGCGGCAGGACGGCGTTCTTGGCGGCGGAAACTTTTACGCTGCCGAAGAGCCGTTCGCCCCCCGTAATGAGTAATTTGTCCATAGTTTTCTCCCCGTGATAAAAACGGCGAAGCCGCGCACGGAAAACCCGCGCGTGCCCCGCGTTCTACTACATCTTATGACGGCCGCCCCCGCCGTGACACGCCCCATACCGCGCCCATGCCCGCCATCGTGACGATGAGCGAGGTATTCCCCGCGCTGATGAGGGGCAGCGGGAGGCCCGTCGGGGGAACGCACCCGCTGACGACGAGCGCGTTGAGCGCCGCCTGCACCGCAAAGGCGAACATGACGCCCGAGACGAGCAGAAACTCAAAGTAGGTATTCGCCCGCGCCGCGATGCGGAAGCCCCTAAAGACGACGAACCCGATGAGCGCAAACAGGCAGAGAACGCCGAAAAAGCCCGTCTCCTCGGCGATGACGGCGAGGATAAAGTCGCTCTCCGCAAAGGGCAGAAAGCGGAACTTCTGGCGGGAGTTAAAGAGCCCCACGCCGAACAAGTTGCCGTTGGCGAGCGCATACAGCGATTGAATGAGCTGGTAGCCTTCGTCCTGCGGGCTCGACCACGGGTCGAGGAAGGCGGTAAACCTTCTCAGGCGGTAGGGCTCCATGAGAATGAGCACGGGCAGCGCGAGAAGGACGGGAAGAAGCAGAAGCGCGAGCGTCTTTAAAGGCGTTCCCGCGAGGAAGAGCATCCCGAAGAGCAGCGCCGCCGTGACCATCGTCACCGAGAGGTTTGGCTCCAAGAGAATGAGCGCACACACCGCGATGCCCGCGCCCAAGACGGGCAAAATGCCCTTGAAACTGCGCGGGCGGGAAGGATCCTTCGCAAAATACCCCGCCGCAAACAGCACGAAGGCGAATTTTGTAAGCTCCGAAGGCTGCACGCTGACGGGCCCCACGCCTATCCAGCGGGTAGCGCCGTAGTGCGTCTGCCCGACCCCGGGAATGAGCACCGCCGCAAGCAGGACAAGGGCGATGAGCAGCGCGGGCAGCCCCGGCCTCTTCCACCGCGAGAAGTCGAGGCGGGAGAGAAGGAGCATTGCAGCAAGCCCCAGAATAAAGCCTAAAAGCTGTTTTTTGAGGAAGTAGAATTTGTCGCCGTACTGCACCTCGGCGGAGTAAAAGCTTGCAGAATAGACGAACAGCACCCCGAGCGCCGCGAGCGACACGACCCCCGCCAAGAACCACACGTCGCCCGCGCCCCTCCCCTTAGAGAGCGCCCCGAGAAGGGGCAGCCTGCGCCCCTCAGCCTTCCCCATCCGAAGGGGCCTCGTCCGCCGCAACTTCCTGCGCCTCCCCTTCGGGGGCGTACTCCTTGACGAGGGCGGCGAACTTCTCCCCGCGCTCTTCAAAGTTTTGGAAGGCGTCGAAACTCGCCGAGGCGGGAGAGAGCAGCACGTTCTGCCCCTGCCGCGCCGTGAGGCAGGCGACGCGCACGGCGACCTCGAAGGGGCGGCACAGCGTGACGGCGGTAAAGCCCTCCCCCATCGCCGCGTTCATGAGGCGGAAACAATTCTCCCCGCAGAGAACGGCATGCACGACGCGCGAAGCTTTCAGCGCCGCAAAGAGGGGCTCGAACCGCTCCCCTTTATCTTTGCCGCCCAAAATGAGCACGGTCTCCCGATCGAGCCCCTTGAGGGCTTTTAAGCAGGAGTCGACGTTGGTCGCCTTGGAATCGTCGATGTAGGTGACGCCGCCCCGCTCCAGCACCGTCTCCGTGCGGTGGGCGACCCCCTTGAAGGAAGAGAGCGCGCTTGCGATGGCATCGTTTTGGATGCCAAAGAGCTTGGCTGCGGCGATGGCGGCGAGCGCGTTCAGGCGGTTGTGCTCGCCCGTGAGCGAAAGATCGTCCGTCGAAAGAATTTGCTCCCCGCGAAAGCAGAGGAAATGCTCATCTAAATACGCCCCGTCCACGCGCTCCGTACCCGAAAACCACACGGTGTGCGCCTTGGTATGTTCGGAAAACGTGCGCACCACGGCGTCGTCATGGTTGAGGACGGCGCATTCGCTCTCCGTGCAGTTCTTCAGGAGCTTGCGCTTCAAGTAGATGTAATTTTCCATGTTGTAGTGGCGGTCGAGGTGGTCCTCGGCGATGTTGAGGACGACGGCGACGTGCGGCCGCAAAGACAAAAGCGTCTCGAGCTGGAAGGATGAGACCTCGACGGCGGCGAGGGCGTCCTCGTTGAGCTGCTGCGCGGCGGCGGTCAAAGGGAGCCCGATGTTGCCGCAGGCGAGCGCATTTTTCCCCGCGGCCTGAAAGATGCGCTCTAACATCGTGACGACGGTCGTCTTGCCGTTGGTGCCCGTGACGGCGACGCATGGGCAGCGCAGGGCAAGCGCGCCCAGCTCCATCTCCCCCATCACCCGCTTTTCATGCTTCTTAAAAAAGAGCGGCAGCGGGTGGTCGATGGGGATGCCGGGGCTTAAGACGAGCACATCGCACGCCGCGGCACGCGCGGCAAGTTGCTCCCTATGTACGATCTCCGCCCCCAGATCCCCGAGGGCGCGGGCGGCTTCGAGAGCGCTCCCCTCTTCCACGTCGTCAAAGCACAGCACTTTTGCCCCGCGGGAGAGCAGATACTCCGCCGCTGCCCTCCCCGACCGCGACAGTCCCGCCACCATAAACGTTTGAGTGGGAAAAAACATAATCCCTCCAAGATTTTGCAAAAAGATTTGCGTGAACTATAAATACGGCACTAAAAGCAAAAGTCCCATCAATGCCGTAACAGCCGTATAGCAGTAGGCGATCTTGCCCTCGGAGAAGCCCTTCTGTTGGAAGTGGTGATGGATGGGCGCCATTAAAAGGATGCGCTTTTTCCTCGCTTTATAGGATATGACCTGAAGGATGACGGATATGCTCGAGAGCACGAACATCACACCCAAAAAGGGCAGAATAAGGGCATTCCCCGAAAAGAGCGTAATGGCAGCCGCAAAGCCGCCGAGGGCGAGCGAGCCCGTATCCCCCATAAAGACGCTCGCCCGCTCCACATTGAACACAAGATACGCCGCAAGCGCCCCGGAAAGCGTGAAGGAGAGCACTTCGAGCCCGTCCCCTTCTCCCTCCAAAGCGAGCAGCACGCCCAAAAAGAGAAAGAACACCCCCGAGACGGAGCCCGCAAGCCCATCCAGCCCGTCCGTCAGATTGACACTGTTGACCGTCGCAAGGAACACGAACACGCCGAGCGGGAAGATGCCCCACCCCAAATCGAACGTCAGCCGCGTAAAGGGCACATATACCCGCGTGAGCCCCGCATACAGGCAGTACCCCGCCGCAATGAGCGCGACTGCCACCTGAAAGAATATCTTCTGATAGGGGCGAAGTCCGAGGTTGTCCCCTCTCCGCTTTTTTAAGAGATCGTCCAAAAGCCCGACGAGAAGATACCCCCCTCCCACGGCGAGGGCGGCAAAGAAGCGGCCGTCTCCCCGCGCGAGAAGAAGGGCTGCCCCCGCCGCCGCAAGCGTAAAGCCCAGCCCGCCCATCGTGGGCGTGCCGCCCTTTGCCTTATGTTCCTTCACATAACATAGAATATTCTGCCCCGCGCCCGCCCGCCTTAAGAGCGGAATTTCCGCCGCGCAGAGCGGGAGCGAGAGCGCAAAGCCCGCAAGTAACCCGAGAACAAGTTGGTGCATCACAATTTTTCCAAAGCCGCCTTGATGACAGCTTTGTCGTTGTAGCGGTATTTTATTCCCATGATCTCCTGCGTCGTCTCCCCGCCCTTGCCCGCAACGAGCAGAATATCCCCCGCCTTTAAGTGCGTGAGGGCGTACTCGATGGCCTTCTCGCGCTCTTCGACGGCGACATAGCGATCGGAGACGCTCCGATACCCCCTCTCGATCTCGGAAATAATTTGAACGGGGTCCTCATAGCGCGGGTTATCCGAGGTGAGCACGGTGAAGTCGGCAAGGCTCGCCGCCACTTCCCCCATCACGGCGCGCTTGCCCTCGTCGCGGTTGCCCCCGCAGCCGAACAGGAGAATGAGCCGTCCCTTACATTCCTCTTTGAGCGCGGAGACCGACTTCTCGAGGCCGTCGGGCGTGTGTGCAAAGTCGACGAAGATGTCCGCGCCATGGTAGTTGGCGACCCATTCGAGCCGCCCGTCCACCTCGCGCGTCGCCGCAATGCCGCGCGAAATGGCTTCGCTCTCCACCCCCAGCTCCTTGGCGCAGGCGGCGGCCGCCAGCGCGTTATACACATTGTGACGCCCCACGAGGCGCAATCTTGTCTCGATGAGCTCGTCCGAGAGATTGAGAAGCACGCGCGAAGAGCGCAGCTTTTTCTCTGCCGTCACGGCAAAGCAGTCGGCGGGCGACTCCAAACCGTAGGTCACAAACGGCATGCCGCCCCGCTCGAGCGTCTTTGAAAAGCCGTCGTCCGCGTTGAGCACCGCCCGTTTGCAGCGCTCCTTCGTAAAGAGCTGCGCCTTCGCCTCGCCGTACTCCTTCATCGAGGGGAAGAAGTCGAGGTGGTCGCGCGTCAGATTGGTGAAGATCGCCGCCTCATAGAAAATGGGGCACTCTTTTTTGAGGGCGAGGGCGTGCGCCGAGACTTCCATGACGACACACTCCGCACCCGCGTCCGCCATGTCCTTGAGAAGCGGGAAGAGGTGGAAGGGGTCGGGCGTCGTCAGTTCGGGCGCGACGACGGTCTCCCGATAGCGCGCGCCCAGCGTGCCGATGAGGCCGGTGCGGAGCCCCGCTTCCTCCAAGATGTGAAAGAGCAGGTGCGCCGTCGTCGTCTTGCCGTTGGTGCCCGTGATGCCGACGACTTTCAGCCGCTTTTCGGGGTGGCCGTAGAAGGCGGCGGCGATACGCGCCATCGCCTCGCGCGCGTCGGGCACGATGAGCTGCGGCGCGGGCAGGGGCAGTTCGTGCTCGGAGATAAAGGCGGCGGCGCCCCTCCTTAAAGCGTCCTTTGCAAAGAGGTGCCCGTCCGTATGCGTGCCGCGGATGCAGAAGAACGCATCCCCCTCCCCCACGATGCGGCTGTCCGCGCACAATGAAAGAATTTCCGTATCCCCTATGAGCCTCTTTTGTGAAAGTTCCCCTGCAAGCAACGAAAGTTTCAAATACTTCCCTCCCCGATATTTTCAAGACGGGCGATGCCGCCAAAGAGTTCCCCTGCACAGGGCGCGGCGACCGTACTCCCGTAGTAACTCCCCTGCGGCTCATCGACGATGACGAGCGCGAGATAGCGCGGCGCATCGGCGGGGAAGTACCCCACAAAGGACGAGACGTACTTGCCCGCCGCAATTTTGCCGTTCTCGTACTTCTGCGCGGTGCCCGTCTTGCCCGCAACGCGGAGCCCCTCCACATACGCCTTACTGCCGCTGCCGTTCGTGACGACGCCCTCTAACATCTCATTGAGGATGCGGGAAGTCTCCTCGCTCACCGTACGCCCCAAGAGCCGCTTGGAAAAGGCGGCATACACCGCGCCGCTCTCCGAAGAGATGCTCTCAACCAGCCGCGGCGCATAGTAATATCCCCCGTTGACGGCGGCGGCCGCGGCACAGGCGAGCTGCAGGGGCGTCACCGCAATGCTCTGTCCGAAGCCGATGCGCGCTAGATCGCTGTTCTTTAAGGTCGCTTCGGGGAGCAGCATGCCGACCGCCTCCCCCGCAAAATCGATGCCCGTCGCCTTCCCGAAGTTGAACTTTTCGAGATAGTCGTAGAAGGTCTCCCTGCCGAGCGCGAGCACGATATCCACAAAACAGGGGTTGCAGCTATTGTTGAGTGCCGCCTGCAGTGTCAAATTCGCGTGCTTACCGTTCTTGTGGTCGCTCCAGCAGCGGATGACGGAGCCCTCCACATTGCGCGTGCGGCTGCTCGAAAAGACGCGCTCGGGCGAGAAGGCGGCATTGCCCCTCAGATATTCCTCGATGTTGGCGGCGGCAGTCACGATCTTAAAGGTGGAGCCCGGCTCATACACGTCGGAGACAGCCGCGTTCCTCGAGAGCAGGTTGAGCTGCGCCGTATCCCCCCTCGGAATGTCGTTGAGGTCATAGGACGGAAGATTGACCATCGCAAGGATAGAGAAGTCGTTGGGGTCTAATACGATGCAGCGCGCCGCCTTCGCCTGATGTTCCTCGAGCGCCCGCGCCATCACTTCCTCTGCAAGCGATTGGATGCGCACGTCGAGCGTGAGCGTCAAAGACAGCCCGTCCTCGGCGGGGATATAGTATGCCCCCTCCCCGATCTCCGCGCCGACGAGGTCGGTCTCGTATAAGATCTCCCCCTTGGTGCCTGCGAGGAAGCTGTCGTACCCCTTCTCGATGCCCGTGAGCCCCGCCCCGTCCGACGAGACAAACCCCAAGACCTGCGAGGCGAGCGCACCGTATGGATAGATGCGGAGGTTATCCCGCGCGTAGTAGACGCCCTTGAGCCCCGTTCCCTCCACGGCGGCGGCCGTCTCCTTCGCCGTCTTCCGAAGGAGAACGATCTCCGAACGCGTATGGTCGTTGAGCTTTTCCACAAGCGTATCATAATCAAGCGGCAATAAAGAAGCGAGCGTTTTTGCCGTCTCTTCGGCGTTTTCCACGGCGTTGGCGCGGGCGTAGAGGGTGTACGCGGTCGCATTGCCCGCCAAGAGTTCGCCGTTCGTATCGTAGATATTGCCGCGCTCGGGCACGACGGGAAGTTCCCGCGTCCACTGCCCGACGGCGCGGGCGGTGAGCTCCCGCTCCCAGACGAGCTGCACATAGGCAAACCGCGCCAAAAAAAGGCAAAAAAGAAAGGTTATCGCCAAAATTACGGCAAATAACCTCTTTCGTAAGACGGTGAGCGAGACGTTCGCTTTCCGCAAGATTTTGTTCTCCTTCGGGCGTCAGTCGGCGCGGGTCATCCCCTGCTGCTCTGCCCAGGCATTGATGAATTCTTCGCTGTTGTAGCGGTCGATCTCTGCCTGCAGTTCCTCGGCCTGCTCCTGCAGCATCCGGACCTGTTCCTGACGGGAAAGCACTGCTGCCTCTGCGGAGCTTAACAGCGCGGTGTTGACGCAGATGAGCGAGATCATGGCGACGACGAGCACGGCAACGCATGCAAGCGCCACCTTTGCCTTCATGGAAATGGAGCGGAAGAAGGCAACAAAGGCGTTCTCCTGCCTTTCCGTCGTCATCTCTATGCGCTGGGGAGCGCGCGTTGCGGCGTCCAGCGTCATGCGGGTGGGAAGGGCGTCGTCCTCGTCCTCCTCTTCCTCTTCTGCCTCGTAGGCGGGAGCGAGTGTCCCCGCATACGCGCCTGTCTCTGCGGGGGCATAGGCAGGCGCAGCGGGTACATAGGAGGAGTCATAGGTGGGAGCCACCAAGGTATTATCGATAAGTTCGCCGTTCTGATAGGTCAGCCCCTCGAAGAGCTGCTTCTTCCCCTCTTGGGGCGCGGCGGGCGCATAGGCATTTGCCGGCATCCCGTAAGAGGACGGCATATCCCCCATGCGCGTCAGGGGCATGCCCGCGCGGATGGGAACATAGTCGTTGAGGCGCTGTGCAGCGCTGGGGGCGCCGGGCGTCGAAGAAGGGACGACGGGCGCGTGATACTCGGGCTCGTGATAGTCCGAGCGATAGACGGGCTGATAGTAATTCTGCTGCTGAGGCGCACTTTGGGGCGCGTAGCTCTCGCGGTATGCCTCGGAAGGGGCGGGCGCATAGGCGGGCGCGGACATATCGTACGTCCTCAAAGAGGGGTCTGCCTGCGCGGGATTGTAAGCCTGCGTGTTATATGCATAGGGTTCCGCCCAGGGTTCGCTCTGCTGCGGCTCCACAAGTTTACGATAATTCTCGGAGATCGATTTCCCATGCAGTGCCGCCGCTTCATTCTCCTGTTTGCGGTACTCCCTCTGCTCCTCACTCAGTCTTGCGATCTCTCTGTCCAATACGGGGATGCCTGCCACCTTTTGTACTCCTTATAGTTTATTCTTGCGTGCTTTCATTCATGCCTCATTCGGCATCTATCTTCTGTGCGATACGGAGCTTTGCACACTTGCTCCGCGTGTTTTCCGTTTGTTCTTCCTGGCATGCGACGATGGGCTTCTTGTTGATAAGCTCCACCTCTTTCTTCTTGCCGCATACGCAGACGGGAAATTGCTTCGGGCAGGTGCAGGGAGAGGTGAGTTCGCGGAACGCCTCCTTCACGATCCTGTCCTCCAAGGAATGGAAGGTGAGGATGCAGATCCTGCCGCCCGTCTTTAAGCTCCTTGCGAGCCCCTTCACACATTCGCGAAGGCCCGTGAGTTCTCCGTTCACCTCGATGCGGATGGCCTGAAAGGTCTGCCGCGCGCAGGCGGGAGAGCGGAATTTTAAGGGGATGCTCTCTTCGACGATGTCTGCAAGCTCGCCGCAAGTCGTGATGCGGCCCTTTTCGCGGCTTCTCACGATGTTCCTTGCAATGGCGCCCGCAGAGCGCTCTTCGCCGAATTCCTTGAGGATGCGGAAGAGCTTTTCCTCCGCGTAGTCATTCACGACGTCCTCTGCCGTAAAGCCCGACTGCCTGTCCATCCTCATGTCGAGCGGTGCGGATGCCTTCCGGTACGAAAACCCTCTCTCTTCATCGTCGATCTGATGAGAGGAAATTCCGAGATCCAATAGCACACCGTCGAGCTTGTCCGCGCCCGCCCGTCTGAGAATTTCCGAATATTTCCGATAGTCTGATTTGTAAAGCTCGAATCTCCCTTCAAAGGGTTTGAGCCGCTCTTTTGCCGCTTGAATAGCTTCCTCGTCGCGGTCGGTGCCGATGAGCCGCACCGTGGGGTCGCTTTCGAGGATGGCATAGGAGTGCCCCCCTCCGCCCACCGTGCCGTCGTAGTAGACGCCGTGCGGCCTGATGTTGAGCCCCGCGATGACCTCTTTCAGCATCACGGGCGCGTGATAGAAGGGAAGCATCGCTTAAAAGTCCACAAGCGAGAACGCTTCGTCCATCGAGAGCTCCTCGTTTGCCTTGTCGTAAACTTCCTTGGCCCAGATCTCGATGTAGTTGCCCATACCGATGGTGACGACTTCCTTCTTGATGTTCGCCGCATTGCGGAAAGCGGCGGGGATCAGCGTTCTGCCCTGTTCGTCCTCCTGCAGCTGCTCGATGGAAGCAAGGATCTTGCGCTTTGCGGCAAGCAGCTTGGGATCGCCCGAGTGGATCTCGTTGAGCTTTTCCACTCTCTCATCCATCACCGCCTGCGGATACACCGCGATGCACCCCTGCGAGCCGATGATGAAGCTGTACTCCTTGCCGAGGCCGGAACGGAACTTCGCCGGAATGCGTATTCTGTTTTTCGCGTCCATCGCGTGATAGACCGTTCCGGTAAAAGCAGCCATCCGTCCTCTCCTTTTAGAAGTCTGTGTCTATTATAGCACAGCCCTCTTCCCCTGTCAACCACTCATACCCACTTTTTTGGGAAAACTCAAAAAAACTTTTCCCCGATTCGTCCGATTGCGGCATTTTTCGCCATCATTTGTTTGAAAAACGTTTGTTCGTAACATATTTTACTGTCATTTTTCGTCGAGTAAAGAAAAATAATCTCATTTTTTGTTGATAATTCACAAAGCGAAGGGAAGCGCTCGGAAGTGGTCACCGCGCCCTTTTGGTGGTCATCCATCCCTACCCGTGGAGATCCGTCCCTGCCCGTATCTGCCCGAAAAGCCCCCGCGGCGCCCCTGCCCGCGCAGGCATAGAGCCGCCGCGCCGTGCCCCCGTTCCCGTCGAACACGGGCGCGGAATAAAAGCGGGAAATTTCCTCCCCCAAGAGCGCGTAGTGCGTGCAGCCCAAAACGACGCCGTCGAACCTGCCCGCGGGCAGGTGGTCGGAGAGGGTCGGGGGCGGGCCTCCCGCGGCGTACGCCTCAATGGCGGAGGCGAGGCGGGGCGGGGCAAAGACGGTGAAGTTCCCCCGCTCCCTCGCGAGAAGGGCACGAAATCTTGCCGTATCGCGCGTCCTTGGGGTGACGAGCACGAGCACATTTTTGCACCCCGCCCTCACCGCAGGGCGCACGGCGGGCTCGGTGCCGATGACGGGGAAGGCAAAGCGGCGGCGCATCTCTTCCGCGCAGACGGCGGTCGCCGTATTGCACGCGAGGGCGGCGGCACAGACCCCGCGCTTTTCGAACATCTCAAGCCCCGAAAGGACGCATCTTTTGAGCTCGTTTTCCACCATGCTCCCGTAGGGAGCATGCTCTCTGTCCGCAAAGTAATAAAAGCGCGCGCCCGAAAAGAGGCGCAGGGCCTCCCCGAGCACCCCGAGGCCACCCACGCCGCTGTCCAGGATCCCGATGCAAGGCATCTCCGCCATGTTCCCCTCCCGCGCAAAAATCTGCGAAAAAATGTGCAAATTCCCGCAAAAATCAGTTTACAACCAATGCATTTTATGCTAAAATAGCTGAGATTGAAAACGAACGAAAGGAGAATTACCGTGCCCAATATCAAATCCGCAAAGAAGCGCGTGCTTGTGACCGAAAAGAAGGCGGCGCAGAACAAGATGATCAAGTCTGCCCTCAAGACGCAGATCAAGAAGTTCATGGCAGCCGTCGAGGCAGGCGACAAGGAGACCGCAGGCAAGCTCTATCCCGAGACCGTCTCCGCCATCGATTCCGCTTGCTCCAAGGGCATCATGCACAAGAACAACGCGGCAAACAAGAAGGCAAAGCTCGCAAAGCGCCTTGCAGCCATTGCATAACTTCCGCGCATAACGCTTGAAAAAGCAAAGCGCCCGCTTTTGGGCGCTTTTTCTGCTACTCTTTTGAATGAGGCTCCCCCTCCCGCGGGGAGTTTTTTTGAGAAAAGGGCGGCACAGCCCTTTGGCCGTACCGCCCGAAATTACTTAGTCTATAAGTTCACGCCCGTCAGTCGATGACGATGTGGCTCTCTTCCGCCTTCTTTTTGTCCTCCTTGGGGATAAAGACGTTGAGCATGCCGTTTTCGTACTTCGCCTTGATCTCGTCGCGGCTGACGTCGCCGACGTAGTAGCTCCTGCTGCAAGAAAAGCTTCTCTCGCGATGGATGTAGTTCTCCTTCTTGCCCTCGTCCTTCTTCTCGCTCTTGTTGACGGAGACGGTGAGGTAACCCTCCTTGAGGTCGATGCGGATGTCGCTCTTGTCGACGCCGGGGATCTCCACTTCCATCGTGTAGCCTTCGTCGCTCTCCTTGATGTCCGTTCTCATGTACCGCTGAACGTTCCTAGCGTTGAAGCCGTAGAACCCGGGGAAGAGATCGTTCATTGCTGCATCGAAGAAGTCATAGTTGTCGCGTTTAGTAAGTTCATTTTTCATAATAATCATCTCCTTTTATTGGGGGAGGGTATCGCTGTTTCCGATGCCCTTTCTCTTTTCGCCTATTATATAACGCAAAATAATTCCGCTTAAACACCCTTTTTGCACGCTGGGAAAAAATTTTTTTCGGGGCAAAAAAGAGGCGGTCTTTCGCCCCTCTCCCCTCCTGCAGCATAAAATTCGGGGCGGCGCCGAAGCCCAAGGCTTCGGCGCCGCCCCTTTACTATTTCATAAATTTACTCGCCCTTTTTCTCGGCAGAGGGCACCTCCTGCGCCTTCTCCTCGCCCTTCTGGGGAAGGATGACCTTCTCCGCCTTCTCCAGCGTCTTTTTCACCCAATTGTCCTCGTTTTTGACGTTGACGAAGTTGCCGTAGATCTCGTTGACCGTCTCCACAAAGGAGAACGTGCGGTCGTAGCGCGCCAAAATGTCGCGGAATTCGATGAGCTGCCGCTTGTTGACGACGCAAAGAAGCACATCGAGGCGGCTGTGGCTGTAGGCGCCCTCCGCCTGGATCTTGGTGGCGCTGTGCTTGAGTTTTACGAAAATCTCCCGCTCGATCTCCTCGGCGTGCGTCGTGATGATGAGGAACTTATACGCCGATTTGGAGCCCTTGATGATGCTGTTGCCCACCATACTCGAAAGGAAGCAGTAGAGCATACACAGGCACACGGGCTTGTAGTCATATAAAAGCCCGCCGCTGCCGTCCGGCTCGGCATAGACGAAGTAGGAGACGAGCGCGATAACCGCGTTGATGGCAAAGTTGATCCAGAAGAAATTGAGCATGGGTTTCTTCTTGCTGACGAACTTTGCAACGACGTCCGCGCCGCCCGTGGAGGCGTTCCTTCTGAAGCTCACGCCGTAGACGTATCCCCCCACCGCACCTGCGATGAGCGCGGGGAAGATGGTATCCACGCCCTGCGCGTCGTATTGGAAGCGGGAGATGACGGAAAGCACGCTCTCCGTCTGCAGAATGAGCAGGCACACCGAATAGACGACGGAGAAGATGAACGTCTTTATGGCAAAGCCCTTATCGATCGTAAAGAAGGCAAAGAGGCACAGCGGCACGTTGATGATGAGCGAGAAGTACCCGACGGAGAAGCCCGTCTTGTACTCGATCATGGTGGCGATGCCGTTGAAGCCTGCGGGCGCAAACCCGTTCTTGACGACGAACAGCATATAGTTGAAGGCAAAGATGACGGCAAGCAGGACCATGAGCACCGCATCGACGATGCCGCGCCTTACAAGCTCTTTTTTCATAAGTTCCCCCTACACAATTCTTATTCCGATTATATCATAAACGGGCGCGTAAATCAAGGGCAAACAGCAATTTTTCTGCAAAGACGCCCGCCCCTTTTCCCGCTCCGTCCTTCCCGAAAAAATAGTTGGAGAAAGGGCAAAAAATTTACAAAAATATGCCGCAAAACAGTTGACATTTGAGGGCGGATACTATATACTTCCCTCGTTCTTGGTTTAGGAATTGTAAACTCAAAGTTTATTTTTACATGAGTTTTACAAAACGCGGCCAAAAGTTTACAAATGCTAAACCAAAAGCTGTTAAGGAGGCATTTTTCGCATGGAATTGGGAGCAAAGCTCAGGGAGATGCGGCAGAGGAAAAACCTCACGCAGGAGGAACTCGCCGACCGCTGCGAGCTGACGAAGGGCTACATTTCGCAGCTTGAGAACGACCTCACGAGCCCCTCCATCGCAACGCTTACCGACCTTTTGACGGCACTCGGGAGCAGCCTTTCCGACTTCTTCCACGAGGAGACGGAGGAAAAGATCGTCTTTACGAAGGAAGAGTACATCGAAAAGCAGTCCGAGGGCATGCTGTGGACGTGGGTCATCCCCAACGCGCAGAAGAACATGATGGAGCCCGTGCTCGTGGAACTCGATCCGGGCGCGCAGACCCCCGACGACGTCCCCCACGAGGGCGAAGAATTCGGGTATGTGCTGGAAGGGCGCATCGCCGTCGTAAGAGCCGGCAGGAGCAAACTTTTGAAGAAGGGCGAGAGCTTTTACTACTCGGCGGGCAAGGAGCACTGCATCGTCAACAAGGGCAGGGGCAAGGCCAAATTTTTGTGGGTATCCACGCCGCCCAACTTTTAAAATGCCGCCCGAGGGAGCACACTCTATACCATATAATATAGGGAACGTTTTTTCGGGCGTTTTAAATAAGTGAGATAACAGAACACAAAAGGAGAAACCATGGCAGAACACATCATCGAACTCAAAAATGTCGTCAAGTACTACGACGACACCCTCGTCATCGACGACGTCAGCTTCTACGTCAACAAGGGCGAGTTCATCACCTTCCTCGGCCCCTCGGGCTGCGGCAAGACGACGACGCTCCGCATGATCGCGGGCTTCGACCTCCCCACGAGCGGGCAGATCTTGCTCAACGGCAAGGATATCTCGCTGCTTCCCCCCAACAAGCGCCCCGTCAACACCGTCTTTCAGCGCTACGCCCTCTTCCCCCACCTCAACGTGTTTGAAAACGTCGCCTTCGGCCTCAGATGCAAGAAGGTGGTAAACACCTACGAAAACGACAAGGGCGAGCAGTACAAGAAGAAGGAAAAGCTCTCCAAAAAGGAGATCGCGGACAAGGTGAAGAAGGCGCTCACGCTCGTCGATCTCGAGGGCTTTGAAAAGCGCGCCGTCTCCACCCTCTCGGGCGGCCAGCAGCAGCGCGTCGCCATCGCCCGCGCCATCGTCAACGAGCCCGAAATTTTGCTCCTCGATGAGCCCCTCGGCGCCCTCGACCTCAAGATGAGAAAGGAGATGCAGATCGAGCTCAAGGAGATGCACCGCCGCCTCGGCATCACCTTCATCTATGTGACGCACGACCAGGAGGAAGCGCTCACGATGTCGGATACCATCGTCGTCATGGCGGACGGCGTGGTGCAGCAGATCGGCACGCCCAAGGGCATCTACGACGAGCCCGCCAACGCCTTCGTCGCCGACTTCATCGGCGAGAGCAACATCATCAACGGCACGGTGGTGGGCCCCCGCAAGGTGCGCTTCTGCGGCAGGGACTTTGTGTGCGTCGACGACTTCGAGCTCAACGAGAAGGTGGACGTCGTCGTCCGCCCCGAGGACATCGAGATGTGCGCCCCCGAGAGCGGCATGCTCAAGGGCGAGGTCATCTCCGTCGTCTTCAAGGGCATCCACTACGAGATCACGGTGAAAGTGGGCAAGTTTGAGTTCATCGTGCAGAGCACGCAGAGCCGCCAAGTCGGCGACGTCATCGGCATGAACATCGCGCCCGACGCCATCCACCTCATGCCCCAGAAGCACAACACCAATCTCTTCGACGGCGTCATCACCAAGCACAACACGGTGGAATTTGCCGAAGGCGAGTTCGATTGCGACGTCACGCAGCTGTATCCCGGCAGCCACCTCGACGAGGAGGAATACCTCATCACGAAGGAGGGCGAAAAGCTCGACCTCACGGGCACCGAGGTGCGCGTGGAAGTTTCCCCTAACGACATCACCATTTCGGACGACGAGAACGCGGGCGGCACCATGGGCAACATCATCTCCATGATCTACAAGGGCGACCACTACCGCCTCATCGTCCGCACGCCCGAGGAAGAGGAGGACTTCGTGCTCGCAACGCCGGACCTTTGGAACGAGAACGACTACGTCTCCGTCATCATCCCGAAGGATAAAATCAAGCTCACCTTAAAGCCTGCGGAGGAAAAGAGATGAAACTTCGCTTCAGCCGCAAGACGCTCGGCATCCCCTATGCCGTGTTCCTCGTCTGCTTCGTGATCATCCCGATGCTCGTCATCGTGTTCTATGCCTTCACGGACGACGAGATGCACTTCTCCTTCGTCAACTTTGTAAAGTTCTTCTCCGACCCCACAAAGCTCTCGACGATCGTCTATTCGCTCGTCATCGCGCTGCTGTCGACGGCGATCACGCTCGTCATCGCTTATCCCGTCGCCTACATTCTGGCGCGCAGCAAGATGCAGAAGAAGTACGTCCTTCTCCTTCTCTTTGTGACGCCCATGTGGATCAACTTCGTCCTGCGCGTCAACGCGCTGCGCGAGATTTTGGCGTGGGCGGGCATGCTCGGGGAGGCCAACTACTTCAACACCATCCTCGGCATGGTATGTGACTTCCTGCCCTTTATGATATTGCCCTTATACACGACGATCTCCAAGATCGACCCGAGCCTCTATGAGGCGAGCGCCGATTTGGGCGGGAACGGGTTTACCACCTTCACGCGCGTCACCGTGCCCCTCTCTATGCCGGGCATTTTGAGCGGCGTGACGATGGTGTTCCTCCCCTCCATGACCAACTACGTCGTCTCGGACATGCTTGGAAACTCCAAAGTCACCATCATCGGCAAGTTCATCGAGACCTATTTCGGCACGGACTGGCACATGGGCTCGATGATCGCGCTCATTTTGCTCGTCATCGTGCTCGCCTCGACGCTCCTGACGGGCGGATTCCAGTCGGAAAATAACGCAAGGGGGGCAAACTTATGATCAAAAAATGCCTCAAAGCCTTCTACATCGGGCTCATCTTACTTGTCTTATATGCCCCCATCCTGCTGCTTGCGGTCTACAGCTTCAACGAGGTGGACACCCTCGGGCCGATGGGTGAATTTTCGCTCAAGCACTACGCGAAGCTGTTCGGCGACCCCGCCATCCTCGAGATGATCGCAAACACCGTCGTTTTGGCGCTCGTCGCGGCTGCCCTTTCCACCATTTTGGGAACGGCGGGCGCCATCGGGATGTTCTACTCCAAGCGCCGCACGCGCAATCTCATGAACGGCGTCAACCAGATCCCCGTCATCAACGCGGAGATCGTCACGGCGCTCGCGCTCGCCATCACCTTTGTCGCCATCGGCGTCGGAAAGTCCTACTTCACGCTCGTCGTCGGGCACATGGTGCTCTGCACCCCCTTCGTGGTGCTCTCCGTGCTGCCCAAGCTCAAGCAGATGGACCACAGCCTGTATGAAGCCGCGCTTGACCTCGGCGCCAGTCCCATGAAGGCGCTCTTCAAAGTCGTGCTGCCCGAGATCATCCCCGGCATCATTTCCGGCTTTATGCTCGCCGTCACGCTCTCGCTCGACGACTATATCATCACGAGCTACTGCAAGCCCTCCACCTTCAGCACCATTTCGACATACGTCTACAACGCGACGATGAAGGGCAACGTCCACACGGCGGAGACGCTCTCCTCCTTCTGGGCGCTCACGACCATCATCTTCGTCATCATTCTCATCGTGACGCTCGCTGCCAACCTCACCGGCCGCAAGCACGAGAAAAAGGAGGTCAAGGGATGAAAAGACGCATTTTCGCGCTCCTCTCCGCGGCGGTCATGGTATTGCCCATGACGGCGATGCTCACCGCCTGCGGCGAGAACGACAGCATTCTCCTTCGCGTCTACAATTGGGAGGAATACATCGACGAAGGCGGCGAGGGCTCCTACGAATACGACTACGAGGTCAACGAGGACGGCTCCGCGCCCTCCCTCGTCGAGGACTTCGAGGCGTGGTACGAGGAAACGTACGGCACCCCCGTCACGGTGGAATACTCCACCTTCGGCACCAATGAAGATATGTATAACCAGCTCAAACTCGGCTATACCTACGACCTTCTGTGCCCCTCCGAATACATGATCATGAAGCTCGCCGCCGAGGACATGCTCGAGCCCTACTCCGAGGACTTCTTCGACGAGAGCAACGAGCTCAACTACTACGTCAACAACGTCTCCCCCTTCATCAAGGAGAAGTTCGACACCAACACGATGGCGGTGGGAGATAGTGAGGCGACGTGGGGCGAGTACGCCGCGGGCTATATGTGGGGCACGACGGGGCTCGTCTACAACCCCGAATTTATTTCCGAGGAACAGCTCGAGATGGGCTGGGAGCTCATGCTCGACGAGTCCGTCGCGGGAAAGGTGACGACGAAGGACAACGTGCGCGACTCCTACTTCGTGGGGCTCGCCATCCTCTTTGAGGACGAGCTCCTCTCTCTCAAAGCGCAGCACGCGGCGGGCGAACTCTCGGACGAGGACTACACGGCGCAAGTGACCGACTACATGAACCGCACGGACGAGGAGACCGTCGCAAAAGTGCAGCAAATTTTGCTCGAGATGAAGGACAACCTCTTCGGCTTTGAAACGGATACGGGCAAGCACGACATGGTGGTGGGCAACATCTGGCTTAACTTCGCCTGGAGCGGCGACGCCGTGTATGCGATGGACGTTGCGGAGGACACCGAGGACGGCGAGGGCGCGGTGACGCTCAACTACTACATCCCCGAGGAAGCCGCAAACCTCTGGTTCGACGGCTGGGTCATCCCCAAGGACGAAAACCGCACGCCCGAGGTAAAACACGCCGCAGAGGCGTTCGTCAACTTCCTCTCCGCCCCCGAGAACGCCGTCAGGAACAGCTACTACATCGGCTATACCTCCGTCATCGCGGGCGATGAGATGTTCGCCTACATGGAGGACACCTACTCCGCCGAGGACGGCGACGAGACGGCCATCGACTACGATTTAGGCTATTTCTTCGGAGAGGGCGACTACGTCATCTCCGCGCCCGCAGAGCAGGCGGAACGGCAGCTCTTTGCGCAGTATCCCCCCGTCGACACCATGCTCCGCTGCGCCGTCATGGACTACTACGGCGAGAACGACGAGCGCATCAACGAGCTCTGGACGCAAATCAAGGGCGAGACGCTGGATGCGTGGGCGATCGCGGTCATCTGCGTCGCCGTGGTGCTCATCGCGGGCTTTGCGGTCTATGTGAAGCTGGGCGCCAAGACCGACTTCTTCCGCCCCCGTCCCAAGAAGGGCTTTAAGCTCGTCGCGCAGGAGCCCGTCTCCTATCAGAGGTAACTTCCCTCTAAATATAGAAGCCGCCTTGCGCCATTCGGCGCAAGGCGGCTTTTTTAGGGGCGCGGGGAGACCCCGCATAAAAAAACAAAACCCCATATATCGGCCCTTAAAAACGGCACAATATACAGAGTTTCATGGTGGGAACGGCAGAACTCGAATCTGCGACCTCTTGCATGTCAAGCAAGCGCTCTAACCAACTGAGCTACGCCCCCGTAACAAGAACGTGAATATCATACAGAATATTCCCGTCTTTGTCAAGCAGATTTTGAGGATTTCGCGAAAAAAATCACGAAAATACGCGTTTTTTCAGGCCGACATCTCAAAAATTTGGTGATTTTTTGGTGACGCCCGCAAAAATTGCCCCTCAATCGTAGAGTTCGGGCTTGGTGCTGCGCGCAAACAGGCGGGAGATCGCCTCCCTGCACCGCTTTCCGTCGTCTCCGCCCTCGCCGTAACAGACGGCGTGCACCGCCTCGGTAATGGGCAGCTCCACCCCGTATTTCTTCCCGAGGAAGCACATCGCGGCGGACGTCGTCACGCCCTCGGCAAGCTTTTCAAAGCGCTGCCCTTTGGCGAGCATCTCCCCGTACTTGCGGTTGTGGGAGTAGGGCGAAAACAGCGTCGTCTCGTAGTCGCCGAGGTGCGCAAGGCCGTAGGCGGAACGCTCGTCCCCGCCCATCGCCTTGATGAGGCGGGCGACCTCCCTCGCCCCGCGCGACATGAGCGGGCCTTTCAATGGCACGCACACGACGTCTAAAACGCCCGCCGCAATGCCCATCACGTTCTTTGCCGCCGCCCCGATCTCGGTGCCGAGTAAATCGCTCCCGTAGTAGAAGCGGATGAGATCGCTCTTGAACGCCTCGACGAGGGAAACTTTGAGCTTCTCGTTCACCGAATCGATGACCATGCAGTTGGGAATGCCCTGCACAAAGCTCTGGATGTGCCCCGGCCCCACCCACACGGCGATGCTTTGGGGCGAGACGCCGCTCTCGACTAAAACTTCCGAGAGCCGTTTGCCCGTTTCCACTTCGATGCCCTTCATGCAGAGCACAAACACTTTATCCTGAACGGGGTAGCGCATGATGCGCTGCATAAAGCCGCGCAGCCCCTGCGAGCTGATGGAGATGACGATGATCTCGGCACGCTTGACCGCAAACTCCAGATCGCAGGAGAGCGTGATGCGCTCGTCCAGCGTCACATATTCATTTTTGCCCGTCTCCTTGAGCACACGGTAGGAAACATCGTCCTCCGGGCCCCAGGAGCAGACGTCGTTGCCCTGTTGGGCGAGGTACCAGGCGATAAAGGACCCCCATCTCCCGCACCCCAACACGGAAATTTTCATTTCAGATCTCCTTTCGTTCGATGAGCGCGCGGGAGAGCGTCACCTCGTCCGCATACTCAAGCTCCGAGCCGATGGGAATGCCGCGCGAGAGGCGGGTCACCTTCACCCCGAGCGGCTTTAAAAGTTTTGCGATATACATCGCCGTCGCCTCGCCCTCGACGTCGGGATTGGTCGCCATGATGACTTCGGTGACCTTCCCCTCCTGCACGCGCGCTAAAAGCTCGCGGATGCGGATATCGTTGGGGCCCACGCCGTTCATCGGGTCGATGACGCCGTGCAGGACGTGATAGACGCCCTTGAATTCATGCAGCTTTTCGAGAGCGATGACGTCCTTGGGCTCCTTGACGACGCAGATGGCGGAAGGATCGCGCTCCCTGCAGATGGCGCACACCTCCCCCTCCGTGAAGTTGCCGCAAATTTTACAGAAATGCACGCGCTGCTTGACGCCCACAATGGCGTCTGCAAACGCGCGCGCTTCGCCCTCTGTCATGGAGATGACGCGGTAGGCATAGCGCTGCGCCGTCTTTTGCCCCACGCCGGGGAGCTTGGTGAACTCGTTGATGAGCCTGCCGATGGGTTCGATAAAGACTTCCACTTAAAGAAGTCCTCCCATGCCGCCGAGGTTGAACTTGCCCATCTTCTCTTCAAACACCTCGTCCGCCTTCTTGTAGCCGTCGTTGATGGCGGCGAGGATGAGGTCCTCGAGCATCTCTTCGTCCTCGGGGTCGATGACCGACTTGTCGATCTCGATGCCGTCGATCTTCTTCTTCGCGTTCATGTACACGACGACGGCCTCGCCGCCCGCCGTGCCCACGATCTCCCAATCGTCGAGGAGCGCTTCCGTCTCACGCATCTCCTCCTGCATCTTCTGCGCCTGCTTCATGAGGTTCTGCATGCCGGCGCCGCCGCCCATGCCGCCTTTATATCCTGCCATAACGTTTATCTCCTTTTATTTGATCTCGATGGGGTAATCGGGAAAATCTCGTTTGAGCTCTTCCGCGATGTTCTGCTTTTTGGGTGCGTCCGCGCCCTTCAAGCGCACTTCAAAGTCGGTGACGCCCACCTTTTCGAACACGTCCTTCATGACTTGGCGGTGTTCGTCGCGGGTGAGCGAGCGGGAAATCGTGCCGCTCTCCGTGTATAAGACGAGCGTGCTGCCCTCAAAGACGGGAGCAAGGTCGGAGCACATCGTAAACAGCACGCCGTTCTTGCTCGTCTTGCGGAGCGTCCGCATGAACTTGCCGAACGCAACCTCCGCACCTGCCGCGCTTGCCGGCGGGGCAGCTGCACCTGCCGGTGAGGCAGCTGTTGGTTCACGGGAATCCCCCGCCTGTCTGGGCGCCGGTTGGGGCGCTGCTGATACGCGGGGTTCCGCCTTTTTGGGTTCGGGTGCGGGGCGCGGCTTGGGTGCGGGCTCGTCTGCGAAGTACGCCTCTTCAAAGACGGGCTCTTCCTCGGGGAAGGGCACGTCGTCAAAGGGCGGGGGCGCGTCGTAGACCTCTTTGGGCGCGTCGGATATCTCCCTCGCCGCCGGTCTTTTCTCCGCGGGTGCCGCTTTCTCTTCCGCGGGTGCGGGCTGTACGGGCGCGCTCACAGCGAATGTCCCCTCTTTGAGCCGCTTTTCAAGCGCGTTGAGCCGCACGAGCAGCGCATCCGTCGATAAATCGTCCTCGGGCATGGAGATGCGCAAGATGGCCGTCTCGAGGCACACGCGGGGCGAAGAGACAAAGCGCATGTCCGTCTCTGCCTTGGCGAGCACCTCCGAGGCGCGCAAAATTGCCCTGCCGTCCGCCTCCTTTGCAGCCTTTTGAAGCGCCGTAAACTGCTCCTTGGGGAGCGAGAGAAGCTTTTCCGCCGTGCGGCAGGTCTTGGCGATGGAGACGCGGTTGAGCTGTGCCATCAGGTCTTTTAAGAGCACCCCCACCGACTTGCCCTCTGCAAGGATGCGCTCGGTGCCCTCAAGCGCCGACGGCATATCCCCCTTTAAGAGCGCCTCTAAAAGAGAGAGCGTCTCGGAAAAATCCGCCGCCCCCAAAACTTCGGAAACGCCCTTGTATGTGAGCTTATCTTCGTAGGCGATGCACATCTCGGCAATGGAGAGCATATCCCTGTCCGAGCCAGCCCCCGCGCGTGCAATGGCGGCAACGGCTTCCTCTTCGTAAGGTTTCCCCATGCCGTCCAAAATACGCTTTAAGTGCGCTTCCAAATCTTCCTCGGGAATGAGCTTGAAGTCGAGGCGCATGCACCGCGAGAGGATGGTC
>CALWCH010000022.1 GCA_944376335.1 uncultured Clostridia bacterium
GGATCTTGTGCGGCTCGGTGGTCGCCAAGATGAAGATGGCGTGGGCGGGGGGCTCTTCCAGCGTCTTTAACAGCGCGTTGAAGGCGCTGTCCGTGAGCATGTGCACCTCGTCCACGATATAAACTTTATACTTCCCCGAGACGGGCGGATACTGCACCTTTTCGCGCAAATCGCGCATCTCGTTGACGCCGTTGTTGGAGGCGGCGTCGATCTCTAAGATGTCAAGGCTCCCCTCTTGAAGCGCGCGGCACGCTACGCACTTGCCGCAGGGCGAGCCCCCTTCGGGGTGTTCGCAGTTGACGGCGCGCGCAAAGATGCGGGCAACCGTCGTCTTGCCCGTGCCGCGGGGGCCGCAAAAGAGGTAGGCGTGCCCCACCGCGTTCTGTTGTATCTGATTTTTGAGCACCTTTAAAACGTGCTCCTGCCGCACCATTTCCCCGAAGGTCTGCGGGCGGAACCGCCGATAGAGAGATGTTACCATATCTTCTCCTGTATGGATGCCGAGGGGCGCCCCTCACTGCTTGAAAGAATAGCTTGCCTGCAATTTCTTTTTGGCGCGGGTGAGCGCGTTATCCACGCTCTTTCCGTTCTTGCCCGTCGCCTCGCAGATCTCCGCATAGCTCATGCCGTCGAGATACATCGTCACGACGCGGAACTCAAAGTCCGAGAGCTCCTTCGTGAGCCTCCGCCGAAATTCGCGCTCCTCCTCGCTCTCCAAAATGAGGTCCTCGGGCGAGCCTTCCTCCGCCCTGTCCCCGAGGGTGGGGTCGGAGAGGGAGAGCGACTGATTGAGCGGACCGTTCTTGCGCCGCGCGGACGCCTTCACCGCGTCCAAAATGTGCCTTCTCACGCAGAGATAGGCGAAGTTTTTAAAACTCTTCCCTTCCTCGGCGCGGTACTTCCGCACCGCCGAGACGAGCCCGATCATGCCCTCCTGGACCAAATCGTCCGTCTCCCCGCCCGCAAGGAAGAAGCGGCGGGCGAGCGCGCGCACCATGCCCGCATAGCGGCGAAGAAGCTGCTCGGTCGCCGAGGCGTCTCCGTTCTGTGCCATGAGGACGAGCGATTCGTCACTTTTTGAGCCTTGCACGCACCACCTCATACGCCGCGATCCCCAGCGCCACCGAGGCGTTGAGGGAATTGACCTTGCCGAATAAGGGAAGGGACAAAACCTTATCACATATCTCCTTGGTAAGACGCTTAACGCCGCTGTCCTCCCCCCCGACGACGAGGGCGACCTTGCCCGTTAAATCGACGTCGTAGATGCTCTCGCCGCCCGCCTCCAGGGCATACACCCAATAGCCGTGCTCTTTCAAGGTCTCCACCGCCTTATTGAGCGACGAGACCTTTGCGACCTTCATGTGCTCCGCCGCGCCCGCCGAGATGCGGATGACCGCCTCGGTGACGCTCGCCCCGCGCGCCTTGGGAATGACGACGCCGTCCGCGCCCGCGCATTCTGCAACGCGGATGATGCTGCCCAAATTGTGCACGTCCTCGATGCCGTCGCAGAGGACGACGAGGCTGTTTTTCTCTTCCGAGAGAATGTCGTATAGATCGGCGTAAGAATAGTCCGTCGTAAAGGCGATGACGCCCTGATGGCGCTTTTCGCGGCTCTCCCTGTCGAGCGCCTCACGCGAGACAAACTGCACGCGGATGCCCTTCTCGCGCGCCATCGCAAAGATGCGCCCTAAAGAGCCCTCCGCGCCTCGCTCCATGAGCAGTTTTTCCACCGTCTTATCCGTCTTCAAAAGCTCTAAAACGGCATTTTTTCCTTCCGTCTTCATTGCTCCTCCTTGGGCGCGAACAGTTCCCCGATGCGCTCCGTCTGCCCCGTGAGATAGAGATAGCCAAGGAGCGCCTCAAAGCCCGTCGAGCGGACGTATTCGCCCACCGTCGCATTCTTGCTCTTTGTCGCCTTCTTGGCGTTCCTGCCGCGGCGGTAGACGGCCTCTTCCTCTTCGGTAAGAAGGGGGAGAACGCGTTCGAGCGCGCCGCTCTGGCCGTGTGCCGAAACGATCTCGGCGGCCCTCTTGTTGAGTTCCCCCGCCTTCGAGGCGCTCGTCGTCGCAAGTTCCGTCCTGACGAGCAGCGTATAGGCGGCGTCGCCCACAAAGGCGAGCACGACGGGATTCATGAGCGCCGCCCGCTCCTTGGGGATGGGCTGAATAATTTCAAACATATACTTTGATTATACCATATTTATGCCCGTTTGACAAGCATTCCCTCACGCCATTTTATTTGCCGCCAAGCGGCGCGCCTTTGGGCGGGGCGCGCCGCTTGGCGGCAGCCGTTCCCCGACGGCTGACGGCTCCCCGACGGCTGACGGCTCCCCGACGGCAAGCGAAACGCAAAACGCGCAAAATAATTGTAAAATAAGCCCTTCTCCCGCCCCAAACAGTTGCGTTTTTGCAAAAAAGGACTATAATCAAGAGTCGTAAAATTCCCGCCGCTTTCTGCGGCAAAGTGAGAGACTCTATGCAGGCATTTGAAATTCTGCTTCCCCTCGCCCTCATCCTGTGTTTAAGCAAGCTGATGGGCCTCGGCGCGCACCGCATCGGCATGCCCGCCGTTATCGGCATGCTGCTTGCGGGCATCCTCATCGGCCTCCTCGAATATATCCCGTGGGAGCCCCTTCAAAACCTTCTCTTTGCAGAGGACATGGTCTTTATCCTCGAGGTAATGAGCAAGATCGGCGTCGTGCTCATCATGTTCTCCGCGGGGCTCTCGACCGACTTGAAGCAATTGAAGTCGACGGGCGTCGCCTCCGTCGTCATCACGACCCTCGGCGTCGTCGTGCCCATGCTCTTCGGCTGGCTGACGGCCTCCCTCTTCTTCGGGTTTGAGAACGTCCTTTCCAACCTCTTCTACGGCTCCATCTTAACGGCCACTTCCGTCTCCGTCACCGTCGCCGTCTTGAAGGAGCTCGGCAAGCTCGAAGGTAAGGTGGGCACGTCCATCGTCGCGGCGGCCGTCATCGACGACGTCTTAGGCATCGTCATCCTCTCCGTCTTAACGGGCTTTGCCTCGGGCGGGGAGACGCAGGGCTGGGATTGGTTCCACCCCAACGCGGGCATGACCTGCATCAAGATCGTCGCGTTCTTCGTCGTCGCCATTGCAGTCGGCGTGGGACTTAGAAAGCTCTTCAACATCATGGAGCGCCGCGCCCCCCACAACCGCCGCGTGCCCATCCTCTCGCTTGCCGCCTGCTTCATCTATGCCTACACGGCGGAAAAGCTCTTCGGCGTTGCAGACATCACGGGCGCCTACCTTGCGGGCATTCTCCTCGGCGGTACGCTTGCGGAGACCCCCTACGTCGAGTCCAAAGTCGACCAGATGGGCTATCTCTTCTTCTCTCCCATCTTCTTTGCCAACATCGGCATCGCCAACATCGAGTACTTCAGCCGCATCACCCCCTCCTTCCTCGCGTTCGGGCTCGTCTACGTTGCGGCGGCGCTTTTGGGCAAGCTTTTAGGATGCGGGCTGGGTGCCAAACTCTGCCGTTTCTCCTTCAAAGATTCGCTGCGCGTCGGCCTCGGCATGATGGTGCGCGCCGAAGTCGTCCTCATCTGCACGGAGAGAGGCGTTGCGAGCGGGCTCGTCGCCCCCGAGGTATTCCCCTTCGTCATCCTCATCATCCTGCTCTCCTCCATCCTCACCCCCATCGGGCTCAAGCTCTCCTATAAGGGCGAGGAAAAAGGGCAGCTCCGCCCCAACCTTCCCGCGCAGCCGTAAGACTTCTTCATCAAAATGTAAAGCAATCGGAAGCCAAGCCTTCTCGGTTGCTTTTTTTTGCGCGATATGCTATGCTGTAAGAAAAATAGGAGGGTTTTCATGAAGTATCGCAATCTGGGAAAATGGGGCCTCAAAGTGAGCGAAGTGGCGCTCGGCAGCTGGGTGACGCAGCTCGGGGGCGCGGAGGCCGTCGAAAAGGCCAAAGAGACGGTGAACGCGGCGTTTGACCTCGGCGTCAACTTCTTCGACTGTGCGGACGCCTACTCGGGCGGCGAGGCGGAGCGCTTTTTGGGCCGCTGCCTCAAAGAGCATGCGAGAAACAGCTATGTCGTCTCCACCAAGGTGTTCTTCCCGATGGGCCCCGGCGCGAACGATTGGGGGCTCTCGCGCAAGCACATCATCGAACAGCTCGACAAGTCTCTGAAAAATTTGGGGCTTGACTATGTCGACCTCTACTTCTGCCACCGCTTCGACCCGACGACGCCCATCGAAGAGACCATGCAGGCGCTCTCCGACATGGTGCAGGCGGGCAAAATTCTCTACTACGGCGTCTCGGAGTGGTCGCCCGTGCAGATCAACGAGGCACTGCATATCGTCAAGGAAAACGGTCTCCGCCCGCTCTCCGTCATTCAGCCGCAGTACAACATGGTCGATCGAGACATCGAGGACGAGATCATGGGCATTTGCGAGAAGAACGGCGTGGGCATCACCACCTTCTCCCCCCTCGCCCAAGGGCTTCTGACGGGGAAATACCGCAAGGGCGCGCCCATTCCCGAGGGCTCCCGCGCGACCTGGCAGGCAGATAAACAAATCAACAACCTTTTGACGGAGGACAACCTCGACAAGGTAGAGCGCCTTCTCCCGCTTGCAGAGGAACTCAACGTGCCCCTTTCGGTGCTGGCGCTTGGTTGGATCCTGCGCCGCCGCGAAATTTCCTCCGTCATCACGGGGGCGAGCCGCGCCGAACAGCTCAAAGCCAATGCCGCCGCGAGCGGGCTGATTATCCCCCAAGACATCCTCGACGAGATCGAGCGCATCTTGGACTACCACCCCTTTGTGCGCCGCGTGGGCTAATTGCAGGGCGCCTAATAGGCCGCCGCAACGACAGGAAAAAACGGATACAAGCGCGTATCCGTTTTTTTGCAAAATTTTGCCGATGCCGCGCGCCCGCCCGCTCACTCCACCGTGACGCTCTTTGCCAAATTTCGCGGCTTGTCGGGGTCATTTCCGAGAAGGACGGCCGTCTCATAGGCGAGCATCTGCAGCGGAATGACGGTGAGAAGGGGCGAGAAGACCGCCTCGCACGAAGGAAGCGTTAAGATATCCTCTAGGGGCAATATACCCGCGCCGAGGTCCTCGATCGTTGTCACCAAAAAGACGCGTGCCCCGCGCGAGCGCACTTCATGGACGGCGTTCATCGTCTTTTCGGCAATGCGCTTATCGCCCACAATGGCGACAACGGGGGTATCCGCGCCCACGAGCGCCAAAGTGCCGTGCTTGAGCTCCCCTGCAGGGTACCCCTCCCCGGGGAGATAGCTCACTTCCTTTAATTTGAGACTGCCCTCAAGAGCCGCCGCATAGTCATAGCCTCTGCCGATGAAATAGACGCTCTTGGCGCTCCGCAAAGCCTTCGCCCACCCCTTCACCCGTTCGGAGCGGGCAAGCGCGTCCTCCGCAAGGGCGGGAAAGGGGGCGAGCGGCGGGGCACTTCTCCCCTTCAGCTCCGCGAGCGCCGAGGCGAGGGAAAAGAGGGCGGCAAGCTGCGCCATAAAACTTTTCGTTGCAGCGACGGCCACCTCCCTGCCCGCATGCGTATAAATGCAAAAATCGCAAACTTCCGTGAGCGAGGAATAGGGCACATTGGTGAGGGCAAGCACCTTCGCCCCCTTCTCCTTGGCGCATTTTGCCGCCGCGATGGTATCCGCCGTCTCCCCGCTCTGACTGACGGCAATGACGAGCGTTCCCTTCCTTACAATGGGGTCTCTATAGCGGTACTCGCTCGCGATACACACTTCAACGGGAACCCGAGAGAGCGCCTCGATGGCAGCCTTCGCCGCAACGCCGCTGTGATAGGCCGTGCCGCAGGCGACAATTTGGATATAGTATGTCTGACATAGTACTATGCAAATTGGCGAAAAACGCGATTTCGCCTGCAAATTGACGAGGGAATTGGCGATGGAAGCGGGAATCTCCGCCATTTCTTTCAGCATATGGTGCGAAAAGCCGTTCTTCCCCCCATCCTCCTCTTTGAGGTCGAATTTGAGCGGTTCCCGCCTGATTTCGTTGAGTTCCCCGTCAAAGAGGCGCACTTCATTCCCTTTCAGCAGGGCAAATTCCCCGTCCTTGAGCGCATAGACCTCTTTTGCAAAGGCAGCCGCCGCGGGAAGATCGCTCGCCAAAACGCACCTTTCCCCCTTCCCCGCGAGGAGCGGACTCCCCCGTTTCGCCGCGGCAATGACGTTCCCCGCACCCTCACACAAAACCGCAATGGCGTAGGAGCCCTTGAGCCGCGCAGTCCCCTCCTTCACCGCCAAAAGCAGGTCTCCGCGGTAGGTCTCCGCAATGAGATGGGCGATGACCTCGCTGTCCGTCTCCGAAGAAAAGACCTCCCCCTTCGCCTCACATTCTTCGCGCAGTTCCTTGGCGTTCTCGATGATGCCGTTGTGCACCACCGCGATGCCGCGATACACATGGGGGTGCGCGTTGCGTTCGCTCGGAGCGCCGTGCGTCGCCCAGCGGGTGTGCGCAATGCCGATGTTTCCCTGCAGGGTTTGAGCCGCCGAAGCGAGCCCCTCCACCCGCCCCTTGCGCTTTGCGACTTGCAGTTTGCCTGCAGAGAGCGTCGCGATGCCCGCCGAGTCGTACCCACGGTACTCCAGTTTTTTTAAGCCTTCCAAGAGAACGGGCGCCGCACGCTCTTTCCCGACATACCCTACGATCCCGCACATACGCCCGCCTCCCGAATCGCCCTCTCGACGCGCGCCGCCGCTTGCTCACACATCGCCGCGCTCTCCCCCTCCGCCAAGATGCGGACAAGGGGTTCCGTTCCCGACGGCCGCACCAGCACCCGCCCGCCCGTCAGCAGGGCCTTTGCCTCTTGGAGCACGCCGTTCGCCGCCCGCATTGCCGCCGCTTTGTCTAAAACGCGCACGTTTTTTTCGACGCGCGGCAGCAGCTCCAGCCCCTCTAAAAGGCAGGAGAGCGGGCACTTTGCGCGCCGCATCGTTTCCATCACCATGAGCGCCGTGAGGATGCCGTCGCCCGTCACCGCATACTTGCGGAAGATGACGTGCCCCGACGGCTCCCCGCCCAGCATGCACCCGCGCGAGGCCATCTCCTCCGCGACAAAGCGGTCTCCCACGCCCGAGAGATAGCAGCAAATGCCCTCCCGTTCGAGCGAGCGCACGAGCCCAAGATTGCTCATCACCGTGCCCACGACGCCCCCGCCGAGCTCCCCGTGCGCCCTCATCGCCCGCGCCGAGAGATACAAAATGCCATCGCCGTCCACGATGCGCCCGCCCTCGTCCACGGCAATGCAGCGGTCGGCATCGCCGTCAAAGGCAAAGCCCAGATCCAGCCCCTCTCTTTTGACAAGCTCCCGCAGGTTCTCGGGGCAGGTAGAGCCGCAATTTTCGTTGATGTTGCACCCGTCGGGGGAGACGCCGAGAGCCTTGACTTCCGCCCCAAGCGCCTCGAACACGGTACGCCCGAGCGCCCACGCACTCCCATTTCCGCAGTCGAGCCCCACCCTATAGCCGCGGAAGGAGCCGCCGACAAGCGAGAGCAAATTCCCCAAATAGCGGTTGCGCCCCGCCACATGATCGACGGTGCGGCCGACCCGCTCCCCCTCCGCAAGGGGAAGGGAAAATTCCCCCGCAAGATAGCCCTCGGCGCGAAGCAGACACTCATCCGGGCACTTCTCCCCGCCCGCGGAAAACAGCTTGATGCCGTTGTCCTCGAAGGGGTTGTGGCTCGCTGAGATCATCACGCCGAAGTCGAACCCCTCCGTCCGCACGAGGTGCGAAACAGACGCCGTCGTCGTCACATGCAGCAAATAGGCGTCGGCGCCCGAGGCATTCAGCCCCGCCGCGAGCGCATACTCAAGCATATAGGAAGAACGGCGGGTATCCTTGCCGATGACTACCCTCCCGCCCTTCGCCTCGCACCCCAAAAACCTGCCGATGCGAAAGGCATGCTCCGCCGTGAGAGAGCAATTTGCCCGCCCGCGAAAGCCGTCCGTGCCGAAATATCTCATCGCACCTCCCCCGAATTTTCTTTCTTCGACATCGTATGCGGAAGGCGCACCTCGGCGTGAAAGTAAAAAAATCTCCCCGAGACGAGAAGATTTTTCAAATTATTATGATAGATTATCTATATTATGTCACGCATAGTACTATGCAAACTGCCATTTTTCAAAGGAGCGAGCGCCGAACTGCCTGCAAATAGCCCAAATACAGCTCGTCGAACTTCTTTTTATTTTCGGAGGGCAAAAACAGCCGTTCGCGCACCCGCATCGAGGATGCGGTATCTTCATCGGCAAGACCCAGCGCGCACGCACATAAGAGCGCTGCGCCGAGGGCGGTACTTTCGCGTTCCTTCGGGCGGTCGACGGGGATATGCAAGAGGTCTGCCTGAAACTGCATCAGAAGGTCGTTGGCGGACGCTCCCCCATCGCACTTCAAACAGCCGAGCTTCAAGCCGCTGTCCTTTTCCATGCAGACGGAGAGCTCCTTAGCTTCATACGCAATGCTCTCTAAGACCGCCCGCACGAGGTGCGCCCGCGTGGTGCCGCGCGTGATGCCCGAAAACAGCCCCCGCGCATCGCTCCGCCAATAGGGCGCGCCCAGCCCCGTAAAGGCGGGAACAAAATAGACGCCGCCCGCATCGGGCACGGATGCCGCCATGGGCTCGCTCTCCGCACTCGAAGAGATAAACCCCAGGCCGTCTCTCAGCCACTGGATGCCGCTGCCTGCGTTGAAGGTGCTCCCCTCGAGGGCATAGCGCGTCCTTTTTCCCAGCGTATAGCCGATCGTCGTGATGAGCCCGCTCTCGGAGCGCACGCACGTCTCCCCCGTGTTGAAGAGCATAAATAGCCCGGTGCCGTAGGTGACCTTCGTATCGCCGCGATTGACGCACGCCTGGCCGAAGAGCGCCGCCTGCTGATCCCCCGCCACGCCCGCGATGGGAAGGGTCTGAGAGCCCAGCCTCGTCTCCCCCATGCGCGCATCCGAGGAGCGCACTTCGGGCAGGATAGCGCGCGGAATTTGAAAATAATTTAGAAGCTCGCCATCCCAGTCCATCGTGTGGATATTGAAGAGCATGGTGCGGGAGGCGTTGGTGTGGTCGGTGACAAAGCTCTTCCCCTCCGTCAAACGATAGATGAGAAAGCTGTCCACCGTGCCCGCCATCAGACGGCCACACTTTAAGAGCTCCCGCGCCCCCGAACTGTTGTCGAGAAGCCAGCGGATCTTGCTTGCCGAAAAGTACGGGTCGACGGGAAGCCCCGTCTTTGCCGCTATTTTTTCGCGCATCTCCTTGGGGATAGAGGCGCAGAATTCGCTCGTTCTTCGGCACTGCCACACGATGGCGGGCGCCACGGGCTCCCCCGTCTCCCTGTCCCACAAAACGACGGTCTCGCGCTGGTTGGCAATGCCGATGCCCGCAACGTCGTGCTCCGAGACGGCCTTTCTGCAGCTGTTTAAGACGTAACTCGCCTTAAAGTAAATTTCGCTCGCGTCCTGCTCCACCCAGCCGCTTTGGGGAAAACTTTGCCCCACCTCCTGCTGCGCCGTGAAGATAAACTGCCGCTTTTCAAGGTCAAAGACCATCGCCCGCACGCTCGTCGTGCCCGCGTCGAGCGCGATCACATACTTCTTCATACGCCCGCCTCAGATCATCTTTAAGATGTTTTCGTAGACCTTCGCGTCGGCGTCGAGGAAGGTATCGAAGATGATCTTCATCTCGCTATCCTTATGGCGCAGCTTCCAGTTGACGGCCGCGCCCGCCGCGATCTCCGCCGCCTCTTCGCGCGGGAAGTTAAAGACGCCCGTCGAGACGCAGCACACCGCCACATGTTTGCAGCCCGCCTCTTCGGCGAGATCGAACACCGAATTGTAGCAGGAGCGAAGCTGCGAGCGCTGTTCGGCGGTCACCTCTCTCCCCACGCGCGGGCCGACGGTGTGGATGACGTACTTCGCGGGGAGGTTATACGCCCGCGTGAGCTTGGCGTCGCCGATCTCCTCCTCGTGCCCCTGCAGGGCGATGAGGCGTGCGCAGTCCGCCCTGAGCTGCATGCCCGCAGCGGAGTGAATGACGTTGTCGATGCAGTTGTGCCCGGGGAGAAAGCAGCCTAAAAGCGAGGTATTCCCCGCGTTGACGATGGCGTCTGCCTGAAGGCGGGTGATATCCCCCTGCCAGTGGGCGATGTTATACTTAATTTCGGGAATGTCGTCAGCCTGCACGATGCCGCGCTCCACGCTCTCCATCCAGAAGAGCGCGTCCTGGTCGGCGAGCACGTCGAAGGGCACGGGCAGCGGGTTGCGGGTGTTCATATACTCACGGATGACGCCCCGCTTGCGCTGATAGGTGGAGCTGAACGCCGCGATCATGCCGCGCTCGCGCAGAAGAAACTTGAGGATGCGGTCACACCGCTCCATCTTCTCCTCCTCGCTTTCGACGAGGGCGGGGCGGGGATAGGGCGTAAGGTCGAATTCGCGGCGGTATTCTTCAAACGCAAGTCCCATCGTCAGTTCCTCGCGCGGTTGTAGTTGATGAGGCAGCCCGCAAGCAAAATTTTCCGCTCGTCGGGGGTGAGGGCGCCCGTCTCGAGGGCGATGTCGTGCGTCTTGCCCTCCGAGATGACCTTGGCGATAAAACGTTCCTCGCCGCCTGCAAGCAGCGAGCGGACGTTCTCGATGTAGACAAAGTCGCCCACCTTCAAGTCAAACTTCTGCGCCGTAAAGGGCAGCATGCCCCAGTTGATGAGGTTGGAGCGGTAGCGCTTGGTGGCGTACTGTTTGCAGATGTTAGCAACACCCCCCAACACGCGCTGGCAGGAGGCCGCTTGTTCGCGCGCCGAGCCGTCGCCCGGGGAATTGCTCACAACGACGCTGCCGTAGATGGCGCCCTCCGCGGGCTTGAATGTGCCGAGCGCGGAGAGCACTTCCTCGGGAAGGGAGCCCGTCTCGCGGCGAGAAAGTTCGTCCGCCTTCACTTCCTTCGCCCTTGCAACGTAGGAAGGATCCTTTCTCGAGAGCGTGAACTCCGAAAGCTTTAAGGGATTGGAGCGGTAGGACGAGGTCTCGCCCGAGGGAATGAGCTCGTCCGTCGTCGTCACGGGGTCGGTGAGCACGGACACGACGCGCATCAAAAGATGCTCGCCGAGGGCGATCTGCTCGGGCCAGTCGGCAATGTTGGGGCCGTAGACGAGCGGCTCGTCCTTTTTGGCATTGCCCCAGCCGTGGTAGACGCGCTTTTGATAGATTTCGCCGTCAAAGCGGTACTTCTTGATGCGGCGGGTGTAGTCGTAATCGAGCGCCGAAGTCAAAACGCCGCCGTTTGCAGCGGTTGCCGCGATGGAGCGGGCGTCCATGAGGGCGACGGCTGCGAGCTGGCCGTCCTTGGGACGGCTGCCCTCGCGGTTCTCGAAGTTGCGCGTCGTATGGCGGATGGAGAGGCAGTTGTTGGCGGGAACGTCGCCCGCGCCGAAGCAGGGGCCGCAGAACGCAGTCTTTAAGATGGCGCCCGTCTCCATGAGCATGGCAGTATAGCCGTTCTCCGTCAGGCACTTATAGACGGGCTGGGAGGAAGGATACACGCTGAAGGAGAAGTCGGTGCCGATGTCCTTGCCGCGCAAAATTTCGGCGGCCTCGGCGATGTTCTCGTACATGCCGCCCGCACAGCCCGCGATGATGCCCTGGTCGACGTACACCTTGCCGTCCTTCACCTTATCGGTAAGGGTGAAGCTGTCATCCCCCTTGATCTTGCGCCCCTGCGCCTCGACCTTTGCAAGGATGTCCACAGGGTTTTCGAGGAACTCGCGGATGGTGTAGGCATTGGAGGGGTGGAAGGGCAGCGCGATCATGGGCTCGACGCGGGAAAGGTCGATGGTGATGCCCGCATCGTAGTAGGCGCCCTCTTTGGGTTTGAGTTCGCGGTACGCCTCGGGGCGGCCGTGCTCTTCGAAGTACTCCCGCGTCTTCTCGTCCGTCTCCCAGACGGAGGAGAGGCAGGTCGTCTCCGTCGTCATGACGTCGATGCCGTTGCGGAAGTCCATCGAAAGGTTGCGGATGCCGGGGCCGATGAACTCCAAAATTTTATTCTTGACGAAGCCCTTCGAGAACGTCGCCTTGACGAGCGCGAGCGCCACGTCCTGCGGGCCCACGCCCTTTCTCAATTTCCCCTTGAGGTAAACGGCGACCACGTCGGGGCGGGCGACGTCGTAGGTCTGCTTTAAAAGCTGCTTGGAAAGCTCCCCGCCACCCTCACCGATCGCGAGCGTGCCCAAAGCGCCGTAGCGGGTGTGCGAGTCGGAGCCCAGGATCATCGCCCCGCACTTTGCCTGCATCTCGCGCATGTACTGATGAATGACGGCAAGGTGGGCGGGCACATAGTCGCCGCCGTACTTCTTGGCGGCAGAAAGGCCGAAGAGGTGGTCGTCTTCGTTGATGGTGCCGCCCACGGCGCACAGCGAGTTGTGGCAGTTGGTGAGCGTATAGGAAATGGGAAACTCTGTAAGCCCGCTCGCCTTGGCGGTCTGAATGATGCCGACATAGGTGATATCGTGCGAGGCGAGCGCATCGAAACGAAGACGGAGCGCCTCGTCCGTGCCCGTATTGTGCGCCCTTAAGATGCAATAGGCGATGGTGCCTGTCTTACCCTCCGCCTTCTTGTCCGACGTCATGAACGCCTGCGACTCCTTGACGAGCCTGCCCTCCATATAATAGACGCCCTGTCTGATGAGTTTTACCATATGATCTCCTCCTCGGGGTAAAAGTCGAAATTATATTTATTATATCAATTTTTGCGCGTGATTACAAGTATTCGCCCGCTCCAAACGCAAATTGTGCGGCGTTTTTTTACTTTTCGAGAAAAACCATTGCATTTTCGGGCGCAATGCTTTATACTCAAGGTATGAAAGATCAAAAGCGCTATCCCTTCCGTTTTACGCCCCTGATGCTCGCCCTCTTCTGGGCGGGGCTTATGCTCTCACTCGCGGGGCTCGCCCTCACCGTCTGGCGGTTTTCCGCCTTCCTTATGGACGGCGCCTTCTCCGCGCTCGGCTGGGTGCAGTACATCATCCTCTTTTTGGTCGCCATCGTCCTCACGGTGCTGCTCGCCTCCTTCCTCGTCCGCTCGGAGTACGTCATCGACGATAAAAATGTCACCTTAAAGCTCGGCCTCATCCCCGTGAAATATCCGTTAAAGGAGCTTCGCCACATCCACCTCTTCCGCGGAAGCCAAAAGCTCGCCCTCTACTTCGAGGGGGAAAAGCCTACCTACACGGCGGTCGTCATCGCGCCCTCTCAATTTGAGAACTTCACGCAGGAACTTTTGACCCGCTGCCCGCAGGCAGACTTCTCCTTCTCCTCGCCCGAGGAAGAGGAAGAATACAAGAGGAAGAAATAGCAAAAGCCCGCCGCACGGCGGGTTTTTTATGTTCAAAGGCGCGCTGACGGCGGAGAGGTTTTACCCGGAAGGGCGCTTAAAACGCGTCCTTTCTTGTCTTGCTCCAGCGCTTTGCGATGAACTTCATCTTCCATGAGAGCGGCAGCAGCGCCGTCGAACCGTGCATGAGCTTGTTCCAAAAGCCGATAACGGGCGAACGGCGGTTTTTGGCGACGGCAGCAAGGCTCTTTTTTGCGACCGTTTCGGGCGGGAGCGCGGCGAGCTTCCCCCACAGCCCCTGCGTGCGGATGTTCTCCTTCACGTCCTCGCGCGTCGGGATGGCGCCCGGCTGCACGCAGGTAACATTGGCTCTCCCCTTGAGCTCCACCCTCAAAGCCGCCGCAAACTGCCACAATGCCTTCTTCGCGGCGCTGTAGAGCGCAAAATAGGGCATGGGATACAGCCCCGACACGCTCCCCACGAACAGGAGCTCCTGCTTCCCCTCTCCTCTTGCAAGCACGGCGCGGGCGACGGAGACCGCCCCCTCGAAGTTGGCGCGCGCCTGAAAGGTGAGCTTTTCCTCGGTATATTCCTCGAAAGGCTTCTGAATGTCCGCTCCCGCGGCATACACAAGGCGGCAGAATTTCACGTTTTCGCGCTCAAACGCGGCATAGAGCACGCGGCGGGAGGCCTCGTTCGAAAGATCGCACACGGCGATCTTCACCGGCAGCGCAGGGTGGCTATGCAGGAGCTCTTCCTTGAGGGCGGCAAGTTTTTCTTGATTCCTCCCCGTGAGATAGAGCGGCTGCCCCCTTCTTGCAAGCTCTTTGACAAACGCCCCGCCGAGCCCGCCCGTTGCGCCCGTCACGAGGGTATAAACGCTCATATTCTTCTCTCCGAACAGCATTTCATGCGCCCATTATACCACCTTTTTCGCGTCCGTTCAAGCGCCCGCCGCCCTCCCGCTTGACTTTTTTTAATGAAAGGCATATACTGTTCATATGCACACATCGCTGAAGCGCAAGGGAGTGGGCGTCCTCTTTATTTTGGGCGCGGCGCTCTGCTTCGCGTTCATGAACTTATTCGTCAACCTCGCGGGCGAGCTCCCCGTCATGCAGAAGGTATTCTTCCGCAACCTGATCGCGACGGGCGTCGTCTTCGTGCTCCTGCTCTTTACCAAGGAAAAATTCCGCATCAAGAGCAAAGAGAGCCTTCTTTGGCTCTTTTTGCGCGCCGCCATCGGGTTTATCGGCGTCATTCTCAATTTCTACGCCATCGACGCCATCGGCAGCATCTCCGACGCCTCCATCCTAAACAAACTCTCCCCCTTCTTCGCCATCCTCTTTTCGGTGTTTCTTCTGAAAGAGAAGCCGAAAGCGTATGAAGTTGCCTTCGTCGTCCTCGCCTTTGCAGGGGCGATGTTCGTGGTGAAGCCGACGTTCACGATGCAGTCGCTCCCCGCCGTCGCGGGCTTTTTGAGCGGCGCCTGCGCGGGCTTTGCCTACACCTGCGTGCGCGTGCTCGGCGTCAAGGGCGAGCGCGGCATGATGACCGTCTTTTTCTTTTCCGCCTTCTCCACGCTCGTCGCGCTCCCCTTCTTCATCGCCTTCTACGAGCCCATGACCCCCTTCCAGTGGTTTTCGCTCATTATGGCGGGCGTCTCCGCGACGGGCGGGCAGTTCTGCATCACGGCGGCATACCGCTTCGCCCCTGCCAAAGAAATTGCCGTGTTTGACTACTCGCAGGTGCTCTTTGCGGCAGTCCTCGGCTTCTTCTTTCTTGAGCAGGTGCCCGATGTGTACAGCCTTGTCGGCTACGTCATCATCATCGGCGCGGCGGTGGGAAAACAGCTTGTCTCTCATCACCTTGCAAAGAAGGTGCAGGAAGTGCCAAAAGCCGCCCTCCCTGCCCCCGAACCGCCGCCTAACGAAAACGAACAAGACGAAAGCCCGCCAAAGAGTTGAGCGGAAAGACATACGATTTTCACGCATTTCCCCTTGCCTTTTTGTAAGAAAAGTGCTAACATAATACGCACGCCAAGCGCGCAATATTTCGTTTCACCGAGGGAGTATGCCCGAACAGGAGATCCCCAACTGCAATCAGACAGAGCCGCCGCTGCCCAAGGAAGGCATGCGGCCGAAGTCGCGCGCCCAAGTTCGCTCCTGGCTCATCAAGACGGTCTTGATGCTCGCGCTCATCGCCTTCTCCGTCTACCTCATGTTCTCCATCGGTAGCTATGTGGCAGGCGACGAACACGAACGCGTGGGGTTTATCCAATTCTTAAAGCTCATCGACTGGCGCTATTTCGCCCTGCTGATTGCGGGGCTCCTTTGCTATCTCATCGTGGAGAGCGCCAAGTACGCCTATCTTTTGAAGGTCTCCACGGGCAAATTCCGCGTGCGCGTCTCCATCAAGACGATGTTTTTGGGGAAGTACTACGACGGCATCACCCCCTTAAGCATGGGCGGGCAGGCGTTCCAGATCGTCTATCTGCATAAAAAGGATGTGCCCGGCGGCGTCGCCTCCGCCATCCCCCTCATAAGATACATCGCAAGCTCGCTCGTCGTCACCTTCATCTCCATCGCCCTGCTTGTTCTCACGCCCGAGTTCGTGCCCGGCAACATCGCCTCCAAGATGATGCTCATCCTTGCCGCCGTCTCGCTCGCGCTCAACGGCTCCATCCCCGTCATCATCCTGCTCTTCACCATCTTCCCGAAAAAAATGATGCGCCTCGTCGTCGGGGCGGTGGGGCTGCTGGCAAAACTGCACATCGTCAAGCGCAAATACAGGGCGACCAAGAAGTGCGTCAACGCGCTCCTCGAGTACAGCGGCGCGATGAAGCTGTTCGCAAAGAAGTTCCTTCAATGCCTCCCCCTCTTTTTGCTCTGCATTTTAGAGACGCTCATCAACTACGCCATCCCCTTCTTTGTGGTATTGGCGGTGAGCGAAGTCGAGCCCACCTTTGAGCTGTTTATGCAGATCCTCTGCCTGAGCACGCTCACGCGCTATACGGCGCTGCTCATCCCCACGCCCGGCAACACGGGCGCCATGGAGGCGACGGGCTCGCTCATCTTCGCGACGGTGAGCGGCATCCAGCCCATGCTCGGCTGGGTGGTGCTCGTTTGGCGGTTCTTCACCTACTACATCTATATCCTCTCGGGCATCGGCATCAGCATCTTCGAGGTAGTCCGCGACGCGGTGCGCCAAAAGCGGAGGAACAGAGAGGCGGCAGTCTCGGCGGGCACACCTCCCCCCAAATCGCCCGAAGAGCACGCCCCCGAGGGCACAAAAGACGAATAAAAAAGCTCCCCGAAGGGAGCAGCGGAGGAATTTTCCGCGATACGGCACGGCACAGTCTGTGCCGTTTTTATTTGCCGCTGTCGCCGTAGTTGGAAAGGACACGCGCGCTGGGGTCGGTGACATTGCACCCCTCCCACGCGCGGTTGGGCATCCAAAAATCTTTGATCATGTTGGCCTGCCCGGGGTAATACTTCTCGAAAATTTCGCGGTAGAGAAGGCTCTCCTTCGTGAACGGCTTCGCGTGATAGGCATACTTCTCTGCCCGCTCTTGCCAGTCGCCGCCGTACTTCTTCTCGGCATACGCCTTGAGATCGTCCACCATCGAGTGCCCCACCGCGTCCGAGAACGCCGCCTTCTCGCGCCACAGAATTTCGGGCGGGAGCCAATCTCCCTCAAACGCGCGGCGAAGGAGGTACTTCCCCTTCCCGTAGGTGTTGCGCTTGCGTTCGGGCGCAATGCTCATAACATACTTGACGAACTCCAGGTCGCCGAAGGGCACGCGCGCCTCCATCGAATTGACGGAGATGCAGCGGTCGGCGCGCAGCACGTCGTACATATGAAGCTCGCGCACGCGCTTCTCGGACTCCCTCTGAAATTCCTCGGCAGAGGGCGCGAAGTCGGTATATTTATAGCCGAAGAGCTCGTCGGAAATTTCTCCCGTCAACAGCACGCGGATGTCCGTCGTGCGGTGGATGGCCTTGCAGAGAAGATACATGCCCATCGACGCGCGGATGGTGGTGATATCATACGTTCCCAAAGCCTTGATGACCTCTTCCAAAGAGCCGATGACTTCCTCGGGCGTCATATAGACTTCGGTGTGCTCGGCGCCGATGTAGTCCGCAACGATCTTCGCATACTTCAAGTCGATGGCATCCTTCTCCATGCCGATGGCAAAGGTGCGGATAGGCTTCTTCAATATCTTCGCCCCGATGGCACAGACGAGGGAGCTGTCCAGCCCGCCCGAAAGCAGGAACCCTAAGGGCGCGTCGCTGTCGAGCCGCTTTTCAACGCCCGCGATGAGCCGCTCTCTGATACCCTTGCAGATCTCATCGAGCCCCTCGTCGTGGTAGGAAGAGACGGCGGCGATGTCCGAATAGCAAATGAATGCGCCGTCCTCATAGTAGTGCCCCGGGGGGAAGGGGAAAATTTGCTTGACAAGCCCCACGAGGTTCTTGGGCTCGCTCGCAAAGGTGATGGCGCCATGCTCCGTATAGCCGTAGTAGAGCGGGCGGATGCCGATGGGGTCGCGCGCGGCGATGTATTTGCCCTTTTCCCCGTCATAGAGGACGAGGGCGTACTCCGCATCCAGCATTTTAAACATCTTCACGCCGTATTCGCGGTATAAAGGGAGCAAAATTTCGCAGTCGCTGTCCGAGGCAAAGGCGTACCCCTTCTCTTCGAGCTGCCTTTTTAAGGGGCGGAAGCCGTAAATTTCGCCGTTGCAGACGAGCACATCCTTCCCCCGCGCAAAGGGCTGCATGCCCTCCGAAGTGAGCCCCATGATGGCGAGGCGGTGAAAGCCCATATAGCCCGTGGGGAGCTCCTTGATATCACTCATATCCGGCCCGCGCGAGACCGTCCTATAAAAACACTCCGAAAGCAGCTTCTCATCCGCCTGCTTTTCGGTGATGCAAAAGATCGAACACATCTTCAGTTACCTCTTAAAACTTCTTCTGCGACGGCGGCGCGGGAGATGCGCCTGTCCATCGCCTGCTTTTCGAGGAAGCGGTGCGCCTCCTCCTCGGTCATGCCCCGCTCTACAAGGACGAGCTTTGCCCGCGCGACGAGCTTCTCCGCGCGCAGTTTTTCCCGAAGGCGGTCTATTTCTCCGCTCACGGCGAACAGCCGCTCGCCCGCCTTCGCCTCGGCGCGTAAAACGCCCAGAAGGACGGGGAGCGAGACGTCCGAAGGGAGCACCGCCGCCCCGCTGCCCGCAAGCAGTTTCTCGGCGAGGGGAACGCTCTCCCTCTTTACGAGCACGGCCGTGCCGCACCTTGCGCTCAGCTCGATGACCTCCCGCTCCCACCCCGTGCGGGTGAGTCTGGGCACAAAGAGCGCCGCATCCTCGCCCTCTTCGACGACGCAAAAGCCGTTCTCTTCGAACTTTTCCAAAAGCCTTTTTTTCGCCGTCTCAAACTCACAGCGCAAGAGCACGCGGATCATATGTCTTACCTCAGTTGGGCGTGTACATCTGCCTGTAGGGGTTATCGGCATTGGGGGTGAGGCGATAGTAGACGCAATTCAGATACCCCTCTTCCTCTCTCCCGAAGCGGGCGCACCACTCCTTTATAAGCGCTGTCACCTCTTCCGAGAGCTCGCCCTCGACGCGCTCCGCCTTCACCTGCGCGGGGAGCGCCGCCGAAAGTTCGTCCGTTCGGAGATAAATTTCCCCGCCGTGCATGCCCGTGCCGCAGAAGTTGCCCACAATGGGCTTGCCGTTCAAATGCTCGCCGAGCACGACGATGGTGCCGCCCGCCTGGTATTCGCCGAGGAAACTCCCCGCCCTTCCGCCGATGACGATGGCGGGCTTTTGGGTGCGGAACGCCTTCATGTGGATGCCGCAGCGGTAGCCCACATCGCCCTCGATGAAGATCTTCCCGCCGCGCATCGCGTACCCCGTCGCGTCGCCCGCGCTGCCGTGCACTTCGATGACGCCCGCGTTCATCGTGTCGCCCGTCGCCTCCTGCACGTTGCCGTCGATGCGCACTTCCGCGCCATTGAGATACGCCCCGAGCGCATTCCCGGGCGTGCCGTGGATGACGATCTGCCGCCGTAAGAGCCCCGCGCCGATGTAGCGCTGGCCGATGCAGTTGACGATCTCCACGTCGTCCTCTGCCATTCTCACCGCCGCATTGAGGGCGGAATAGTGCATGCCGTTTGCAAGAATTTTCATAACTATACCTCCCTTGCAAAGTCGCGGCGCATCTCCTTGGGGAGCGCGCTCCACTTCGGGGCAGCTTCGAGCGCCTTGAAGTCGGTCTCTTCGAGCGGGATGCGCTTCCGAAGCAGCATCGTGTAGATGCCCGCCCGCTCGGGAAGATTTACAAGGATAAACCCGTTGAGAACGCCGTCCTTCACAAAGAGTACTTTATAGGTATTTTGCGTCTTATCGATGTGCGCCTCGCCCTCGTAACAGCCCGCCGTCATCACATGCGTGCCGAAAAAGCCGATGGAATTGAAGGGCGCGGCATTGGTGAGGGTTTCCTCGCCGCCCGCCATATTGACGCCCGCCGCGTGCCCCTGAAAGTACGCATTGGGAAGGAGCGCCAAAATCTTCTTGGTGCCGCTCGTGATGTCGAAGCTCTCCGCGCAGTCGCCCGCCGCAAAGATGTCGGGAAGCGTCGTCCTGCCGCCTTCGTCGACGGCGATGCCGCGACTCACTTCCCCGCCCGCCTCTTTTATAAGTTCCACATTCGGCCGAACGCCCACGGCGGTGACGAGGATATCAAATTCCACTTCCCTTCCGCTCTTGAGCGTTGCCTTGTGCTCGTCGAAATGCGCAACGCTGTCCGCAAGATAGAAAGCAGCGTTATGCGCTTCCAGAACGCGCTGTACCATCTTCGCGCCCGTCTCGTCGAGAATACTCGGGAGGATGCGGGGCGCGAGGTCGACGATCGCCGTATGCTTGACGCGCGCCGCGATGCCCTCGAAGCACTTGAGCCCGATGAGCCCCGCGCCCACGATGAGCACCCGCTTTTCGGGGGAGAGCGCCCTCTCCAGCGCCAGCATATCGTCCATCGTCATAAAGGAGAAGCGCTCTTTGACGCGTTCGATGCCCGACATGGGCGGCTCGAAGGGGCGGGAGCCCGTCGCAGCGAGCAGTTTTTCATACCCCACTTTCTCGCCGCCAACAAGTTCCACCGTCTTCTCTTCGGGGTGGACGGCAGCGGCGCGCACGCCAAGCATACATTCCACCTTATTCTTCTCATAGAAGTCTGCGGGGCGGTAGTCCATGCGGGGAAGGTCGGTCTCGCCCAACAGATAATAGGAGATGAGCGGCCGCCCGTAGGCGATATGATTTTCCTCGCCGATGACGAGAATGCTCCCCGCCCCATCGACAGAGCGGATGCCCTCGATGGCGGCGACGGCGGCAATGCTCCCGCCGATGATCACATATTGGTATTTCTTCATAGTGCATCCCTCTCTCCCAAGACGATCGCTCCGTTCGGGCAGTGCTTGACGCAGTTGGGCTCGCCCATCATATTGTCGGTGCAGAGCTGGCACTTCATGGCGGCGTGGCCCTCGGGCGAGGGCAGCACCGCGCCGTACGGGCAGACGAGCACGCAGGTGAGGCAGCCGACGCACTTATTTTGATCGATGCGCACGATGCCGTCCTCTCCCTTTGTAAGCGCGCCCGAGATGCAGCTCTTGACGCAGATGGGGTCGGTGCAGTGGCGGCAGTTGACGGCGAAGTGGATATCCCCCTCCTCGTCCACCTGCACGCGGGGGTGGATGGTCTTGCCCTTGAGCGCCCGCACCATGTCGGCAATACCGGAATTCGCGTAGGCGCACTCATATTCACAGAGATGGCACCCGAGGCACCACTTTTCATTGACGTAAATGCGTTTCATAACTCCCCCTTACAGCGATTCGCCCGCGTAGCGCACGCCGAGCAGCTTAAGTTCGGTATCGGTAAGCCCGATGCCGCGCAGCATGAGGCGGTTGCCTCGGAGGGCCTCCAAAGAGTTGATGCCCATGCCGCCCATCATTTCCTCGATCTCGTGCTTCCACGCCGAGACGAGGTTGACGAGGCGCTTATACCCGAGGTCGGGATTGAGGCGCTTGACGAGGTCAGGCCGCTGCGTCGCAATGCCCCAATTGCACTTGCCCGTATGGCAGGAGCGGCACAGATGGCACCCGAGTGCAAGCAGCGCCGCCGTGCCGATGTAGCAGGCGTCTGCGCCCAAAGCGATCGCCTTCACGACGTCCGCGCTCGAACGCACCGAGCCGCCCACGACGAGGGAGACGTTGTCGCGGATGCCCTCTTCCCGCAGGCGGGAGTCGATCTGCGCAAGCGCCATCTCGATGGGGATGCCCACGTTGTCGCGGATGCGCGTGGGTGCCGCGCCCGTGCCGCCGCGGTAGCCGTCGATGGCGATGATGTCCGCCCCGCTCCGCGCGATGCCGCTCGCGATCGCCGCCGCGTTGTGCACTGCCGCGATCTTGACGATAATGGGCTTCTTATACTCCGTCGCCTCCTTCAACGAGTCGACGAGCTGTTTTAAGTCCTCGATGGAATAGATGTCGTGGTGCGGCGCGGGAGAGATGGCGTCGATGCCCTTGGGGATCATGCGCGTCTCCGAGACGTCCTCGGTGATCTTCGCGCCCGGCAGGTGCCCGCCGATACCCGGCTTCGCGCCCTGCCCCATCTTGATCTCGATGGCGGCCGCCGCCTCCAAATATTCCTTGTGCACGCCGAACCTGCCCGAGGCGACCTGCACGATGGTGTTCTTGCCGTACTTGTAGAAGTCCTTGTGGAGGCCCCCTTCACCCGTATTGTAGTAGGTGCCGAGCTCCTCCGCCGCCCGCGCGAGGCTCTCGTGCGCGTTATAGGAGATGGAGCCGTAGCTCATCGCCGAGAACATGATGGGCACGGAGAGCTTGAGCTGGGGAGGAAGGGTGTCCTTCAAGAGGCCGTCCTCGCCGCGCTCGATCTTCACTTTGCGGGAGCCCAAATAGAGTTTGGTCTCCATGGGCTCTCGAAGCGGGTCAATGGGCGGGTTGGTGACCTGCGAAGCATTGATGAGCAGCTTATCCCAGAACACGGGATAGGGCTTGGGGTTGCCCATCGAAGAGAGCAGCACGCCCCCCGTGTTGGCCTGGCGGTAGACCTCGTGGATGGTCTGCGCCTCCCAGTTGGCGTTCTCGCGGTAGGTATCGTCCGTCTTGACAATTTTCAAAGCATGCGTCGGGCAGAGGCTGACGCAGCGGTGGCAGTTGACGCACTTGCTCTCATCCGAGCGCATGAGCCCCGTCTCGGAGTCAAAGGTATGCACTTCGTTGGCGCACTGCCGCTCGCAGACGCGGCACGCGATGCACCGCGATTCATTTCTCACGACTTCATAGTCGGGGCGGATATACAGCTCCATCACGCGCGCCCTCCTTCCGAATAGAGTTTGTAGATGACGGGTTCGCCGCCCGCAGGGGAATAGATGTGATCGAGTGAGGGCTCGATGAGGCGCACCGCGCTCTCTTCGCTGGAGATATACGCCTTATCGCCCTTCTCCGCGCACACCATGGAGCGCAGCTTCAATCTGTCGCCGAGGCCCATGATGCCGCCCTCAAAGCCCAAGATGATGGAGAACGGCCCCGTGACAAGCAGCGACGGGAACATGCGCCGCAACAGCTCTTCCTGGCTCCTTTGAGGCTCTTCCTTGCGCTCGATGGTCGACCAGAAGGACGCCGCGATGACGTGCGAAACTTCCTCGAGCGTCAGCCCCTGCCTTCTCACCAGATAGTCGATGATGTAGGTGATGACCTCGGTGTCCGTCTGCAGCGTGCACTTGTAGTCGAACATCTCCATATAGCGGCGGTTGGCATCGTACGAGGAAATTTCGCCGTTGTGGACGACGGAGAAGTCCAAAAGTCCGAAGGGGTGCGCCCCGCCCCACCAACCGGGGGTATTCGTGGGGTATCTGCCGTGGCACGTCCACGCATAGCCCTCATATTCCTCGAGGCGGTAAAATCTTCCGATGTCCTCGGGATACCCAACGCCCTTGAAGATGCCCATGTTCTTGCCGCTCGAAAAGACGTACGCCCCCTCGATTTGCGCGTTGACGCGGATGACGCAGCGGGCGACATATTCCCGCTCCGTAAGGTGCGAATCGGCGAGCTTTCTCGGCAGCGGCGCCAAAAAGTAGCGGAAGATGACGGGCTCGTTCTTGACGGAGGGGAGCTTGCGCGTCTGAATGCCCGAAGAGTACACGATCTCGAAATGGCGCTTCAAAAACGCCTCCGTCTCCTCCTGCGCCTTCTGCGTATCGAAGAAGAGATGAAAGGCGTAAAAGTCCTTGTAATGCGGGTAGATGCCGTACCCCGCGAAGCCGCCGCCGAGGCCGTTGGAGCGGTCGTGCATGACTTCGATGGCGCGGATCATCCCTTCGCCCGTCATTTTTTTGCCGCTTCGGTCGATGACGCCCACAACGGCGCATCCCGAAGGGTCGCGAAACTGTCCTTCTCTCATAATCCATTCCCTCGGCTTCCCGAGGCCTCCTGTTCGTGATTTTTCAAAAAGGGATAGTCTCATTATATTCTTGTCGCTTTTTGCGGTCAAGAAAATGCGCCCCCTTTGACGTTCGCCATTCGTTAAGCATTATATAAGCGTAGTTTATATTACTCCTGCGCTTGACTGAGATATATCGCTCTCCCCATAAATTTAAGTAATGACAAAAGAGAAGCGCCCCCGAACGAGCGGAGGCGCTTCCCTGGATTATGTAGAGTGGGTGAGCTATATTAATCGCCCTGGAGGGCATCGTAGCCGCTCTCGCCGGTACGCACGCGGACCACGTCCTCGACATCGTAGACGAAGATCTTGCCGTCACCGATGTGGCCCGTGTAAAGCGCCTTGCGGGCGGCCTCCACGACCTTCTCGACGGGAACCTTGCTGACGACGACTTCGACCTTGACCTTCGGGAGAAGATCCATGTCGACCTTGACGCCGCGGTAGTACTCGCTCGCGCCCTTCTCGACGCCGCAGCCAAGTACCTGCGTCACCGTGATGCCCGTGACGCCGACTTCGTTGAGAGCCTCCTTCAAGTCGTCGAACTTGGACTGCTTTGCAACGATGACGACCTTGGTGAGCTTCTCATCCTTCTTCGACGCATGCACGACGGGGATAGATTCGGGTACTTCGGGCGCTTCGGACGCTTCTTCGGGCGCCTCTTCGGCCTTTGCCGCGCCCTCTGCTGCGGGCATGTCGGGATCGAGCATCTCGGCTGCAAGCGGCACGGGTGCGAAGTTCGCATACGCGCTCACGAGGCCGTGCTCGTGCTTGTCGAGGCCCTCGATCTCTTCGATCTTGCCGGCGCGGATGCCGCAGGTGTGCTTCAGGATCTGGAAGAGGATGATCATGCAGACGATGGTCCATGCGGCGATGCAGACGATGCCGAGCAGCTGAACGCCCAACATGTTGAATCCGCCGCCGTAGAAGAGGCCGAGCTGTGCAGAATCTCCCACGGGGTTGATGCCCGTCGAGAAGAGGCCGACGGCGATCGTGCCCCACAGGCCGTTGCAGCCGTGCACCGCGATGGCGCCCACGGGGTCGTCGACGTGCAGTTTCTTATCGATGACTTCGACGGCAACGCCCACGAGGATGCCCGCGACAAGGCCGATGAAGAACGCACCGACGACGTCGACATTCGCGCATCCCGCCGTGATGGCAACGAGGCCTGCGAGGGAGCCGTTGAGCGTCATCGAGACGTCGGGCTTCTTGTTCTTGATCCAGGTAAAGACCATCGTGGAGATGGTGCCGGTCGCCGCCGCGACGGTCGTCGTGACGAGCACCTGTGCGAGCTGTTCCATGCCCGAGGTCGCTGCGCCGTTGAAGCCGTACCAGCAGAACCAGAGGATGAACACGCCGAGCGCGCCGATGGGAATGTTGTGCCCGGGGATGGCGCGGACGAACTTGACTTCCTTCCTCTTCAACGTCGGCTTGCCGTTCTTGTCGAGATACTTGCCGAAGCGAGGGCCCAGGATGAGCGCGCCGATGAAGGAGGAGATACCGCCCACCATGTGAATGAGCGAGGAGCCCGCGAAGTCGACGTAGTAGACGCCCGCGATCTCATTGGTCAGCCAGCCGCCGCCCCACACCCAGTGCGCCTCGATGGGATAGACCACCGCACTGATGACAAGGGAGTAGATGCAGTAGGAGAGGAACTTGGTGCGCTCTGCCATCGCGCCCGAGACGATGGTCGCCGTCGTCGCGCA
>CALWCH010000023.1 GCA_944376335.1 uncultured Clostridia bacterium
CCCGCGCTCGAGGAGGTGGGGCGGCTGTACGATCGGGGCACGCTCTATCTTCCGCAGCTCATCGCGGCGGCGGAGGCCGCCAAAGAGGCGTTTGCGGTGCTCGGGGAAAAGTTCGAACGCAAGGGCGCGGGGCGCGGCAAAGTGGTGCTTGCGACCGTCAAGGGCGACGTGCACGACATCGGCAAGAACATCTGCAAGGTGGTGCTCGAATCGTACGGCTTTGAAGTGATCGATCTCGGCAAAGATGTGCCCATCGAGTGCGTCGTCCAGGCGGTGCAGCGCGAACAGCCGCTCTGCGTGGGCCTTTCAGCGCTCATGACGACGACGGTGCCCAACATGCGCTCGACCATCGAGGCGCTCCGCTTAGCGGGCTGCAAAACGCCCGTTTTTGCGGGCGGTGCGGTGCTCAACGAAGAGATCGCAAAAGAGATCGGCGCCGATTATTATACCGCGAACGCTTTGGAACTCGTCAAGACCATCGAACGCGAACTTTTGAAGTAACATTTGTTGGAAAGTGATAGAAAGACCGCTCCTTTTTTCAGGGCGGTTTTTTCGTGCCGAATTTTGAAATGCCTATTGACAAATGGGCTGAGATGAGTATAATAGATACAAAGACTGTATGTACTGCATACAAAAAGAGGGATCACGTGCTGGAACTGAGAAATGTCAAAAAGAGTTTTTCGGACGGCAGGATGCGCATCGACGCCGTCAAAGGGGTTGAACTCAGCTTTCCCGAGCGCGGGCTTTTCTTCCTCGTGGGCAAGAGCGGGAGCGGGAAATCGACGCTTCTCAATCTGCTCGGCGGGCTGGAAAAGCCGACTTCGGGCGAAGTCGTCTATGAGGGAAGGTCGCTTTCTTCGATGTCTTCCCGCGAGCTTGATGAGTACCGCGCCCGCACGGTGAGCTTTGTCTTTCAGGAGAAAAACGTCTTTCCCGCGCTCACCGTCGCGGAAAACATCACCTTTTCGGACGCTTCCGCTCATCCTCAGAAGGTCGCGGAAGAGTTGGGCATCGGCGGGCTTTTGGAGAGAAAGGTCAACGAACTTTCGGGCGGGCAGCTGCAGCGCGTCGCCATCGCGCGGGCGCTCGTGCGCGGGTGCCGCGTACTGCTTGCGGACGAGCCCACGGGCAATTTCGACCGGGAGACGTCTCGGGAGCTCTTTTCCCTCTTGAAACGACTTTCCCGCGATCGGCTTGTCATTGTCGTCACGCACGATAAAGAGAGCGCCGAGGCGTTCGGCGACGTCGTGATCACCTTAAAGAGCGGGCAGGTGGATGAGATAACGCGCAAAGAGTCTGCTTTGGAAGGGGAACCCGCGGAAGAAGCCCGCTCCGCCAAAACAGATGCTCCCCGCGCGGCGGTGCGGAAAATTCGGCGTGATCACGCGGCCAAGACGGCTATTGCCGCGTTTTTCGGGCGGAAAGCGAAGTGCATCGTCTCCGTCATCCTTTCGGTGCTCGTGCTCCTTTGCATGGAGATCGTGCTCACCGCACAGGGGGGAACGGACGCCGAAGTCGAAGCGCGTTTTTTGCAAAGTCATCCCGATACATATTCCTATGCCTATCTCAAAATCGGGCAGAAGCCGCCTTTGAGCGTATCCCAAATGGTGCGCGAAGTGCTCCCCGAAGAAGTGGACGTTCTGCTCGTGAACGGCATCGGCATTCAGGCGCGCTCTTTGGAACAGCTCAACTTCTTCGGATTTTCGACGGAGGGCTGCGCGCCCCTTGAAGAGGACGTCTTCTATGTCAACGCAGGCAATTGGGGCACGGGGAGAAAGCTTGATGAAGTCGTCTGGGGCAAGACCGAACGGCATGAAAGCGACCCCGAACGGGAGTTTTATGACTGCGTGCTCATCGACGGGGAAGAAGTGCCCTTTCTTGAAAGCGGGCTTTCCGTCGAGGAATGCGTGGGGATGCAGTTCCGCTTGTATGCGACTTTCCTCTATGAAGAGTTTGCGCCCGACGAAGTGCCGACGCTCACCTTGGGCGGCATCGTGAAGGATGGCTTTTCGGGCAGCCGGTACGATACGCATTTCCCGCTCTTGTACGCCAACCATGATTTTGTATTTTCGGAAGGATGTTACGAGACGATATGGGCGATCCATTCCGCTCTTGTACCTGTGGATGGCGATCTCATGCAAACGGTGAGAGCGCTTTCAGAAGCCGATCTTCTCTTGAAGTCCGAGCACGGTGCTGAGCGTTTTTATGCCGTTTCCGATGGCGGCGATTGGGTCATCACCTTCCCCCGCGTCGATGATACGCTTTACGATCTTGTCCCTTATATGTGGATCGCTTCTGCCATTCTCGGCGTCATCTATTTCGTGCTCATCCTGCAGCTCATCACCGCCACGATCCGCGAAAAGAAGAGCGAGATCGCGCTCATGCGCGCCTTAGGGCTCACCAAGGGGCAGGTGTTTGCTGCATATTTTAAGGCGGTGTGCCTCTTTACGCTGCCTTCCGTGCTCCTTGCATGGCTTCTGATGCCCGCCGTCGTGGGGGTCATGAACCTCATCTTTGCGGTGGAGTTTATGGGCTTTTTGGTCTATCCCGTCTTTGTTACGTTTCTGCCCTTCGTCTATATCGGCGCATTCGGGATCGCCGCCGCGCTTTTGGGCTTTCTGGCGGCAGTGCTTCTCCTTGTGAAGATCCGCCTCGCCGCGGCAATGAGAAAGGAGGTGTAAACATGATCGTCCTTTCCAACGTCTCGAAATGCTATTCTACGCAAGCGGGGGAAGTGAAAGCGCTTCACAACGTCAGCCTTTCTCTCCCCGAACGCGGCCTTGTCTTTTTTGTGGGCAGGAGCGGCAGCGGGAAGACGACGCTTTTAGACCTCTTGGGCGGACTTTCCGAGCCGACGGAAGGCAGTATCTCCTTCGGGGAGAAGCCGCCTGCATGCGGATACGTCTTTCAGGACATCGGGCTCTTTCCCTATCTCACGGCGGAAGAGAATGTACGCTTCGCGGGCGCTTCCAAGGCGAGGGCGCGCGAACTTTTAAGCGCCGTCGGGATGGGGGAATACGCCGCCCGCCGCACGCGCACGCTCTCGGGCGGGGAGCAGCAGCGCGTCGCCGTTGCCCGCATGCTCGTCAAAAAGCCCGATCTCGTCCTTGCCGACGAGCCGACGGGCGCTCTCGACGAAGAGAACGCGAAAGCCGTCTTTACGCTCCTGAAAGAACTTTCCACGGAACGGCTCGTCCTTGTCGTCACGCACGATGAGGAGAGCGCTCAAGCGTTCGGCGATATTTTATATCACATCGACGGCGGGGAAGTTTCGCTTATCTTCGACCGCCTTTCTCCCGCCGCGCCGAATGCGCCTTCGCCCCTTCCCGAAGAAAAGGAGGAGAGGGGAGCAGGGGGTTCGCTTGCCGCGCTCTTTTCCTTCCGCAGGATGGCGGCGTCTAAGTTCAAGAACGCGCTCTTCGTCTTACTTCTTTTCCTGCTCCTTACCGTACTGTTTACGGGCGTTTCCGTGCTCTCTGCAAATGAGGCTCTCGTCACATGGCGGTACGCAAAGTCGCACGATGTGCCTTATCTCACCCTTTATACGGGCAATGCCGAGGTATCGTATCTGACGTCCTACCAGCAGGAGGCGTTGGAGGAGAACGCGAACTGCCTTTATGTGATGGCGTGGCAGAGTTTCGACTATGATGAGGCGGGCATTGCAGACGATCTTTCCGATTTCGTCCCGCTTGCCGTCGGAACGTACGAGGGCGCCGTTCTTGTGACAAGTTCGCCCGAGACCGTCGTGCTCGGGCAGGAGGTCCACTGGGGCGGGCTCATCCTCTCCGTCACGGGCGCCGCCGACTCCGATCTGCTTCCCAAACAGCTTGAAAGTACGCTCCCGTCTCTCCTCTTTGAAAGCCGCATCTATGCCCCGGGCACCGTCAAAAGCAACCGTCTTTTCCGCGCCGTCGTCGATATGAGCTCGGTAAATTACACGAGCTTCGAACGCCTCATGGGCAAGTACGATATGCGTGCGGGCAACGTGGCGTGGGAGAAGTTTGAAGATAACGAGGTGGAGATCGGCGAGTTCATCCGCTACGGCCTGGAAAATGCGGAAGCGCTCAGGATCATCTTCCTCGCAGTCGGCGCGCTGCTTCTTGTCTGCACCGTGCTGTATGCCTTCTGGTTCATGGGGGATAATATCCGTTCCGACCGCCGCGCTGTCGGCATCATGAAATCGCTCGGGAAAACGGAAAAAGAGATCGCTTCCGTCTATCTGTTGCAGGCGGGCATGCTCTTTTTGCTTGCATTTGTTCTCTCTTGTTTGGGAACGGCGGCATTCCTTGTCTTGCTCGACAACTTTTTTGCCCTCTCGATGGGCATCGGCGTCATCTTCTTTTTACCCGAATTTTGGTATCTCCTGCTCTTTGCGGCGGTCGTGCTCGTTCTCTTTGCCGCCGTTTTTGCGCCGCTTCGCCTCATCAAAAAGGTGCAGATCGGCATCTTGCTGAGAAGCATCTGAAAACCGCCCGGATGCATCACCCGTCTATATGAACTTTGCAAAAAGACCCGACAAAACCGTCGGGTCTTTTCTGATGCCGATTTTATTCGGGAAGATCGGCGACGAAGTTGGAGTTCTTTTCAAACGTCTTTTCAAGGTGTTCGTCTTTGAGCTGTTTGCGGTAGGCGGAAGGGGTACAGCCCGCCTGTTTCTGGAACTGTTTGCCGAAGTTCTGCGGCGTCTGATAGCCCACCTGGCGGTAAAGCTCGGAAAGCGGGATATCCGTCCGCTCGATGAGCTTCTTGGCTTCGATGATGCGCAGGTGGTTGATGTACTCGTTCATCGTCCTGCCGTACTGCTCCTGAAAGAGTCGGTTGAGATAGTTGAGCGAAACGCCGGAGCGGGCGGCGATCTCGGAACAGGTGATCGGGCGGTGCAGATTGGAGGTGATGTATTCCGTCGCCTTCCGAAGATGACGGATGCCGCTCTTCTGCGGATAGCGCTGGCTCAGATAGTCGTTCCCGATCGCAGAAAAGAGGGCGGAGACGAGCAGGTCGAAGTAGTTTCCCTGCTGCTCACTCTCTTCGAGGCAGTGCTGCATCTCGTTGATGACGGGGACGACGTGGCCCGAATCGGAGAGGCGGATGACGCGCTGTTCCTGCGAAAAGAGGGCGGAGACACCCGGGTCGCATCCGATGAGATGGCGGAGCGAGTACTGCAGCGAGGAGAGCGTGTCGGGCACGAGTTTGATCTCGAGGGAAAAGACCTGTGACGTGCACGAGCCCGTGCGGATGGTATGGAAGATATCGACATCGATGAGCAGATAGTCGTTGGAATAGAGCGTGATCTCCTTCCACTCTTCGCCGATGCGGAAGAGGAGGGTGAGTTCCCCGTAATAGACGTAGAGGAGCTCCAGCCGGTCGTGGCTGTGCGCATAGGAAAGGCGGTAGTCCCTCCAGGTATTCGTCGCATAATATGTGACGCGCGGCCAAGCGTTCCAATTCTTTTTTTCAAAAAATGAGACACCCATATTAGCGTTTCTCCCAACTTTTGCACTATTATAACATCAATGTCGGGGATAGTCAAGAGAGAAGTTTGATTTTGTTGATAAAGTGGAAAAGAAACGAATGTAATTCACCTTAGGACGATTGACATCGTATAAAATATGTGTGATAATGCATCACAAGAAAGGGGGAATGGTAAAACCATGACGAAAACGGCGCTTTATTTCACACACAGCTTCATGAAAATATTTCCCGAAGACAGGGCATTTCCTCAAGCGGGCGAGCTTTCCTGCTTTGAAAACGGGAGCGTCTCTTTCCAGCTCGCCGCCGTGAACGGCGGACTGCCGCTCGAAAATTGCCGCCTCGAAGTGAGGTGCGGTCTTTCTCTCGAAGTGCGCCGCGTCGGGTTCGTGCCCGCAGAATTTTCCGATCATCCCGAAGGAGACGATTACGTCATCGGAAAGGGGCTGCATCTCTTTCCCGATCCGCTCTTTCCCTTCGGGCTTTCCTCTTTCCAACTCAAAGGAAACTGCACGAACGTCTTTTTCGTGACGGTGAAAGAGGAGAAAAAGCCCGTCGGGAGCTATCCCGTTTGGGCGCAGCTCTTCGACAAAGAGGGCAATCTCCTCGGCGAAGCGTCGGGCACTATTCGGGTGACGCGCGGCATGCTCCCCGAGCTTCCCATTCCCGTTACCGATTGGATGCACTACGACGGCATCTGCAATTTTTACGGAATTTCTCCCTTTACGCCGCGCTTCTGGACGCTCTGCGAGAGCTTCTGGCGCATGGCATCCGAGCACGGGATCAACACCGTGTATGTACCGCTCTTTACGCCCCCGCTCGACACGGCGGTGGGAGGCGAGCGGACGACCGTACAGCTTGTCGGCGTGAAAAAGGAGGGGGAGAGGTATTCCTTCGATCTCTCGCTCCTCAAAGTATTTCTTTGCCGTGCCGATCGCTGCGGAATGCGGTGGTTCGAGCTTTCTCATCTCTTCACGCAGTGGGGCGCGCAGGCGGCGCCCAAGATCGTGGCGGAGGAGAACGGGGAGACAAGGCGCATCTTCGGCTGGGATACCCCGGCGGACGGGGAAGCCTATACGGCGTTTCTGGAGGCATTCCTGCCCGTTCTGAGGGCGTTCCTGTGCGAAAACGGCTATCGGGAGCGCACGTTCTTTCATATCTCCGACGAGCCGAGCGAATATTGGCTCGAAGATTACAGAAAGCGGCGCGCCCTCGTCAAGCGGCTTTTGCCCGATCTTATCCACATCGATGCCGTCAGCGACGGGAGCATCGCCGAGCAGGGCCTCGTCGATCTCCCCGTCGTGTCCACCGATCATATTGACGGCTATTTGGGCGGAGACAAGCCCTTCTGGGCATATTATTGCTGGCCGCAGTGCAGCGGATATCTTTCTAACCGCATGATGAATATGCCGCCCGAGCGCACCCGCGTCATCGGGATGCAGCTCTATGAGAGCGGCGCCGGCGGGTTTTTGCATTGGGGCTACAATTTTTACAACACGGCGCTTTCAAAGCGCCCCGTCCATCCCTTCTTTGAGACGGATGCGGGCGGCTGCTTCCCGGCGGGGGATGCTTTTTCCGTATATCCCGGGGAGGACGGCGCGATCGCCTCGCTGCGGCTGGAACTGCTGCGCGAGGGATATCAGGACTATCGGGCGCTCCTGCTCCTCGAGTCGCTTATCGGAAGGGAAGAGACGCTCTCCCTTCTGCACGAGGCGGGCGTGAGGGGATTTCGGGAATACCCGCACGGGGACGATGCGTTTTTGTCCGTCCGCAGGGCGGTCGATGGGGCGATCGGCCGTGCGATACACGCAATAAGGGAGAGTTGAGCTTATGGAATTACAGTTCGGAGGGTTTACGTTCTGCCTGGGGCGCGGGGAGAGAGCGTACCTTCTCTATCGCGGGACAAAGAGCCCGCTTGCCGAGTGCGTGCTGTCGGGACAAAACAAACTCAGCCGGGACGGGAAGCACGTTCCCACGGCAGAGGGGGAGGCGCTGCGCTTTTATGAGTACCGCCTTATGGACGATACGCTTGAGATCGAGCAGCGCTCGGCATCGCTCTCTTCGACGGTCGTCTTTCGCCGCTATCCCGACTGCAAGACCTTGCGCGTTTTTCACCGCATCCGGAATGTGTCCGATCTCCCCGTCGGCGTCGCGCAGGTGAGCGCTTTCGTGCTCTACGGCATCTGCCGCGACGAGATCCCCGATCTGAAGCGGACGCAGCTCTATCGCTTCTGCAACAGTTGGCACTGCGAGTGTCAGCCCCGGCGCATGAGCCTGTTCGAGGCGGGGCTGTACAGCCCGGGCCACGCGAGCTTCCGCCGCATCTACGGGTGCAACAAAGGGGGGTGGTCCTCCAAGGAGGAGCTCCCGCAGGGCATCCTGCGGCTTGGACGGGGCGGTCATCTGATGTTTGCCGTCGAAAGCCCCAACGATTGGTATTGGGAACTCGGGGAATGCGCAGAGGGGATCTACCTCTATGCGGGCGGTGCGGATGCCTATGAGCATGAATGGGAAGTGCGCCTTCGCCCGGGGGAATGTTACGAGACGCCCGCCGTCGCCCTTGCAGAGGGGGACAGCATGGACGGCGTCATCGGAGAAATGACGAAATACCGCCGTCACATCGCGGGCGGTCATACGGCAGACGAGGGACTTCCCGTCGTCTTTAACGACTATATGCACCTCTCCTGGGATAACCCCACGGAGGACCGCACGAAGAAGATGGCGCCCGTTGCGGCGTCGCTCGGTGCGGATATCTACGTCATCGACTGCGGCTGGCACAACGAGGAGGACGGAAGCGTCATCTATCCCTATGTCGGCGCGTGGAGGGAGAGCAAAAAGCGCTTCCCGCACGGCATCCGTGCCGCCATCGACAACATCCATGCCCTCGGCATGAAGGCGGGCCTCTGGCTGGAGCCGGAAGTCGTGGGGCAGTTCTGCGAGGAGATGATCGGCTATTATCCCGACGATGCGTGGTTCTCCCTCGACGGCAGGCCCGTCCTCGTCGGCGGCAGAAGGTTCCTCGATTTCCGCTGCGAGGCGGTGCGGAAGTACATGGACGGCGTCGTCGACCGCATCGTGCAGGAGTATGGCGCAGACTATCTGAAGTTTGACTACAATCAGGACTGCGGCAGCGGAACGGACGCCCTCGGCGATAAGCCCGGCCGCGGCCTCGAGCTGGCATCCAAGGCCTTCTTTTCGTGGGTGGAGGGCATCCGGAAGCGCTATCCCGCCCTCATCCTCGAGGGCTGCGCAAGCGGCGGACAGCGCCTCGATCACGCCACAACCTCCGCGTGTGCGCTCCTTTCGAGCTCCGATCAGACGGACTATAAAAAGTACCCGTGGATCGCTGCCAATATCTTCTCCGCCGTGCTGCCCGAGCAGGCGGGCGTCTGGAGCTATCCCGTGGACAGTTGGGCTGCGGGGTTCGAGGCGACGGAGACGTGGGTGCATTCCCATGTGGACGACGAGGCGGTCGCAATGAACATGGTGAACGCCATGCTCGGGCGCATCCATCTTGCGTCCCACGTCGAGCTTCTGACGGATCGGCAGAGAGTGCTTGTCCGGGAGGGGATCAAACTCATGAAGGAGCTGTCTCCCTTCAAAAAGCGGGCGCTTCCCTGCTTCCCGAACGGCTTTGCAAAGTTTGGCGATCATTCCGCCTGCTGCGGGCTTTCGGATGGAAGGAAGCTCCTGCTCGCCGTCTGGAATACGGGCGGAAGGGGGGCGATCCGCATCCGGCTTCCTGCCTTTCGGGGAGCGAAAGCGGAGGTGCTCTATCCGAAGGAGCTGCCTTCTTCGTTCGCGTTCGAGGACGGCGTGTTCACGGCAATGCTGCCCAAGGGGTATTCGGCCCGTCTCTTCGGGCTGACCCTCGGGTCTTAAGATAAAACGTATGTAAGGAGGAAAATCATGACAGAAACGGTGCAAACGGCGGCCGTCGGCAGGGCGTCCGAGCATCCGCCCAAGCAAAAGCGCTTCAAGCCCATGTCGGGGAAGAAGCGCGGACAGCTCATCTTTCTCTTCTGTATGCTGGCGCTGCCCGTGCTGCAATGGCTGATCTTCTGGCTGTATGTCAACATCCAGTCCATTGCGCTCGCCTTTCAGGATCCGCACGGCTCGTTCACCTGGAGCAACTTCACGATGTTCTGGGAAGAACTGCACGTCACGACGGGCAAGACGATCGGTGTCGCCGTTGTCAACACGCTCATCTACTTTGCGGTCGGCATCCTGATCCAGCTTCCGGGGGCGCTCATCATCGCCTATTTCCTGTACAAGAAGATCTGGCTCAACCGCGCTTTCCGCATCATCTTCTATCTTCCCGCCATCATCTCGGGGGTCGTCATGGTCGCGGCGTACAGGAGCATCGTCGATCCGGGCGGCCCGCTCGAGGCGATCGTCGAACTGTTCGGCGGCCATCTCCCGCCCGAGGGCCTGCTCGCCAACTCCAATTCGGCGACGTGGATGATCGTGCTCTTCGTCATCTGGACGGGCTTCGGCGGCAATATGCTCCTCTTCGGCGGCGCGATGGCGCGCGTGCCCATCGACGTCCTCGAAGCGGCGCGGCTGGAAGGGTGCGGCCCCTTCCGCGAGCTCGTGCAGATCATCCTGCCCCTCATCTGGCCGACCATCTGCACCATGCTCATCTTCACCTTCACGGGCATCGTCAACTCGTCCGGTCCCATCCTTCTGTTTACGAACGGCGACTACGAGACGACGACCATCAACTTCTGGATCTTCCTGAAGGTGTACGGCCAGCAGGGCAGCGGCGCGGGAGGGGAGTTCGGCATCGTCTCGGCGACGGGTCTCTGCTTCACGCTCGTCACCGTCCCCATCATCCTCATCGTGCGCTGGGCGCTCGAGCGCGTCCCCACGTCGGAATACTAAGGAGGAAAGGCTATGGCAGTATCTGAGGCAGGCATCTCTCACAAGAGGAGATCTCCCGGGAGGGAGGACGAGTCCGCCATCCTGAAAAAGCGCAGCCCGCGCGAGAAAGTGCTCTTCGGCTTTATCTTCGCGCTGTTCGCGATCTACGCGCTCTCGCTCATCTTCCCGTTCCTCTATATGTTCCTCAACTCCCTGAAGGATCCCTATGAATACCTTCTGGAGCAGTCCCATCTCTCCATGCCGAAGGATTGGCTGATCTCCAACTATTGGAAGGCATTCACCGAGATGAAGATCGACGATTCCGCAGGCAATCCCATCTATTTCCCCGTGATGTTTCTGAACAGTGTGTGGTTTTCCGCGCTCTGCACGGCGAGCGGCGTGTTCGCAAGTGCGCTCACGAGCTACTGCGTCGCAAAATACCGCTTCAAACTGCGCGGGGTGCTGTACGGTATCGCCATCTTCTCGATGACCATTCCCATCGTCGGCAACACGGGTTCCTTCTTCAAACTCATCTATCAGCTCGGGCTGTATAACTCGCCGCTCTATCCCGTCGTGACGGCGTTCGGCGGATTCGGGTTCAACTTCCTTGTGCTGTACGGCTTCTTCCGCTCCATTCCCTGGAGCTATGCCGAGGCGACCTTCATCGACGGCGGCGGGCACGGCACGGTGTTCTTCCGCGTCATGCTGCCGCAGGCGTGGCCGGCGCTTCTGACGCTCTTCATCATGTCCTTCATCGGCGCATGGAACGACTACATGACGATGATCCTGTATATGCCCGATTTCCCGACGCTGGCATCCGGTCTCTACGTCATCGAAAGTTCCTTAAAGCGCGGCGACGGCGGGAGCTATCCCGTGTACTATGCGGCGCTGCTCATCGCCTGCGTTCCCATCATGGCGATCTTTGCAGGGTTCTCCAACGTCATCATGTCCAACTTTACGATCGGCGGACTCAAGGAATGACGCGGCAATTATTCTCAAACGAACAGGAGGTAAAGTTATGAAAAAGACAGTAAAAGTTCTGGGCAGTGTGCTGATAGGGAGCATCCTTACGGCATCTTCCCTGTTGATGGCGGCCTGCGGCGGTAAGGCGAAGGATTCCGAGGACTTCCTCGAGATATACTGCGTCGATCTGGGCTACGGCACGGCGTGGGTGGATGCCGTTGCGGAGAAGTTCTTTGAACAGGATTGGGTGCAGGAAAAATATCCCGGCGCCAACATGGAGGACAACTACCTCCTGCAGACGAGCGACCGCAAGGACTACGGCAGCACCCGTCTTTCCAACCCGCAGGCGAACACGTTCGATCTGATGTTCGATATGTGGCTGCAGGCACAGCTCGTGCCGGACGGCAACGTCATGGAGCTCACGGATGTCGTCTACAACGCCGAAGTGCCGGGCGAGGGCGTCACCTTCAAGGAAAAGATGAAGGACGACTACGTCCGCATGAACCAATATCTCGATGCGGAAAACCCCGACAGCGAGCGGTATTTCTCGATGTCCTGGGCGGACGGCATGGATTCCATCATCTACAACGAACGGCTCCTGAACGGGTTTATCGCAGAGCACCCCGAACTCGGCCTCGAGGCAGGGGAGACCCCCAACACGACGGACGAGCTGCTCGCGATCTGCGAGGCGCTGCGCGCCGATTGGGACGCGGCAAACCCCGGCACCTACGGCTGGGAGGAGGGCGGCTTTGCCTTCTATCAGTCCAAGGACGACACCTACATCACCAACCTCTTCAATACCTGGTGGGCGCAGTACGAGGGCGTGGATGAGTACTACAACTATTGGAGCGGCATCCCCGTCGGTCAGTCGGCGGCAGACTCCTCCGTGTTTGAATCGCACACGGGCAGGAACGAGACGCTCGAAGTCATGCGCAGCCTCCTGCGCTATCACGGCAAGCAGTATGAAGGTTCCGACTGGGATGGTACGCCCTATTCCGAAAAGGATGCGGGCAAGATCGGGGGCTATCTCGACCCCAACGGCTGGTCGGAGGGTTTCAAGCAGGTGCAGACCAAGTTCTTAAACGGCACTTCGCTCGAAGAGGGCGGCTGGCTCTTCCATGCCAATGGCGACTGGTTCACGGCGGAGATGAAGGATATGCTCTCCCGCATCGGCGACAGCGCCAACGACTTCAAGACCATGCGCGTGCCCGTCATCAGCGCCCTCGGCGAGAAGTACGGCATCTCCGACGAGATGCTCTCGGCGATGGTCGACCATGTCGATGATACCTCCGTCGAAGTTCCTCAAAGCCTCATCGACGCAGAGTTCCCCGGTGGCACGAATGCGCTCGGCTTCACGTTCGATCAGGTGCTTGCGGCCGTTGCGGAGGCGCGCGGTGTCGTCCACTCCATCGGCGGCGTGCACAACGGGCTCATCCCCGCGAATGCGACGGCAAAGGACATGGCGGTCGACTTCCTGCTCTTCATGGCGTCGGACATCGCACAGGCGGCGTATGCCGAGGCAACGGACGGCTCCTTCTTGCCCTTCGAGTACAACATCAAGGAGAAGGATCCCGAGCTCTACAACAGCTTCTCCGATATGCAGAAGAGCAAGATCGACTACTTCTATCCCGATGAGAATGTGCTCTACACCATCAATACCCTGCCCATGGAGAATCAGTTCCCGCTCTATTACTACGGCAGCGTGAACGTGTTCTACCGTCAGGATTGGTACACCATCCTCCGTGCGAATGAGACCAAGGATACGCCCGCCCTCTATTATCAGGAGACCATCAACTATTGGACGGACGGCACCCGTTTCCAGAACGCACTCAAACTTGCAGGACTTTCCTAAGACACAGGAGGGAAAATTATGAAAGCAAAAACAGCGCTTGCGCTCGCGCTCGTTCTTCCGTTCGCGCTCCCTTCGGGCTGTACGCCCGAAGGGGAGCCGGACGGCGGAAAGACGTATCCCGGAACGCTGGAGGACGCCGCGATCTGGTGCGTCTCTGCCCGGGAGAAGGTCTTGAAGAACGAGTCTCCCGAAAATTACGACGGCGTGAGTTCCGAGATGCTCTCCGTGACGGCCGCCAAGGGGGAGTACGAGGGCGCGCAGATCATCCTCTCGGCGGAGGAGGACCTTGCCTACGAGGTGAAAGCAGGGGAGCTTTCCTCGGGTTCCGACCAATTCCCCGCCTCCAACGTGGAGATCTTCCACGAGAAGTATATCAACGTCTCCAAGCCCTACGGCAATGTGCCCGCGGGGTACTATCCCGATGCGCTCGTGCCCTATGAAAACATCAAAGAGGCGGGGGAGAACGTCGTCCTCGCGGGCGAGAACCAGGGCCTCTATGTCCGCTTTAACGTTCCCCTCGATCAGGCGCCCGGCGTCTATACGGGCAGCATCACCGTGACGGTGGGCGGGGAGAGCAAGACCGTTCCCGTCTCCCTCGAAGTGAAAGACGTCACCGTCTCGGCGGTCAATCATACGCAGAGCGTGTTCCTCAACGAGTGGCTCTTCTATAAGGGCGAGCTCGATTCGACGCAGGAGATGTTCGACGCCTACAACACGGCGCTGTATGAGTACCGCCTCAATCCCAACATCATTCTCTACGATTTTGACGAGGAGTCGGAAGCGGGCATCGAGGCCTATGTCGAAAAGGCGTGGGAGTATGTCAGCGAGTACAACGCTTCGACCATCTCTCTTCCCTATTCCACCGAGCGCGTCAACGCCGCGGATGCCGACGTCTCCTCCCTCCGCATCGAGGAGAGTTGCGATCTGTACGTCTCCGACCACACGCAGTACGACTTCACGCGGGCGGCGGTGGACGCCGTTGTCAATTCGAGCTTCGGCACCTACGAGACAGTGGACGCTGCGCTCATGCGAAAGTACCTTCAAGCGTTCTCCGAAAAGAGCTTTGAAGAGGGCGTTGATCTCGTTTCGCGGCTCGTGACGTACTACCGCCTCATTGACGAGACCAAGAACGCGCAGGGGTATTCGACGGTCAAACTCATCAGCCTCATCTCCCGCAATACGGCGAACGCCCTTGCGGACGAGTACCTTGCAAACAAGGATGCGATCAAGGCGGCCTATCCCGACCTCGATGAGAAGGCGAAGGAGAGTGGCTATACTTCGGCGGACGAGTTCATCGAAGGCATTGCCGAGAGCTTATACGATCTTTATCACATCGTCACGATCGCGGCGAACACCGACTATAACGAAATTCTGCCGTACCTCGAAGGCGGCTGTCCGCTCTTTGATGATTACGACACCGAGGAGGGCCGTTCGCACTACTACAGCCAGACGCAGAAGTGGTGGTACGGCTGCGTCGCGCCCGAGCCTCCCTATGCGACCTACCGCATCGACGATAGTATGCTCTCGCCGCGTATGGTCAGTTGGATGCAGGCGCAGTACGGCGTCGTCGGCAACCTCTATTGGGCGACCAACATCTACGCGAACAACTCCAACTGGACGTATCAGGAGATCTACGATTACTACGAGGGCAATGCGGAGCGTTATCCCGACGCCAACGGCGACGGATTCCTCTTCTATCCCGGGGCGCAGTACGGCATCGACGGGCCCGTCGGCAGCCTCCGCCTCGAAGCCATCCGCGACGGCCTTGAAGAGTACGAGCTCCTCTATTCCATTCAGGAGATGTACAACGAAGGACTTGAAAGGGACGAAAACGGCGACGGCGTCAACGACTATTTCTACGAGATGATGCAAAGCCTCACCTCCGAGCTGTATGTCGGCACGGTCGTCACGGCAGACAACGAGACGTTCGATGCGGCGCGCGATAAGCTCTTCACGCTCGCGGAACTTGCGGCCTCTCCCGCCTCCTTCTCCGTCCTTGGGAAAGAGGACGACGGCGCAGGCAGCGTCACCTTCTCCTTTGCGGTCAGAGAGGGGACGGACGTTTCCCTCGGCGAGGGGAGCTGCGGCACGCTCACGGCAGGCGCGACGGAGAACGGCATGACGAAGTACACCGTGCATTCCGATCTCTCCGCATCCGATTCCAACACCGTGCGCATCTCGATGACGGCAGAGGGCAAGACCTTTACCTACGAGGAATACCTCGGCGGGCGCGTACAGAAGAACGAGGCGGCTCTTGCCGATCCTTCGTCCGATCTTGCTTCTGTAGAAAGCGGTGTTTCGGCCGTCTTTGAAAAGCTCGTCGCTGCCGAATCGGGCATCGCGGGCTGGACGAGTGAAAGCGTCTTAAGGGCGGATCTTTCCGCAAAACTCAACTTTACGCAGCAGCAGGCATTCACGCTCAAGGGCTCGCTTATTGCGGGCATCGGCGAGGACGCCGCAAGCCTCAAGCTCGAGATGGCGGCCTCCGCAGGCAGGACGGTCTCCGTCGTGCTCGTGGGGTCGAAGGGCGAAACGTCGCTCGCAAGCGTCACCTTCCAAGGGAATGCCCAAACGGTGGAAGTTTCGCTCTCGGGCGTCAACTGGGCAAGGATCGGTGAGGTGCAGTGCCTCCGCTTCCATGTGGCGAGCGGGGAGGATGCACTCAGCGTCTTTGTCGGAAACATCGTCGTGTACGGCAGATAAGGAGGGAGAGCTATGAAAAAGAGTATCCTTGTAATCAGCGCGCTTTTCCTTGCGACGAGCTCTGCGGCCGTGCTCTGTGCCTGCGGCGGCGGGGGGAAGGGCGTGACGGAAGTCGCGTTCGCCTCTTACGAAAGCTGGCAGGACGGCTTCTATAACATCAACATGATGGACGGCTTCGGGCGCATCACGCGCTCGGACGAGCAGGCCCACGGCGGCAGTTATTCTGCAAAATTGCAGCCGCTCGGCTCCGTCACCGATCCCTCAGCGCCCTACTTCTACTATCCCATGCAGATGGAAGGGGAGGAAGGCTATCACTATGCTGACTTTTCCAAGCTCGAAAAGGTCTCCTTCTTCATGTACAATGCGGAGGCGGAGGAGAGAGAGGTGCAGCTTGCCATCGTTGCGAGCATTTCCGACGTGTACAGCACCGACTATAAGGTCGTCGGCACCTATTCGCTCGCGCCCGGTACCTGGACGGAGATCGAGTATCAGCCCGACTACGAGGCCCTTCAGGATCTCTGCGACATCACCAATGTAGCGGGCCTCGGTTTTGTGTTTGAAAACCAGAACTCCTCCTCCGTTGCAGACGCGCCCGTTCTCTATCTCGACGATCTGACGCTCTCCGTTTCCGATGAGCCCCTCGCCGAGATCCGGACGAGCGAGCCCGCCCGGGGAGAAGTGCAGTCCTTCGATCTTGCTTCCTCGCTCGTCTATGTGCGCCTCGAGAGCGGCATCGACTATGGCGAGACCTATCTTGCGGCGGGCAGCGACAAACTGCCCCAAGGCGTCAAGGGTGGCGTGGAATTTGCCGTCACCGACGCCGAGATGGGCACCTGGCCCCGCCTGCGGTTTGATTCCCGCACCCCGCAGGAAGAGCTTGTGGGCGCCGACCGCTTCAGCATCCGACTTTACTTCGGAACGGAGGATGAGACGGTCAAGCAGGTGGAACTTCATATGTTCCCCGATACGTCGTCGGAGTACGTCGAGTACGTTCCGACGAACGAGTGGGTCAAGCTCACGTTTGAGAGTGAGACCGTCTTCAACAACTGGGGCGATTCGATCGGCGTCAAAGCGCTCGGCCTCTTCTGGCTGCAGAACGGCGGCTCGGGCTGCTTCAATGCGATCGACACCGTTCGCGTCGCCGATATCCGCGCTGAATTTGACGAAGTGCGCGTCCCCGAACTTCCCGAAGGGCAGAAGGGGCAGGCATATTCCATCCCCGAAGCCTCGCTCGAAGTGGACGGCACGCCTGTTGCTGCCGAGAAGTGGAGCTATTCCGTCTCCTATCGCGACAAGGAGCTCTACGAGGGCAAATTCGGTCCCGTTGAAGTGAGCGGCAATACCTTCATGCCGCAGACGGGCGGGGTATATCTCATTACCTATCAGGCAGAATACGGCGGAAAGACGTATGAAGTCACCGCCGAGGTCAGCATCGCGCGCGATAAAGCGGCGCAGGGGGAGATCGAATCCTTCGACGATCCCGCCTCCCTCGACGGCATCCTCATGAACAGCGGCACGGGCGTCGAATATACGAACCCCGAATACCTGTGGGAGGGCGACGACCGTCTGGACGGCGCCTCCGAAGGCACGAAGGGCGGCGTGGAGTACACGATCGATCCCGTCTACGGCACCGACTTTGACGGGAGCTGGCCCCGCTTCTATCTCAATTCCCGCATCACGGCAAATGAGATCACGAAGTACGATACCGTCGCCTTCGATCTCTATCTCGATGCGCCTTCGCATGACAAGGACATCCTTGTGAAGATGTATCCCGAGACGGACGAGTTCGACAAGTACGTCTCTCCCAACACCTGGGTGACGGTGCGCCTCGATGCCGAGCAGTTCGCCGACTATCTCACGCGCGTATCTCCCGGCAGCCGCGGCTTCTTCTGGGTGCAGAACGGCGATCCCGCCAATGTCATCGAACACATCCGCATCGCCAACATCCGTGCACTCGATCTCAACGATCAGCGCCCTGCCGTCGGCGAGACGGAGGTGGAATGCTTCGGCGACGAGCTCTCCCTCGACAATCTCACGATCACGGGCGTCTCGTCCGTCTCGTGGAATGCGGAGGAGAAGGCAGCGGTCGCTTCGGTTGATCCCGCGATTGACGTGTGGATGGATGTTTCCGTGCGCGCCCGGCAGGATATCTCCGTCTACGAGAAACTTAGAGAAGAAGGCTATAATGCCGTCACGCTTGAACTGTTCCTAAAGCCTGCCGAGGGCTCCAATGCCCGCAATGCGCAGATGCAGTATTGGGCAAGTCAGAACGAGTATGCTCCTTCACAGGCATCCGTCGCGATCGGCGAGTGGGTGACGCTCACCTTCGATCTCGATACCTATCTTGAAGCGCTCTCCTCGGGCAGGACGGTCAAGCTCTTCTGGGTGGCAAGCTACGACCGCAGCGCAAGCACCATTGCAAAGCTTTCCGAAGTGCGCATCCGCAATGTGCAGGTTGCTAAGGTCAATGATACCGTCGCCTTCGGGACGGGCGCAGAGGACTTCTTCCTCCTCGATTCCCCCGAAAATCCCGCGTCGAACGCTTATTTCGCAGCGGGCAGCAGCGAGATCCCTTCGGGCGTTCCCGAAGCCGTTCAGGAAAACGGCGCAGTCCGCCTCAGCCTCGGCAAAGGCGCGGAAAGCTGGCCGCATATCAAATTCTCGGCAGACAGGAACATGTTCGAAAGCGGCAACACCGTCACAGTGACGATGTATGTGAAGAGTTCTTCCTCGAGCCCGCTCTCCGTCCGCCAGTGGCCGCACGGGGGAGATTGGATCGTCAAGGGCGAACTCCCCGTCAATCAATGGGTGGAATTCAAGGTGGACGCCGAAGTGCTGCGTTCCGTCTATAATTGGGCGCCCTCCGACGGCATCGAATACACCGATCTTCTGTGGTTCACCAATGCGGGCGGCAGGCTCGTATCCGAAGTGTGGATCGCAGGGCTCCGTGTGAGCGACGAAGCGCCCGTCTCCTTCGCAGAGAGCGGCATTTCGATGGAAAATACGACGGGTGAGACCTTCGAAGCGGGCGAAACCCAGCTCAACGCATGGTTCGGTATCATTTCCAAGAAAGGTTACGCCTACAAGCTTTCTGTCAAACGGGGCGACACCGTCCTCGAAAAGGGGAAAGATTACACCGTCTCCGATCAGGATGCTTCCGTCACCCTCATCGACCCCGAAGCGGGCGAATACACCTTCGTGTTCGAAAGCTACGGCCGTTTTGAACGCGGCGAGCTTACCGTCACCGTGAAGGAGAAGGAATACACCGTCTCCGTCGCCTACTCTCAGAGGAGGGGCATGGTCGGCACTCCCTTTAAGCTGCCTTCGGCAACGCTGCGCGGCGCGACGGAGGGCATTCCCGTCGAGTGGAGCTACACAGTGAGCAAGGACGGTGAAAATTACCCCGTGACGGACGGCAAATTCACGCCCGATGCAGAAGGGGAATACACCGTCACTTATACCGCGACCTACCGAGGCAGGACTTATACGGGCGAAAAGAAGATCGAAGTCGACGCCTACAAGATCGTGCTCGACGGCGATCCTTCGGGCGGCACGACGGGGCTGTTGTACACCATCGGCGATGCTTCCCTCGTCCACTATTCGGGCAAAGAAGTGGAAAGCGGCGTCAGGTGGACGTACACGCTGAGCTATGGCGGTGACGAATACACCGTCGGCAGCTCCTTCACGCCCGGATTTGCAGGCATCTATACGCTGAAATACACCGCATCTTACGCGGGCAAGACGTATACGACGGAAGTCAGCATCACCATCTACCGCGTCGCGCCCGATGCGGATGAAGTGGAATCCTTCGACGATGCTTCTTCGCTCTCCAATGTCTCCGTTTCCGATGCAACTTCTGTCACCTGGAGCGAAACGGACGGCGTTGTCGTCAACGTCGCGCAGAGTACGGGCGGCAATTGGGTGAATTTCACCCTCACGGCAAGGCAGCAAAAGTCGTATTACGAGAACTTGCTGAACGATGGCTATAACGCCCTCACGCTCGAGCTCTATCTCGAACCCGTTACGGGGAATAATGCTTCCGTGGTGCAGATGAGCTGGTGGGGCGAAGGCGTGAACGGCAACTCCTCGCAGGGCGCTGTTGCGGTCGGCAAGTGGGTGAAGGTCTCCTTCGATTTTAAAACTTATCTCGATCTCATGGGCTCGGACGGCTCCGTCAAGCTCTTCTGGGTACAAAGCGATGGCGATGCGCGCATTTCGGAGCTCAAAGTGCGCAACGTCAAAGTAGAAAAGCTCGAAAGCGCGATTGCCTTTGAGGACGGCGCGGAAGGCTTCTTCTATGCCGACGGCGTAGATAAAGTCGAATATGATTTTGTGAGCGATTTGGCGGGCGAAGAGAAAAGCGCCGTGAAGATCGCAGTCGGCACGGGTTCGCCCAACATCAAGTTCGCGGCGGATAAGAAGTTCTTCGATGGCTACAATGCCGTGCGGCTGGAGATCATGATCGAAGAGTCTGCGACGACGCGTTCGACGGGTGATTACACCCTCACCTTCTGGCCGGACAGCAAGGCGCACCTCGCTTCGGGCTTCCAGGTGACGCCAGGCGTATGGAAGACCATCACGCTGGACGCACAGGCGCTGCTCGACGTTTACGGCTGGTCGGTCGCGAACGGCATCAACTACACCAATCTCTTCTGGTTCGACAATCCCGATGGAACGGCTGTCGCCGTCTATATCGCGGGCATCTGGGGCGTGGATACCGAAAAGGTCACATTCGAAGAAACGGGCATCACGACTCCTCCCGAAGTCCAAATGTATGAGAACGGCGAAGACATGCAGGCAGACTTTGCCATCACGAGCCCGAACGGCTACGCCTACAAGCTCACCGTCAAAGATCCCGACGGAAGCGAGGTCACAGACTACACGGTCAACAATAACGGCATCGTCACCGTCAAAAACCCGCAGGAGGGCATCTACACGCTTTCCTTCGAAAGCTACGGCGGCCGCTTCGAGACGGGCACGATCTCTGTCGAAGTCAAAGCGCTTACCTATTCGGTCAAAGTCGAAGCGCCTCAGAACGGTACGGTGGGCGAAGCGTACACCCTGCCTACGCCCGAGCTCACGGGTGCGAATGGTGAGGTCACTTGGGAGATCGAACTCCTGTACGGCGGGCAGCCGTTTACGGGAACGCTCGGCGGCCTCACGTTTACGCCCGAACAAGCGGGGGTATATACCGTTGTGTACAAGACGACGTATATGGGCACGCCATATTCTTCGGAAACGTTCACCTTCAACGTCCGCACGGCGGCAGCCGCAAACGAGATCGAGTCCTTCTCCGACGCACTCTCTCTCGACTCCGTAAGGCTGAGTGACGCACAAAGCACTGCTCACGATTACAATGAAACGCATCTGACCGACAAGAGCCTGCTTCCCGAAGGTGCTTTGGGCGGCGTCTCGTTCAAGCGTCCCGATGGCGTGAGCGGAGATGCATGGCAAAATGTGTATTTCAGCTCGACTCGCATGGATATCGAAACGATCAAAGAATATGATGTCGTTGTTGTTCCGCTTTGGATCGACGCAGGAGAAGTCGCAAGTATTCAAGTCGATATCAACGGCAGCAGAGTCTTTGTTGCAACTAAGACGTGGGTCAAGCTTTATATCCCTGCTTCGTATTTTGCAGGAAGAGTCGGTACGACGAACAGTATCTTCTGGATCCAGGACGGCGGCGATGGCTCAAACGGCAACGTCACCGAAGTCCGTATCGCAAGCGTGTATGCAGAGAACAATGCTCCATCCGCTCCCGCTCTTCTTGATATGAACACTTTGGGCGGCTTCAGTTTCAGCGATGTATGGCACAATGGAGCTTCGCTTCGTTTTGACGGCGGGCTGAATGCCATTCCCGATGAGATCGGGACTTCCTCCAACGGGTCGCAGTACGCAATGCGTTTCTACTTCGAAGGCGGGAACGATGGCACCTTCTCTCTTCGTACGCGCGCCACGGGTGAAGGCGTAAATCCCGTACAGGCATGGCTCGATGCCGGTTATACGGCGCTTGATATTTCCTTCTATGCAGCACCGCAGAGCGGAAATTCGGTCGGTGAAATTCAAGTTCAAACCATTCCCGGAAATAATGGGAATAGGGCAAGCCTTTCTCTTTCGGTCGGGGAGTGGGTCACCCTTCGGTTTGGGTTGGAAGGGCTGAAGGAGGCTTTCTTCTGGAATGGGGGAGATTCTGCTTGGCAGATCGAGCTCTTCTACATGAATAAGTCTGACGCGCAGCTTTCCGAGGTTTGGGTGACAGACTTTACCGTGAGCGCTCCTTCCCGTATCGACGTCGTTTCCTTCGAAAGTGAGAGCACTCTTTCGGCGTTCAATACCACCGAAAATGCTTCTCTCGCGTGGATGGATGCAAATCAACTTGATATCGTAACTCCCGAAGATATTCAGGGCGTTGTGAAATTGACGCCGAACGGCAATTGGAATATCAAGCTCACCTCCAAGACCGTCGATTAGAGCCTCTATAAGTCCTATTCCGCCAAGATGCTGATCTATCTGGCGTCGGATGGCGACATGATCGATTTGAAAGCCGTGCATGATGGGAAAGTCACTTTGAGTCAGATCCAAACCAACAGCTGGGTCACGATCGAAGTGCCTGCATATCAGGACGGAGATCAAAATGATCTTTACGACGTTTTTGATTGGTTTGGTGGTTCGACCGGCTGGCTTCAGGGCGGTACCGATGTCACCGCGGTGTATGTTGCAGGCGTATGGCTGGAAAGCCCGACGCAGGCATAACGAAACAAAATTCAGCAGAAGAGGGGGCGGCGGGAGCCGTCCCTTCCGATGCGACTTACAAGGAGTATTTATGACAGAACGCATTTTACCCGCCTATCCGCTTTGGCTTGTCGACCCGCTCTTTTCCGTGTGGTCGAAAACGGATGAGCTCAACGCGGGCGACACCGTCTTCTGGACGGGTCTTGAAAAGTGCGCCTGCGGTTTTGTGCGCTGGAAGGGAAAGACGTATTCCTTCCTCGGCCGCCGCGACGGCGTTGTTCCGCTCGAGCAGACAAGCCTCGAAGTGCATGCCTTTTCCACCGACTACACCTTTCGCGGCGAGGGGTTCGCGCTCAAAGTGCGCTTTCTCTCGCCCCTGCTCCCCGGCGATCTCGACGTGCTCTCCTGCCCTGTATGCTACACCGATTACGAAGTGACGGAGGGGGAGATCCCCGAAGATTTTTCGATAGCCCTTGCAATCGACGAAGAGTTCTGCTATAATGGGGAGCGTTCGTGGGTCGTGGGCGGCGTCATCCCCATGAAGGGCTTTGAAGCAGCGTATTTCACCCGCGGGCGTAACCTTGTTCTTTCCGATACGAGCGATATGTGCTCCCCCGATTGGGGCGATATCTACCTCGCCGCCAAAGAGAGCTGGTTTATAAGCGAAGCGGGGCTTACATTGTATCTTTCGGAAGGGAAGCGCGAGTATATCCGCAAGGACTGCGAGCGGCTCTTCCTCCTTGCCGTCAACACGGAGAAACAGGGTTCGTTCATGACCGCGTTTGACGACAAGGTCTCCATCTTCTATTTCGGCGAGTGGCTCAAGGGCTATTTCTTCCGCAGCGGCAAGACCATTCTCGATGCGCTCGACTTCTCTCTGAACGAGCACGATCGCATCGTTTCGGACTGCGAAGCGTTTGATGTCCAGCTCAAAGCCGACTGCGAGAAGGTGGGCAAGGACTACTACACGATCGCCTGCGCCTCCTTACGGCAGAGCGTCGCCGCGCATAAGCTCGTCGAGACCAAGGACGGCAAACTTCTGTTCCTTTCCAAAGAGAACAACTCCAACGGCTGCATCGGCACAGCGGACGTGAG
>CALWCH010000024.1 GCA_944376335.1 uncultured Clostridia bacterium
ACGCCCCAGCTCGTCGTATAGGCGTACTTCTGCACGCCGTCCTTGTCGAGGAACTTGATGTCGAACGCCTTGGAGAAATTCTGCCCCAAATAGTGCGAGGTGCCCGCCTGCAGGCTCTTTCCGTCGTGCATCATGGCCTCCATGCCGAAGGTGGCGACGGCGCCCGCAAACTTCTCCTTCTCCGTCTTTCTGCCCGTGAGGACGGGCATGGAGAGGCAGGTCCTTGCAAACTCTTCATAGACGGAGAGCATCTTCATCGTCTCTTCCATCGCTTCCTCTTCGCTTGCGTGGACGGTGTGCCCCTCCTGCCAGAGGAATTCGCTCGTACGGAGGAAGGGGCGGGTGGTCTTCTCCCAGCGCATGACGTTCGCCCACTGGTTCATGAGGACGGGCAAATCGCGATAGGACTGGATCCACTTGCCGAACATGGTGCCGATGATGGTCTCGGACGTCGGGCGGATGCAGAGCGGCTCCTGCAGCTTCTCACCGCCCGCGTGGGTGACGACGGCAACTTCGGGTGCAAAGCCCTCGACGTGCTCCGCCTCCTTCGTCATGAAGGACATGGGAATGAGCAGCGGGAAGTAGGCGTTCTCGTGCCCCGTCTCCTTGAAGCGCTTATCAAGCTCCTTCTGGATATTCTCCCACACGGCATAGCCGTAGGGACGTATGACCATCGTGCCCTTGACGGGGCCGTAGTCGACGAGCTTGGTCTTTAGGACGACGTCCGAATACCACTGAGGGAAGTCCGACTCGATGTCGGCGATCTGCGATACAAATTGCTGTTCCTTAGCCATAGATTGCTCCTAGTTTATGCTGTAAGGCCGAAAACAAGGTCAAAGGACATGGCAAGCGCCATATCCTTCCCCTTCGGCCTGAATTGTTCGGTATCTTAAAATTCGTTGCGTTCGCTCTTGGAGATATACCCGAGCGCGAAGGCGTTGGGGCCGACGTGCGAGCCGATGACGGGTCCCATGATGGAGACGAAGGGCTCGATGCCCAGCTTCTCCCTGACATACGCCGCAAGCTCGTCGGCGCAGGGCGAATTGTCGGTATGCACGATAAAGACGTAGTTATAATCGGGGTCGGGGTCTTCCTTCTCGATCTTTGCCTTGATGTAGGAAATGGCCTTCTTGGTGCCCCGCACCTTGTCGAGGACAAAGAGCTTGCCCTCGTTGTCAAACGAGATGATGGGCTTGATGGAGAGCATGCCCCCCACCGCCGCCGAGATGGCGGAGAGCCTGCCGCCGCGCTTTAAGTAGTTGAGATCGTCCGCCACGACAAAGTGCTGGATGTGCAGCCGCAGCGAGTTGACGTGGTCATACGTCTCCTTTGCGGTCTTGCCCGCGTTGCGGTCCATGAGGGCAATGCGCACGAGCGCGCCCTGCCCCACCGTTGCGGTGAGCGGGTCAACGACGTACACTTCAAACTTGGGGAAGTCCTTCTTGACGTCGGCGGCGGCCTTTGCGGCGACCGTCTTGGTCGGCGAGAGCCCGCTCGAGATGGTAAAGTGCACCACGTCCTCCGCGCCCTCTTTCGCGAGCTTCAAAAAGTGCGTGTAGTGCGACTCGTAGTTGAGCATGGATGTGCGCGAGAAGGCGCCCGCTCTCAGCTCGTTATAGAAGTCGACGTACTGCTGATGATCTGTAAAATTATCGAGGTGGTCCTCCATCTTGCCGTCCTTTTCCACCGTGTAGGTGAGCGAGACGAATTTGATGTCGTTTTCGACGACGAAATCGTGATAGAGGTCACAGGTCGAGTCCGTCGACAGCGTGAATTTGTAGTCCATATTTACTCCATTCTCCTATGAGACAGCTTTCCCCGCTGCGGCAAAACCGCAACCGCTGCCCCTTTAATGAGACGATTATACCATACTTCGTGGAAAGAGGCAAGAAAATTCGGAAAAATTGTGACATGGCGGGCGATTTTTTTGCAAAAAGGTCTTGAAAAGTCGGCCTTTTCAAGGTATAATAGCTCTAAGCGGCGCGCACTTTCAAATCCGCGCGCAAAAGAAGGGGGACTATGACAAGAGAACAACTGTTTCTACTCAAGAACGGGACAGATGTCCGCGGCACCGCGATCGCGGGCGTCAAGGACGATCCCGTCACGCTGACCGACGAAGCGATCACCTTGATCGCCAAGGCGTTCTACGTGTGGGCGGCTGGAAAGACGGGAAAGCAAAACCCCGTCATCGCCGTGGGGCACGATTCGCGCCTTTCGGCAGGGCACATCTCCGCGCTCGTCGCGGACGCCGTGAATGGTTCGGGGGGCGACGTCATCTTAACGGGTCTCTCCTCCACGCCATCCATGTTCATGCTGCTGCAGGACGGGTTCGGTGCGGACGCCTCCGTCATGATCACGGCGAGCCACCTGCCCTACCAGAAGAACGGCCTCAAGTTCTTTGTGAAGGAGGGCGGGCTCGAGAGCTCCGACCTCTCCGAAGTGCTGGAGATCGCCGCAAAGGGCGAATTTCCGTCGGGCAGCGGCAAGCGGGAGGAAAGAAGCTATCTTCCCAAGTATGCAAACGACCTCGTGGAAAAGGTGCGCGCGGCGACGGGAGCAGACAAGCCCCTTGCGGGCAAGCGCATCCTCGTGGATGCAGGCAACGGCGCGGGCGGTTTCTATGCCGACCTCGTCTTAAAGCCCTTGGGGGCGGATACGACGGGCTCGCAGTTTTTGGAACCCGACGGGAACTTCCCCAACCACATTCCAAATCCCGAGAACGAGGCTGCCATGCAGTCCGTCTGCGCGGCGGTCAAGGACAACCACGCCGACTTCGGCATCATCTTCGATACCGACGTCGACCGCGCGGGCGCCGTCTCTTCGGACGGCGAGGAGATCAACCGCAACCGCCTCATCGCGCTCATCTCGGCCATCCTGCTCGAAGAGCACCCGGGCTCCTACATCGTCACAGACTCCGTGACGAGCGACGGGCTCGCGTCCTTCATTACAGCGCACGGCGGCGTGCATCACCGCTTCAAGCGCGGGTATAAGAACGTCATCAACGAGAGCAAGCGCCTCAACGCGGAGGGCAAGTACTCCCCTCTCGCCATCGAGACGAGCGGCCACGCCGCCCTCAAGGAGAACTACTTCCTCGACGACGGCGCATATCTCGTCACCCGCCTTCTCATCGCCCTTGCCAAGTGCGCGAAGGAGGGAAAGGACCTCATGGCGATGATAGCCGACCTTCCCGAACCCAAGGAGGCGGCGGAGATCAGGCTGAAATTTGTCGCGGGCTGCGACTTTAAGGCACTCGGCGCAGGGCTTCTGAAGGACCTCGAGGCGTACGTCGAAAAGACGCCCTACCTCACGCCCGCGCCCAATAACTATGAGGGCGTGCGCATCAACTTCGACAAGGCGCACGGAAACGGCTGGGCGCTCGTCCGCATGAGTCTGCACGAGCCCATTCTCCCCATCAACGTGGAGAGCAATGAAGAGGGCGGCAACAAAGTGATCGCAAAGGAACTTTACGCCTTCCTCTCTGCTTACGAGAGCTTCCTCGACACCCAAAATCTTAAAAATTATATCAAATAAGGAGTTTTTATCATGGACAAGCTTACCATCAACGCCATCCGCATCCTCTCCGCGGAGGCCATTCAGAAGGCAAATTCGGGGCACCCCGGGCTTCCCCTCGGCTCTGCGCCCATCGCCTATACGCTCTTCCAGAACTTTTTGAAGTTCAACAACAAGGACCCCAAGTGGGATGATAGAGACCGCTTCGTCCTCTCCGCGGGCCACGGCTCCATGCTCGACTATTCCCTTCTCTATCTCTACGGCTACGGGCTCACCAAGGAAGACATCATGAACTTCCGCCAGCTCGGCTCCAAGACGCCCGGCCACCCCGAGTACGGTCACACCGTCGGCATCGAGACGACCACGGGCCCGCTCGGCCAGGGCATTGCAAACGCCGTCGGCATGGCAGTTGCCGAGGCGCACCTTGCGGCAGTATTCAACCGCGAGGGCTTCCCCGTCGTCGACCACTACACCTACGCGCTCTGCGGCGACGGCTGCCTTGAAGAGGGCATCTCCTATGAGGCGTGCTCCTTCGCGGGCACGCACGAGCTCGGCAAGCTCATCCTCTTCTATGACGACAACGACATCACCATCGAGGGCAACACCGACATCACTTTCAAGGAGGACGTCGGCATGCGCTTTGCGGCGCAGAATTGGCAGGTGCTGCACGTCGACCTCGTCGCGCACCCCGATGACGTCAATTTGATCGCCAACGCCATCGCGGAGGCTAAGGCGGAAAAGAGCAAGCCCTCCATCATCATCTGCAAGACCAAGATCGGCTACGGCACGCCCCTCGAGGGCAGCCACAAGTGCCACGGCTCTCCTCTCGGCGTCGAGAATCTCCAAAAGACCAAGGAAAAGCTCGGCTGGCCTTGCACGGAGGCGTTCGACGTTCCTCAGGAAGTGTTCGCGCACACCGCAGAGGCTGGCGCGCGCGGCGCGGAGAAGGAAGAGGCATGGAAGGCGATGTTTGCGGAGTACGAAAAGGCGTATCCCGAACTTGCCAAGGCTTATAAGGCAGCCATGAACGGCGAGATGGTCGACCTCGCCAAGGTCGAGGATCTCTTCAAGTGGGAGAAGCCCATGGCGACCCGCCAGACCTCGTCCGTCGTCCTCAACAAGATCGCGGCGCTCGTTCCCGAGCTCATGGGCGGTTCTGCAGACCTCGCTCCCTCCAACCTCTCCGACATGAAGAATACCGACACGATCACCTACGGTGACTTCGCGCCCGGTCATTACGAGGGCAGAAATATGCACTTCGGCATCCGCGAGCACGCGATGGCGGCCATCACCAACGGCATGCAGCTGCACGGCGGCCTCAAGTGCTATTGCGCGACCTTCTTCATCTTCTCCGACTACTGCAAGCACGCCATTCGCCTCTCGGCGCTCATGAACATCCCCGTTGTCTACATTCTCACGCACGACTCCATCGGCGTCGGCGAGGACGGCCCCACCCATGAGCCCGTGGAGCAGCTCATCGCGCTCCGCTCCATCCCCAACATGAAGGTCTACCGCCCCGCAGACGGCAAGGAGACCGCGGCGGCATGGATCTCCGCGCTCACGGGCACCGCGCCCACCGCGCTCGTCCTTACCCGCCAGAACCTGCCTCAGTATGAAAATAGCGGCCTTCAGGCGCTCAAGGGCGCGTACGTCCTCGAGGACTGCGACGGCACCCCCGACGTGCTACTGCTTGCGACGGGTTCGGAAGTCGAGCTCTGCGTCAAGGCGAAGGCAGAACTTTCCAAGGAGGGCATCAAGGCGCGCGTCGTCTCCATGCCCTGCTTCGAAGAATTCGAGAAGCAGTCCGACGAGTACAAGGAGAGCGTCATCCCCTCCGCCGTCAAGGCGCGCGTGTGCGTCGAGGCGGGCTCGCCCTACAGCTGGTATAAGTACGCGGGCGACAACGGCGAGATCGTTGCGATGAGCACCTTCGGCGCGAGCGGCCCTGCATCCCTTCTCTTCAAGCAGTTCGGCTTCACCGTCGAAAACGTCGTCGAAAAGGCAAAGAAGAGCCTTCAGAAGTAAACAATGCGAAGGGCGCGGTCGTCTTGGCCGCGCCTTTTGCTTATGGGAGATATTATGGACATCAAAGACATCGAAAAACTCTACCTTCACCGCCAGAGCTGCCGCTCGTTCGACCCCGCAAGGCCGGTTTCCGACGAACTCTTAAGGGAAGTGTGCCGCCTCGCGCTGCTTGCGCCCTCCGCCTGCAACAGCCAGCCGTGGAAACTGCTCGCCGTCACGGGGGAGAAGGCCAAACAGCTTGCCGCAGGCGTGCAGGATTTAGGCATGAACAAGTTCGCCTCGGACGCACCTGCCTTCATCGTCGTCTTGGAGGGCACGGGCAACTTGACGGCGACCGTCGGCAGCCGTTTCAAGAACACAGACTTTTTGCACAACGACATCGGCATCATGACGGCGCACCTCGTGCTTGCGGCAGAGGCTGCGGGGCTTGTGACCTGCATCTTGGGCTGGCGCAGCGAGGAAAAACTCCGCAAAATTTTGCTCCTTCCCGAAAAGACGCGCATCCCCCACATCATTGCGATCGGGTACGCCTCGGAGGGGTATGAGACGCGCGAGAAGAAGCGTAAACCCATGGAGGACACGTTTGTGCTGCTGAAATGAGGCGAAAATCATGAACTCTACTCTGAGTAGAGTTGAAAAAGCACGGCTCTACTCTCGGTAGAGCCTCTTTTTGTCTGATAGACCGAATATTGTAACCTATAGAGAAGTGCTTAGCAAAAATAGGTTGTAGTTTGCAAAGAAGCAGGGTAAACTAATGGAAAACGGCGGAAGGCAGCATCATTGCCCCTCCGCCTTTCATTTGGGAGGTATTCTATGGCTTCTTTTGAGATCATCGTCGATTCTGCGGCAAACATTCCCGCCGCACTCCGCAAGGAACACAATATTTCCGTCATCCCCTATCACTATCTCGTCGACGGCGAGGACTGTCTCTGCTTTGACGAAAACGTCCCCTTTGAGGAGACCGCCAAGCAGCTCTACGACGACATGCGCGCGGGCGCCGACGTCAAGACGTCGCTCATCACGGAGGAACACATCGAGGAGGCGCTCACCCCCATCCTTGAAGCAGGCAAGGACGTCTTTCTTCTCATCATCTCTTCGGGTGTGAGCGGCACCTTCCAACAGGCGGAAAAGGCCGCCGAGACGCTCAAAAAGCGCTATCCCGAGCGCAAGATCGAGGTCGTCGACAGCAAGAACGCCTCCATGGGCGAGGGCACGATCGCTCTCCGCGTTGCAGACCTTCGCGACATGGGCGAGAGCCTCGAGGCGTGTGCCGCTTGGGCGCGCGAGAACGCTTATAAAATCAACAGCTACCTCACCGTGGGCGATCTGAAGTACTTAAAGCGTACGGGGCGCATCTCGACGACGCTCGCCATCGCGGGCACCCTGCTCAACATCAAGCCCGTCCTCCGCGCGGACGGCAGCACCAACGCCAAGATCGTCTTTGAGGGGCGCGAGCACGGCAGAAAGAAGGCGCTGATGGCGCTCGCGAAGAAGTACAAAGAGCGCGTCGATGACGTCTCCGCGCCCGTCTTCATCACCCATGCCGACTGCGAAGAGGATGCGAACGCGCTCGCCGACATGCTGCGCGGTTTGGGCGCGAGCAACATCGTCATTGAATTTTACGACCTCTGCACGGGTTCGCACGTCGGCCCGGGCACCGTCGCCCTCTTCTTTACGGGCAAGGACAGACGCCGCGACACGCCTTCCTTTCAGCCCGCCCCTGCAGGCTCCCCCGTCCCCTCCTCTAACTAAATTTTGACACACGAACGGCCGCCCCGACTTGGGGCGGCCTTTTCCCGCGCTGCGGGAGTTTTTTCCCGCCAAACGGGAGAATAATGGAATCAGCGGGCCTTGACTTAACCGCATTTCTCCTGTAAAATGAAGAAAAGGAGGCAAACATGAACGAATTTGGCAACCATTTATATGCACTTCGCCGCGGCATGGGACTGACGCAGCAGGAGCTTGCCGACCGCCTCGGCGTCACCAACCGCACCATCTCCAAGTGGGAGACGGGCGAGACCTTCCCCGAGACGGCGCAGTTAGTGCCCCTCGCGGACGTCTTTCATATTACGGTAGATGAGCTTCTTCGCGGAAAAACGGCGGAAAATGTGCGCGCAGAATCGCCGATTTTTACCCAAAATACCCCCGAAAATGTCGCAAAATGTGCTGACAGTGTGTCAGAATACGCTGCCCCTTCGGAGAAAATGTCCATTCCGCCTAAAATCGCTGCCGTCATTGCATCGGGTATCGGCATCGTCCTTTGGGGGGTCGCTTCCCTCATTATCTTGTATGCCTTTTGGAAGTCGCCCTATGTGAGTGCGGTCGCGCTCGGTGTGCTGTTTGCGTGCGTCATCGCGGGCGGAACGATGTGCATCTTCGGCGGTCTGACGACGGAGTTCGTTCCACGCCTCAAGACGGATGACGACAGGCGGGCGTTCCGTGCTTTCCGACTTTTGGTGCTTGTCGGCATCGGCGGGTTCTTGCTTGGCGCGGCGCTCTTTACCGAGGGCTGGCTCGTCCGCGCGTATGCCGATACGCTCTCCATCGTCCTCTTATCGGTCGGCGGGGTGCTGGCGGCTGCGGGCGGCGTCGCGCTCATCTACGCCGGAATCGGGTGGGAGCGGCATCTGCAGCTTGCCCCCTATCTTCGGGGCGAAGATGCAAAAATCACTGAACAGGAGCGGCGCAAAAACACCCTTTCGGAGAAGCTGTGCGCCGTCATCATGATCCTCGCCATCGCAGCCTATCTTCTCATGGGCGCGATCTGGTCGCTTTGGCACCCCGGGTGGATCGTGTTTCCCATTGCGGCACTCCTCTGCGGCATTGTCAGCATCGTTTTGGAAAAGAAGTGAGTTGGTTTTCGCCCGCGGGACGGCAGCGCCGCCCCGCGGGCGCTCCTATATAAATGACCGCTTTATATGACCGCAAAAAAGGAAGGGCTTCGTTACCCTTCCTTCATTTTATGCTGCGCGCTTTGAAGTGAACGCAGTCTTATTTGAGATACTTCTTTAAGCTCTCGGCGCGGTCGGTCTGTTCCCAAGGGAATTCGGGGCGGCCGAAGTGACCGTAGACCGCCGTCTCCGCGTAGATGGGCCGGCGCAGGCCGAGCGCTTCGATGATGGCCGCGGGACGGAGGTCGAACTCTTTCTTGACGACTTCCGCGAGCTGCTCATCGTCCAATTTTCCTGTGCCGAAGGTATCGACGAACACCGAGACGGGCCGCGCCACGCCGATGGCATAGGCGACCTGCAGCTCCATCTCGTCGGCAAGGCCGCTCGCCACAATGTTCTTGCAGATATAGCGCGCCATGTACGTTGCACTGCGGTCCACCTTCGTGGGGTCCTTGCCCGAGAATGCGCCGCCGCCGTGCGGGCATCTGCCGCCGTAGGTATCGACGACGATCTTTCTGCCCGTGAGCCCGCTGTCTCCCTCGGGGCCGCCGATCTCAAACCGCCCCGTGGGGTTGATGAGGTACTTGGTGTTCCCGTCGAGAAGGTTTTCGGGAATGACCGCCTTAATGACGTATTCCTTCATATCGGCGGCGATTTGCTCCTGCGAGACGTCCTTATCGTGCTGGGTGGAGAGCACGATGGTGTCCACACGGACGGGCGTCTTGCCGTCGTATTCGACGGTGACCTGCGTCTTGCCGTCGGGGCGAAGGTAGGAGAGCGTGCCGCTCTTTCTGAGCGTGGTCAGCTTCTTTGCAAGTTTATGGGCGAGCACGATGGGAAGCGGCATCAATTCCTCCGTCTCCCTGCAGGCATAGCCGAACATCATGCCCTGGTCGCCCGCGCCGATGCGGTCATAGGCCTCCCCGCCCTGCTTGTTTTCGAGGGAGGAATCGACGCCGAGGGCGATGTCGGGAGACTGCCCGTGCACGAGCTCGATGATCCTGCACTTATCGTATGCAAAGTCGCCCGACGTATAGCCGATGTCGCGGATGACGCGGCGCGCGACGGCGGCATAGTCGACTTGGGCGCGGCTTGTCACCTCGCCCGTGATGAACAGTGTGTTGTAAGCCGCGCAGCATTCCACGGCGGCGCGCGTGTTGTTGTCGCCCTTTATAAGCTCATCCAAGATGTTGTCTGCAATGCTGTCGCACACCTTGTCGGGATGTCCTTCCGTGACGCTCTCGCTCGAAAAAAATCTTCTCATGTTGCTCGTATTTCCTTCAAATCGTTTTACTGATTGATTATAAACATGTGCGGGCGAAAAGTCAACTAATTGTGTTTGCTTTTGCAAAGGAAGTTGCTTTTTGCCCTTAAAGATGATATAATCGCCCTATGGAATGCAGGCTTTGCCCCGTCATGTGCGGGGCGGATCGAGACAAAACTCCCGGCCGCTGCGGCGTTCAGGGGCTGACGATCGCGAAGTACTACCTTCATCCCTTCGAGGAGCCGCCCATCTCTCACAAAAACGGGAGCGGGACGGTGTTTTTCGGCGGATGCTCACTCCGCTGTGTCTTTTGCCAGAATTACGAAGTTTCGCGGGCAAAGCGCGGCAAGGTGGTTACGCCCAAGGAGCTTTCTCATATCTTTGAAGAGCTTGAGGAAATGGGTGCGGACAACATCAATCTCGTCACGCCTGACCATGTCTCCGACCTCATTGCAGAGGCGCTGAGTTATCGCAAGCCGAATATCCCCGTCGTCTACAATTCGAGCGGATATGCCCTGCTTCCCGCCCTTGAGCGCATTGCGCCCTATATCGACGTGTATCTGCCCGATCTCAAATTCTGCACCCCCGCCCTTTCCGAGCGCTATACGGGGCGCAGAGATTACTTCGAGCGGGCGAGCGAAGCCGTCGCCTTCATGGCGCAGAAGCCCGTTATATATGATGAGAGCGGCAAGATGCTCTCGGGGTGCATCGTGCGCCATCTCGTGCTGCCGATGTGCACCTCGGACTCCCTGAAGGTTTTGGACTTTTTGAGAAGTGCGCTGCCCGAGGACGTTCCCCTCTCCATTATGCGGCAATATACGCCGATGGGCGAGATTGAAGGCTTTCCCGAACTCAACCGTCCCATCACGGCGAGAGAGTATCACCGCGTTCTCGATTATGCGGAGGGGCTCGGCTTTTCCGCCATCTTCACGCAGGAAAAGGAGAGCGCACAGAAGGCGTTTATCCCCGCTTGGGATTTTTGACGGGGTCGTCTTTCGCTTGAGGTCTCGGGCAAGGCGTTATTGTTTGCCCTTCCCGCGCACCAAACGAAGTTTGAGCCGCACGAGCCGCCCCGTCCACTTGGCGCACTTGTCGGGCGAGGCGCAGCGGAGCATCGTTTCGACGTGCCTTGCGGCGGCTGCCAAATCTGTTTCATTCATACATCAAAAGCATCTCTCACACGGAGAAAAGTATGCTCGTCAATTTTGAAAATGTATCCTTCGCCTACCGAGACGTCTCCATTCTGCAGGGCGTCAGTTTTTCGCTGCACGAAAACGAGAGCGTCGGCTTTATCGGCGGCAACGGCGAAGGCAAGACCACCCTTTTGAAGCTTCTTCTGGGGGAACTCACCCCCGACGAGGGCACCGTCTTTACCAAAAACAACCTGAAAGTCGGCTACCTCCCCCAAAACGGCGGGCTGGAGTCGGACGGCAGCGTGTATGCCGCCATGAGCGAGGTGTTTGAGGAAGATCGCCGCCTCATTTCCCGCCTCGAACGCACCCAAACTGCGTTTTCGCATGCCGATGAACGCGAGCGCGTTTCCCTCTCTTCCGAACTTGAAAGCCTGCAGCGGCGCATTGACGCGAGAGACAGCTATCACGTCGACGTGCGCATCCGCACCGTCCTCAACGGCATGGGGTTTGAGACGATGTACGAGCAGGTCGTCTCCACCATGTCGGGCGGCGAAAAGACGCGGCTGAAGCTGTGCCGCCTGCTTTTGGAAGAGCCTGAACTGCTCATCCTCGACGAGCCCACCAACCACCTCGACATCAAGACGCTCTTTTGGCTGGAGGACTACTTAAGTTCCTACAAGGGCGCGATGCTCATCGTCTCCCACGACCGGTATTTCCTCGACCGCCTTACCTCGCGTACCTTGGAATTGGAGCGCGGGCGGGTGCTCTCCTTTAAGGGAAATTACAGCAAGTATAAAGTCTTGAAGGATGAGCTCTTGAAGCAGCAATGGCGGGAGTACGAGAAACAGCAGGAGGAGATCGCAAAGCTGCAGGACTACATCGACCGCAACATCGTCCGCGCGACGACCGCCAAGAGTGCGCTCTCGCGCGTCAATCAGTTGGAGCGCATGGAAAAGTTGGAGCGCCCCACCCCTCCCCCCAAGCCGCCGCGGTTTGTGTTTGAGTACGATACGCAGCCGTATGAGCGTACCGTCGAAGCGCACGATTTTCAGCTCTCCGTCGACGGGAAAGTGCTCATTGAGCACGGCGATTTTACGCTGCTTCGCGGCGAAAAGTGCGCCTTGACGGGCGAAAACGGCACGGGCAAGACGACGCTTTTGAAGTACCTCTTATCGCCTGTCGGCAAGGTGCAGCACGCCAAATTTGTCAAGATCGGCTATTACGATCAGGAGAACGCCGACCTTGACCAAGAGGAGCGCGTCCTCGACGCCTTTTGGGGGAAGAATACGCTCATGTCGCAGACGGATGCACGCAAGCTCCTCGCGCAGGCGGGCATCGAGGCGGAGGACGTCGGCAAGAAGGTGAAGGAGCTTTCGGGCGGGCTGCGCGCCAAGCTGGAACTCGCCATTCTGGAGAGCAGAAGGGCAAATGTCCTCTTTTTGGATGAGCCCACGAACCACCTCGACCTTCCCGCCCGCGAGGCGCTCGAGGAAGCTTTGAAACGCTTTGACGGCACCATTTTGTTTGTCTCGCACGACCGTCGCTTTATCGAGGCGGTCGCCGGTAAGATCGCGCTCATCGAAAATAGAGAGCTCACCCTATTTTCGGGCAGCTATGCGGAGTTTTTGGAACGCAAAAGCGTGGAGAAAAAACCCGCCCCTCCCAAAGAGAAGCCTGAGCCCAAGGAAAAGAGCGTGCAGGGATATCGCTCCAAGGAAGAAAGAGCGCGCGAGGCAAGGCGCAAACAGCGCATCAAGGAGATAGAGCTGCGCCTGGAGGCGCTGGAAGCGGAAGAGGCCGCCCTCAACGAAGAGCTTGCCGCAAAAGCCGCCGACTACAATGCCGTGAAGGAGATCACCGAAAAGCTGGAGATGCTGCGGGCAGAGTCGGATGAATTGTACGAAGAATACGAAACACTCATTTAATTAGTGCATATAGACGTAATTATGTCTGACATAGTACTATGCAAAATGGCAAAAATCGCAATTTCGATATAAAATAAGGACTGCAAGTTGCTTGCAGCCCTCTTTTCTTGTGAAATTAGTCCTCCGTCGTCTCCATGGACGCCAAGCCGAAGGAGATCTGCAAAAGGATGGGATCCATCTGCGTGGGCGCCAACTGAATGAGCTTTGTGTCATTTTCGATGACCGCCATGCCCATGCTCCACCCCGCCTGATGGATGCGGGAATCGTAGGAGACGAGCATGGGAACTTCATACCAGGGCCCCTCTCCGAGGTTATAATTGACGAGGAAGTTGCCCGGGTCGCGAAGGCCCAGCCAGCCGCTGTCGCGCTTGCCGCTCAAAATGATGGTGCCGTTCGGGCCGCCGTTCTTCGTCCACAGGCAATAGGGCATACTGCCGACGAACTTGCCCTTCTCCGTCTCGGGACGGGTGCCCCAGGATGCCGGATCGCCGAAGTCCATGCCGTCGTCGCTCATCTTGAAGTGGACGTCGCAGTCGGGCTCGCCGACGATCTCATAGCACATGAAGTACTTGCCGTTGGGAAGCTCGGTGACGATCGCCATACCGGGGCGGTGCACGCCGTCGGGAATGGCAACGACGAGCTTTTCCTCCCCCCACGTCTTGCCGCCGTCCTTGGAGCTGATGACGGCGAGCGTCTGGTTGAACCTTCTGTCCGTGTGCGGGCGTTCATCGGTAAAGACGATGGTGATGTCGCCCTCCTTGTTGAGGTAGATGAAGGGTTCCCATACGGGGCCGAGTTCCTCCCAGTTCTGCTCGACGGGCGGCCCGCCGATGGCGTAGCTCGAGCGGTACTCCCACGTCCTGCCGTGGTCGCGGCTGATGTAGAGCTGGAGTTCGGTCGCGTGGAAGTCAAGCGGAACGGAGTTGCCCGAGAACAGAAGCGTGCCCGCAGGCAGGTCGCCGCACTGCTTGGGAAGCTCGAAGAGGACGGGCTGGAAGCGAATGCCCCAGCCGTTTTTGGTGTCCGCCATGTCTGAGCGGTGCGACCACGTCTTGCCGCCGTCCGTGCTCTCGTAAATGGGCGAGACGGGCGGCTCTTTTAAGGTCGAGTGATCGAACGTTGCAAGCAGGGTGCCGTTTTCTTCGCCTGCATGGTGGAGCTCGATGACGCGAGGATAGAGCACGCCGCCGCCGGGATAGACTTCCTCTTTTTTCGGAGCCATCACCACGCCGAAGAACTCTTTGTTGAGTTTTAATGCCATGATTTTCCCCCTATCGTTTTAATAAACTCATTATAGCAAATTCGGATAGAAAAATCAATACCCTTTTTAAAATTTTCAAGCTGTTTTCTATGAGGTTGGCTGCCTTTCTGCATTTTGAAAATTTAAGATTTTGTCGTTTGTGAGCGTACTTCTTTAGCGCTGCTTGCGCTCTCCGCCTTTTTTCGGGGGCCCCGTGGTTTAATCCTCGGTTGGACGGTTCAACTCCCGCGCAATCAACCACGAAAAAATCACCCGCCGGCTCTGCCGACGGGTGATTTTCTGGAGCTACTGGCCGGACTTGAACCTTTCGAAGATTTTTCAAATGGTCGTTTCGGCCTCACGAACGGGTGATTTTGATGGATATTTCCTTTTTCGTGGGGGCTTTCCATGACCGTTAAAATCGTTCCCCAAAGTTCCCCCCAAATTAAGTGTTGATTGTGTGAGTCAAGCGGACCTGTTATAAAGGTCCGCTTGCGTTGTCTATTCGGCCGTACACTTGTCCGCACATCGCTTGTCCGTACAGTTGTCCGTACATCAACCGTTTTTCTTTTGGGAACGCATATAGAAGAAAATGCCCACGCCGATGCCGCCCGCAAAAAGGACGACAACAATCACGATCAGCGCGATTGCCCAACCGGGGAGAGAATCACCGTTCGCCGCGGGAAGGCCGTCATCGAACGTTGGCATATCGCTTTCGACATCATAGTATATAACATCCTGATGCCCGCATACGGTGCATTGCACATAGTCTTCTAAAAGCTCTCCATCCTCAGTAAACACGCTGCGAACGCTCCAATAGTCGTGGTCTCCAAGCCCTGTAACGTCCTCTTTATAATACTCCCCGCAGTCCGGGCAGTAATAAAGAGAATAGCCTTCTTCAATGCACGTTGCCGGGCTTGTAACTATGAATATTCCGTTTTCATGCGTACAAACCTCTTCTGCACTTGCGAAGTGCGTCGTCCCGGACGGAACGAGGCAAGCAGCCACAAGACAAAGAGCGAGAAGAGCCGCCGCCCAACATTTTTGCAATCTCCAATTCATCTTTACACCTCATATATATATATATGCTTTATCCTATTCTACAACGCTTTCAGTATCTTGTCAAGACGCAAAATGCATATTGCCGGGCCATTTTCTCAAAGTGCTTTCAGCTTTGGGCTGCAATATCCTTTCGGATCAGCTCCTTGATGTAAGTGTTCACCGCTTCGACACTTTCGAGCTTCTCAATAATGTCTTTGTCGTGTTCGACGTGACACTTCAAATGATACCCTTTGAACCGCGCCTTTACTTCCGGTTTCGCTTCATAGCGAGCTTGCGCCCGCTTCAATGCCTCTGATTTTGCCATGTTTCACCTCTCATTATTCTTTCTCATACCAAAATGCTTCGGGTTTAGCCCGCTCGCAATTATAGTATATACCACATAAGCATAAATTCGTCAAGTTAATTTTTCTGTATAACCGATAGCACATCTTTTAGTCATGGCTTATCCGTTAAAGCAGCCTCTGAAATTGAGAGGATCACGCCGAGGCACCAAGCATAACTATTTTCACACGGCCGGGAGCGAGACTCCCGCTCCGCGTAACTTTGCGGTTCGTCGGCTATTTCGCGTATTCGTTCAAGCCCTTTCCGTAACCGCTCGTTTTCAGATTCCAACTCTTTCTTCGTCACGTTGCACCTCGTCGTATATGACGTGCGGATTTAGCCGCCGCTCATCTTTAATTTCTCGTTTCGCCAACTCTGTTATCCGCTTTCGCGTTTTGCATTGCTCGCCGCGATCCACGCAATGATTATAGTTCTTGCAGATGTCTATGTATGGGCATTTTAGTGATATACAGGTATTCATCTTCAAGCTCCTTTGCGAGCGGGCAACTGCTCCATTTCGGTTTGACACCGTTTGTTCAACGCTTCATGATAAAGATTAAAAACCTTTTCAGCCGTGCGTCCACAAATATTAAACTCCTGTATGGCCGCGCATACAAACTCATCTTTCGGCCATTTAGGTAAGTCTATCACGCCGTTTTTTAACAACTGTTCAACTATTTTTACCGCTTTCATCTCAAGCTCCTTTGCGGCGGTCTTGCCGCCGCCGCTCGGCTTATGTTTCTTAAAACTTCAACGTGTAACAGGGAACGCCGTCCATGTCGAAGTGGTACCACCTCGTTACGCCATCTCTGCAAAAGCCCATATCGGATACCGCAACCGCATAACAAATACCACAATCAGGGTCATCGATTCCGTAAAACGCTTTCCCCCACGCGATCGCCTTATCAATAGGAACGTATCTTCTTTTCATTTCGTCTCCTTCCGGCCGCACTTTTCCGTAAGCCGTTATGCCGTCTCGCCGGTATTCTCTCTTTTATCCTCGCTTTCAGCGTATAGTAACGTGTTCCAAAGCTGTTCAAGCATATACTCAATCGCCTCTGCAAAATCAATCCATTCCCGCAAAGTGATTGAAACGTGCTCGTTTTTGTTTTGCTCGTACCACTGTGCGGCGCGCTCGTCGGGGTTAAAGTCATAGTATTCATATTTCACTTGTTCCAAAGGGTCACGCTTGCCATCAAAGCAGATGGGGAAAAAATACTCCTTATCCTCTCGGAAAGATTTGCGTATTTCAACGCGAGCCCCGTCTATTGCAACATACCCATCGTTGTCCTCACATACTTCACAGCACACCTCAATAAATTTTTCACTCGTCATAACCTTGTCTCCTTCGGGGCCGTTGCCCTTCTTTGTTTTACATATACAGTATACACCATATAGAATGAGATGTCAAGCGTTTTTCGCAATTTTTTTCGATTTTGCAAAGAATTTTTTTTTACACGCAAAGAGCGAATCTTTCGGCCATGCCATTCCTTCCCAACAAGTTAGGCCCCGACCGAAGCCGGGGCCTGTATGCGTCTCTTTTTCCTTTCGTGGACGCTTGTCTTGTTGGGCCTATGTTACGCTGATGATGACTTGCATAAACACATCTACGAGGAAGGGTGCAGCCACGAGAAGACAGAAACTTACGACGATACCAAGGACGAAATTTACGAGCATTTTCCTCGCCTTCTCTTTATCATCCTGTTTCCTCGCAATGATATAGGAGATGCCGACGGGGATCCCCCATATGCCCGCGAAGATACCAAACAGCATAAGAAGTAAATCGGCATACGGCTCGTAGATTGAGTTTTGATAATATTCGGCCACGCGGTTGAGTATTTCGCTCAAATCGACGGAAACGCCCAACGAACCCTCGGCGGCTTCGACTTCTTCCGTTTTTATTTCATTGCACCGTGAACAGAAGTAATAGTTTACCGTCATGCCGCTGCTTTGGTCGTATGATTGACTTTCCATGACCCAATCATGGCCGAGCGCAGGTACTTCCATGATTCCATACTCTCCACACGCAGCGCACTTCCCCATTCTCGCGCCGGGTGTAGTGCAGGTTGGCTCCACGCTGAGAAGAGCTGTTGCATTTGCAACGTTGTGTGCCGTCCGCTCTTCCGTGCCCGAGCTTTCGTAATAAAAGGAGCCGCAGACTTGACATTCATACTTCCAATCATGGCAGTAGTAATCGTCGCCATCTACCTCTATCTTTTGATAGTCATGGCTCTTTGTAGGAATGACTTCTTCATAGCGCGAATTACAAATCAGGCAAACGTGTTCCACCAAGCCTGTCGCACTACACGTTGCTTCCTTAATTACAAGAACTTCATAATTATGCCCCGTCGCCGGAATATCGTCCCTCTGTGTTATCCCGCAAAGGATGCACGTCACTATTTTCTCTCCCGGTGTCGTACAGGAAGGGGCTTTCGTCGTTCGCCCGCTATCCCAAGCGTGGTTACACGGTGGTGCCTCCCCTTCCTCGGCCGCAGCAGGAATGGCCGTCGAAGGCAGCGTCACCGCTCCAATCAGGGCAGCCGCAAAAGCTGCAACGACGAGCACAAGCCAAATTCGAGCTTTCATGCAGTCTTTTCTCCTTCCTCATTAAAGAGTTGTTCAATGTCCGGAGAGGCAATAATTTCAACGCCCGCGCGGAACTCCGTCGAACCAACAAAGAACGCTTGCCCCGTCTCGGCCCGCATAATCATAGCCCGCTCATCGTCATTAAAACTTTCGCCCGCACGGTACAGGTCAAGAACGTCGGCCATATCCGGCGACGAAAGTTTGAAGATGAAGGTATATTGACTATTCTTGATGATAGCCGAAGACTTGCTTCGGAGCTCCTCGTTTGCGTTCCAATCGGCGATATTCTGCGTTGCGGGAATAAAGCTGCCCCCGTACTTCCGAATACGCTTGTTCATCGAATAGAAGAAGTCTAAGGCGATCGGGAATTTTGCGTCAATGAAGAGGTGCGCCTCATCGCATACGATGAGCGTATGTATGCCCTCTCCGCTTCGGTTACGCTCCCGTGCGTTGATGACGGCCTGTTCTATCCAACGGAACACGAGCAGCATCTGCGCGTTGGCAACGATGTTGTTCTTATTCGCGAACAACGATTGAAAGTTAAAGTCAATCATGTCCGCATCCGCTTGAAGCGTCGAAGGGGCGTTCCATATATCAGAATATCGGCCCGTCACGAACTTTTCGAGATACAGCTCCGCCGTATGCTTTTCTCTTCGTGAATACTCGTCCATTTGAGAAACGTCCTGCCCTTTAAGTATCTCCAAAAGGTCGGCAAACACGGGGAACGCCTCGGGCGGGAGCTGCGTACAGTCAGTCGTTTCGTTGATCCCGCGCCGCGCATAGGCTTCGAGAGCAAGGTTATTGACAAGTTCGAGCACGTCCGAATTTACATCTCCAAGCACAATACGGAAAAATGATTCAAGCGTTTTGAGGTGCGTTGAGAAGGTAACGTCGGTCGGGGCGGGCGTTCCGTCTTCCGAGAGTATCTGATAGACATGGAACGGGTTGATCCTGCCCTCTCGCGCACTTCCAACGTCGATGACGTTTCCGTGAGCATTTCGGGTGATTCCGAGATATTCCGCCTCGGGATCGAGCACGATGACTTTTGTTCCGTTGGACCACTCATTCAAAAGCAGCGTTTTTAAGAAATAGCTCTTGCCGCTGCCCGGCAGCCCGATGACCATACCGTTGCTGTTCTGATGAAGCGCGTCGCGTTTCCAAATGTTGAGAATGAATGGATAGCCGCTGTCATAGTTCGTTCCAAGCAGAATACCGCCGTCGTCCATACAAACTGTCCGTACAAACGGGAATACTGCTGCAAGCGACGAAGAGTTGATGCCCGTCGTATAGCTTTTGAGCTTTGAAACGGGCGTGAGCCCCGCCGTAATAAAACCGTCCTGCTGCAATCCGTAAAGCGTTGAGAGCTTGAAGTTGTTTACCATGATGTCGCGTCGAACGTTGCGCCGATAATTTGCGTCATCGAGATACTTGTATGCGGTCACAGTCAAGGTGACGTTCAGAAGGTTCTCGTTCCCCTGCTGTAACGCTTGCAGGAGCACTTCCATCGTTCCCTCATGGGAATTTGCGGAATTTGCTTCGCTCGCCCGATCGGAAGTCAACCTCTTTGTCTGCATTTCTCCGATGACGTGGTCTATTCGATGAATCGCACGGTTCTTTTCTTCTGCACCAATGTGCATGACGACTTTGGTGTTCGGGATATTAAACAACCTCGCCCCCCATGCGTTGTAAACGTACAGGGGATAGTCTGCGATCGCCATGATTGAGGCTTCTATGCCGTCCACGGTATAGTGGTTCGACGAAAACACGACTTCTTTGGGGAGCGCCCACGAAAGAAGGTCCTCTTCCAAAACATCATTTATATCGCGTTCATCGAAGTTACGAGAGAAACTATACTTGTAGAAGACAGCCGTTTCTCGCGCACTAAGTTCTCGGGCATTTATGCCGCTTCGAACTATCTCCATACGCACGTTGAATGTCAGGCGTTCAAGGTCTGCCTCGTTGCGGTCGTATATCACAAGATAGAATTGAGACGCATATTCCTTATCGACATTATTTAAGCTGTCAATCGTATCGACGCGCTCGGTCATAATACTGATACGCACCTCGTCGGCGGGCGAGTGGTCGCCGTGTTCAAGTTCATTCAGACGGTCAAAGTATGCTTTTGAAAATCGGTCGAAATTGATAGGACGGTCGAGTTTTACAAGGTCGGCGCATTGTGCTCCTTCAAACATTTTCAAGGCATTTGCGAAACACTCCACGTCGGCGTTCTGTGCGTCCTCATCTTCGATATAATAGTTTTTTTGGCCGAGTTTCAGCACTTTCCCGAAATACCCGCCCTGATAGACAAGAACGCCGTTGGGCCTTAATTCACGAATACCCAATAGCCCCTCTATCGTACCCTTTGACGAGGTCGACGAGAGTGTCCGTACATTTGTCCGCACGTTGTCTGTCCGCACGTTTGTCCGTACATTCTCCGACGTTGAGCCGCCTTCTTGCGATTTCTTTTTTGAAAAGACTTGCTTGAACTTGTCTTTCCCGCTGTTCAAAGTGGTCTGCTGTTCATCAGGTTCATTGTTCGCCAATGGTTTCTCTTTTCCGTTTCGCGCAAGCGTCCGCACATCTGTCCGCACATACTTCTTTCTCCCGCCCGCAAATTTGAGCAGCGCGAAAAGATAAGTGTAGAAGATACCGTCTTGCGTCGGCATAAAGAGGACGACGGCCACAACGAGCATAATGATTGCAAAAACCCAATTCTCTGCCGAGATCGCAAAAAAGATGATAAGCAAAATGCCAAGAGCCACCAAGATGTCAGGGAAAGAATAACACTTCCATACGGTGTTCTTGATATTTACCTTTTTGGGAATCATTCTCATTCTTTATTTCCTCCCTTGTCGGTCGGCGTTACAGGGGCGTTCGTCTCGCCCGGTTTTGCCGTGCTCTGCGTTGCTTTTTCCGTATTTGCCCCGTTTTCATGTTGAATCGCGGAGCGAGATACATTATTTTGAACCGCTGCATTTGAATCTCTGCTCTCGTTTGAAACAGAGTTTTCTGCTATATTGCTCGTCGAAGGAGACGCGGACGCGCCATCTTTTCCATCGAGGCCTCTCTCGCCTCTTCTTCCTCGTTCTCCCGCTTTCCCATCTCGTCCGTCGCGCCCTGCCGGACCGCTTATAGCCGTATTGCCGCCACCATTCTGAGAAGCAGAGCCGTTTTGTGCGGACGTAGGTTGAGCAGCGTTCCCGCCGTTCCCTGCGTCTCCCGCGCTCGGTGCAGACGACTGTGCGGGTGCCGCTGCGGGTGCAGCGTTCCCGCCGTTCCCTGCGTCTCCCGCGCTCGGTGCAGACGACTGTGCGGGTGCTGCTGCGGGTGTAGCGTTCCCGCCGTTCCCAGCGTCTCCCGTGCTCGGTGCAGACGGCTGTGCGGGTGCCGCTGCGGGTGCAGCGTTCCCGCCGTTCCCCGTGTTTCCCGTGCTCGGTGCAGATGATTGCGCCGGCCGTCCTGAACTTCCACCCCCCGAAAGGAGCACGGCTGCCGTTGCAGCTCCACCAAACGCCGCGGCAGACGAGGAATTTGACGTTGGCGTTGGTATCGATGTGTTTCCACCACCCACAGCATTTCCGATCCCGCCGTTCCCTGCGTCTCCTGAACTCGGTACAGACGGCTGTCCGGGGGAAGAACCGCCCTGTGCGGGCTCTCCACCGCTGCCGCCTCCTCCGGCATCACCCGATGATGAAGCCGCTGAGCCGCCGTCCGCGCCGGGAGAAGCAGCGGAGGCTCCTGCTCCTTGTGCTGCGCTCCCGCCTCGACTTGTCTTTGCGGCGGCTTTTGCCTCCAACTGTTCACGGTATCGAGCTGTTGCTATATCATGTTTTGCAGCCGCCTTTGCTCCACCATGAGTGTTATTATAACTTCCATATGCTTTATTTGCTCCCATTTTTACAGGTGCGCCTATGGCGTGCAGCCCTCTGCCTGTCAGCGCGATCGCCGCGTGTCCTGCAAGATGACCTATGCCTGCAAAGAGACGACGGGCCTGATTCACATCCTCACCATTGCCGAACACTTTTGCGAATAGCTCAATCGAGCTCGACAACATCATAGCACCGCCGATAATCATAACCACATAGAACAAGGCATTTTCGAACCAACCAACGTTTTGTAAACTCATCCGCGAGAAGGAACTGATACACACAACGAAGATATTCACTCCAATTACGGCTCCGTACACGATGATGACCTTTGTAACAAAACTTTCTCGCCAATTTTTGAAACGCGCCCCGTCGTCCATCGGCAACGTAGAAACGGAAGCAGGCATCGAAACGTAGAGAAAAACAATTTCAAATAAACGTTTCGCGAGATGAGCCGAAACTATCAGGAGCTCAAACAACACGATCCCCGCTCCAATAAGCGCGAGTAGATATTGAAAGTCAGCTGCAATAATGTAACCATTGTTTTTCCAATCTTCATTTCCTGCAAAAATAGCCCACTCCCGATGTTCGCCGAGCAAAGCGTCCACACTCACTTCGGTGATTGAAGAAACTCCCTCATTCCGAAGTAAAGTATCGATTGTCCATTTCGCATTACTGTCAGGGATTGTCGTATAATTCTCGCCGACACAAGCGTCGAAAAGCGCGTTGGCAAGCCCCCCTTGGTCGTATTCGAATATCTCTGCAAGCAACTTCAAAACTGCGTTAGAGATTAAAATTCCAACATAGATGATTGCGAAAAGAGCCAATGTCCCCACAAGGAATAAGGCAAACTTTCCGAGGATAGATGTAATATTCTTGTTGTTGGCAACCATATTTTTGATGATGGCTATAATAGCGAATATCACCCCAAGCCCAATAGCAAGCAGGAAAATACACCAAAAGACGGTCGCTACAACAGAATTACCCATAAGGAACGTCTCTAAGATATTCACGTTTGTGCCATTGAACATTACATCGTCCACGCCGGAGATCGCCGCAAAGATGTTCATCAGTCCATCTATGAGTGCCAATAGCCACAGAAAGATTTGCATGGCGAATTGCTCAATTAAAACCATGTGTCCTCCATAAAAAGTTAGGGGGACGGAAGCCCGTCCCCCTTCCGTTGCGTTAGACCATTACGAAGATCAACAGCGAAATGCCGACTATCACAGTGAAGATAAGGATTGTCGCAACGGCGATTGTCACAATGGACTTCACGCCGACGCTCTCACCTCTTCCGTGGAGCTTCTTAACGTGTCGCCATGCAAAGAGGCCAGACAATGCTGCAGAAATGACGATCGCAACGATGAGCCAAGGCCAAAGCGTTCTCGTGTCCGAGGGCTGTTCTGCCGTAATTTCGCTCGTGATAGACGAGAGCTCATCTTTCGCTCCATTCAAGGCAGCTTCAATGTCTTCTTTTGTGGTCGCCGAATCGACAATTTCTTTTGCCTCGTCAATGACCGCATCGATTTTTCCGTTCAGGTCAGTCTTCTCTTCCTCGGGAAGGTCGGACGCATTGATTTCGTCCTTCGCGTTCTGCGCGATCTC
>CALWCH010000025.1 GCA_944376335.1 uncultured Clostridia bacterium
AAAAAAGCCTGGGGTAAAACCCAAAATAGAAGTAAAACTGCCACCAGAAACTATAAAAAGGCAAAAAATAACCGTGACAGAGATACGCATTGTATCAATATCACGGTTTATTCTTGGTTGAGGTGACGGGACTTGCGCCTTTGGCGGCGCGCCCCGGTGAACAGCCCACCGGGCTGTTCAGTTTGCGCCCTACTTTTTTGTTTCCATACAATTTGTGCGCAAACCGTTTGCTCCCGCAAACGCCTCCACCCTCAAGTCCCGTCATGGTTCGGAATAACACAAAAAGGAGCTGACGCAAGTCAACTCCTTTTTGTGTGGTTGAGGTGACGGGACTTGAACCCACGACCTTTTGGTCCCTAACCGCGTCGAAGCAGGCTCTGCTCGCCCGTCGGTCGCTGCGCTTCCGACAAACGCTCGCCGCCGCTTCGACTTTTCCCGCAAAATCGCTGCGCGCTTTTGTGGGATCCCTCAGAAAAGAGCGCGTTTGGTTTTGAGACCAAAAGGCGAAGGCCAAACTCATCACATAAAGCAAAACCGCCGCAGGAAAAAATTCCTGCGGCGTTCTTGGTTGAGGCGACGGGATTTGAACCCACGACCTTTTGGTCCCTAACCAAACGCGCTACCAAACTGCGCTACGCCTCAATGAAAAGTACCTCTCTATTATATCGATTATTCGCGCTGTGTCAAGTAATTTTCTCGCCTTTTCGGGGAAATTTTTTTGTTTTCTGCGAGATTTTTCGCCTCCCCCCAAAACCGTCAAAATGTCTCGCTTTCACAACTTCCCTCGCCCCATAATACAATGGACGGGGGGAATGTGATGCGCATTTGTTTTGTTGCGAGTGGGGATCTCGATGCTGTTTTGCCCGAGGCGGACGTCGCTTTGCTGCCGCTAACCTGTCTCGGCGAGGTGAGTTATGAGCGCGAACTCAGGGGGGAGACCGCTCTCTTCGAGGCCGTAGCGCTCAAGTCCAAGGCGCTCAAGTCGGTGGTTGCAGCGGGGTGTTATACCGATGCCCGCGGGCTCAAGCGCAAGTCCGTCGTCGTTGCCGAGCGCGGGCGGCTTCTCGGCGTTTCCGACTGCACCTGCCGTATCGACGGGAGCGAACACGGCGCGGGTGCGGGCGTCAAGGTGTATGAAACGGCGGCGGGGCGCCTCGGCATTGTGGTGGGGGAGGACCTTCTCTTCCCCAAGGTGATGGAGACGCTCTCGCTCTCGGGTGCGGACGCCGCGCTCTGTTCGTGCGGACCCCTCACCGAGGGGCTGGAACTCACCCTCATCCGCGCCGAGGCCTTCTTTTTCGGCCTCCCCGTCGCCCTGTGCGCCCCGGGATACGCCGCCCTCTCAGACCCATCGGGCAGGCTCGCCTTTGCCTCTCCCGCGCCCGTGAGCGCCTTTATGCTTTCCAAGGAGCGCGAGTACCGCCTCGTGGAGACCCGCCGCCCCCTCACATTCCGCAATATCAAAGAATTTTAGCCCTTGCAAGCAAGCCTCAAATGTGGTATAGTATAGAAAAGCACCCCAAGGAGGCCCACATGCCGCAGGAGAACGCACTGCAATTTATTTCCGCCTACAACATCATCGACGCCCGTCTGCGCGCCATCTACCGCGGCAAGGGGAGCCTCAACTTTTCCGACCTCGTCCGCCGCTGTGCCGACCATGAGCCCATCGTTCGCCGCTATGAGGACGACCTCATCTTCTGCGCCAAACTGCGCAACGTCATCGTGCATACGACGACGACCGAGCGCATCGTGGCAGAGCCCTGCGATGAAATTACCCAGCTCATCACGCATATTGCCGAGCTTCTATCCACGCCGCCCAAGCTCAGGGAGCTCAAGGAAAAGCAGGTGACGGGCATCTCCGCCAAGCAGACGGTGGAGGAAGCGCTCATCAAGATCGCCAAGAGCGACTATTCCAATCTGCCCGTCTATCGGGGCGAAAAGCCCTTAGGCATGCTCAACAACCGCCGCCTCGTGCGCGCCATCGGTCAACTCTTGAGTCAGGGCGGGGCGATGGAAGAGCTCCTATCCCTCCCCTGCGAGGACATCCTGCGCGAGGAAGACATCCTGCGCTACTACCGCATCCTCGGCAAGGAGGCGCCCATTCAGGAGGCAGTGGACGCCTTCCGCGACAACCGGAAGCTGCTTGCCGTCATCGTGACGCCGCGCGGCAATTGGGGGGAGCCCATCCTCAACATCCTCACCTCTGCCGATATTCCCCGCCTCTTGAAGTACCTCGAGGACTGAAAGATGCCCGCTCAAAGGAGCGGGCTTTTTCGTGCAAAAGAGAGGGGGGGGGTCAGGTCAAGCCTTTGCCGGCAAAATAGGCGCGGTTTTGTATGACGGAGGGATGCGCGGGATAGAGCGCCTCCAGCTGTTTATGGTACTCAAAGGCTGCGGCAGTCTCGCCGAGGCGGTCGTGGCAGCACACGAGCCCCAAAAGCGGCGTCAAATCGCGGCAGGCGGGCAGTTCAAAATCGCCCTCCGCCGCATGGTCATGGCAGGAGAGCGCCGTCTCGTACCAAAATGCGGCCTCTAAAAGGCGGTTTTGAGTGAAGAACAGGCGGGCAATTTCGCAGCACACCGAGGCGCGCGGCTCCCCATAGACAAAGCTTAAAAAGAGGGCGGAAAGCGCCTTCTCGGGCTCATTCTTGGCCTCAAAACAGGACGAGAGCACCTTCGAAGCCTCGATCTTGTTGACATACCACCCGTCCGAGGCGAGCATCTTCTTGAGCTTTTGAATGGCGTCGTCGTAATGGCGGTGGTAATAGAGCTCGCGGCCGAAGTAGAAGAGATCGCGCGGGGAGAGGGGTTCATCCTTCTCCCACTTTCGGTAGATATCGAGATTGCGCGTGCCCCGCACCTTTGCGCTTGAAAGATGATGAACGGGGAGGTCGAAGGAGCACTGCCGCCCGAAGGGGGTGATGCACTCGTGCACCCGACCGACCCAACGGGCGAGCGGGCAGCGCTTTAAGACGCGCTCTCGGCGAAAGGAGAGGGAAGGCGTGCCGTGGGCATCAAAGCCCGAGAGGTAGGGGAGAAAGACGGTATTGGGCGCGTCACGCTCCAGCATCGCCCGAAGCAATGGGAATTTCTCCCGCGAGGCGGGCGGCAGGACGTCGTCCGCATCCAGCCAGAAGAGATAGTCGCCCGTCGCCCTCTCAAAGGAGAAGTTGCGCGCCGCGGCAAAGTCGTCCCGCCACGCAAAGGAGTAGACGCTGGGCGTAAAGTCACGGGCGATCGATGGGGTTTTGTCCTCGGAGCCCGTATCGACGATGACGACCTCGTCAAACAGCCCCTCGACGCTCTTCAGGCAGCGGGGGAGGGCGGTCTCCTCGTCTTTTACGATCATACACAGGGAAAGTTTCATAGCATATTACCTCGCCAGCATTTTATGAAAAATGGGGTAAAAATTGTGATATTTTGAGAGAAATCGCTATATTATGCCACGCATAATACTATGCAAACGGTCAAAAATCGAATACATATGTCACGCATAGTAATAAATATACATGACATTGTTGTGAGTTTGCCCCTTGACAAAATTTTTTTAATTTGTTATCATAAGAGCATGGACTATGGACTTTGCAAAGAGCTGCGCTTTGAGTACGAGCATTGGCGCGGCATGTTGGAGCGCATCCCCTTCGTGCACGAAAAAAGTGCCTGCCATACAAGGGGGCATTGTGCGCACGTTTTGCTGTTTGCCCTGAAAATAGCGGAGGCGCTCGCCCTTCCCAAAGGGGAGAGGGATGTGCTCTCAACGTGCGCCGTCTTTCACGACTGCTGCCGCTTTGACGACGGCAAGGACGTCGGTCACGGCCTTCGTGCCGCGGAGAAGTATCGCGCAACGTGCGGCTCCCACGGCCTTATTTTCGACGAGCGCGTCTATTTCATCATGGCGTATCACGACCGCCACGACGGGGAGGGGGAGGCCGCCATCCGCGAACATTTGAAAGCAAATGCCGACGAAACGCTCCTTCTCTTCCGCATCTTCAAGGATGCCGATGCGCTCGATCGGTTCCGCTTCGGGCAATATGAGCTCAACGAGAATTATCTCCGCATCCCCGCTACGCATGAACTCATCGGCTTTGCGCGCAGGCTCAACGGGTTGGAGGACGACTATGACACTCTTTGAACGGGCGATCACCTTCGCCGTCAAGGCGCACGGCGGGGCTACGAGAAAGGGCTCGAATACGCCCTACATCGTTCACCCTCTCGAAGCTGCCGCCATCGCCGCGACGCTCACCTCGGACGAGGAAGTTCTCTCTGCCGCCGTCCTGCACGACACCATCGAGGACACCGCCGTGACCGCCGAGGAGCTCCGTCGCGAATTCGGCGAGCGCGTCCTCTCCCTCGTCCTTTCGGATACCGAAAATAAGCGCGAAACGCTTCCTCCCGCCGAGACTTGGGAGTTAAGAAAGCAGGAGACGCTCATCGCGCTCGAGCACGCCTCGAAGGAGCAGCTCATCCTCGTGCTTTCCGATAAGCTCTCCAATATGCGCGCAATTTTCAGGGGCTACCTTGAACGGGGCGACGGGGTATTCGAGATCTTCCATGTTAAAGACAAGGCAAAGCAGGCGTGGTACTACCGAGGCATCGCTGAGCGTCTCAAACCCCTCAAAGACACGGCTGCTTACCGCGAATACGTCTGTCTTTTGGAGAAGGTTTTTTAGTTCTCCCTTAAATTTTATGCCCTGCCCTTGACATTTGACGCACATTCCGTATAATAGAATGGAGAGGCTTCCGCTATAAGGGCATGCGGCACAATGACCGCTTCCCCCCTCGGGGCATCATGATAAGGAGTAAATAGGGTATGAAGATCTGCATTTTCGGCGCGGCGAGCGCGCTCATCGACAAAAAGTACATTGAAAAGGTGGAGGCGCTTGCCGAGAAGATGGCACGGCGCGGACATTCGCTCGTGTTCGGCGCGGGCGGCTCGGGGCTGATGGGCGCTGCGGCGCGCGGCACCAAGCGCGGGGGCGGCTATATCCACGGCGTCATTCCGCACTTCTTCCGCGAAGAGCGGCTCGAGAGCATCTACACGGCGTGCGACAAGCTCACCTATACCGAGACGATGGCGGAGCGCAAGACGACGATGGAGGACGACTGCGACGCATTCATCATCGTCCCGGGCGGCATCGGCACGCTCGAGGAATTCTTCGAGGTCATCACATTAAAACAGCTCGGCCGCCACCACAAGGCGATCGCCTTCTACAACATCGACGGCTATTACGACAGCTTGGAGGCGTTCATGCACGAGATGTCTGAAAAGAAGTTCATGAGTAAGGCGTGCCACGAGATGTACAAGATCTTTACCGATGAGGACGCGCTCTTTGCGTATCTTGAAACCTACGTCGCCTCGGATGTCTCCGCACGCGAGCTCAAGAATACCGACAAGGAGTAAGGGGGCGCTGCACCTTCAATTTCATATACGGAAATTTCGGCGGTCTGAATAAGGCTGCCGTTTTTTCTGTTAAGACGAAACAAAAATACCTCAAATAGAACAAATATGCAAGACTTTGCGGCAAAATGGGCGTATAATAGGGGCAAGAACAAAGAATGGGGGGTACCCATATGCAGATCGAAAGAGTATTATCCGACCTCACTTTGGAGGAAAAGGCGGCGCTTGTCGCGGGCACCGACTTCATGTACACGAACCCCGTGCCGCGGCTGGGAGTGCCTTCCCTCAGAATGTCCGACGGGCCGCACGGGCTCAGAGTGCAGGAGGGGAAAGGGGGCGACAATGGCGTGACGGGGAGTGCGCCTGCGACGGCGTTCCCCACGGCGGCGACCGTTGCATGCGGCTGGAATGAGGAAAACAGCCGCAAAATCGGCGTTTTAATAGGCAAAGAGGCGCATAAATACGGTGTTCACGTCGTTTTAGGCCCCGGGGCGAACATCAAGCGCAACCCCACGGCGGGGCGCAATTTTGAGTACTTTTCCGAGGACCCGCTGCTTGCGGGAAAGCTCGCCGCCGCAGAAATTCAGGGCATTCAGAGCGAAAACGTGGGCGTTTCCTTAAAGCATTTTGCACTCAACAACGCGGAAAATTACCGTTTTTTGGGTGACAGTGTGTCAGATGAGCGGGCGATGCGGGAAATTTATCTCAAAGTCTTTGAGATCGCCGTCAAAGAGGCGAACCCGGCAACGCTCATGTGCGCATACAACAAAATTAACGGCACTTACTGCTCGGAAAACAAGTGGCTGCTCCGTGACGTGCTCCGCGGAGAGTGGGGCTTTTCTGGTCTTGTGATGACGGACTGGGGCGCAATGCACGACCGCGTCAAGAGCCTTATGGCGGGGCTCGATCTCGAAATGCCGGGCGACACCGCCGTGTGCAGGCGGGACATCGTCGAGGGCGTGAGAAGCGGGAAACTATCGATGCAAGATTTGGACGAGGCGGTGAAAAATGTGCTCGTGCTCGTCGACAGATATGCAAAGAAGTTTGCAGACGACTGTGACTTTGATTTGCACGACAAGGTTGCCTCGGACGTTGCCGAGGACTGCGCGGTGCTTCTGAAGAACGACGGCGTGCTGCCCCTCGAGAAGGGGAAGAAGTACTTCGTCGCAGGTGACCTGTTCGAGAAGATGCGCTATCAGGGCGCGGGGAGTTCGATGATCAACCCCGCCCGCCTCACCTCGCCCAAGAAGGCGTTCGACGAGAAGAAGATCAACTACACCTTTGCGCGCGGCTATGCCGAGAATGCTGTGGCGACGAATACCGCCCTCTTGAACGAGGCGCTTACTGCCGCCAAACCGTTTGAGACGGCGCTCGTGTTTGTGGGGCTTACCGACTATGTGGAGAGCGAGGGGTACGACCGCGAGCACATGCGGCTGCCCGAAAACCAGCTCGCCCTCATCGAAGGGCTCCAAAAGGCGGGGAAGAGGGTGGTCGTCGTGCTTTTCGGCGGCTCGCCCGTCGAACTTCCCTTTGCAGAGAAGGTCTCCGCCATCCTCAACATGTATTTGCCCGGGCAGAGCGGCGGCAGGGCGTGCGCAAGGCTTTTATTCGGCGAGGTATCGCCTTCGGGCAGGCTCGCGGAGACGTGGCCCATGCAGTACGCCGACGTGCCTCTTTATGAGAATTTTGCAAAGGGCCCCGTCGAGGTCTACAAGGAGAGCATCTTCGTCGGCTATCGGTACTATACGACGTACAATAAGAGGGTGCGCTATCCCTTCGGGTATGGACTCTCCTATACGTCCTTCGCATGGTCGGAGATGAACGTCAAGGCGGAAGAGGAGGAGATCGTCGTCTCCTGCCGCGTCAGGAATACGGGCGAGCGGGCAGGGGCGGAAGTCGTGCAGCTGTATGTGTCTGCGCCGAAGAGCAGCGTCTTGAAGCCGCTGCGCGAGCTCAGGGCGTTCCGAAAGGTCTATCTTGAGGCGGGCGAGGAGAAAGAAGTTGTGCTCACCTTCAAACGCGACGAGCTCAAGTTCTTCGATTTGCAGTCGCATAAGTGGCGCATGGAGAAAGGGGAATACCGCATAGAGCTGTGCTCGGACGCGGAGACGGTGCGGCTCTTTGAAGGGATAGAACTCGACGGCGAGGAAGTTTCGCCCTACTCGGAGCGGGTGCTTGCCGCCTATACCAAGGGGCTGGAAAACGTGACGGACGAGGTATTCACCGAGATGAGCGGGAAGAAGATCCCGACCCTGCCGCCGCAAAGGCCCGTGCGGTTAGATTCGCGCTTTACCGACCTCAAATGCTCCTTCATGGGGAAAATTTTGTACCGCGCCGTTTTGGGCGTTGCCGACAAGACGATGAAGGAGGCGAAAAAGCTTCCCGAGGGCGCGGAGCGGGATAATAAAATAAAGGGCGCACTCTTCATGCGGCGCATCTTGGAGAGCAATACGCTCATCTCGATGTCGATGTCGGCAGGGCTCACCTTCCCCTATAACTTTGCGGAAGGGTTTGCTTCCCTTGCGAACGGGCACATCTTCAAAGGAATCAAGTGCTTCTGCACGAAAATAAAGGCACCAAAATTGCCAAAAGAAAAGGGAGGAAAATGATATGGCACATGCAAAGGGGGCGGCGCTCTCTGCGCCCGTCTTCAACAGCAAGATCCGTTCGCAGAACGTGACGGGCAAGGAAAAGTGGCTCGGCTATCTCTTAGGGCCGTGCGGGGCGCTGCTCATCAATTCCATTTTGGGCGGCACTTTCCTCAACCAGTACTGGACGGACGTTCTCCAGATCGGCGGTCTCTGGGACGGGTCATTCCTCGTCGTCTTTCCGCTCATCTCCAAGATCATCGACGCGATCACCAACTTCATCATGGGCTGGATCATCAACCGCACGCGCACCAAACAGGGTAAGGCGCGGCCGTATATCCTGCTCTCCGCCATTCTCGTACCCGTCACGGGGCTTTTGATGTATCTCGTGCCCAACATGTCGGTCGAATGGCAGGCGGTTTGGGTGATGATCTCCTATAACCTTTTCTTCTCGTTTGCCTACACCATCTATAACATGAGCCATTCCATGATGGTGCCGCTCTCGACGCGCAATTCCACGCAGCGCGGCGTGCTAGCCGTGTTCAACCAGGTATCGGCGGTCATGGTGACGGGCATCTTTGCCGCCCTCGTCTTCCCCATGATCCTTCCCCTCATCGGTTCGAGCAAGCCGCTCTGGGTGGGCGTGATGGCGATCATCGCGGTTGCCATGCTGCCGCTCATCCTGCTTGAGTACTACTTCACGAAGGAGCGCGTCACCGAGGAACTCAACCGGGCGAAGGAGATCAAGGTGCCCTATGTCATGCAGTTCAAGGCGGTCTTGACCGACAAGTACATGATCATCCTGCTCATCTACAGCATCATCTATACGGCGGGTTCGACGCTGAAAAACACATCGCTCGTCTATTACTGCAACTACGTATTGGGCACCTATTCGGACGGCACCACGCAGATGCTCATCAACGTCATAGGCGGTATCCCGATGGGCATCGGTATCTTCGCCGTGTGGCCGCTTGCCAAGAAGTTCGGCAAGAAGAATGTCTCGGTCGCGGGCTTTGTGCTCTATGCGCTGGGTTCGCTCATCTGCTGGCTGGCGCCCGGGAGTATGCCCGTGGTGCTTGCGGGGCAGTTCATCAAGAACATCGGCGGCCTTCCCTGCGCCTATATCTTCATGTCGCTCTTTTCCGACTCCTTCGACCATCTCGAATGGAAGACGGGCTTCAGAAGCGACAGCCTTGCAATGTCCATCTATTCGACCATTTCCGTCGTGCTCATCGGCGTGGGGATGTCCGTCCTCAACGCCTGCCTGAATGCGAGCGGGTATATCCCGCCCATCAATGCGGGGAGCATCGAAGAGGTGAGCAGCATTCTTGCGGCCAAAAATTGGCTTCCTCAGCTGGCGCTTGAGGACTACCACGCCGCCATCGACGGTACCTTTACGGTGGGCATCCTTCAGCCCGAGAGCACGGTGAATGTCATTGCCTTCCTCTTCGTGGGGCTGGAGGTCATCACCGGCGTCATCAGCGCCATTCTGCTCAGCTTTGTCGGCGTCGAGAAGACGCTTGAGAGAAAGCAGCGCATCATCCGTGCCCGTCAGAAGGCGGCTGCGGAGGCGCGCGGCGAAGTTTGGGTGGAGCCTGAAATTCGCGCCGCCGAGGAACAGAAGGAACTGGACGAAGCTGCGGAGGAGGCGTACCGCAAGGAGCTGAAAGAACGCTGCGAAAAGAAGGGCTTAGATTATGACAAGGAGCTCAAAAAGCACGTTTCGGCAATGCAGGCAAATGCCGAGAAACAGGCCGAAAAGGAGCGCCTCGCCAAGGAGAAAGAGGCTTTGAAGGCCGAGAAGGCCGCCAAAAAGCAGGCGGAAAGAGAGGCGAAGCTCACCCCCGAACAGAAGGAGAAGCGCGAGAAGGCGCGCCTCGAACGAGAGAAGAAGGACGAGGCGAAGTGGCAGGTTGAGCGCGCGAAGGGCGAGGAGACCTATCATAAGATGCAATCTTCGCTTGCCGCTTGGGAAGCAAAACACAAGGCTTAAGGGCTTGGAAAGGGGCGGCGGGCCGAAGAGAACGGAGGGGGATGTCACCGTGCATGCCGTGACGTTTGAGAACGTTTAAAGCTGCGCTCAGAAGGCGCAAAGGGGGAGAATATGAGAGCGGTTGAGCTGCAGACGGAATATTTGAGAGAGCCGATGGGGTTGGATGTGGAACGGCCGCGGCTCTTCTGGAACGCGGAAGGGGGAAAGAAGCAGACCGGGTACCGCATCTTTGCGACGAGCGGGGGCAGGGTGGTTTGGGACAGCGGGAAGGTGCGCTCCTCCTCCATGCGGGCGGAGTACCCCAAAAAGCTCCGCTCCCGTCAGCGCGTTGTGTGGAAGGTAAAGCTCTGGGATGAAAATGGCGCTGAGGGGGAGTGGTCGCAAGAGGCTTCCTTTGAGATGGGGCTGCTCGTTCCCGATGACTTCAAGGCGAAGTGGATCGCGGGGAATTACACCCCCAAGAAGGGGGAGCGGTATCCCGTCGATTGCTTTAAAAAGCAGTTTAGCGCCATCGGGGTGAGAAGGGCGCGGCTGTATGTGTCGGCGTGCGGGCTGTATGAAGTCCGTATCAACGGGAAGAAGGCGGGTGACTTTGTGTTTGCGCCCGGCTCTACCGACTACAGAAAGCGCATACAGTATCAGGTCTATGATGTGACGGCGCTTGTAAAGGGCGGCGTCAATGAGATGACGTGCGAGCTTGCAGACGGGTGGTATCGGGGTTCCAACGGCCCCAAGGGGCGCGAAAACTCCTTCGGGAAAGAGACAAAGCTCTTTGTGCAGCTCGAACTTTTCGACGGCGCGGGGCAGGTGACGCGCATTGTGAGTGATAAGAGCTGGGCGTGGTCGAATGACGGGCCCATCACCTTTGCCGACCTTCGCGACGGCGAGCGCGTGGATGCAAGAAAGCGCCCCTCCTATGCGGGAAGGGCGAAGGAAGTGAGGTGCGGCGCGAATTTGACCGCCTCTAATAACGTGTTAGTGAAGGAGCACGAGCGCTTCCTGCCTGAGGAGATGACGGTCTCGCCCTCGGGGAAAATCATTTTGAAGTTCCCGCACAATTTGTCGGGATACCTTTGTTTCCGCATTTCGGCGCGGGCAGGGCAGCGCATCAAAGTCCGCCTCGGGGAGATGACAAAGGGCGGGGAGCTCTCGCAGGACAATATCCAGAACATCCATCAGGGGAAAAGGACTCCCCTGCAGGAGATCGAATACATCTGCCATGACGGGGTGAATGACTATACGCCGAAATTCGCCTATGCGGGCTTCCAATATGCGGAAGTGGAGACGGACATTCCCGTTGAAAGGGAACATTTTACCGCCGTTGCCGTGTATAGTGCGTTGGAAGAGACGGGCAGTTTTGCTTGCTCGCACCCCCTTATCAATCAGTTGTATGATTGTACGCTCTGGTCGCTCAAGAGCAATTCGACGGACGTGCCCACCGACTGCCCGACGCGCGAGCGCATGGGTTGGACGGGGGACAGCGAGATTTTCTTCAACACCGCCGCCTATATGGTAAACTATGCCGCCTTTGCGCGCAAGCATGTACGCGACATCTTCGATCGAAAATTTAAAAGCGGAAAACTTCCCCAAATTGCCCCGTGGAGCAACGAGGACTTGATCATCAATGGCCTCAACGGCTCGGTCGGTTGGGCGGATGCGGGCGTGTACATTCCCTATTGCCTCTTTAAGCGGTACGGCGATGAGCGCATCCTCGAAGAGTACTACGAGGATATGCTCGACTATGCCGACTTCATGCGCCGCCGCGCGGGCAAGTGGGGCGGGGTGTATTCAAAGCCTGTCTTCATTTCCCTCAAAAATCAGAGGTATCTCGTCAACTGCGGGCGGGCATACGGCGAGTGGGTGGAGCCTGCCGACGTCAAGTCCATTATGTGGTACGACTTTATGACGACGAAACCCGAGGAATCGACGGCTTATACCTATTGGACGCTCAAGCGCGTGCTCGAAATTGCCGACATCTTACATAGGCCGAAGGACAGGCGATTAAAGCGCCTTGAAAAATATATGGAAGGGGCGAAGCGGGCGTACCGGGAACTCGTTGAAAAGAGGGGGTATTCCCTCGATACCGACCGCCAGGCAAAGCTCGTGCGCCCGCTCTATATGGGGCTTTTGACGAAAGCGCAGGAGGAATACGCGAAGAAGCGGCTCTTAAAGGCGCTTGAAAACTACCGCTGGCGGCTTTCGACGGGCTTTCTTTCGACGCCCCTCATCCTCTTTGTGCTCGAGAAGATCGACATCGAGAGTGCCTATCGGCTGCTTGAAAATGAGGAATGCCCCGGCTGGCTGTATATGCCCAAACACGGCGCGACGACCATCTGGGAGGCGTGGGAAGGCAATGCGGAGGGCGGTGCGCAGGCGGGCATCGGCTCCTTAAACCACTACTCGAAGGGCGCCGTGTGCGAATGGCTTATAAGCCGCATGTGCGGCATCAACGTGGCGGGGGAGAACAAGTTTATGCTCTGCCCCAAGCCGGGCGGCACGCTCACCTTTGCGCGTGCGGAATATAGGAGCATCTACGGCACGGTCGCCTGCGGCTGGGAGAAGGGCGAGGCGGGCATCCGCTATCAAATTACCCTTCCTTCGAATACGGCGGCGGACGTCATGCTGCCCGACGGGAGAAACTTCACCCTCTCGGCGGGGCAATATACTATGTAAAAAGGAGAGACTATGAAATACGCACGCATCCCGGGCGAAAAGCGGGGGCCTCGGCGGCGCGGCTTGCGATCTGCTCCTCGCCCGCGGCTATAAGGTCTTCGGGCTCAACCGCGGTGCGAAGGGATGAAGCGCGCGGCTTTGCCCGTGCGGGGCGCCTTCCGCTCTTTTTGTCGGAGTAGATATTCTTCTTTTGCACGCCATAACAGAAGCGAAGGCGAGAAACCGCCTGCCTGTCGGGGGGTTGTTCGCGCAAAGATACGCGCGCGTATGCGTAGGTCATGATGATTGTCCTCCGTTTTTGATCAGAATACTGAAGGCGAATTGGCGGGCGTGTGGCTGAATTTCTTGAAAGTGATGCCGAACTATGGTATAATAGAATCAAAAGAAGAAGCCTTTGTTTGGGTGAAAGCAGGGGGGAAGCGATTATGGCAGAGAACAAAATGAAAGTATTCGAGAGCAAGCAGGTGCGGACGCTGTGGAATGCGGAAGAAGAGGAATGGTATTTTTCCGTGGTGGATGTCGTCGCAATTTTGACAGACGCCGATTACCAAGGCGCGCGCAACTATTGGAAAGTATTGAAGAATAGGCTCGCAAAAGAGGGCAGCGAACTGGTTACAAATTGTAACCGGTTGAAAATGCCGGCCGAAGACGGTAAAATGCGTTTGACGGATTGCCTTGATACAAAAGGCGTGCTGCGTTTGGTGCAGTCCATACCCTCGCCCAAGGCAGAGCCGTTCAAGATGTGGCTGGCGCAAGTGGGCAGCGAGCGCCTCGACGAGATCGCCGACCCCGAAAAAGCGATCATACGGGGAGCAGATTTTTACCGTGCCAAGGGATATACCGAGGGGTGGATCAATCAGCGTTTGCAGACGATCGAGATGCGCAAAGAGCTGACGGACGAATGGAAGGCACGCGGGATAGAGCGGGACAAAGATTACGCGATACTGACAAATGAGATGACGAAAGCGTGGAGCGGACTGACGGTACGGGAATACAAAGAACTCAAAGGGTTGAAGAAGGAAAACCTGCGCGACAATATGACGAATATCGAACTGGTTCTGAATATGTTGGCAGAGGTCACGACGACGGCAATTTCGCGGCAAGAGCAGCCGGAGTCCTTTGATGAGAACAGGGCGGTCGCCCGCCGCGGCGGGAAAGTCGCTAAAAATGCGCGGAAGGATATTGAAACGCAGTTGGGGAAATCCGTCATATCGCCGCTCAATGCGAGCGATAAGCCGTCGCTTGAAATTAAAGCGGAGGATGACAAAGCAGACGGCGAATGACAACGCGTCTTCGAATGTAATAATACGGCATAAAACCGAAAATGACGGGTTCTGCCGCGGAGCTTGCCATAATGATGCGTATCGTGCAATCGAGAAGTATGGTAGGACGCAATGAAAAGAAGATAGCGGAGTACATACAAAACCGATTGCAGGAAGATCAAGCGGCAGAGCAACTGACGATCAAAGAATATGTCGACGCGTTCGGTGAAGAAGGCAAAAAATAAGGCTGCTTTAGCAACAGCCCGAAAAAGTTTGCTGCCCATAGCGTTTCACCGCGCGAAGAGCGCTGCCGGTATCATGCCCTTATAGGGCTTGTGCAAACTACGCGTTGAACGCGTAGTTATGCTTTTTTTAACTTCTTTTTGTGAAAGTCTGCGTGCGTGGAAAAATTGCGCAGAGGGGCGGCTGCTTGTTCGGCGTGGGCGCGGGCTGCCTGCCATTCCTCCATGGAGGTGCCCTCTTTTGAGTGAGCATAATATTCCGTGTGCGCTTTTTCGTTTGCCGCGGCGGCGCGGCCGGAGCGCCGAGGCGTATCGGGAGGAAAGTTTGTTTGTGCAGATAGATTATAAGCCATAAAAATATATTCGTTAATAGTGCAATGCAAATGAGTGTACAAAGAAATGCAGGCTGCGGGAATGGGTGACGGCGTGAAGGGAAGCGCGGCCGAGATGATTCTGCGGGAGCTGCATGCGGGGCGTGCGGGCGGGTTCATGCGGGCGGTCTCGGGCGAGGGGGTGTGACGAAGCGGGCGGGCATCTCCATATGATAAATAGAGGCGGCTTTGTGCCGCCCGAATATCAGGAGGTATGGATATGCCATTTTATCAGCATTGCCCCGTGTGCGGCTGCTGGCCATGCGTCTGCGTCAATCAGACCTATAAAACCATCGTCTATCAGTGTTGTTCGGGCTCGACAGGTTCGACGGGCTCGACGGGCATCGGCCCCACCGGACCGACGGGCGCAACGGGTGTAACGGGTGCCACGGGACCGACCGGGCCGACCGGGCCGACGGGACCGACCGGACCGACCGGTGCGACGGGTTCGACCGGAGTGACGGGTGCAACAGGGCCCACGGGTGCGACGGGGGCTCCCGGCCCCGGCCTGAGCACTGCCGCTGACTTTAATCCGGCGGCATTGTATTCGCAGGGGGACCTGGTCTTTTATAACGGCAGCCTCTACGTTGCGGCGCGGAACGCTCCCGTCGGTACGCCGGGCAGCTCTGCGGACTACGATCTTGTATCCGTCGCAGGCCCCACGGGTGCGACGGGTGCGACCGGTCCTACGGGTGCGACAGGAGTTACGGGCGCAACGGGCACGGCAGGTGCAACGGGGTCTACAGGGCCGACAGGCGCGACGGGAGAGACCGGCCCTACAGGACCGACCGGGCCCGCGGGTGCTTCAGGTGCAACGGGCGCGACCGGTGAGACGGGGCCTACAGGTCCTACGGGCGCTGAAGGTGCAGCTGGGGCGACCGGTGAGACGGGTCCGACGGGACCCACTGGCCCTACGGGTCCGACGGGGACTACAGGTACTACGGGCGCGGCGGCGACGGTTGCGGTCGGAACGGTGACGACTTCGGCGGCGGGAACGCAGGCGACGGTCACTAATTCGGGCACGAGTGGTGCGGCTGTCTTTGACTTTGCCATTCCCCAAGGCGCAACGGGCGCAACCGGTGAGACGGGTGCAACGGGACCTACGGGTCCCACGGGTCCGACCGGTGCTGAAGGCGCGGCAGGAGCGACCGGCGCTTCTGGTGCAACGGGGCCGACTGGTCCTACAGGTGAGACGGGTCCCACGGGTCCGACCGGTCCAACCGGGCCTACGGGCGCTGAAGGTGCGGCAGGTGCGACGGGTGCTTCGGGTGCGACAGGGCCCACGGGCCCGACTGGTCCGACTGGTCCGACTGGTCCTACGGGGCCCACGGGTGCGGAAGGTGCTGCCGGGGCGACGGGTGCTTCGGGTGCAACGGGTGAGACCGGGCCGACGGGGCCTACCGGTCCTACGGGGCCGACGGGGGCGGCTAACGGGCTCAACGCCTACGGCGGGCTCTATACGACTGCCTCGCCTTCGCTCAGCCTTTCGACGTCCGCCGAGCAGGTGACCCTCGCCGATCAGATGCCCGAGACGGGCGTCACCTACACGCCCGCCAACAGCATCACGGTGACGGATGCGGGCGACTATGAAATCTACTACTCCATCACGCTGACGCCCGACACGGCGGATACCATCACGGTTGCGCCGCGCGTCAATAACACCGATGTGGCGGGTTCGTCGAGCACGCATACGCTGGACGCCGACGAGGAGTCCACCTTCACCAAGAGCACGATCGCGACGCTCTCGGCAAGCGACGTCGTTGACCTCGCGGTCACGGCGACGCAGTCTGTCACCGCTCCCGTTGCGGCGGGTGCAGGCGCGGTGCTCGTCGTCAAGCGCGTCAACTGAATTTTCTCTTTCTCCATGCGAGAGGGGCGCCCGCGCTCTGCGCGGGCGCCTTTTTCCATTATTTGCGCCTCATCGATTGCCATCGGTGGCGGGAAATGGTATAATGACGGGAGACCACCAAGGGAGGAGGGGGATGCGCAACATCTACTACGGATTTTTGAGCGGAAATGCACTGAAGCTCATCGCGTGCGCGGCGATGCTTATCGACCATATCGGCGCGTTTCTCTTTCCCGATGTCATTTGGCTGCGGCTCGTGGGGCGGGTCGCGATGCCGCTCTTTGCCTTTACCCTCGCGGAGGGGTGCTTCTATACGCGCAGCAAACTCCGCCATACGCTGCTGATTGCGGGGCTGGGGCTTGTGACGAGCGGGGTCGCGTCCTTCGTGACGGGCACCGTCGAGGGGGATATCCTCATCACATTCACGCTCTCCTGTCTCATCATCTGGGCGCTGGACGCGCTGAAAATGGCGTGCCTTGCGCCTTCGGAAGCTGCCGAGGAGGCGGAAGGGGGCGTGAGGGGCTTTTTGCGGCGAAAACCCGTGCGCATTACGCTCTCGGCGTTGGCGCTTTGTATAGCGGTGGGCGGGGCGGTCGTACTCACCTGCTTTTCGGGCATTCACATCGAATACGGTCTCGTGGGGGTGCTGCTGCCCGTGACGGTGCACCTTCTCGACTTCCGTAACGCCGGGGAGGGGGGAGCGCGGCTCGCCTTCCTCTATAACCCTGCGACGGTGTTTGCGCTCTTTTCGGTGGGGCTCGTGGTGCTCTCCCTCGTGCAGGGGTGGGCGCAGTGGTTTTCGCTCGCTGCGATGCTCCCCATCCTCTTTTACAGCGGGGAGCGGGGGAAGTGGAGGCTCAAATATCTCTTCTATATCTTTTACCCTGCGCATCTGGCCGTGTTGGGCGGCATTGCGATGCTTATGGGGAGCCTTCCCGTGTGAAAAAACTTTCACCCTGAGCCTCCGAAATTCGGTGTGTACCCCCCTCTCAATTTGTTGACAGAGGGCGGGCGATTGCGTAAAATACGTTGGGGGGTAAAAGGAGAACACAATGAAGAAACTTGAAGAGCTGTCGGTACAGGAAAAGCTGCGCCTCATCTGCGGCAAGGACAATTGGCATACCGAGGACTTTGGCGGGAAACTCGAGAGCATTTCCGTCTCGGATGGGCCTGTGGGGCTCAGGACGATGAAGGAAACAGACGGCGAATGGACGACGATCCCCGCCGTGGCGTTTCCGTCCGTCGAAGTGCTCGCAAATACCTGGAATATAGAGCTTGCGAAGGGCATGGGCGAGGCGCTCGCCGATGAGTGCTATGACAGAAGCGTGGACATTCTGCTCGCACCAGGCGTCAACATCAAGCGGGATGCACGCAACGGGCGCAACTTCGAATACTTTTCCGAGGACCCCGTCGTTGCGGGTGAGATGGCGAAGGCGTATATCATGGGCGTGCAGGGAAGGGGCATCGGCGTGTGCCTCAAACACTTCCTCTGCAATAACTTGGAGGACGACAGGCTGCATCAGTCGAGCGATGTGGATGAGCGCACCCTCCGCGAGATCTATTACCGCCCCTTCGAGATCGCGTGCGAGGCAAAGCCCGTCTCGGTGATGTGTTCTTATAACCGCATCAACGGCGTGTATGCCTCGGAGAACAGGAAGGGCTTTAAGGTGCTTCGCGAGGAGTTTGGCTTTGACGGCGCCATCATCTCCGACTGGTTTGCAGTGAGAAACCGCGCGAAGTCGGCGATGGCGGGGCTCGATCTCGAAATGCCCTTCTCCCCCGAAAATTATGAGCAGCTTAAAGCCGACTACGAGGCGGGAAAGCTCACCGACGAGGCGCTCGACGCTTGCGCGGGGCGGGTGCTTTCGCTCATTTCCCGCTGCAAGAAGATGCAGGAAGGCAAGGGGGCGGTGCTCTCCGTGGAAGAGCGGAAGGAGCGGGCAAGAGCGGTCGCCGCAGAGGGCATGGTGCTTTTGAAGAACGAGGGCGTGCTGCCCCTTTCGGAGGGCGCTAAGCTCGCAGTATCCGGCATGTACGCGGCTCCGGGGAAGGAAAATTTGAATATGCTTGCGGGCGGCGGAAGCTCCCAAGTTGAGTGGCTGGAGCCCGAGTTCGATCTCCCCGCAAGGCTCAAGGAGCGCGGGTTTGCAGTATTGTTTGAGGGCGCCGTCGGCTTCAACCGCCCCGAATTTTTGCGGCACGACGGGAGACGGGCGCTGCTGCAGGCCTCCGAGAGCGAGGTGAGCATCGTGTGCGTAGGCACGGGCGCGTTCGTCGAATATGAGGACGGCGACAGGGAGCGCCTGCATCTTGCCCTTGCGCAGGAGCGGCTCATCCGGGAAGTTGCGGCTCACTCTGCGCACACCGTGGTGGTGCTGTTTGCGGGCGCGGCGGTGGAGATGAATGAGTGGGCGGACAACGTCGACGCCATTTTATTTGCGGGCTTCCCGGGGATGGGCGGGGATGCGGTCATTGCCGACATCCTGAGCGGAAAAATCAATCCTTCGGGAAAACTCACCGAGAGCTTCCCGTACTTCTATGAGGACTGCCCCGTCTGTCAGCTGACTTCAAAGATCGGTGTGACGAGATATAAGGAGGGGCTCGATGTGGGGTACCGCTTCTATGACGGCGGCATTCCCGTGAGATTCCCCTTCGGGCACGGGTTGAGCTATTCGGCGTTCAATTATTCGGGGCTCTCGCTCAAGGCGGAAGGGCAGGAAGTTGCGGTTCGGCTCTTTGTTGAAAATGACAGCGCCCGTGCGGGCAAGGAAGTTGTCGAGGTGTATGTGCGGGAGTGTGCGCCCCTCGTCTATCGCCCCCAAAAGGAGCTGAAGGCGTTTGCAAAGCCGATTGTCTCCGCGTATGGGAGCGTGCCCGTGGAGCTCAAGTTGAAATTCAAAGACTTCGCGCATTGGTCGACGGGGGAGGACAGGTGGGTGGCCGACGACGGCGTTTATGAGATTTTGGTGGGGGCGTCTGCAGAGGACATCCGCCTGAAGGGGAAGGTAAAGCTTGAGGACGGGAAGTTTACTGTTTTGAAGTAATTTTGAATCGGTGGAGCGGCGCGGCGTTTTTCTTGAAAAACGCCGCGCCGCTTAAAATTTGAGCGCCGAAACGTGTGTTTCGGCGCTTTTCCATAGTATTATGCCTGACATACTATACCGTTTATGTCTGACATAGTATAATTTATTACGAATTTCCGCTCGTTTAGAGCGTGCCCTCTTCGGCGGCGCGTGCCTTGGCGGTGACGCGGAAGGTGGCCTCGATCATGACGATCATGAGGGCGAAGAACGCCGTAAACCAGACGGGCATGAATTCAAAGCCGATGTTTTTGCCCAGGAGCCCGAAGAGGGGCGGCATGAAGGTGGAGCCGACGTACGCGCTCGCCATCTGGATGCCGATGATGGCGCCCGAGTGCTTTGCCCCGAAGTTGAAGGGCGTCGAGTGGATGATGGAGGGGTAGATGGGGCCGCAGCCGAGGCCGAAGATGATGAACGCCGCAAGCGCAAGGGCGGGGATATCGAAGGGAAGGAATAGAAGGACGATGCCGACGGCGGCAACGGCGCTTCCGAGCAGGATCATCTTTCTGTCTCCCAGCTTCCCTGCGATGAAGCCGCTCAAAAAGCGGCCGACCGTCATGCCGATGTAGAAGAGGGAGGCGAATTGCGCCGCGGTCGCCTCGTCGATGCCCTTGACTTCGACGAAGTAGGTGCTCGACCAGCTCATTGCCGTCGCCTCCGCCGCGCAGTATGCCATAAAGCCGAGCAGGAGGAAGGGCACGCCCTTTATCTTGAGGGCGCCGAAGAGGCCGATCGCCTTCTCGTTGGTGGCTGTGAGCGATTCATGCCCCGTCTTTTTCCAGATGGGGAGCGTTGCAAGGAGCACGACGCCGATGACCGCCTGCAGGATGCCGACGATGAGATAGCCTCTGTGCCAGGTGGCGCTCGTGAGCGCGTAGCTCATCACGAAGGGGGAGACGATGGTGCCCACGCCCCAGAAGCAGTGCAGCCAGCTCATGTGCTTGGAGGAATAGTGCAGGGCGATGTAGTTGTTGAGGGCGGCGTCGATGGCTCCCGCGCCGAGGCCGTAGGGGATGGCGATGAGGAGAAGATGCCAGAATTCGCTTGCGACCGAGAAGCAGAAGAGGCCGACGGCAGTCAAAAAGACGCTGACGACGGTGACGCGCGACGTGCCGAATTTGTGCGTGAGGCGGTCGGCGAGCAGGCTGGAGACGATGGTCGAGCCCGAGATGATCATGGTGACATAGCCCATGTATGAGACGGGAACGTTTAAGTCGACGTGGATGACGGGCCAGCCCGAGCCTAAAAGCGAGTCGGGAAGCCCGAGGCTTATGAAGGCGAGGTAGATGAGCGCCAGCAGCAGCGATGCCATGGGGGAAAATCTCCTGAGTTTAGTTTCGTTTAGTATAACATATTCTCTGCCCTTCGTATTGCAGATTTGTTTTGTTTCTTTGTATAATTGTCTTGTCTTTGGGAGAGAGCGGGCTCTGCCGCTCCGCCCTTTCGCCGCCCATATTATAGCAGAAGCCGACCCGTCTTGCAATGCATATGAGGGGGATGGGCAGGTGATATTTTGCGAAAAAAACCGCGGGATCCATTCATTCCCGCGGTGCAATTCAGATGACGGCTGTGAGCAGGAGCAGGACGGGCTCCAGATATGCGGCGTAGAGAAGAACGATGAGTGCTGCGATGAGGCTGAAGAGCAGCACCCTGCCGATGCCCGCCTGTGTCTTTCGGGCGGCTTCGTATTCCCCTTTCAGTGCGGGGAGCGCGCCCTCCATAAGGCCGGGCGAACCGGTCTGCTCCCACGCCGCAAGCAGGGAAATGAGGAATGCGGGGAATACTTTTTCTTCTTTTAAGGCGGTTGAGAGGGGCTCTCCCGCTGCCACCCGCTCTGCAGCTTGGCGGACGCTCTCCGCTGCGCGTGCGTTTGGGAGAAGCTGCTGCGTGCTCTCGAGGGCCTGAGAGAGCGTTGCGCCGCCCCGCATGAGCTGTGAGAGGAAGAGCGTAAACATCGCGGCAATTCCTGCACGTTCTGCGGGAAAGAGAAGTTTTATGGCGCCGAGGACGATCCTCACCCGAGGAATGCGCCTTACGAAGAGGAAGAGAAGGGCAATCAGGGCGGCTGCGAGGACGAGCCACGGCAGGGCGTGAAGGAGTACTTCTCCCGCGCGGATGAGGGCGTATGTGAGGGCGGGCGCGGTGAGCGAAAGTGCGGAGAGCGCTTCCGCCATCGCGGGGAGGACGAGGAGCGAAAAGATGAAAAAGAGGGCGAGAACGCCCAATAATAGGAGCAGATAGCCCGCTGTTCCGAGCAATTTGCGCCTGTATTCGATGCGCTTTTCCATTGCATCGGCGGCAAGCAAAAGGCAGTTTTCATACGAGCCGCACCTCTCTGCCAGCCGAAGATAGGGGAGCGCCGCGGGGGAGAACTTCTCCCGCTCAAATGCTTCCGAAAGGAGGAGACCGGCAAGGAGGTCCTCTCTTGCAGCCCTTGCGGCGAAAACGACGTGTTTTGGCGCGTGCCGGGCGGCTATGAGAAGCGCCTCGGAAATGCCCGAGGCGGAAAGCGGCGAAAGTCTGCGGCAAAAGGACGCCGTCTCCCGTTCGGAGATGGGGCGGCGAAGTATCTTCTCTTGTTTGCTCGTCGGTATCATCGTTTTTATAAAGGAAAAGAGGCGACTCAACTGAGCAGGTCTGAGCCTGAGAGGGTCAAGTCGCCTCTTACTAAATAATATACACCAAACTGAGGGGGATGTCAAGTGTTTGCATCGAAAAAGGGGAGCGCGGTGCAAAAAATGTAAGCTATGGGGCGGCGCGAGGCGGCGGAGAGCTGCGGGTGGAGGGGAGAAAATGAAAAGACACCGATTTGGTGCCTTTTCGCTTTGGTACTCCCGGCGGGAATTGAACCCACAACGGCCCCTTAGGAGTTGCACATATTTTGTAAATCGGGGTAAATATCATCCGTTTTTTTGTAAAATAG
>CALWCH010000026.1 GCA_944376335.1 uncultured Clostridia bacterium
GCGGCCAAATGGATCAGACTGTAAATCTGACGTCTTCGACTTCGGTGGTTCAAATCCACCTCTTCCCACCAGAAAAGCAGGCAAATCAAATTTGCCTGTTTTTCATTTTACTCGTCGTCTGCAAACGAAAGAATGGGTACGAGCGCTTCTTTGTTGAGAAGCCGGGGCGGCTCCCCGGGCAGATACACCGCAAAGGCGTCCTTGAAGAGAAAGCCGACGCACACCTTCCCGTCCGCGAGGGGAGAGATGTCCAGATTGAGCGCAAGGTCCGCAGCTTTCGTAAACTTTTTCATGTCGTCAAACACAACCAAGTCGCCGCGGATCTCTAAAATGAGGTCGGTGCCGAGAAGGGGATCGGGCTCGACGCGCACGTCGCACTTGTTTTCGAATGCCTCCCGCCTGCTCCACGATCTCGCGTACCGCCTTTGCATAGACGGGAAACTTCGCACCCGGTTGGGAATAAGTGCCTTCTGGCAGCGGGTTCTCGCGGAGGAGCTCCACGATGTACTCCACGGGGTCGAAGTTTCTGGTTTTTTGGGAACGTCTGTTTTTCATAAAGTTACTCCTTTGAAAGAATTTCGGCCGCGGGGCTTTTGCGGCTCTCATATAATAAGCCGCTGGGGTTACCCCTTTTTTGCGCGCCTCTATATAAAGAGTCAAAAGGGGGTAACAAATTTCTGCTTTGAAACAAAGTCATTCATGCAGCACATCTGCATATATGCGTGCGCTCTTGCAAGCGAATGCACCTTTTTACGGGCGGGAGGGGTAAATTGTCCGTTTTCATTTGACTTTTCCAATGCCGAAATGGTATAATTATTCGGAAAAAGAAAGCTATTCGGAAGTGAGATATGGCAAACAGCAAGCTGCCCGCAGGCGTGCAGGACGTGCTCCCGCGCGAATGTTCCATCCTGACGGGACTCAAACTCAAATTGCAGAAGAAATTCTCCTTGGCGGGATTTTCGCCCGTGCTGTCGGCGGGGCTTGAATACTACGATACCTTTTCGGGAAGCGAGAACGCCCTCCCCGAGGAAAAGATGTTCAAGATGACTGACACGGACGGCAAACTGCTCGTCCTTCGTCCCGATACGACGCTCTCGATCGCGCGCATTGCGGCGACCAAGCTGGGGCAAGACCGCGCACGGCTGAGCTATTTTGCAGACAAATACGATCTGGAGCGCGCGGGCGGGCTTACAAGCCGTGAAATTTACCAGGCGGGCGTCGAGTGCCTCGGCGAAGAGGGCGCCTTCTCGGATGCGCAGGCCATCGCGTTTGCGATCGAGTGCCTCAAGGAGACCGGCCTCAAAGATTTCATCATCGATATCGGCCATGTGGGGTACTTCAAGGGGCTCTTGGAAGAGAGCGGGCTGACCCCGAACGCTGCGGAAGGGGTGCGCGCCTGCATCAACCGCAAGGACACGATGAACGCCGAGCGGCTTTTGCAGAAGGCGGGCGTGAAGGAGGATGCGCTCAACAACATTCTGGCGCTCCCCGCGCTCTTCGGCGGTGCAGAAATTTTGAGTGAAGCCGAAAAACTCACGAAGAATGCCTGCGCGCTCGGCGCCGTTTCCCACCTCAAGGAGATCGACCGCCTGCTCGTACAGATGGGCTATGAGGGGTATGTCTCCTATGACCTCGGCATGATCAAGCCGCTTTCCTACTATTCGGGCATCGTCTTTTCGGGGCTCGTCAAGGACCTCGGCGCGCCCGTTTTAAGCGGCGGCAGATACGACAACCTCGCCGATGCCTTCGGCAAGCACATGCCCGCCGTCGGCTTTGCGATGGGATTAAAGCGCATCCTCGTCGCCCTCGAGCGGCAGGGCGCACTCCCCGAAGAGCAAAAGCCTCTCGTCATCGTGGCGGAGAAGGGCAAAGAGGCGGAGTGGTACCGCGCATTTTTAGAAAAAACTTCCCGCGGCGAGAGGGTGCGTCTTTCAGCCCTCACGGGGGAGGAAGGGGCAAATAAAGAGAGAGAAGAGGGCTTTGAAGTGCTCTATATGGGAGGGAACGCATGATTACCTTTGCACTTGCGAAAGGGCGGCTCGCAACGGAGAGCGCCGAACTTCTCGCCCGCTGCGGCGTGGATACCGCCGTTCTTTACGAAGAGACGAGAAAGCTCGTTTTGACGAGTGCGGACGGCAATTACCGCTTCTTCCTCGTCAAACCCTCCGATGTTCCCGTGTATGTGGAGGCGGGCGTTGCCGACCTCGGCGTCGTGGGCAAGGATACCCTCATCGAAGAGGACAGGGATATCTATGAGATGCTCGATCTGGGCTTCGGCGAGTGCTCCCTGTGCCTTGCGGGCTTTCCCGAGCGGAAGGACGTTTTGACGAGCCCCGCCCTCCGCGTTGCGACCAAATACGTCAACACCGCAAAGCAGCTCTTTCAGGAGCGGGGAGAGGACGTGGAGATCATTTCTCTTCACGGCTCCATCGAGCTTGCGCCCGTCACGGGGCTTTCCGACGTCATCTTCGACGTCGTCCAGACGGGCTCCACGCTAAAGGCCAACGGGCTCGTCGTCTTGGAGCAGGTATTTACGGGCATCACGGCGCGGCTGGTTGCCAATAAGGTGAGCTTAAAGACAAAGTCGGCGGAGATCCTTCCGCTCATTGCAAAGTGTAAGGAGGAAGTGGCATGAAGATCGTCACCAAAGAGGAGAGCGCGGCGCTTCTCGAGCGGCCCTTCGAGGAACGCAGAGAGGAGATGCGGCGCGTCAAGGAGATCGTAAAAAACGTGCAGGAGCGCGGGGACGAGGCCGTCTTTGAATACGAGGAAACGTTCGATAAGACGGTGCTCAACAGGGAAAATTTCTGCGTCTCCGAGGAAGAGTATGAAGAGGCGTACAAGAATGTCTCGCCCGCGCTTTTGGAGAGCCTGCGCCTTGCCATTTGTAATATCTTGGTATACCACAGCCGCGCGGGGAGGAAGGACCATATCGTCACCGAAAACGGCAGGACGACAGGGTATGTCGTCCGCCCCGTGGAAAAAGCGGGCATCTATGTGCCAGGCGGCACCGCTCCGCTCTCTTCTTCCGTGCTGATGGCGGCACTTCCCGCCAAGGCGGCAGGGGTCGAACATATCATCATTGCAACGCCCGCCAAAGAGGGCAAGGTGCACCCATTGACCCTCGTTGCCGCCAAGGAGTGCGGCGCGGAGAAGGTCTTTAAGATGGGCGGCGCGCAGGCCATTGCGGCGCTTGCCTACGGCACCGAGAGCGTTCCCAAGGTGGACGTTATCGCCGGCCCCGGCAACATCTATGTGACGCTTGCAAAGAAGGAAGTTTACGGGCAGGTGGGCATCGACATGCTCGCAGGGCCGAGCGAAATTCTCATCGTCGCCGATGAGAGCGCAAACCCCGACTGGGTGGCGGCGGACGTTTTGTCGCAGGCAGAGCACGATACCCTCGCCCGCGCCCTCGTCGTCACGACAGACAGAGCGCTTGCAGAGCGCATCTCCGAACAAGTGGAAAAACGGCTTGCAGTGCTCCCGAGAAGGGAGATCGCCGAAAAGTCCATCCTTGCAAGCGGCGGCATCATTTTGGCAGATGATCTGGACGAGGCGGCGGAAATTTCCAATCGCATCGCACCCGAGCACCTCGAACTGTATGTAGAAGAGCCCGAAAAACTGCTTCCCAAGATCAAGAACGCGGGGGCGGTGTTCCTCGGAGCCTATACCCCCGAACCCGTCGGCGACTACTTCGCGGGGCCCGACCACATCCTGCCCACGGGGGGCAGCGCCCGCTTCTTTGAAGTGCTGAGCGAGGACGTGTTCACCCGCAAGATGAGCGTCATCCGCTATACGGAAGAGGCGCTCAAGGAGGACGGCGAGCACATCGTGCGGCTTGCGGAGAGCGAATCACTGATGGCACACGCGCGGGCGATCCTTGCCCGCCTCGAGGAGGAAAAATGAGAACGGCACACATCCAAAGAAAGACCAAAGAGACGGAGATCGAGCTCTCGCTCAATGTCAACGGCACGGGCGTTGCGGAAATTTCCAGCGGCGTCGGGTTCTTCGACCACATGCTCGAGCTTCTCACCGTCCATTCGGGCATCGACCTCATCCTCACCTGCAAGGGAGATACCTACGTCGATTTCCACCACACGGTGGAGGACGTCGGCATTGCCCTCGGCGACGCCTTTAAGGAGGCGCTCGGCGACAAGCGGGGCATCGCAAGATTTTCCGACCGCGTCGTTCCCATGGATGAGACGGCGGCGCTCGTCGCCCTCGACTTGAGCGGCAGGGCGTATCTTGCCTTTGAGGACAAGATGGACGGCAAGGCGGGCGTGTTTGACTTGGAGCTCGTCGAAGAATTTATGCGCGCCTTCTCCTCGCATGCAGGGCTCAACCTTTATATCAAGCTTCTTCGCCGCGGCAATAAGCATCATGAGGCGGAGGCCGTCTTTAAGGCGCTCGCGCTCTGTCTGAAGGACGCCGTCACGATCGTCTCCGACCGCATCCCGTCCAGCAAAGGGGTGCTCGAATGATCGGCATCATCGACTACGGCATGGGCAATCTTCGCTCCGTGCAGAAGGCGGTGGAATTTTTGGGCGGCAAGGCCGTCATCACCGCCGAAAAGAGCGAACTCGACAAGTGCGGGCGGCTCATTCTCCCCGGCGTTGGCAGCTTTGCGGCGGGGATGGAGAACCTCGAACGAACGGGGCTTGCCGATTATGTGAAGTCCCGCGTGGGGGAGCTGCCCATCCTCGGGATCTGCCTCGGCATGCAGTTCCTGCTCGACGAGAGCGAGGAAGAGGGGCTCCACAAGGGCCTCGGGCTCATCCCCGGGCGCGCCGTGCGCTTTACGGAGGGGAAAGTTCCCCAGATGGGGTGGAACAACGTCACCGAGCAAAAGTCGGGGCTCTTTCAGGGCATCCGCGAGGGCGCGCAGTTCTACTTTGTGCACAGCTACTATGCGGATACCGCCGAGGAATACACGATCGGCAAGACGGAGTACTTCAGGACGTACGCCTCTGCCATTGGCAAGGGGCATGTATACGGCGTGCAGTTTCACCCCGAAAAGAGCGGCGACGTGGGATTGCAGCTCATGCGCAACTTCATGAGGTTGTAAGATGAAGCTGTACCCTGCCATCGATATCTTAGAGGGCCGCGCCGTGCGCCTTCTGCACGGGAAGCGCCATGCCGTGACCGACTACGGCGACCCTGTCGACCGCGCCAAACAGTGGCTGGATGCGGGCGCGCGCATTTTGCACATCGTCAACCTCTCGGGCGCCTTCGACGAGAAGAACGATTTCCCCCGCATTTTGGAGAAGATCGCTTCTCTCGGCGTGCCCGTGCAGACGGGCGGGGGCATTCGCTCCATCGCTGCCGTCAAGGAACGCTTTGCGGCGGGCGCAGACAGGGTCGTCCTCGGCACCGTGTGCGTGGAACAGCCCGAAGTTTTGGAGGAAGCCGCCTCGCTGTACGGCGGGAAGATCGTCGCGGGCATCGACGCGCGCGAGGGAAAACTCACCGTGCGCGGCTGGACGGTGACCGCCGAAGAGGACGCTTTTACGTTCGGAAAAAAAGCAAAGACGCTCGGGCTTTCGGACGCCGTCTTTACCGACGTGGGGCGGGACGGCGCGCTCACGGGCGTCAATGTGGAGGCGACCGTGAAGATGGGCGAAACGGGTCTCCGCATCATCGCCTCGGGCGGCATCAGAAGCATGGACGACTTGGAAGCTCTCAAAAAATACAACGTCTACGGGGCGATCCTGGGGCGCTCCATCTATGAGGGAACGATCGAATTAAGAGAAGCCATTGAGGAGTTCGAATGTTAAGCAAACGTCTCATTCCCTGCCTTGACCTCAAAGACGGCAGGGTCGTGAAGGGAGTCAACTTTATCCATCTCGTCGACGCGGGCGACCCCGTGGAGACAGCAAAGCTCTACAACGCGTTCGGCGCGGATGAGCTTGTCTTTTTGGACATCACGGCGAGCTACCGCGGCAACACTCCTATGTGGGAGATCATCTCGCGCGCCTCGGAGCAGGTCTTTCTGCCCCTCACGGTGGGGGGCGGCATCCGCACGACGGAGGACTTCCGCCGCATGCTCTCGTGCGGGGCTGACAAGATCGCCGTCAATTCCGCCGCCATCAAGGACCCGACGCTCATCACGGACGCAGCGATGAAGTTCGGGCGGCAGTGCGTGGTGCTTGCCGTGGACGCCAAGCGCAATGCGGAAGGCAGATGGGATGTCTACCTCAACGGCGGAAGGGTAAAGACGGGGCTCGACGCCATCGACTGGATCGTCAAGGCGGAAGAGCTCGGCGCGGGCGAGGTGCTGCTCACCAGCATGGACAAGGACGGCACCAAGGAGGGCTATGACTTGGAGCTCACGCGCGCCGCGGCGGAGGCCGTCAACATTCCCGTCATCGCCTCGGGCGGGGCGGGCAAGATGAGCCACTTCTACGACGTCTTAACGGAAGGAAAAGCCGATGCGGCGCTTGCGGCCTCTTTGTTCCACTTCGGCATCATCAATATGAGAGATCTCAAAAATTATCTCGCGGAACGGGACATCGCCGTCCGCATGGAGGGTTAAATGGACGTGAAATTCGACGAGCGCGGGCTCATCTGCGCGATCGCACAGGACAGCGCGAGCGGCGACGTGCTCATGCAGGCATATATGAACGAGGAAGCGCTCAATAAGACGCTTGAAACGGGCTATGCCCACTACTATAGCCGTTCGAGGCAGTGCCTCTGGAAGAAGGGGGAGACGAGCGGGCATGTGCAGAAGGTCTTAGGCGTCACATTCGACTGCGACAGGGACTGCGTGCTCCTTTCTATCGAGCAGACGGGCGCCGCCTGCCACACGGGGAACAGAAGCTGCTTCTTCAACGTCGAGAAAGAGGAAGAGGGCGCGGGCGTAAGATTTCTCTCCGAGCTCGAACGCGTCGTCGACGACAGAAAGCAAAACCCCGAGGAGGGCTCCTATACTTCCTATCTCTTCGAAAAGGGCATCGACAAGATCGCCAAGAAGATGGGGGAGGAAGCGGTGGAGACCGTCATTGCCGCCAAGAATGAGAGCAAGGAGGAGCTCGTCGGGGAGACCGCCGACCTTTTATATCACCTTCTGGTGCTGCTCAGAGAAAAGGGCGTGACGCTCAAGGACGTGTGCACGGAGTTGAAAAGCCGTCACAGCTGAGTTGGGCTCTCTTCAAAGGCCGTCTGTGCCCGAGGCGGCTCGTTCGCGGCCGTTCGACGCAAAAATGAAAAATGTGTGAAGAACGCAAATTTTTCTTTCACGCGCGCTTGACATTATTTTATATGCGTGATAGGATATGCAATGTAGATAGATGCGTAAATTTCGGCTCGGGATTTACGCTTTTATTTATCTGATAACAGGGTAAAACTTTTTTCTTACGATCTGCGGGCAAGACCCCCGCGGAAAGGAGGACTTCTTTTGTTAAAGACACTTGCAAAAAGCATCCGAGAGTACAAGACGGCGTCGATTTTGTCGCCGCTCTTTGTCACCATTGAGGTCATTCTCGAATGCCTGATGCCGTTCGTCATCGCGGAGCTCGTCGGAGTCATCGAACACAGCGGTTCGATGGAGGAGGCGGAAGCGATGGCTACGGTCTGGAAGTATGCGGGCATTTTGGTCGGCATCGCCGTTGCGTCGCTCGTTGCGGGCACGCTTGCGGGCGTATTCTGCGCGAAGGCCTCGACGGGCTTTGCAAAAAATTTGCGCAAGGACCTCTACTACCACATCCAGGAATTTTCCTTCGAGAACATCGATAAGTTCTCGACGCCTTCGCTCGTCACGCGTATGACGACGGACGTCACCAACGTCCAGATGGCGTACATGATGATCGTGCGTCTCGCCATCCGTGCGCCCCTCATGGTCATCTTCTCCTTCATCATGGCGTTCGTGATGGGCGGCGACCTTGCCTGGATCTTCATTGCGGTCGTGCCCGTCGTCGCGGCGGCGCTCTTTGCCATCATGTATAAGGTCATGCCCACCTTCCGCCGTCTCTTCCACAAGTACGACGACATGAACGAGTCCGTCCAGGAAAACGTCAGCGGCATCCGCGTCGTCAAGGCGTATGTGAGGGAGGAATACGAAAAGGACAAGTTCGGCAAGACCTCGACCGCCCTCATGAAGGACTTCACGAAGGCGGAGCGTCTGCTTGCGTGGAACGACCCCATCATGCAGTTCGCCTTCTACGGCGTGCTTTCGTCCGTGCTGTTTGTCGGCTCCTACCTCATCATGAAGGGGGGCGATACCGGCGGCTACGACGTCACGTCCGTCTCCCAGCTCATCGTCTACGGCATGCAGATCCTCTCGTCTGTCATGATGTTCTCGATGGTGTTTGCGATGATCGCCATGTCCATGGAGTCCGCGCGCCGTATCGTCGAGGTGCTCAACGAAAAGAGCTCGCTGCACGATCCCGAAAACCCCATCTTTGAGGTCAAGGACGGCTCCATCGACTTCGACCACGTCAACTTCAAGTATTCTCCCACCGCCGAGAAATTCGTCTTGAACGACATCGACCTTCATATCAAGTCGGGCGAGACCATCGGCATCATCGGCGGCACGGGCTCTTCCAAGACCTCGCTCGTCAACCTTCTCTCCCGCCTCTACGACGTGACGGAGGGCTCCGTCGAGGTGGGCGGCGTCGACGTGAGGGAGTACGATTTAACGGCGCTTCGAAACCAGGTCGCCGTCGTTCTCCAAAAGAACGTCCTCTTCTCGGGCACCATCAAGGAAAATTTGCGCTGGGGCAACCCCGATGCGACGGACGAAGAGCTCGTGGAGGCTTGCAAACTGGCGCAGGCGGATGAGTTCGTCCGCGCCTTCCCCAAGGGGTACGATACCTACATCGAACAGGGAGGTACCAACGTCTCGGGCGGGCAGAAGCAGCGCCTCTGCATTGCGCGCGCCCTTCTGAAGAAGCCCAAGATCCTCGTTCTCGACGACTCGACGAGCGCCGTCGATACCCACACCGACGCGCTCATTCGGAAGGCATTCCGCGACTATATCCCCACGACGACGAAAATTATCATTGCGCAGCGTATCTCCTCGGTGGAGGACGCCGACCGCATCATCGTCATGGACGGCGGCAAGATCAACGGCATCGGCACGCACGAGGAGCTCGTCAAAACGAATGCCATCTATGCGGAAGTCTATCACTCTCAGACAAAGGGGGCGGCAAGCGATGAAAAGTAAAGTTGAATTGAATACGCGCCCCGATGCACTCAAGGCGACCGGAAAGAAGAAGGGGACCTTCTCCCGCGTGATGCGGGCGCTCTTCCGCTACTACCCCGGCATGACGACGCTCACCATCGTGTTCCTCGTCATCAACGCCGTCGTCAGCTCCCTGCCCGCCATCTTCATGGAGAACATCTATGCCGCCATCGACGCGGCACGGGAAGCGGGCGAAGTGTGGGCGGGTTGGTCCGACGGCATCGGCAATATCATCCTCACCAACATGCTCACGCTCATCGGGATGTACGTCGTCTCCCTCATCTTCGGCGCCATCCATGCGCAGCTCCTTGCCATCATCACGCAGGGCTTCCTTGCAAAGATGCGCGAGCAGATGTTCGACGGCATGCAGGACCTTCCCATCCGCTACTTCGACACCCACAACCACGGCGATATCATGAGTTACTACACCAACGATATCGACTCGCTCCGCCAGATGATCGCAGTCAGCCTGCCGCAGATCCTGCGCTCGGGCGTCATGGTGCTCACCCTCTTTGTGATGATGGTCTACTACAGCCTGTACCTGACTCTCATCGTCGTGGTCGGCATCGTCGCGATGTTCTTCATCACCAAGATCATCGGCGGCGGTTCGGGCAGATACTTCCTCGAACAGCAGCGCGCCATCGGTAAGACGGAGGGCTTCATCGAGGAGATGATGAACGGCCAGAAGGTCGTCAAGGTGTTCTGTCACGAGGAAGAGGCGAAGCGCGACTTCGATAAGGTCAACGATCACCTCTTCGAGCAGGCAGACCGCGCCAACCGCTATGCCAACATGCTCATGCCCATCATCATGAACGTCGGGCACATCATGTACGTCATCGTGGCGCTGTGCGGCGCGTTCTTCATTCTCAATGACGTCCAAAACATCGGCATTCTCGAGATCACGGGCGGGAGGATCACGAACATTATCGAAATTGCGCCCTTCTCTGTCGCCGTCGTCCTCGCCTTTTTGCAGATGACCCGCCAGTTCACCAACAACGTGGGGCAGGTCTCCCAGCAGGTCAACTCGGTCGTCATGGGTCTCGCGGGCGCCAAGCGCATCACACAGCTCATCGACGAACAGCCCGAAACGGACGACGGGTACGTCACCCTCGTCAACGCGAAGGAGGACGAGAACGGCAATATCACCGAGTGCGAGGAGCGCACGGGCATGTGGGCATGGAAGCACCCTCACCACGACGGCACGCTCACCTACACCAAGCTCGAGGGCGACGTGAGAATGTACGACGTCGACTTCGGCTACAACCCCGATAAGATCGTTTTGCACAACATCACGCTGTATGCGCGCCCCGGGCAGAAGGTCGCCTTCGTCGGTGCGACGGGTGCGGGCAAGACGACGATCACCAACCTCATCAACCGCTTCTACGACATCGCCGACGGCAAGATCCGCTACGACGGCATCAACATCAACAAGATCAAGAAGTCAGAGCTTCGCCGTTCCTTGGGCATGGTGCTGCAGGACACCAACCTCTTCACGGGCACGGTGATGGACAACATCCGCTACGGCAGGCTGGACGCGACGGACGAAGAGTGCATGGCTGCCGCCCATCTTGCGGGCGCGGACGACTTCATCTCCCGCCTGCCAGAAGGGTATAATACGATGCTCACGCACAACGGCACCAACCTCTCCCAGGGGCAGCGGCAGCTGCTCTCCATTGCAAGAGCCGCCGTTGCAGACCCGCCCGTCATGATCTTGGACGAGGCGACGAGCTCCATCGATACCCGCACCGAGGCCATCGTCCAGCGCGGTATGGATAAGCTGATGGAGGGCAGAACGGTGTTCGTCATCGCCCACCGCCTTTCGACGGTCAAGAACTCCAACGTCATCATGGTGCTCGACCACGGCCGCATCATCGAGCGCGGCACACACGAACAGCTCATCGAGCAGAGGGGTACCTACTACCAGCTCTACACGGGCGCGTTCGAACTCGAATAAACCATTTGCTCCCCGCGGAAAAGCGGGGAGCTTTTTTGCTTTCTGCACACAATAGGGGAGATGAGCAAGCTGAAAACCGCCCTCAAGGGGGGAATGGAACGGGTGAGAGGGGTGCTTTCCCTCTTTGCGGCATACCGCGTGACGACGATCGCGGGGGCGCTCACCTTCTTTCTCGTGCTCGCCGTGGTGCCGCTCTTCTTCTGGCTGACATTGCTCTTGGGAAGAACGGGCATCTCCGCAGAGGAGCTCACCTTCGAGCTCTTTGAATGGGCAAAGGAGCTTCTATCCTATGTGAGCGCACACGCGGGGGAGGCCGCCTCGGGCGCGGGCATCGTGCTCATTGCAGCGACGCTCTGGTCCGCCTCGGCGTTCTTCTATCACCTGAAACGAAGCGGGGAGCTGCTTTACGGTATCTCCCGCCCGCACAGGGGGCTGCGCGCGCGCCTTCACGCCGTCGGCGTCACCTTGGGGGCCGTCTTTGTGCTTGCCGCCGCTTTAGGGGCGCTCGTCCTTCTGCAGCGGGCGATTGCGCCGCTCCCTTCTGCTTTACGAAGTGTCCTCACGGGGGCGCTCTTCCTCGCCCTCGGATATCTTGCGGCTTACCTTCTCATTTGCTATCTCTCCCCACGCAAGCACCCCAAACGGGCGGCAAGGGAGGGCAGCCTTCTCATCGCTTTTCTTTGGCTTGCTGCGAGCGTCGTCTTTCTCGTCTATGCCCGCCTCGGGAGCAAGGAGCAGCTATATGGCGCGCTCTCGCTCGTCGTCGTGTTCTTCCTCTTTCTCTATTGGTGCATGATCTGCCTCGTGTTCGGCGCCGTTCTCACCAAAAATGGGGGATTGACAAACCGCCGAAAGGGGAGTACAATAGAGAGTAATAACCTAACGGAGGAAACCATGACGAGAGTAAACGACCTTCCCTACAGCCGCGTGACGCTGGAGGAAATGCAGAGTGCGTTCCAAACCTTTTTTGCCGCCGCCGAGAGCGCCAAGAGCGCAGACGAGCTGATCGCGGCGCGGAATGCCCTCAACGAAGAGAGAAACAAGTTCGGCTCTGCCTCGACGATCGCCGACATCCGCTTCACGCAGAACACCGCCGACCCCTTCTATAAGGCGGAGAAGGACTACTACGACGAAGTATTTCCCCTCGTTCAGAATGAGCTTTCAAAGTACTACCGCGTGATGCTGGAGAGCCCCTTCCGAGGGGAGCTTGAGGAAAAACTCGGGAGCGTGCTCTTCAAGGTCTTTGAATGTGCCGAAAAGGCGCACTCCGAGGACATCGTCGAGGAAGAGCAGCAGGAGAACGCCCTGCAGACGGAGTATTCCCAGCTTATGGCGGGCATGCTCTTCGATTGGGAGGGCGAGCACATCCCGCTCACCATGCTGCGCGGGAGATTGGAGGATCAAGACCCCGCCGTTCGGAAGCAGGCGGCGGACGCCATCGGCCTCGGCCTGCAGAAGAACCGTGAACAGCTCGACGAAATTTACGACAAGCTCGTGCACCTTCGCGACCGCATGGCAAAGAAGCTGGGCTATCAAAACTATGTGGAGCTCGGCTACTACAGGATGGGCAGGACGGGCTATGACAGGGAGATGGTGGAACATTTCCGCGCCAACGTAAAGGAGGCGCTCGTGCCCGTCGTCAAAGCGCTCAAGGAGGGCGTGCAAAAAGAGTTGGGGCTGAATACCTTCCGCTTCTCGGACAACGACGTCTACACAAGAGAGGGAAACCCGCCCTTCACGCTCACCATTCCCGAGGCCTTTGCGGCGGCAAGCGGGATGTATCACGACATGGACGGGGAGATCGGCGCCTTCTTCGACAGCATGGTAGAGGCAGGCGCGCTCGACGTCGAGAGCAGAAAGAATAAGGCGGGCGGAGGATACTGCACCCTCATCGGCACCTATCATCAGCCCTTCATCTTTGCAAACTTCAACGGCACGACGGCGGACGCAGACGTTCTCACGCACGAATTCGGCCACTCGTTCGCGGCGTACACCGTCGACAAGAACGGCATTGACATCGACATCGACGTGGGCGGCATGGAGACGGCGGAATGTCATTCGATGAGCATGGAATTTTTGTGCTGGCCGTATATGGAGAAGTTCTTCGGCGAGAGGGCGGGCGGCTACCGCTTCAAACACCTCGCGGACGCGCTCTCCTTCATTCCCTATGGCTGCATCGTCGATGAATTCCAGCACCTCGTCTACGAGAACCCCGACTGGACGCCCTCGGAGCGCAACAAGGCGTATTTGAAGCTTGAAAGGAAGTACCGCCCTTACCTCACCTTTGAAGGCATTCCCTATCTCGAGGAGGGCACGCGCTGGCAGTACCAGATGCACATCTACGAGGAGCCGTTCTACTACATCGACTACTGCCTCGCGCAGACGGTCGCCTTCGGGTTCCTCGTGCTCTCGCAAACCGACCACGGCGAGGCGCTCAAACGCTATAAGCAGTTCGTCTCGGCGGGCGGCACCATTCCCTTCCGCGCGCTTGTGAAGAGGGCGGGCTTGAGCGATCCCTTCGGAGAGGGCACGTTCGGCTCCCTTGCAGCGTCCGTCTCGGAAATTCTAAAGAACGTAAAACCGTAAAGCGCATGCAAAAACGCCGTCCCGTGCGGGGCGGCGCTTTTCTTATCTTTCTGCAATTTTCAGAGGACGCGGACGCGGATGACGCCCGAGACGCGGCGGATGAGTTCGACCGCCTCTGCACTCGGCTTGTCGTCGAGGTCGAGCAGCAGATAGGCGTACTCGCCGCGGCTCTGGTCCTGCATATGGGCGATGTTGATGCCCTGCGAGGAGACGATCGAAAGCAGCTTGGAGAGGATCTCCTTGATGTTCTTGTGATGCACGCACACGCGCGAGACGCTCGTTCTTGGCATGGAAACAGCGGGATAGTTGACGCTGTTTGTGATGTTGCCGTTCTCGAGGTAATCGGTGAGCTGCTTTGCCGCCATATAGGCGCAGTTGTCCTCGGCCTCGGGCGTGCTGGCGCCGAGGTGGGGAACGCAGAGGATGTTCTCCTGTCCCAAGAGCTTTTCGTCGGGGAAGTCGGTGATATAGCGGGAAACTTTGCCGCTTGCAACGGCTTCCAAAATGGCGTCCGAATCGACGAGCTCACCGCGCGCATTGTTGATGAGCACGACGCCGTCCTTGCAGGCAGCGATGGTATCCTTGTTCAGCATGCCCTTCGTCTGGGCATTGAGGGGAACGTGCAGGGTGATATAGTCACAGTTTGCAAAGATCGTAGAGAGCTCCGAGGTAAAATTGACGCGGTTGTTGATGAGCCAGGCGTTCTTGACGGAGATGAACGGGTCGTACCCCATGACGGACATGCCGAGGTCGATGGCGGCGTTGGCGACCATCGCGCCGATCGCGCCGAGGCCGATGACGCCGAGCGTCTTGTTCATGACTTCCTGCCCCGCGAACTTGCCCTTGCCCTTTTCGACGAGCTTAGAAACGCCTTCCTGGCCCTTCAAGGACTGCACCCAGTTGACGCCGTCGACGATCTTTCTGCCGCCGAGGAAGAGCTCGCAGAGGACGAGCTCCTTCACCGCATTTGCGTTCGCGCCCGGGGTGTTGAAGACGACGATGCCCTGCTCGGTGCACTTGTCGATGGGAATGTTGTTGACGCCCGCGCCCGCACGCGCCACGGCGAGCAGGTTGTCGCCGAGGGGATAGTCGTGCATCGCAAAGGAGCGCAAAATGATGCCGTCGGGGTTTTGTACGCTGTCCGAATACTCATAGCCGCAAAAGCTCTCGTCGGCGGCGGGGGAGATGGAATTGAGCTTTAAGATCTTCATGCCTTGTTCTCCTTTTCAAACTGCTTCATGTAGTCGATGAGCGCTTGCACGCCCTCGACGGGCATTGCGTTGTAGATGGACGCGCGCATGCCGCCCACGAGGCGGTGCCCCTTCAAAGAGACGAGCCCGCGCTCGGTCGCCCCCTTGATGAAGGCGGCGTCGAGGTCCTTATCGGGCGTCACGAAGGGCACGTTCATGATGGAGCGGTACTTCTTCTCGACGTTGTTGGTATAGAACTCGGAATTGTCGATGAAGTCATACAAAAGCCCCGCCTTGTATTCGTTGACCTCGTTGATGGCCTTGATGCCGCCCAGCTTCTTCAAGCGGCGCAAAACAAGCGTCGCCATATAGATGGAGAAGCAGGGAGGGGTGTTGTAGAGGCTGTTGTTCTCGTCCTGCACCTTCCACTTGAGCAGGGTGGGGCAGATGGAGAGGGGCTCCTGAATGAGCTCGCGCTTGGCGATGACGAGCGTCACGCCCGCAGGGGCGAGGTTCTTCTGCGCGCCCGCATAGATGACGCCGAACTTCGAAACATCGATCTCGCGGGAGAGGATATCCGAGGACATATCGGCGACGAGGGGCGCCTTCGTTTCGGGGAACTCCACATAGCGCGTGCCGAAGATGGTGTTGTTGGCGCAGATGTGCACGTAGTCGGTATCCTCGCGGAAGGGGATGCTCTTCACGTCGGGAATGTAGGTATAAGTCTTATCCTCAGAGGAGGCGACGCAGGCGGCATCTCCGAAAATTTTGCCCTCCTGGAAGGCCTTCTTTGCAAAGTTGCCCGTTACCACATAGTCGGCTTTCCCCTTGTGCATGAGGTTGAGGGGAACGGCTGCAAACTGCTGGCTCGCGCCGCCCTGCACGAAGATGACCGCGTAGTCGTCGGGGATATTCAAAAGCTCGCGCAGGAGAGCAGTGCCCTCGTTGACGACCTCTTCAAACTTCTTGTTGCGGTGCGAGATCTCCGTGACGGACATCCCCGTGCCTGCAAAATCCAAAAACTCCTTCTGCGCTTCCTCCAGAACTTCGAGGGGGAGCTGGGAAGGGCCGGCGGAAAAGTTATAAGCTCTCATATTGACCTCCAAAATATAAAATTATTCACGAAAATCGTATAATCCCAGCGATTTCCGCGCATAAGTTCTCATAAATTATTATAGACCTTCTTCCCCCGTTTGGCAAGCATTTGACGGTATTTTTTCAAATTCGGCGGCGTAGATACTAAATATGGGAAATTTTACAAATTCCGCGCAAAATTGAGGGGAAAAAATATTTACTTTTATGCGTTTTTCGTGTAAAATAGAGAAAACGGCTATGTGCATTGGCCGTATGTATGAGAACCGTTCACGCAAAGAGCGTGAAAAGATAAATTTTCATTTCGATACGCCCGCCGCATTCAGGCAAAATAGGGAAAGAAGTGTTCTTTCTCTCTTATTTGTTGCGCCGCGGACAAAGGAGTCATTTTTGGAGAAAGACAAAAAACAGGAAGGGCGGAGCGCCATCGAGCTTGCCATCTTAAACGGCATCGAGGCGTATAACCGCGAACAGGCTAAAAAGAGCGCCAAGACGCAGGAGAAGGGCGGAGAAAAGCCCGAAAAGGAACTCTTTACGAAGGAGGCAATGGAGGAGGCAGGCTACAAGCAGAAGCGCCCCTCCCGCGCCAAGGGGAAGGGTACCAAGCTCCCCGAAAAGCCCGCTTCGGAGGCGGCTCCCGCCGCAAAACCGCTAAATGCTGCTAAAAAACAGCCCGCCGAAAAGGCGCAGGGGGCAGGTAAGGCACAAAAGAGCCAGCCTCAAAAGCAGCCGCGCGGCAAAAAGAAGAAGCCCATCAAAGTGCTCTTCTTCGGCGGCGTGGGGGAGATCGGCAAGAACATGACCGCTATCGAGTACGGCAACGACATCATCGTCATCGATGCGGGCATCATCTTCCCGACGGAGGAAATGCCGGGCATTGATTTGGTATTCCCCGACATCACCTACCTCGTTCAGAACAAGAACAAGGTGCGCGGCGTCTTCTTGACGCACGGCCACGAGGACCACATCGGCGGCGTTCCCTACCTCATGAAGGAACTGTTGCCCACAACGCCCGTCTACGGCTCCAAACTCACGCTGGCGCTCGTCGACAACAAACTGCGCGAGCACCGCCTCAACAACGTCGTCGAACAGACCGTCGCGCCTCACGACCGCGTGAAGGCAGGCGTCTTTACCGTCAACTTCGTCAACGTCAACCACTCCATCGCGGGGGCAATGGCGCTCGCCATCGAGACGCCGTACGGCATCATCTTCCACAGCGGCGACTTCAAGATCGACTTGACGCCCGTCGCGGGCAAGCCCATCGACCTTGCGGAAATTGCCGAATACGGCAAGAAGGGGGTGCTCCTTTACCTCGGCGAGTCCACCAACATCGAGCGCCCCGGCTACACGATGAGCGAAAAGGTGGTGGGCACGACGCTCGAGCACCTCTTTGCCGAGAACGCCGACCGCCGCATCATCATTGCGACGTTCGCCTCCAACGTGCACCGCCTGCAGCAGATCATCGACATCGCCGTCAAGTTCCGCCGTAAGGTCGCCTTCTCGGGGAGAAGCATGTTCAACGTCGTCGAAGCTGCGCTCAAGATCGGGGAGATGACCATTCCCGAGGGCGTGCTCGTCGACGTGGAAAAGACCAAGAACTATTTCGACAGAGAGATCGTCATCATTTCGACGGGCTCGCAGGGCGAACCCATGAGCGCGCTCACCCGCATGGCGTCGGGCGAGTTCAATAAGGTGACCATCGGCTCCAACGATACCATCATCATCTCCGCGAGCCCTATCCCGGGCAATGAGCGCATGATCTACAGCGTGATCAATAACCTCTATAAGAAGGGCGCGAACGTCGTCTATGAGAGCCTCGAGAAGATCCACGTCTCCGGCCACGCCTGCCAGGAGGAGCACAAGATCCTGCATACGCTGCTCGACCCGAAATTCTTCATCCCCGTGCACGGCGAATACCGGCATTTGAAGCGCCATGCCCTGCTTGCCGAGGAGCTCGGGATGCAGCCCTCGTGCATCTTCATTCCCGACATCGGGACTTGCGCCGAGGTGACGGACGACAGCCTCCGCCAGGGGGAGAGCTTCCCTGCGGGCGCCCGCCTCATCGACGGCGAGGGGTTCGAGGACTACGGCAGGAGCGAAGTCTTGAAGGACCGCCTGAGAATGTCCGAAGAGGGGCTCGTCGTCGTCTCCGTTGTGCTTTCGAACGGCGTCATCTTGGGCGATCCCGACATCGAGTGCCGCGGCATCGTCTTCCAGGACGAGCAGAACGCCCTGCGCGAGCTTCGCAACGTCGTCGAAAAGACGCTCGACAGCGTGAATGCACAGACGGCCGTCTCCGACATCGCCGCTTCCTTAAAGCGCGCCGTCAAGAATCACCTCTTCAAAAAGACCAAACAGTCTCCCATGATCCTTCCCGTCGTGCAGGAGCTTTGAGAAAAGAGACCGCGCACGACGCGGTCTTATGCTATCCTATGAATCAACTAGAAAGAGAGCTCTGTGCCCTCCGCGAAGCGGCGAAGAAGGGCCGCGACCCGACCGTGCCAGATGACACGCTCAACTATCTTCTCAAAACAGTCCGCGAGCGCAGCCCTAAGCATATTTTGGAAATAGGCGCGGCAGAGGGGCTCACCTCGATTTATATGCTCATGAATGCCCCCGAGGCGACGCTCACCGCCATCGAACGCGACGGGGAGCGGGCAAAGACTGCGCGTGCAAACTTTTGTCATTTTGGCGTTGAGGGGCGGGTGACCCTCCACGAAGGCGACGCGGGCGACATCCTGCCCCTTCTTCAAGGGGAGTACGACCTCATCTTCCTCGACGGCCCCAAGGCGCAATACCGCCGCTATCTTCCCGACTGCAAGCGGCTCTTAAAGCGGGGCGGGCTGCTGCTTTCCGACGACGTTTTGCTCTTCGGCTGGGTAGACGGCAGCGTTCCCGCGCCCCATAAGCGGCGGATGCTCGTCGAGCATATCAGGGAGTACCTCGAACTATTAAGCAATGACCCCGAACTCAAGACGGAGGTTCTCAAGATCGGCGAGGGACTCGCCGTGAGCGAGAAACTTTAGCGCCTACGGGAAATGTAATGCAAACCATGAAAAACTGCGAACTGCTCGCCCCGGCGGGCAACCTCAAGAAATTGAAACTTGCCTTCTACTACGGCGCGGACGCCGTCTATGCGGGCGGCAAGAGCTTCTCGCTTCGCACCTTTGCCGATAACTTCACGGACGACGAGCTCCGCGAGGGCATCGCCTTTGCGCACGCGCTCGGGAAGAAGGTGTATATCGCCTGCAACATCTTCGCCCGCAACGCCGACTTCTCCGTGCTCGAGGACTACTTCCGCACGCTCCAAGAGATGGGCGCGGACGCCGTGCTCATCTCCGATTTAGGGGTCTTTCGCGCGTGCAGAAGGGCGGCGCCTCATCTTCCCGTCCACGTCTCCACGCAGGCCAACACGACGAACAGAGAAGCCGTCGCGATGTGGAAGGAGCTGGGCGCAAGCCGCGTCGTGCTCGCAAGGGAGCTCTCCCTTCAGGAGATCGCCGACATCCACGCCTATGTGCCCGATATGGAGCTCGAAACCTTCGTTCACGGCGCGATGTGCATCTCCTACAGCGGAAGATGCCTTCTCTCCGACTATTTGGACGGGCGTTCCTCCAACCGCGGGGCGTGCGTGCAGGCGTGCCGCTACCGCTATGAGATCCGCACCTCGGAATGCAAGAACGACGGCTGGACAGAGGTGCAGCAAGACGAAAAGGGCACCTATTTCCTCAACAGTAAAGATTTGAACATGAGCGCGCACCTTACAGAGCTTGCCGCGGCGGGGGTGTGCTCCTTCAAGATCGAAGGGCGCATGAAGAGCGAATACTATCTTGCGACCGTCGTCAACGCCTACCGCCGCATCATGGATGGGGGCGATTTGAGCGTACTCGAGGGTGAGCTCTCCGCTTCCGCACACCGCGACTACACGACCGCCTACGCCTTGGGGGAAAACCACAAGACGGTCTCCTACGGCAATTCGCAGACCAAGGGCACATGCGAGTTCATCGGCGTCGTCACGGGCTATGCGCCCGCTGCAGGTGAGTCCGAACAGGGCCGCGTCTTTGCCGAAATGCGCACCCGCTTCTTTGAAAGGGATATTTTGGAAGTTCTCTCACCCTCCGAATACTTCGGAAAGTCATTCCCCGTCTTAAACATGAAGGACAGCGCGGGCGAGCCCTGCACGGACGCCAAACGCGTGCAGGAAATTGTCTCCTTCAACTGCCCGTATGCCCTCCACGAGGGCGATATCCTCCGCAGGAGGCGCAAGTGATGCGCTGCCTCTTCTTATATCACGGCGGCAGCGGCCGCGGCAGGGTGGGCAAACGGCTTGGCTATATCAAGCGCCGTCTGCACCGCAATTATGAGGTGGTGGACGCCGTAAAGACGGCGAGCGCCGAAGAGCTCATGGCGCGCGTCAAGCAGGGGCTCAAAGAGTACGACGCCGTCATCTTTTCGGGCGGTGACGGCACCTTCAACGACGTTCTGCAGGCAGCCGAGGGGAGTACGACCCCGCTCGGGTATCTTCCCACGGGCACGGTCAACGACGTCGCACGCTCGCTCAAAATTCCGAGGAACTTAAATGGCGCTCTCGACGTCATCCTGAGCGGGCGGACGGAGAAGCTCGACTGCATGAAGGTGGGAAGCAAACGCGCCATGTATATCGTCGCGGCGGGGGCGCTCACGAGCGCCACCTATAACACGCCCCAGCCCTTAAAACGGGTGATGGGGGCGGCTGCCTATGCCGTGGAGGCGATACGGCACAACCTCGACTTTCAGGTCTTTCCCTTAAAGATCGACTGCGACGGCAGGAAGTTTGAAAGCTCGGCAGTCCTCGTGTTTGTGCTCAACGGGCGGTCGGTCGCGGGCTTTCCCATCAACCGCGCCGCCAGCATGAAGGACGGGAAACTCGAAGTCGTCGTCATCCGCCAGGCGTCGCGGCCCACCCTCATGCAGAAGCTGACCAAGTACTTCTCGCTCGCAACGCTCTTCCTCTTCGGGTGCAGGGTGAGAAAGAAGGACATCGTCACCCTGAGCGGGAAGCGCATACAAATTGAGACGGCGGAGAACGTCGTCTGGGACTTTGACGGCGAGGAGGGCGTGAAGGGAAATATCGTGGTGGCGGCGGAGCGCGGCGACGTGAGACTATTTGTGCCCCGCGGAAAAAAAGTGTAAATTACGGGCGAAAAACGCTTGCTTTTTCCGCGGGCATTTTGTATAATAGACAAGCGTTGTGAGACGCACCCACGCTACTGTGGCTCAGTCGGTAGAGCAGCTGATTCGTAATCAGCAGGTCGCCGGTTCAAGTCCGGCCAGTAGCTCC
>CALWCH010000027.1 GCA_944376335.1 uncultured Clostridia bacterium
TAAACCCTGAACAACGGCAAAAGGCGGAGTCCATTCGGGCTCCGCCTTCTTTCATTTCGAAAAAGTTTTGAAGTTTTTGATCGTAAAAAATAATCCGAACGTCTTGCGAATTACGAAGAGGTTCGAATTATTCCAAATTGGCTGGGGTAGCTGGATTCGAACCAACGAATGACGGAGTCAGAGGCAAAACGCTCGGCCGCGTCAAGGGCAAACATCCCCTCACACAAAATGCCCGTGAAGGGCGAAATTTGGCACAAAATCGGGCATTCAAGCCCCAAAAATCGAGATTCTCGCCCCGTCGCCGCCCTCGTAAAATTCACCTCAAACGAGGTCAACTTCCCAAAAACTTCCCAAACCGTCCTATGCAAAATGCACGCAGAGGCTCTCCCCTGCGTGGTTTTCCGTCAAATGCTGAGCCCCTCCGGACGCAGCAAAAATTCAAACAAATCGAGAAGCAAGACACCCTCCTCCGAATAATGCGTGCGCGACAAATTTTTTACGATGACGATCTTCTTAAAAGAGTCATGGATGTGCAGAAGCGAATTTTGCTCCTGCGCCAGCTTCTCTCTCGTCGGGATGGAAAGCGCAACCTGAATATAATACCTTTTATCTACCAGATTACAGACAAAATCGACCTCGGACTGCCTCAAAACGCTCTTGCCCGCTTCATTCGGAGCGTAGTAGTCGACCGTTCCCGCATCGACGTTGAACCCCCGTATCTTCAACTCGTTATAAACGATGTTTTCAAGGATATGCGTCTCTTCTTCCTGGCGGAAGTTCAATCGCGCATTCCTCAGCCCGATATCCGTAAAATAATACTTTGCGGGCGTATTGATATATTTTTTTCCCTTAATATCGTACCGCTTCACCTGCTCGATGAGGAAGGCGTCCGCAAAATAATCAAGATACTTTTTCAGCGTATCGGGATGCATGGAGACCTGCTTGACGCTCTTGAACGTATCCGCCAATTTCTTCGGGTTCGTAAGCGACCCGATCGACGATGCGAGGATGTCCAAAAGTTCCCCAAGCTCGGCATCGTTCCGCACTCTGTTCCTGTCTATGATATCTTTGAGATACGTCTCTGCAAAGATGTTCTTCAGATATCCGAATTTGTCCTCGTCGCTCTCGAAGTCGAACAGCTTGGGAAGCCCGCCGAAATTGCAATACACCCTCCAGCCCTCGTCGGGCGTTCCATGAAACACGGACATAAACTCGCCAAACGAGAGCGGTGCGATGTGGATCTGATCCCCCCTGCCGCGGAACTCGGTGATGATGTCTTTAGACAAAAATTTTGCATTGCTGCCTGTGACATAGGTATCGGCATTCGGGATGTGCAGGAAGCTGTTGAGGACATCTTCAAACTCATTCACAAACTGCACTTCGTCGAGCAAGATGTAATACATTCCCGCGTCTTTGATCAGCGAATTGACGTACCCGCACAGCATATCCGGATCGCGGTATGCTTTGTTGAGCCGATCGTCGAGAGCGATCTTGATGATATGATCGTCGGGGACCCCGCTCTCCAACAGATGGCGGTAAAAAAGACGAAACAGCAGATAGGACTTTCCGCAGCGGCGAAGCCCCGTAATGACCTTAATAAGACCGTTATGCTTATGGCGGATGAGTTTATTTAGGTATAAGTCGCGTTTGATTTCCATCGACAGCCTCCGTTATTGAAAATTTATATGGTAGACCCGAAAAATTTTCAATAGAAGTCTACCGCAACTTTCCCGTTTTGTCAAGCAATATGCGCTAAAAAACGGCGGCGGGATGAGCACGCAGGGGGAAACCTGCCCATCCCGTCGCCCAAAGAGCGTTCGGTTTTATGTTGCGGCGCATTTCGCACTTGCGGCAAAGCGGGCGTCAGGCCGCTTTCCTGTGAGACACGGTATGCCCCGAAGCAAAGCGGGCGTCAGGCTGCCCCGCGCCGATGTGCGGAAAGACTACACGATCTTGATCTCCCGCTCCGTCTCCGTCACGCCGATCTTTTCAAAATCGGGCTCAAGGCAGATGGTGCCCCGCACATCGCCCTGCACACATACGTAGAAGTCGCTCCCGCAGACTTTGCACTTTGCAAATTTTTCCGTGCCGTAATCGAGCACCTTCTCCACCTCGGCGGGAAGCCCGTGCTCTGAAATTTTCAAATCGTAGGGCGTAAATTCGTAGCGGAACTGCGCGGTGAACGCCTTTCTGCCCGAGAGCGCCGCAAACATCTTCTGCGCGACGTCCGTCGGCGCCCGGTACTTATTTCCGCCGATGACAAAGGCGTATTCGTTGACATTCCCGCCCTTTTTCCCGTCTTTGCGGGCTGCCTTCACGCGGTCGAGCGCAAACGTTCCTAAAACGCTGTTGACAAGGGGCATGGGAGAGATAACTTCCTCCCCGTCCCTGCGAAGGGCGATCTGCTTGAGGTCGACACAAAGCTGCACTCTTTCGCCCGCCTTGGCATCAATGGGCGCAAACAGGGTGCCGCCTCCCATATTCAGCCTTGCGAGCGGTTTGCCGTCCGCCCGTTCCGAGAACAGCACCTCTGCCTCGATCTCGCCGCCCGAAGAGAGCGCGTCCACGGGAAGCAGCAGTTCGTATTCCCCGTCGGGGCATTGCATGGCGTCAGGAAGGACGAGCTTGTTGCCGAGCAGCTCCATGCTCCCCTCCCGCACATTGCAGGTGAGATAGTTATACTTGGGAACGCGCGGCAGGATGCTCTCCTCCGTCTCAAAGTCGAAGAGGTGGACGTTCTCAAACCGAAGCACGGCATCCACCACGTCGCCGCTTTGGAAATTCTTGAACCCCGCCGCTTTCAGGATGACCTGCGTGGGCGATTCGCCGAAGGTATCGCGTGCAAGGTCGATGTCGCCGTAGACGAGCGTCTCCGTACCGAGTTCCTCGGTGTGGGAGATCTTCACCTTGATGGCCGCCCCGTCCCTTCCGCCGCCTGTATCGAGGGTGATGTCGTCCGCTCTCAGTCCGATCCAGACGGGCGTCTTGCCGTCGAGGTATCGGGGGATGACCTTCCCGAGGATATCATAGGAGGCTGTGACCGAACATTCCGAGCCCTTAAAGCGCATCTCCACCCGCTCGCCCGTGCGCCACAGCGTGCCCTCGAAGAAGTTCATCTGCGGCGTGCCGATGAAGCCTGCGACGAACTTATTCGCGGGATCTTGATAGACGTTCTTGGGCGTATCGACCTGCTGGATATAGCCGTCCTTCATGACGACGATGCGCGTGCCCATCGTCATTGCCTCCACCTGATCGTGCGTGACGTAGATGAACGTCGTCTGCAGTTTGTTGTGCAGCTTTACGATCTCGCTACGCATCTGCGTCCTGAGTTTTGCGTCGAGATTAGAAAGCGGCTCGTCGAGCAGCATGACCTTGGGTTCGCGCACGATGGCGCGGCCGAGTGCCACGCGCTGGCGCTGACCGCCCGACATCTCCTTGGGCTTCTTCTTGAGATAGTCGGTGATGCCGAGCACTTCGGCAGCTCCCAATACCTTTTCGTCGAGCTCCTCTTTGGAGTAACGGCGCATGACCTTGACGGGTTCCCCCGCCTTGTCCAGAACGACGCCGCCCTGTTTATTGCGCTTGACATCGGGAATTTTCCGCATCCGCAGCCCGAAGGCAATGTTTTCGTAGATGTTCATATGCGGATAGAGCGCATAGTTCTGGAACACCATCGCAATATCCCTGTCCTTGGGCTCCATATCGTTCACCACGACGTCTCCGATCCTGAGTTCGCCCGCGGTGATCTCTTCAAGCCCCGCGATCATGCGAAGCATCGTCGATTTGCCGCACCCCGAGGGCCCGACAAAGACGATGAACTCCTTGTCGTCGATCTGCATATTGAAGTCGCTGACCGCCTTGGTGCCGTTCGGGTACACTTTATAGATGTGCTTTAAGCTCAGATTTGCCATATCTTGTCTCCTTTTCCTCGTGTGGGAGGGTGTCCGTTATTGTTTTACCGCGCCTGCGGAGAGCCCGCTGATGAGGAACTTCGACAGGGCAAAGTAGAATACGACGATGGGCACGGCAATGAACACCGAGCCCGCTGCAAAGCGGGAAAATTCGCTGTCATCGAGCGACATCAGCCCGACGGCGACCGTATATAAGTCCTTGTTCTTCAGAAGCAGCTGCGGCAGGATAAAGTCGCTCCACGGCCACACGAAGGAGGAAAGCAGGGTGTAGACGATCATGGGCGCGGCAAGCGGCAGCGTGATCCTTACAAAGATCCTGAAGTTGGACGCCCCGTCAATGCGCGCCGCCTCATCAATGGAGGAAGGGATGGTATCGAAAAAGCCCTTCTGCGTGAGATAGCCCATCGGCGCACCCGCCGAATAGATGAGGATGAGCCCCCACTGCTGATTGATGAGGTTGAACTGCGTCATCATGAGATACACCGCCGTCATCGTCATGAACGAGGGGAACATTCCCAGGATAAGCGTCGTCTTCATCATCGCTTTGCGCGTCCTGAAGCGGAAGCGCGACATGACGTATGCCGTCAGAATGGTGAGCGCCGTGCCGATGAGGCTGCTCATGAGCGCGATAAAGAGCGTATTCAAGAACCAGCGCGGATAGTTATAGAGCGCGGTATCCGTAAACAGGCGCTTGAAGCTGTCTAAGCTGAATTCGGCGGGGAAAAAGCCCTCGAAGGAGTAGATGGAGCCCGTCTTGGAAAAGGATGCGAGCACCAGCCACAGGATGGGAAACAAAAATACAAAGCACACCGCAAGAATGATGAGGTAGGTGATGGCAACGTTGAAAAGTTTCTGCGGCTTTATCTTGAGCTTCTTCATTGATAGGTCTCCTCCTGCTTATAGGATGGCGATAGGACATACACCGCGAGCGAGATGACGGACGTCACGATAAAGATGATGATGGAGATCGCCGCACCGATGGAGTAGTAGTTGTTGTCGATCGACATATTATACAGCCAGTTGATGAGAAGGTCGGTATCGCTCGCGAGGAAGTATCCCTCCATATACAGGCCGCCGCGCAGGAAGTAAAAGATGCCGAAGTTGTTGAAGTTTGCAATGAACTGCGAGATGAGAACGGGCATCGTGGCGAACAGCACATAGGGAAGGGTAATTTTGACGAACTGCTTCCATGCGCTTGCGCCGTCCACCCGCGCCGCCTCGTAGAGGTCGGTGTTCATATTGGAGAGAATGCCCGTGGCAAGCAGCATACTCGAGGGGATATTCAGCCAGGCGTTGGCAAACAGGCCGATGAGCCGCGCCGTCCACTTGGCGTCGATATCCAAAAAGCCGATCGCCGTGCCGCCCGCATCGACGATCATCTGATTGATGGGCCCGCCGTAGGAGAACATATACTTGAAGGCGATGAGCGTGATGAAGCCGGGCACCGCATAGGCGAGGATGGGAAACAGCCGCCAGAACGTCTTGCCCTTGACGCACTTCTTGTTGAGAAGGAGGGCAAGCCCCAGCCCCGCAAAGTAGTTGAGCGCCGTCGAAAGCACCGCCCAGATGATGTTCCAGCCGAAGATCTTGAAGAAGGTGGGTGCAAACTGCCCGAGCGTCAAGATCCTGCCGAAGTTATCCAGCCACACCCAGTCGACGAGGGCGGGCGGCACGATGTCGCCGCCGTAGTTGGTGAAAGCGATGAGGATCATGAAGATGATGGGCAGGATAGAGAACACGCTCACGCCCACGATGGGCAGGGCGAGCGCCGTCTTGTAGAACTTCTTGTCGAGTAGCTCCGAAAGCTCCTTCTTGAAGGACTTGGGTGCCTTGAGCGTATCCGCCGCGCACTGAATGGCATAGCAATCCTTGATGTTTGCAATGTAGAGGACGGCATAGAAGAGGAGCGCGATCCACGCGAGGATGCCCATGAGCATCATGATGACGGAGTTGTCACCCTCGATGCCGTACCATGCGTTGGACTCCACCGTGCCGAGCGTGAAGAACCCGAGAAGGTCGTCTGCCCCGCGCAGGATGAAGTAGGCGAGGAAGGCGATCTCCACGAGAAGATACAAGATCCCCTTTGCCCACTGCCGGTATAAAAGCTGCCCCATCCCCATGAGGAGCATAGAGGCGCGCACCTTGCCGTTCCCCTGGTTGAGGATCTCCCTTGCAAAGGCGAATTTTTCCTTCGTCCGCGCGGGAAGACCCTTGAACCAAGCAGCGATCTTTCTGCCGCGTTCGGAAAATGCATTTTTGACTTTGGTCGTTTGAGCTTCCTGCATACGTTCCCTCCTATCCGCGCAATGTGAAGATGGCGTCGTAGATCTGCTCGTCGACGTTCACGAGCGCCGCCTTGATCTTCTCGAGCGTATCGTACTTGTATTCCTCCGCCGTTCTGTAGGGATCCTTTGCGATGTCCTGAAAGAACGTCTGAAGGGGCGTCCAGATCTGAGCATTCTCCTTGATGGAGGGCATGACGACGATGCTCCCCTCCTCGAGGTTGGTGTTGATGACTTCGGAGAGCCCGCCCACATCGGAGGCGACGTCGCTGCGTGCCGGCACGATGCCGAGCAGCTCATTCCTGCGGCTGACCATCTCGTAGCTCGTGGCAAAGTTGACGAAGGCAAGCGCCGCGTTGGGGTAATCGGTATAAGAACTGATGGCATAGCCGTTGACGCCGCCCATCATCTTACATTCGATAAACCCCTCACTCTCGTCCTCGAGATCGCCGCTTGCGGGCAGCATGGGAATGTCCGCCGTGACCAAATTTTCCGCAATGTATTCCTCGGAATAGCCGTCCGCCTTCATCTCGTCGACGAACATCGTATAGACGTCGGGCGTGGTGATGGTCGCGAAAAATTCGCCCGAGGCGAGCGCGGAATAGGCGCCCGTCGTCACCGAGTCGTCGATGCACCGCTCATCCATCACGGAGGCGAGCTGACGGATGACCCTGCCGCCGAGCTCTGCATTGCCCGCGCTGTGGCCGATGTCGGAAGGATCGGTGTTGTTGTTCCCGAAGGTATATCCGCCGTAGCTGTAGAGATACCCCACCGAGAAATAGGGCTCCAAAAAGGAGCGCATATAGCCGAACTCCTGCCCGCCGCTCTCCTCCTTCCGCTGTTTGGAAAAGCGGTAGAGGTCCGTCCAGTATTCCACCATGTCGGGCACGCCGTTCTTGTCGTCGTCCCATTCCTCCTCCCAATTTTCGGGGAGCAGATCCTTGCGGTAATAGAGAAGCGGCCCCTGCACGTTCACGGGCACGCCGAAGATGTTCGCCTGCCCGTCCGTCGTGGCGGAATACGCCATCCACGCCCGATCGCCCACAACGTCGAGGCAATCGATGGCGTCGACGGGCAGCGGCATGATGTGCCTGCCGTCCACATAGCGCATGATGCGGTCGTTCGCCTGATACAAGACATCGGGGCCGTAGCCGTAGGGGCCGTCATTTTCGAGGTCGGTGTACTGGTCCATGTTGGCGTCCACCGCCGTGATGCCGTACTCCGCATACGCCGCGTTGAAAGCGTCTAAAAGTTCCTCCAAATATCCCTGCTTGATGGCGGTGTCGTTTTCGAGGATGCGCAGAACGGCGCCCTCTTCGAGCTCGCCCGTGAAGCGGTCGGAGCCCTGCCCCGCGCTCGCACCCTGCGCAAATGCGCCCGCAAGCCCCAGGGTGATGATGATCGCCAATATCACCGCAATGTGGGCGACCACCGCACTCAGATTTTTACCCATTGCGATCCTCCTTGATCTCTTCGATCACAAATCCCGTGCCCAAGAGGCAGTCCCCTCCAAAATTGTGGGATAGCAGCACCTCCCCCTTCGGCACATAGGGCGTTCGCCCCGTTCCGCATCGGACGGTCAGCCGAAGCCGCGCCTTGCTTCTGCGTTCGAGCAGGAACAGCTCCCCCTCCGCGCCGAACGAAATATCGCCCTTTACGATCTCCTCCCTTGCCCGCAGGCGGGAGAGCGCACGCATCATGTACATGACCTTCGTCGGGGTCTTCTCCACGCGCCAATCCATGCAGCGGCGGCAGTCGGGGTCGTATCCGCCCTCCAGGGGCACCTCCGTGCCGTAGTAGACGCAGGGCGCACCCGTATGCAGATAGATGACGGCGAGGGCGCAGATGAGCTTATCCGCATCCTTGCCCGCCAGCGTGTAGAACCGGTGCGTATCGTGGCTGTCCAGAAGGTTGAGCATCATGCGGTTGACCTGCTCGGTGTTGCGCACATACAATTCGGAGAGCCGCTTTTGGAATCCCTCCGCATCCAAGATGCCCTTTGCAAAGTAGTCGATACACGCCTTGGTGAGCGCGTAGTTCATGATGCCGTCGAACTGATCTCCCCGCAAATAGGGGTAGGAATCGTGCCAATTCTCCCCGAGGATGATGCCGTCGGGGTTTTGCTCCTTGACCGCCTCGCGGAAGTGCCGCCAGAAGTCGTGGGAGACCTCGTCCGAAACGTCCAGCCGCCAGCCGTCGATGCCGAACTCCTTCATCCAATAGAGCGCCGCGTCGATGAGATACTTGCGCACTTCCCTGTTGGAGGTATTCAGCTTGGGCATATAGCTGCACACGCCGAAGTACTCGTAATTCTCCCCCTCGATCTTATCGCCGTGAACGAGAAACCAGTCGAAGTAGGGAGACGCCTTCCCCCGCTTTACAACGTCCTGAAAGGCGGGGAAGCGGTCGGAGCAGTGGTTGAACACCGCGTCGAGCACGATGCGGATGCCCCGCGCGTGGGCCTCGTTGACGAGGGTACGGAAGGTCTCCTTGTCCCCGAACCGAGGGTCGATCTCATAGTAGTTGCTGATGTCGTACTTATGGTTGGAGATGGAGGGGAAAACGGGCGTAAGGTAGAGCGCCGAAATGCCCAAACTTTTCAGATAGTCCAATTTTTGAATGATGCCCGTAAGATCCCCGCCCGCAAAACTCTTCGGCCCCGGGATCTCCCCCCACGGAAGGTCGATGTAGGAAGTATCCTTCCCCTCGTCCCCCATCTTAAAGCGTTCGACGAAGATCTCGTAGAACACCGCACCCGTAAACCACGGCACGACGGGCATGATGTCGGCACGGTTGAGAAAGGGCAGCTGGAAGGAATTGTAATAGGCGAGCGAGAAATCGTAAAACTCGCTGACGCCGTCCTCCGAAAAGTAGTACGTCTTCCCGCCACATACAAGGCGGAAGACATACACGAAGCGCACGTCTTTGAGCCTCACCGTGGCGGTATAGTAGTCGTAGGAGGAGCAGGAAAACGCCTTCTGCATCTCCTCGGACTCCTGCACGAGGTAGTAGTCGTATTTATTTCCGTAAACGAGGGTGATCTTCTCAAATACGTCCTCCGAATCGACGCGCAGCATCACGCGCACCGTCCTCTCGTCCAAGGCATAGCAATAGACGCTGTCCTCCAAATGTAGAATTGCCTTGAAGTTCACGAATGTCCTCCGTTTGCTGTTGACAAACAGCAGCTCTTGTTGTATTATTTTTTGTGTGGAAAGCTACGATAACAAGCAGGCAAAGCCAAAAAAGAAAGTGACCAACCGCGACGTTGCCAAATTTGCGGGGGTTTCGGTCGCCACCGTCTCCTATGTCGTCAACGGCAGGGAGGACCAGCACATCTCGGAAGAGACCAAGATGAAGGTCCTTCACGCGATCAACTTCTTGGGCTATATCCCCAACCCGCACGCCGTCGGGCTGAATACCCCGCAGCTGAGGACGATCGTCCTCCGTTCGGGCTCCGCCGCCTCTCCCCTTGCGGAGAGCGAGCTCATATACTTTATGCACTCCCTCGAAGATGCCTGCCGCGAGCAGGACTTTCGGCTGCTCTATTCCATCGACAAGGACGCGGAGCGGCTCACCGCCAACGCCTGCATCTGCTTTGATATGCCCGACGAAGAGTTCCGCGCGCTCAGCCGTGCGAACTTCATCCCCGTCATTGCCGTCGACTGCCTCGTCAACGACCCCATCTTCTATCAGATCACCGTCGATTACGGGAAGGTGCGCGCGGCAGCCGAGAAACACTTCGGGGGCAGCGGCTTCACCTATTGCTGCATCGAGCCGCAGAATGTTCCCCTCAGGGAAGAGATCTTAAGGCACTTTGCCCGCGTTGAGACGGTAACCTCCTTCAAGGAACTTCGGCCTCTGCTTTCGGGAAGGGAAAACATCGCCGTGACCCAGCCCGCACTCGCCTGCTTGCTGCAAGCATACGGGCGGGAGAACGTCTTTTTCTTTTCGGAGCATCTTGCGCCGCGGGCACAGATCACGCTCGAGCGCATCCGTGCCGCCATCGACCGCACGCCCCTCTCCGATCCCGAACACTTCATCAAGGTATGAAATAAAATGGAACCCGCCGCCGCATCGGGCGGCGGGATCTTTTCGCCTCTCGTCCGCCCGCACGGGCGGCGTTTTTTATGCCACGGTGTAGAAGTCCATCGTCTCATTCGCAATGTTGTAGACGATCTTATAAGTTCCCGCCGCCGAGCAGACAAAGTTGGTGCCGCTTTCGGGGGTGAACACGGCGTTCGCGTCGCCCGACGTTCCCATGCAGGAGGCACCGAGATAGGTGCCGTACCCTTCCGTCGCGCCCTTCGGATGCAGCTCGAAGCCGAAGTCGTCATCCGCCGTAAAGGTGATGGTGATCTCGTAGCTCGTCTCGTCCTCGGAAAGCTTCATGCGGTAGTCCTCCGACCAACCGTGATCCCAGCCGTTGACGCCGCTGCCCTTGATGTAGATGTCCAGCGTGTCGGCGGAATCGGTATGCGCCGTGATGGTGATGATCTTGGAGTAGCTGTCGAACGAGACGTCATACACACCCTCGGTGAGTACGAGGATATTGTTGTTGGTCGCGCTTGCAGCGGAGAAAGCGGGATTCGCCGCCATATTCGCGTACTGATAGTCGACGTGCGTGTGGTTCCAGTCTGCCGTCTCCCCTTCGAGGTAGGAGCGGATGAGCAGCTCCGCGCCCTCGGTGAGCGTGACTTCGGAGATGGTGTAAACGCCCGAGCCCTCCTCCGTCTCCGTCATCTTGAATTCGTCGGGAGCGGTGATGAAGTCGCCGTAGTTGTTCCCGTCGAAGGTGCCGTCGAGGTAGTAATCGTATGCCTCGGGAACGGCGGACGCATCGAAGGACACGGAGAGCGTCGTGCCATCGTAAGTGAAGGTGTATGTACCGCTTGCAAGCGCCGTCATGTTGCCCGTCTCGCCGCCAACATACTGCGCGGACGCATCGTCGAGGTTTTCCGCCTTGATATACACGGAACCCGTCGAATAGGTCGTCTCGCCGTCCTCGATCTTGGTGATGCGGGAGGTGAACATGAACTGGTCGCCCTCTTTGAGATAGACGGACAGCGTGTACGTTCCGCCGTTGTTGAGCATCTGCGTGTTCGCGTTATACATATCCGCCCAACCCGTGATGTCGGCGCCCTTGATGTAGAAATCGGTGATGGTGACGCTGTCGTTTATGACGTCGCCGTTGCGCACCCAGGTGATCTTGTCGTAGGTGCCGATGTTGTAGATCTCCTTCCTTTCCTCGGTATAACCCGTGCCCGAGGTGTTGTAGTAGTCGTCATTGGGGTAGGTGTAGAGCGTGAGCGTGTAGTTGCCCGAATACTCACAGACGATATTGCTGCCCTTGGCGGAATCGTCGTAGACGCTCCCCTCGCCGCTGAATACCTCCGTGCCGTCGTCAAGCGTCAGCGTGTCCAAATACCCGTACCCGCGCTTGTTGGCCCATTCTGCGTCGATGGCGAACTGGAACTGATCGCCCTCTTTGAGGTCCATCGTGATGGAGTATTCGTTCTTCCCGTCCGCCTTCGTGAGCTTGTGGGCGTCCGTGATGACCGCGCCCCAATCGGACGTAAAGAGAAGCTCGCTCGTGCCCGAGCCGAGCACATAGAACTCGCGCGTGTCGTCGGTAAAGAGCGTGAAGCCCGCATAGATGGTCACATCCTCTTTGACGGGCGACGAGAAGTCGTATTCGTGATTTTTACTGGGCGTTGCGAACCAGTCCACGAACTCATACCCCTCTTTTTCGGGGGTGTATTCGGTGACGGTCGCCCCGTCCTCCACTTCTTCGGTCTTTAAGACGGTCTCTCCGTCCATGAAGGTGACCGTGTGGGTGTTGCCCTCGGGCTCCGGTTCCTCTTGCGGCTTACAGGCGGCAAGCCCCAAAAACATGCAAACAGCTGCGCCGAGTGCAAGCAAAGTGAATCGTGACTTTTTCATCCTTTCCCTCCGAATTTTAATATTGCCAATTCACGGCGTAAAACCGTTTGTCGAGCCGATCGTATGCGCGCCCCTATGAGAAGCCCGTATCCCCTTTTGCCCCGAGACTTGTTTACTTTGCGTCCTCGCTTTTGAATGCTCCTTCTCACAAGCTCTTTGCGTGCCTCCGCCGTGGCTCGTGTCCTCTTTATTCGAGGCCTGTCACCTTAAAGCGGAGCTTCAAATGTCTTTGGCGGAGAACGAATTGCCTTCCTCATGGAGCGCCCGATATTTACTTAACAGGTTAAGTTCATCCTCATTATAAACCCTCTCCCGCATTTTGTCAATACCTATTTTTAATTTTTTTCGGAAATTGGTATATTTTCACAAGATGGGAGTGACAATACAACATCTATGCCTTTCCGCCGAAAATTCAGACTCAATTTTATTTATGGCAAAGGCGGGTTTCCCGCTTGTTGCAGTGCGCGGGAGATGGAAAAGAAAAATCTGCACTTTTACGCCGAAAAATCGCTCAAAAACACCCCAAAATGGGCAGGTGACCATAAAGTGTGTGCCTGTCTTGATACAAGCGGCGGCTTGCAGCTGACGGGGCGGCTGACGCCGCCCCGTCACCCTCGGCGCTCCGCGCCTCGGGCGCCGAGACAGGCACACACCCGACCAAACTGACCTTCCTTATAAATCGGCTTCAAGATCAAATTCCCTCTCCCGCGGAACTTGTTGCTTTTACTTGCATAATGGAGCGGAAGCCAACAAACAGTCTCAGAGCAAAGGATGCGACGACGCGCTGCGCTGCGGCGGGCCGCGCTGACCCGCTTGCGGCTCGCCGACAGCCGCAGCTTCTTCTTATCGTCGCCGCAGCGCTCCCTCCCCCTTTTCCTCCCCTTCTCCTACGCAAGTTTCGTCGCTCGTTCGAGGTTCTCCGGCGTGGGTTTTCCGATGTGTTCTCCGTCCTGCCAAATCTCGAAATCGCCCGCCACGATGAGCCGAATGTCCCGCCCCGTCGGGTCCATCTTACCCAAAACGTCGTCGCCGCAAATATCGCTCTCGATATAGCGATAAAGGCCCCGTGAATAATATGGCTTCACCCCGTCTTTGCTCAGATACTTCGTGAGGTAGTCGATGGCCGCATCGTACATCTGCGGCACGATCTCGCTGAACGAATTCCGCCCGAACCGCTCCAGAAAGTACTTGCTCCGCACAAACGTCTCCACGCGCCCCGTCTGCGGGTTATATTCCCGCACCGTCTCGAGCGTCTCCCGCACCTTATGCTCGGGGTCGTACATCAACCCGTGAAAGTGCAGCCTGTCACTGTCCGCACCGTACTCCCACATCCCCTGCACGAGGCAGCCGTACCGCTTGTGAAGGTTGGCGAACACGTTTTTGAGGCTCCTTTCAAAGCTCTCCGCGGTGTGCTTCTTATCGTCATAGGTGACCGTGAAGAAGAACTCATAATTTTGATTATACGCCTTCTGCTTGAAACGCAGCTTGCGGACGTGCTCGTTGCGTCTCACCCTGCGCCACTGCGAATCGACGAAATTCTTCGCCGCTTCCTCGGTCGGAAAGAGGGGCGTCATCTCCCGCAAGATGGCCTTCTTTCGCTCGTGCGGCTTGCGGCGGGTGTGCTTCTCATACAGCTCGTTAAACAGCTCTCTCCGCGTCGTCAAAAAGGTGTTCCCATCGCCCGTTTTGAGGTCCTCATCGCCCCTCTCAGCCGTTTCATTCTCCCCTTCGGGAACTTCTTCAAGGCCTTCCTCTGCGGGGATTTCGGGGCGTTCCGCAAGCTCATATTTGCCGTCCTTTTGGGTGACGCAGACGGTCTGCTCGGGGCGATAACTCTTGCGCGCAGGGTTGGTCATATGCGGCGTTGCGATATAGACGCTGCCCTCCCTTCGCACCTTGCATTTGGGGTACCACTCCGCGATACCGCGCTCATCGAGCTTCCCGATGCGGTCTCCCTGATATCTTAAACTCATTTTCTCACCTCCTTTGCCCTGTGGGCGGTTACTCGGCACTTCCCCTGCGGTCCTTATCTCCTTATAAGTTTTGCAGTCAGAGCGTTCCTTCGGGAAAGTGCTTACACTACCCGAAAGCAAAATTTCACCCCCATTCGTGAAAAAAGACGGAGAATTTTCTCTCCGCCTTTTTTATTTTTTTACCTTTGATGACCGCCGCGCCCCTCATCTTGCCGTGAAGTCGCCCAAAATGAAGAACTGCTCGGAATGGGTCTCGTCCACGTCCGCCGTCCGCTCGAGGATGTTCTCCGTGAACCAAGAAAACACCGCAATGAGCTCTCCCTGTTCCCAAATCTCCACTTCGGGGTTCTCGCGGCTCCCCACGATGTGCAGCTCGAATGTTTTGTCATAGAACTTGACCTTTTGCACCTTCTCGCCCGCAAGCGCCGCTTTGATGGTGCCGTCCGTGGAAAACTGACGATCCCGCTCGGGGTGTTCGGGGTCGCAGGTGTACAGTATCTCACTCTTCCCCTTCCAATAGCAGTACCGGAGGACGAGGAAGTTGACTTCTTCGGGAACGACAAGCGGCAGGCCCCGCTCGCGAAGGTATTCACCCCGCGCCGTGCGAATACTGAACTTCAATTTGCACTCGCCGTAAAAGTCGTACCACACCTTGTCGTGCGGAAAGGAGAGGTATCCCCACGGCCAGCGGCGGAAGCCCACGTCTTTTTCAGGGTCGTATAGATGATGTAAATTCAGCCCCGAGCCGTAGAATTTGCATGGTTCGCCGACATACCGATAACGATTGCTCAGCCGCGCGCCGTTGTCCGCATACCGAGGCGCAGATCGAATGAGCCCCTCCCGCTCCAGAGAGCGCAGAAGCGTCTGAATCGTCCTGTCCGTCACGGCCAGATACTTTGCAAGTTTATGCACGGAGAACGCCCGCCCGCTGCCTTCGATGATGGTATTGAGGACGATCTCCCGCCGCTCCTTCGGGTTGGGTTTGCGGAAGATATACGCCATTTCGTCGATGTATGAATTGCCAAACTTATCCACCTTCTCCTTTCTGAAATCGGGGTTTTTGATCGCCACAAAGCCGTACTTCCCCGGCCCCGAACAGCAGCAGTGGGAGATCTCGCGCTCGTCCATATCATCCGCAAAATAATACCTCTTTCCCAAGAGTTCGTTGAGCATTGTTTCCCCCTTTTTGCTAAAAAATACGAACGTATGTTTGTATTATAGCAATTCAAGGGAGATTTGTCAAGGGAAATCGCTCTTTTCCCCTTCGGCTTTTTCAGGTCGTTTCTAAACTGTAAGAGACGCAGCCTAAACGAAAAGCCGCCGCAAGTCAAGGGTAAATGCACGGCGTTCGCCGCCCTTGACTTTCGCGGGAGAGTCTCCGAAGTGCCCGCCTTAAAACCGCCTTTTCGTTTGGTTTTGGCCCTGCCGAAGGGCAAAAGAAACCTTGGAGGGTAAAAAAGATGAACCAAACGAAACGCAATTTAGCAGTCCTGCAAGAGAGAATTTCTCCCGAAAACGTCCTTGCGATGTCGGAGATGCTCGCGATGATCGCCACGAAAAAGCTCATGGCGTACATGGGCAAATTGGCCGAAAATGCGCACGTCAACCTCTGCCGCGATGTATTTTTAAAGGGTGAGAGCGGATATGTTTTGACGGACAGCTATGACCTCGTGCAAAGCACCGCACTCTTTCTCTGTGAGCATTACGGAGAGCGGCTCGACGACCTCTACACGACCAAAAAGAGCGGCAAGCGCGTCACCATCAAGAGGGAATGCTATCTTCTCATGACCCGCATTCTCTGCAAAAAGCACAGCACGGGAAAGCGCTGCAAGGACTTGGAAACGACCGTTATTGCAGTTGATTTTGACGAGCCGCACGAAGCCGAAACCGACTACGAGCAAGCAGACGCAATCGTCAACTCTCTTGATCTCACCGAGAACATGACTCTTGCCCTCGAACACCGCATGGCGGGCATGAGCTATCCCGAGATCGGCCGCCTCTTATCCCGTGCAACCTCGACCGTCTACGAATATTTCACGAAAATGCGCGCCCGTTATTCGACTCTCTACGGCGTAAATTAAGGAGACCACCATGAATTTACAGTTCAGACCGTCCCGTTCCCCGATGAAAAAATGCTTTCGGATCGTGCAGTCAGAGCCGCGGTCCCGTGACCCCATATGCAGGCACAGCAGCTCACGGAGCTACTTCAGCTCATTCAAACAAATGCACCAGAGAACAATGGCCTCACGGCAGCCGTCCTACAGCTCGCCGTCCGTTCCGCTGCCCTCGATACCATCGAGGAATTGCGGACGCGCCCCTCTCGCTCAAAAGAAGCCGACGATGGCAGCGGCACGCTGTCCTTCACGAAAAAGGAGTTGAACACCATGCCGAAATCTTTCCAAAAGGCGTTCATTGCCAACAACAAGCTCGTCAGATACCGCTACTACAACGGCCTATTTCAGGCGCGATACCGCCGCGACGGGTTCAACATCGAGGTCGCTTCCAAGGACTTCGAGACGATGAAAAAGAAGTTCATCGCAAAGCTCACGGGCGAGGCCGAACCGCACGACGCGCCCCTCAAGGAGAAACGGCGCACGGCGAAAACCGTCCTCTTTGCGGACTATGCAAAGGACTGGCTCTCCGTCAAGGAGCAGACGACGAAACCGTCTACCTATAAAGAATACCTGCGAATGTTCGAGGTGAACCTTCGCCCCACGTTCGGGCACCTTCATCTTTCGGAAGTCACCCGCCCGCTCGTGCAGCAATATCTCTTTACCTTCGTGGAGGCGGGCAAGCACCGCACCGCCGAGAAGCTCAAGCTCATGCTCTCGTGTATCTTCGATATGGCCGCCGAGGACTTCGAGCTGCCCTCGCCCATGAAGAAGATCGTGCTGCCCTATCATGAGAGCAAGAAAGGTTCGGCTTTAACGAAGGCGGAGGAAAAACAGCTCGTGGAGTACTGCCAAAAGCGTCATGACGACGTTGCGAGCGCCCTCTTGGTGCTGTTATATTTCGGGCTGCGGCAGAGCGAGCTGGCCTCTCTGAACGTCGCGGACGGCTTCCTCGAATGTGAGACGAGCAAGGAGCGCATGGGAAGGAATGTGACACTGCGTTCGATCCCCTTCACACCGATGTTCCGCAAGGTGCAGGCGCTTGTCGACTTTGACGCCGCGAAAAACGTGAACCTCTGCAAACTGCGCTCCGCGTTCAAACGGTTGTTCCCGAACCATCACCCCCATGAGCTGCGCTACACCTACATCACCCGCTGCAAGGAAGCAGGCGTTTCCGGCGAGGTCGTCATGCTTTGGGACGGCCATTCGACGGACAGAGACGTGAAAACTTCCGCCGTGGATAGAGGCTATACCGACTACTCGAAAGAGTTCATCCTCTCCGAAGCAGAGAAAGTGAACTACGAGTTGTGACGAAAACCGACGCTATTTAGAATGTCACCTTGCCCGTCGTTTTGAGAGCTGACCCGCCTGCCGAGGCAAAGTGTCAGACTGTAAATCTTATCTGAAAACGACCGCCCCGCTGCGGTCGTTTGTTTTCGTTGAGATGTCCCTCATCGCGTGAAAAGCAGCTCTCGGTTGATCGTGTTTCGTTTGGCCCATCTGTTTGACGAGACGAACAAAACGGAGTAAAATGTATAAAGAAGGACCGCCCCGCCGCGGTCGTTTGTTTTCGTTGAGATGCGTGTTGAAGCACGGCAGACGGGCCTTTGTCCGCAAAAATCATGCGCCCGAACGCGGTCTTCTCTCCCCGAATTTACTTCCCAAAAACTTCCCAATTTACTTCCCAATTCCCAACGGAGCGAGACGGGATACTCCAAAAACCATTCAGAAAACAACAAAAAACGGACAAAATCAAGCTATTTTTGCTCAATATTGTCCGTAATTGGCTGGGGTAGCTGGATTCGAACCAACGAATGACGGAGTCAGAGTCCGTTGCAATACCCCGAAAATTGCCCGAAAA
>CALWCH010000028.1 GCA_944376335.1 uncultured Clostridia bacterium
CCGATTAAAGTGGCACGCGAGCTGGGTTCAGAACGTCGTGAGACAGTTCGGTCCCTATCCATCGTGGGCGTAGGATACTTGAGAGGATTTGTCCTTAGTACGAGAGGACCGGGATGAACGCACCTATTGTGCACCTGTTGTCGCGCCAGCGGCACGGCAGGGTAGCGAAGTGCGGAGCAGATAAACGCTGAAAGCATCTAAGCGTGAAACTGACCTCAAGATAAGGTATCCCATATCATAAGATAGTAAGACCCCTTAAAGACGATAAGGTAGATAGGTCGGAGGTGTAAGTGCGGTAACGCATTGAGCTGACCGATACTAATAGGTCGAGGGCTTGATCTCAACAAACGTTGAGGAAGAACAGAACGAAACGTATCTTGGAACGAGAAATCTATGATTTCACGGACCTGAGCCTTGCGGAGTAAAAGAAAGGATTTATTGGATTGCAGTTCAGTTGTCAGTCTGCGGAGATCAAGCGGACTGAAGCGAAAGCGGAGGAAAATCCGCGAAGAAAAATGTAACCGAGATATGGGGGAAAACATTGACCGGTTACAGCCATGATATTACATCTCGATAAGAGATCTAATATACCATGGTGGTGACGATAGCAGAGAGGATCCACCTGTTCCCATCCCGAACACAGAAGTTAAGCTCTCTTACGCCGAAAGTACTTGGTCTCGAGCCCGGGAGGATAGGTAGTTGCCACCTTCAAATTTGGAAAGGGCACCTCGAAAGAGGTGCTTTTTTCTATACTCTTGATTCAAATTAGAGCTGCGTCCGCAAAATGGGCGCTTTTTATAAAAAGATTGTCTCATTCGCTTGACAAACTCCGTCATAATGTCTATAATCAATATAGACAATCGGCCATGCCGAAGCGCGCGACAAACGCGGCGGCAGGCGGTGAGGCGGTGCATATTTCGGCGGGCAAAGAAGAGAGGGCGCATGAACATCCACATTTCCAACAATTCGCAAAAAGCGCTCTATGAGCAGATCTATGACCAGCTCAGGGAGCAAATTTTGGACGGCACCTTAAAGGCGGGTGAGGCGCTCCCCACCATCCGCGGGCTTGCGAAGGATCTGCGCATCAGCGTCATCACGACCTCCCGCGCCTATTCCGACTTGGAGCGCGACGGCTATATCTATTCCGTCGTGGGCAAAGGGAGCTTTGTCGCCGAGTGCAACGAGGCGTTCGTCCGCGAGCGCAACCTTCGGGAGATGGAGGAACATCTTCAAAAGGCCGTGGACATCTCCGCCCGCTGCGGCATGAGCGAGGAGGACTTTCTCGCGCTCGTCAAGAACTTTTTCCGAGGGTAAACCATGCTTTCTATCCGACATCTCAGCAAATCTTACGCCAATTTCAATCTATCCGGCATCTCGTTTGACGTGCCCGACGGCGCGGTCGTGGGGCTCATCGGCGAGAACGGGGCGGGCAAAAGTACGCTCTTAAAGTGCATTCTGGGCGCGGTCTCCCCCGACGGCGGGCAGATCGCCCTTGCGGGAAAGCCGCTCTCTTCGCTCACAAAGCGGGAACGGCAGCGCATCGCCTTCGTGCTGGACGACGTCGGTCTCCCCTTGGAACTTGGGCTGAAGGCGACGAATACCGTCCTCTCCAAGCTCTACGAGACGTGGGACGCCGCCAAATTCCGCAGTTTTTGCGAGAAGTTCGCTCTCCCCGAAAGAAAGCCGCTCAAGGAGTTTTCCAAGGGCATGAAGATGAAGGCGGCGATCGCGGCGGCGCTCTCGCGGGAGAGCAGCCTGCTCATTCTCGATGAGCCGACGAGCGGGCTCGACCCCGTCGTCCGCGACGAAATTTTAGAGCTTTTATACGACTACGAGCGGGAGGACCGCGCCATTCTTCTCTCTTCGCACATCACGAGCGACCTCGAGAAGATCGCGGACTACATCGCCTTTCTGCACGATGGCAGGCTCATCTTCTGCGAGGAGAAGGATAAGCTGCTCGCAAAGTACGCCGTCTATGCTGTGAGCGAGGGGAGGCTTTCCGAGCTCGGCGGGGGCGCGATTGTCCGTGTCCTCAAGCGCGAATACGGCACGGAAGTGCTCGCCGAGCGGGAGAGGATGCCCGAAACCTTCGAAGGGCGGGCCGTGTCGCTCGAGGAACTCATGCTCTTTTACGCGAAGGGGGAGAAGGTATGTTAGGAATTTTTGTAAAGGATCTCTATACCGTGCGCAAACAGGCGGTGTGGTATGCGGCGGTCGTCGTGGTGTTCGCGGCGCTGTCCGTCCTCATAAAGCAAGTTGCCTATGCCGCTGCGATCGGCATTCTGGTGCCCGTCTCGATGCCCCTCACCGCCATTGCCTACGAGGAGCGCGAGGGTTCGCAGAAGTTCGTCGTCGCAAGCGGCATCCCGAGGGCGGCGATCGTCGGAGAAAAATATTTGCTCGGGCTGCTGTTTTGGCTTTGGAGCGCGGCGGCGTACACGACGGCGTATTTCATCCTGGGAGCGGAGGGCGGCGCCGTGGAATTTGTGCTTCCCCTCTGCCTGCCGCTCATCGTGCTGTCGGCGGTGCTGCCGCTCGCTGCAAAGTTCGGCGTGGAGAAGGCGCGGGCGTACATGATCGCCGTCATCGTCGTCTTTATGGCGCTCTATGTGGCGCTCATGCCCGTTGTGCGGGATGCGGCCGCGAACGCGCTCGTCCTCACCCTCAGCCTTGCCGGCGCGGCCATCGCCGTTTTCGTGCTCTCCTTCCTGCTCTCCGTCAAGATCTATCGGAGGAGAGAGTTTTGAAGAAGTTCACGCGAATCTTTTTGCAAAGACAAAAATAACGGTTTTTATGAGGAAGCGGCGGCGCCCCGTATCGGGGCGCCGCCGCGGCTGTTTTTCAAAATACTCCCTGCAAATGCACGGCGCGGGCAGTGCGTCGGAATAAAAATAACTGCCCGCAGGCGCACTCCCGCCGCTTTCCCTGCCGTCGGGCGAAAGCGCGTCCTATCAATCGCGCGACAGGAGAGCTGCAATTTCTTCGCAGTTCTTGGTAATTTTTTCCAATGCAAAGCTTGACATTTCCGTACGGGTATGCTATACTGACCTTTCTATTAAGACTGAGTGGCAATAATAAGATAAGGAGACGCAACTATGGCTGAAAATTTCAACATGCCGCTCATTGGCGACAAGGCGCCTGCCTTTGAAGCCGTGACCACGCAGGGAAAGATCAATTTCCCGCAGGACTACAAGGGGAAGTGGATCATCCTCTTTTCGCACCCCGCTGACTTTACCCCCGTTTGCACGACCGAGTTCATGACCTTCGGCTCCATGATCCAAGAGTTCGAGGCGATGAACGTCCAGCTCGTCGGCCTTTCCGTCGATTCGCTCTACGCGCACATTGCGTGGCTGAGAAAGATCCGGGAGCTCGAGTGGAAGGACAAGAAGCACATCGACGTCACCTTCCCGCTCATCGAGGACATCTGCATGGACATTGCCAAGCAATACGGCATGATCCAGCCCAATGCCTCGAACACGCAGGCCGTCCGCGCGGTGTTCGTCATCGACCCCGAGGGCGTCATCCGCGCCATCATCTACTACCCGCTCTCCACAGGCAGAAATTTCGATGAACTCAAGCGGCTCATCCTCGCCCTGCAGAAGGCGGACAGCGACAACTGCGCCACCCCCGCCGACTGGCGCCCCGGGGACGACGTCATCGTGCCCACGGCGGGCAGCTGCGGCACGGCAAAGGAGCGCATGGAGAGCAAGGACGAGAATATGTACTGCCTCGACTGGTTCCTCTGCTTCAAGCGCGAAAACAAGTAAAATCGCAGCCCGCGAATTGCGCCGCGCGGCGGGCGGCTCTGCCCGAAGGTTGAGCCGAGGAACATTCGCCGACATCTGCCTTTCAACCATGAAAAGCGCCCGTCAGCCGACGGGCGCTTTCGCTCATTCTAATTTCTTCTCGGGGGAGGGGGTGCGGTGTCAGAGCCACTTGTCCTCGGGGGTAATTTTGCGAATGACGCGGCAGGGGCTGCCCGCGGCGATGACGCCCTCGGGGATATCGTGCGTCACCACGCTCCCCGCGCCGATGATGCTGTCCTTTCCGATGTTCACGCCCTGCAGAATTTTCACGTCGGCGGCGATCCATACCCTGTCGCCGATCGTCACGGGTTTGGAGACGACGACGTTTCTTATGCGCTCGTCGGGGTCAAAGGCGTGGTTGGTCGTGTAGATGCCCACGCGCGGGCCGAACATGACGTTATTGCCGATCGTCACCTCGCCCATATCGAAGATGATGCAGCCGAAGTTGAAGAAGACGTCGTTGCCGATCGAAATATTATTGCCCATCTCGCAGATGAAGTCGGGCTCGATGAACACATTTTTGCCCACTTTGCGGAAGAGCTGCGCCTTGATCTCCTCGCGGACTTCTATTTCCTCCTCCGTCGTCTTATTATAGGCACGGAAGAGGCGCTTGGCGACACGTCTTCTTGCCTCGAGTTCGGGCGCGCGGTCATTCTGCGGCAACCCTTTCAGCATCTTCTCCCATTCCGTCATCTCTGCCATTATTTGCCGCTCCGGATGTTTTCCACCGTCTTCTGTTCGATGGTGAGGTCTTCAAACACGCGGATGCCGCCCGTGCCCGTGGGGGACTGTGCCACGAGGCCCACCTTCGCCGCGCCCTTCATGGGGAAGTGGAAGAAGCGGGTCATATAATAGTGTTCGCCGTCCTCCGAGAAGTGGAAGGCGAAGGCATCGCCCACACGGCAGATTTGCAGCCACGCGCTCTTGCCCGCGATGTTGCAGCCGTTGGCGTCGTCTGACTGCCCGTGCGTCACCACGCTGACGACGGCGTGCGTACCGAAGTCGGTCTTCTCGAAGCACAGCTTCGCCCAATTTTGCAGATCCTCGAAGACGAGCAGCGCCGCCGCATCGTAGGTGGACGCGCAGTCGTGCGAGACTTTGACTTTGAGGACGAAGTCACCCTTGAGTTCGGTGTAGTAGTAGGGCGCGTTGCAGAGCGTGCCCGCGGCCTCGCCCTCCTCGCCCGCCGAATTGCAGAAGAAATCGGTGTGCGCGGGGGCATAGATCTCCCAGCGCGAGCCCTTCTTTTCGATCTTGCTCTCATTGAGCCATTCAAATTGCATAAAATGACCTCCTGATGTCGTATGGGTATAGTATATCACATTTTTTGGGCAAAGTGGTTGCACAAAAGCGGGAAAATATAGTACAATATCACCATGAAACGGGAAACGACGGAGAATATCGTCACGGACGAGGGCTATTTGGAACAGCGCGCGCACGGGGAGGCGGGGTTTGCCTTCTGCTACTATGAAGAGGACGTCTTTGCGTTTGCGGCGCACCGCATCGATTGGCATTGGCACAGGGAGTTTGAGTTCATATATGCCGCGCGCGGGGAGATCGCTTGCGATGCGGGCGGCGGGGAATTTGTACTCCATGCGGGCGAGGGGCTCTTCGTCAATTCGGGCGTTCTGCACCGCTACGAGGCGAAGGGGGGCGGCTTTCTGCCAAACATCCTCTTTCTGCCCGAATTTCTGGGCGGCGAGGGCGGCAGGGTCTATGAAAAGTACATTGCGCCCGTCCTTCAAGAGGGGGCGGAGTGCCTCGTCCTGCGGCCCGAGGGGGAGACGGGGGAGGCGCTCAAAGCGCTGCTGTCCGTCTTTGAGGCGCAGAAAACGGGGAATGAGCTGGACACGATGTGCGCGCTCTTTGCACTCTGGAAGGCGCTGTATGCCTGCCTGCCGCGCACGCGCTCCCGCGGCGAAAGGTCGCTTTCCGCCATCCGCTTAAGGCAGATGATGGCGTTCATCCACGAGAATTATGCGCGCAAGATTTCGCTCGAGGACATCGCCTCGTCCGTCTATGTCAGCAAAAATACGGCGCTGCAGATCTTTCGGGAGCACATCCGCCTCTCGCCCGTCGCCTATCTCATCGGGTACCGCCTCGAACGGGCGGCAAAGCTGCTTACGGGCGGCATGGCCGTCTCCCGCATTGCAGAAAAATGCGGCTTTGAGAGCGGCACCTACTTTTCGCGTAAATTTAAGGAGATGTACGGCTGTTCGCCCTCCGAGTACCGCGCGCGGACGGCGAAGGAGTGAGAGATGAACAAAATCGTCATTTTGCCGCTGAAAAAGGCGGACTGGAAGGGGAGAAAGCTCACCTTCTCCTATCGGACGCAGGGGTATTATACGTTCGAGGTGCACGGCTTTGCCTTCTCCCTCTGCCATCACCCTTTGAAAGAGGCGCGGGAGATGACGTTTGAGGGGGAGCTCTTCGAGGACTTTTTGGAGATGCCCGAGGCGTACGGGGCGTATTTGGACGGCACGCTTGCGGGGGTCATCGGGTTTTCTATGGAGAGTTGGAACAACCGCCTGCGCATCAGCGAGCTGCTCGTCTTCGAGGGCTTTCGCGGGATGGGCGTGGGGAGTGCGCTCATGCGGGCGGCGCTCCGTCGGGGCGAGGCGCAGGGGGCGCGCATGGCTGTCCTGGAGACGCAGACGTGCAACGCGCCCGCCATCGCGTTTTATCGGAAGATGGGCTTTGCGCCCATCGGATTCGATCTATACAGCTATTCGAACGCCGACCCCGCGCGGCAGGAAGTGCGCCTCGAGCTGGGCGTAAAACTGCCCCGAAGATAGTATGATGCCGCGGCGGCGCGGACCTTTGGTCCGCGCCGCCGCAGCCGAAATTTCGCGAAAAGATTTGCGTGAACTCTTATCCGCGTCAGTTCGCGGAAAAATGTGTGAGCTTTTTTAATCTTTCTCGGATACTCTCTCCAAAAACTTTAAAATCGTGCCCCACTTTTCCTCGCGGTTTTCCTTCTCGTTCAAAAACTCGTGGCGGGAGTGGGCAAAGAGCGTGAGCGTCACATCCTTCATGCCCGCCTTCTCGCGGTAATAGGCGGCGAGCTTTTTGACGCCCTTGCCCTTGGCGCCCACGGCGTCGTCCTGCCCCGAGACGACGAGAAGGGGCAAATCTTTCCGAAGCTTCTCCGTATAGTCCTTCGTGTACAGCCTCTTAAGGCCGCGGAAGAAGTCCGCATAAAAGCGGAAGGAGCAGGTGAAGCCGCAGAGCGGGTCCTCTTTATACGCCTTGTTGTTGGACTTGTCGGTGGAGAGCCAGGCTCCCCCGGGGAACTGCCTTGCATACGCGCCGAAGGAGAGCTTTTCGATGAGCTTTGCGGGCTTCTTTTCACCGAAGAAGGCGATGCCGAGGTTGGCGACCACGCTGCCCAAGTACACCTCGGCGTCCTTTTTATAGGAGCTGCCCGCGATGATGGCGCCGCCCAGCTCCTCGCCGTGGCGGGCGATGAAGTGCTGCGCCAAAAAAGAGCCGTAGGAAAAGCCCAAAACGACGATGGGCGTATCGGCGTACTTCTTTTGGAAGGTCTCCAATATGAGCGCCTCGTCGGATAAGGTATTTTCGAACATGTCCTTCTTCGCGTAGCCGAGCGATTTCTCGTCCGTCTTGCCGTGGCCGCGGTGGTCGTCGGCGACGACGTAATAGCCGCTGCCGCTCAGATAGCGCGCAAATGCGTCGTAGCGGGCGGCGTGCTCCGCCATGCCGTGGAAGATGAGCACGATCGCCTTGGGGCTCTCACACGGCCATTCGCGGACGACGATCTCCTTTTTTCCGTTCTTGAGCATCATACCTCACCTCAATTCTGCGCCGAGATTGTGGGAGAGATTTCCCACGATCTTGTGGAAGAAGCCGTCCACCGTCTCGGGCGAGAGCGGCTTTTCCGCGGTCTCTTCAGGGGTAAAGGTGATGCGGAACGCCATGCTCTTCTTGCCCGCGCCCAGCTGTGCGCTGCGATACACATCGAAGAGGACAGCCCTCTTTGCCGCCTTGCAGGAGCGCAAAATGGCGTTTTCGAGCTCCGCGCACGTCACCTTTTCGTCGACGACGACGGCAAGGTCGCGCTCCACGCTCTCGAAGCGGGGCAGGTTGTGGTAGACGATGTCCTTCGCAAACTTCTTACTGAGCGCGTCGTAGTCAAACTCTGCAAGGCAGACGGGCTTTTCGAGGGAGAGTTCCTCCGAAATGGAGGGGTGCAGCTCGCCCAGCCAGCCCACTTCGCGCTCGCCGAGCTTTAATATCGCCGTCTTGCCGGGGTGCAGGAAGGGCTTTTCGCCGCGCACGAAGGTGAGCTTTAAGGAGAACGCCTCCCCGACGGCCTCGATGCCGCCCTTCAAGTCGAAGAAGTCATACTCGCCCCACACCGCCATCGTGCAGCGCCTGTTCTCCTTGGGAAGCGCCTTTAAGGGCAGTGCTTCGGGAAGGTAGGCGTTTGCGAGCTCGAAAAGTTTCCCCTCATTGTTGCCGCGGCGCACGTTGCGCACGACGTTTTGAAGCATGCTGGGCGCCAGGAAGGTGCGCATCACGGAGAGGTCCTCGCCGATGGGGTTCAAGATGCGGATGGCATTGCGCTCCAAAGCGTCCTCGGGGAGACGGAACAAATCGAAATCTTTCGGGGAATAGAAGGAGTAGTTGCACGCCTCGAAGTACCCCTCGCCCGCCAAAACGCGCTTAAATTTGAGCTCCTGCTCCTGCGCGGGCTTCCAGCCGCCGTGGGTGACGGTCGCCTTGGCAAGGAAGGTGGGCGTGATGTGCTCATAGCCGTACATGCGGATGACTTCCTCGGCAAGGTCGGGCCAGCCGTCCACATCCTCGCGCCAGAGGGGCACGGTGACAACAAGCTTCTCGCCCTCTTCCCTGACCTCAAAGAAGAGGCGGGTAAGAATCGCGACGGCTTCCGCTTGCGGCACTTCGATGCCGAGAAGGCTGTCGATCTCTTTCATCGTGCAGGTAATTTGTTTGGGGGTGAGGTCGGCGTGGTTCGCATCGGCGCGGTAGGTGGTTGGCACGCCGCAGCCGAGCTCTTCCACGAGGTGCAGTGCTCTGTCCATCGCGACGGCGCAGGTGTAGGCGTCCACGCCCTTTTCGAATCTCGACGAGGAATCGCTGCGCTGGCCGAGGGCGCGGGAGGTCTTTCTCACGCTGTCGCGCGCGAATTTGGCGGACTCAAAGAACACGGCTTTCGTCTCGGGTTTAATTTCGCTGTTGAGGCCCCCCATGATGCCCGCGAGCGCCACGCCGCCCTCCGCATCGCAGATGAGCAGGTTATCGGGGTGGAGGGAAAATTCCTTCTCGTCGAGGGTGACGATCTTTTCGCCCTCCTCGGCACGGCGCACGATGATCTTCCCGCCGCGCAAAAAGTTGCGGTCAAACGCGTGCATGGGCTGGCCCATTTCCAAAAGCACAAAGTTGGTGATGTCGACGATGTCCGAGACGGAGCGAAGGCCGCACAGCGCGAGGCGGCGGCGCAGCCAGCGGGGCGAGGTGCCGATCTTCACGTCCTTCACATAGTGCCCCACATAGCGCGGGCAGAGGGCGGGCTCTCTCACCTCGACGGGAATAACGACGTCCGTCTCGGCGGGCGTATAATTGAGCGCGGGCATTTTGAGGGGCTTTTTGAGGACGGCGGCGACCTCGCGCGCGATGCCAAAAATGCACTGGCAGTCGGGGCGGTTGGCGGTGACGGCGATGTCGAAGAGGTAGTCGTCGATGCCGACGACGGGGCGGATGTCCGCGCCCACGGGCTCGTTTTCGTCGAGGATGAGGATGCCATAGACTTCCGCGCCCTCATAGAAGTCGTTGGTGATGCCCAGCTCCTCGCCCGAGCACATCATGCCCTCGGAGAGGACGCCGCGCAGTTTGCCGTTTTTGATCTTCTGCACGCCGCCATCGTGAAGGACGGTGGCGCCGTCGAGCGCGCAGGGCACTAAAGCCCCCTCAAAGACGTTGGTGGCAGCCGTGCAGATCTGCTTGATGCCGTGCTCGCCGCAGTCCACCTTGCAGACGGTGAGCCTGTCCGCATCGGGGTGCTTTTCGCAGGAGAGGATCTTGCCGACGACGACGTTGGTAACGTCTTTGCCCAAATAGGTGAGTTCCTCCACTTCAAACCCGCACGAGAAGAGCTTTTTCTCAAGCTCTTCGGCGGAGATATCGATATCTACATAATCTTTTAACCAGCTGAACGGTGCGATCATCTTGCTTCCTCCTCAATCTTTGAACTGCTCCAAGAAGCGCACGTCGTTCTCGGTGAGCAGTTTGATGTTGTTGATGCCGTATTTGAGCATGGCGATGCGCTCGATGCCCATGCCGAAGGCAAAGCCCGTGTATTCGTCGGGGTCGATATTGCAGTTCTCAAGCACGCGCCTGTTCACCATGCCCGCGCCCAACACTTCGATCCAGCCCGTGCCCTTGCAAAGCGGGCACCCCTTGCCCCCGCAGGCGGCGCAGGAGACGTCGACCTCGACGGACGGCTCCGTGAAGGGGAAGTACGAGGGGCGCAGGCGGGTCTTAGAGGACGACGAGAACATTGTGCGCGCGAACTCATCGAGCATGCCTTGAAGATCGCACAGGGTGATGTGACGATCGACGACGAGCCCCTCCATCTGGTGGAACATGGGGGAGTGCGTCGCGTCGTCGTCAGAGCGGAACACGCGCCCGGGCGAGAGCATCTTGATGGGCGGGCGGTGCTGCTCCATAAAGCGGATCTGCCCCGCGCTCGTCTGCGTGCGGAGAAGGTATTCCTCCGAAAGGTAGAAGGTGTCCTGCATGTCGCGGGCGGGGTGGTCTGCGGGCGTGTTGAGCGCCGTGAAGTTGTAGTAGTCGTTCTCGATCTCGGGGCCCTCGAAAATTTCAAAGCCCATGCCTGCGAAGATGTCGACGAGCTCGTTCTTCACGCGCGTCACGGGGTGCAGCGCGCCCTTTTGGCGGCGCTTGCCCGGCATGGTGACGTCGAGCGATTCGCTCGTGAGCTTTGCCGCAAGCTCCTTGCGCTTGACGCGCGCCTCGGCGGCAGCAAAGCTCTGCTCCAGCCGCTCGCGCAGGCTGTTGACCTGCTTGCCGAATGCGGGGCGTTCCTCGGGGGCAAGCTCCTTCATCTTTTTAAGCATCGTCGTGACGACGCCCGCACGCCCCAAAAACTTCATCTTGACTTCGTAGAGGGCGCGGCTAGACTCCGCCTTCTCCGCTTCCGCAAGCGCCGTTGAGGCGATGTCCTCGTGCATCAAATCTTTCTCTTCCATTTTCTACTCCTTATGAAAAAACCCCGCCGGCCAAACGGCCGACAGGGCGAAGCGTTCTCGCGGTACCACCTGTCTTTACGCGGCAAAAGCCGCGCCTCATTGCCCCTTCTCGCGGGAAACGGCTCCCCTTAAGGTTCTGTTCGGGGGAGCGGCTCACGGGGGAATACCGCACGCACCTTTGGGGGGCCTTTCAGCCCATGGGCCCGCCTCTCTTTGCAAACGCGCTGTGTGCGTCTCTTCCGTTCAACGCCTTTTTCCACATTATAGCCCGTTTGCGGCAAGATGTCAAACATTTTTCACCGTTTTTCGGGAGCGGTGCGGGCGAAAACGGCGCGCGGCGGCAGCCCGCAGCATGCGGGCTGCCGCCGCGCCGAACAACACAATGTCATTTCTTTGCCATCGTGACGGATGCGCCCTCATAGGTGTAGGAGATGGTCTTGCCGTCGCAGGGGAAGGTCTCCGTCGCCCCGTCGAGGGTGATGTCGATGTAACCGTCCGTCTCGCTCTTCTCCCACAAGAGGTTTAAGGTGACGGTGAGGCCGAGCTTGACGGTAAACGCCGCCGTGCCGTCCTCCTTAAGCTCGAAGGTGAAGGTGTCCTCGGTGAGGACGGAAAGCAGCCAATTGTCGCCCGCATGGAGCGTGACGGACGTGCCGTCATTGCCCGTGTAGGAGAGCGATTCGAAGGTGTAGACGCCCTCGAGCGGCACATCCTCGCCCTGCTCCGCGCACGCCGCAAAGCTCATGACGCCCAAGAGAAGCGCCAAGAGTGCCCCGAAAATTTGTAATTTTCTCATCATTTATCTCCTTTTCGGTCATTTTGATGCCCGCTCAGCCCCCTTTCGGGAAGAAGTACATGGGGCTCGCCTCGGTGACTTTTTGAAAGCCGTGGCGCTCGTAGAAGCGCATGGCGGGGTGCTCCCCCACGAGCACAATTTTATGAAACGCCGCATAGCGGGCCTTGAGTTGCTCCAAAAGTTGTGCTCCGATGCCGCCGTTTTGCCTGTCCGCGCGGACGAGAAGATAGTGCACATAGGCAGTCAAATACCCGTCGTCCATCGCCGCGATGAGACCCACAAGCTCGCCCTCTTCCCACGCCGAAAGCACGGTGCCGTAGTTTTGGAGGGCCTTTGCAAGCTTTTCGAGGTCCTTCCCCGACTCCCAGCCGATGGAAAGATACAGCTTTTCAAGCTGTTCTTCGGGCAATTGCTTATTATCGCTGTATTGTATCATGATTTCCTCTTTTCGCTGCGGTGGAGGGTCTTGTCCTCGACGCTCGTGAAGGTGAGCAGCTCCACAGACTTTGCGCCCGCGCGCAGCATGAGCCCCGCAAGTTCGCCCGCCGTCGCGCCCGTCGTCATGGTGTCGTCCACGATGAGCACGCGCCGCCCCTTGAGCTCCTTCCGCTTGAAGAGGTGAAAGGCGCCCTTCAAGTTTTCCTCGCGTGCGGTGCGGCCGAGCGTCTTTTGCGCTTTTGTCTCCTTGCGCTTCTCGGCGACGTCCAAAAGCTCCTTCCCCGTGCGGCGGGAAAGTTCTTCGGCGAGCAGGCGGGACTGGTTGTACCCGCGCTTTTTTTCTGCCTTTTTCGTCATGGGAACGAACGTGAGGGCGTCGGCGAGGGGAAATTCGCGCTCTAAGAGGGGGAGCATTTGCTCCGCAAGCGTCTTATAGAGGAACCTTTCGCCCTTTTTGAGGCGCAGCACGAGGGCCGCCGCGCCCCCTTCGTGGAGACAGCACGAGCGCGCCCGCTGCACGACGAGCGGCTGTTTTTTACATTCGAGGCAGACGCCCGCCTCGCGCACCCGCCTTCCGCAGAGGGGGCAGCCAAGCTCGATCATAGGGAGCGTCTCGCGGCACTTTTTGCAGAGGCGCTCGTTTTCGAACACTTCGCGCTTGCACAGGTCGCAGGTGTAGTTGCGCGCCTCGTCGAGCTCCTTGAGCTTGCGAACGAGGCGCAGGAACCACTCTTTTGCCGTCATTTTTTCCATTGTATCTTCATTATAGCATACCCGCCCCGCTTTTTCAAGATGTATTTTGAAAGCCGCCGCGGGAAATTTCCATTTGAAATTATCTTGAAGTATTGCAGTTTATGCGGCAATGCGTTATAATGATTTCATCATTCGCGATTAAATTGTGGAGGTTATTATGAGAGGAAAATTCGCGGTCACATTGCTTGCGCTTTCGGCGCTTTGTGCAGGGCTGACGCTTGCCGCCTGCACCGAGCCGGGCGGAACGGACGGACCAAGCGGACCGGGCGGCGACGGGCACGTCCACGAATTGACGTATGTTGCCGCCGTTTCGGCAACTTGCGAGGAGCCGGGCTCTTTGGAGCACTGGACTTGCTCCGCCTGCGGCAAAAACTTTGCGGACGAGAACGCCGCCGAAGAACTTTCGAACGTTGCCGTGCCCGCACTCGATCACACCGAGGGCGAACCCGTCCGCGAGAACGAAGTCGCCGCGAAGTGCGAAGAGGCGGGCTCCTACGAGGAAGTCGTCTATTGCACGGTGTGCGAGACGGAGCTCTCCCGCAAAACTGTAGTAACCGATGAGCTTGGGCATGACATTGTGGAGTACGAAGGAAAGGCGGCAACCTGCACCGAAGCGGGGTGGACGGCTTACGAGACCTGCTCCCGCTGCGACTATACGACGTATGTGGAAATTGTGCCGATCGAACATCACTATGTGGATGGCAAATGTACGGAGTGCGGCGCACTTAAAGGATCTGAAGGCTTGGCGTTTAGGTCTCTTGTTGGCGCCTATGAAGTGTCCGGCATCGGCACCTGTACCGACACCGACATTGTTATTCCGTCCATATACAACGGGTTACCCGTTATTAGTATTTGCTATAGGGCGTTCGAAAATTGCAGCAGCCTGACGAGCATCACCATCCCTGACAGCGTCACTTCCATTGGGACGTGCGCGTTCAATGGGTGCACCAGCCTTACAAGCATCAAGATTCCGGACAGCGTCACTTCCATCGGTCAATCTGCGTTTTCAGGAACAGCATATTATGACAATGAGCAAAATTGGGAGGATGGTGTTCTCTATCTCGAAAAGTATTTGATTGCTACAAACAGAGATCTTCCAGATGAATATACAATTAAGGCCGGAACAACGCTTATTGCCGATTTTGCGTTCTATGTACGCGACGGGCTTACAGGCATCTCCATTCCAAACAGCGTCACTTTCATTGGGAGAGAGGTGTTTGGTACTTGCAAAAGCCTTACAAGCATCATACTTCCGGATAGCGTAATCGAAATTGGTGAATGTGCATTCCGTAAATGCAGCAGTCTTAAAAGCATCACGATCCCCGATGGTGTTTCGAGCATCGGCGCTCTCACGTTTAGTGGATGCACCAGCCTTATACGCATCAACATCCCCGAGGGAGTAGAACATATCGGCAACGGCGTGTTCAAAAACTGTATCAGTCTAACAAGCATTACGATTCCTGCCAGTGTAACGAACATATATAATCAAACGTTTGTTGAATGCCCTAATCTTTCGGAGATTGTTGTAAAAAGCGGCAATCCCATCTATCACAGTGCGGGAAATTGTCTGATTGAAACGGAAAGCAAGACCTTGACAGCAGGCTGCAAAGGCAGCGTGATCCCTTCGGATGGCAGCGTGACAAAAATTGATGCTTCTGCATTTGAGGGCCGAAGCAGCCTTGAAAGTATCATAATTCCCGATGGAGTGAAAACTATCGGCAGCAATGCGTTCTATGGCTGTACAGGATTGAAGAGCATCACCATTTCCGGCACCGTGACGACTATCAACAACGCAGCATTCGGATACTGCGGCAATCTATCTGAAATCAATGTAGATAGCGGCAATCCCTTCTATCACTGCGCTGGAAACTGCCTGATCGAGACAGAAAGCAAAACTTTAATCAAAGGATGTAATAACAGCGTAATTCCCATGGATGGCAGCGTGACGAGCATTGGAGATGCTGCGTTCTCCGGCTGTGATACTCTTGAAAGCATCACCATCCCTGACAGCGTCACTTCCATTGGGACGTGCGCGTTCAATGGGTGCACCAGCCTTACAAGCATCAAGATTCCGGACAGCGTCACTTCCATCGGTCAATCTGCGTTTTCAGGAACAGCATATTATGACAATGAGCAAAATTGGGAGGATGGTGTTCTCTATCTTGAAAAGTATTTGATTGCTACAAACAGAGATCTTCCAGATGAATATACAGTTAAGGATGGGACAACTCTGATTGCCAGCGGTGCGTTCTATGAGCGCGACAGCCTTACGAGCATCACCATTCCGGGAAGCGTTACATCCATCGGGGAAGGTGCGTTCATCCGATGCGAAAGGCTTGCGAACATCTTTATCTCGGACGGTGTCGCTTCCATTGGAGACGGTGTGTTCAATGGCTGCGACAGCCTTACGAGCATCACTATTCCGGGAAGCGTTACATCCATCGGGGGAGGAGCATTTTCCAGCTGCACAAGCCTCACGAGCATCTCTATCCCTGACAGCGTTACTTCCATTGGGACAGTTGCTTTCTCCGGAACTGCATATTATAATAACGAACAAAATTGGGAGAACAGCGTTCTCTATCTTGGAAAATATTTGATAGAAGCCAAAGAAGATCTTTCAGGGAACTATCAAATCAAAGACGGAACAGCTCTCATTGCTAATTCTGCGTTCTCCTATTGCAAAAACCTAGCGAGCGTCACGATTGGTGACAGCGTCTCTTCCATTGGGGAGTATGCGTTCAGTTGGTGCCACAGACTGACGATCGTCACGATTGGCGACAGCGTCACTTCCATCGGGGATGGTGCGTTCTCTGGTTGCTACAATCTAACGACCGTGTATTACAATGGAACGGAGGAAGAGTGGAATAATATCGATATAGAAGACTACAATTTCGACCTCACCGATGCCGATATCTACTTCTACAGCGAAAGTGAGCCGAGCGATACTGCGGGCAACTACTGGCACTATGATGAAAACGGCGTGCCCGTTATCTGGTAAAAAGAGTAATTAGACGGCAAAACGCCCGTCGTTTGGTAAAAAAGAGTAGTAGGACTGTATGGTCCACGCCAAGCGCCGCTCCGTAAGGAGCGGCGCTTGGCGTGGAGAAAAAATATGCCGCGGCGGCGGGCTTCTGCCCGCCGCCGTGGCACTGTTTTGTGAAAGCGGCGGCGCCCCGTATCGGGGCGCCGCCTGCGACTGAAATTTTGCAAAAAGATTCGCGTGAATTAAAATTTACTTGCGCGAGCAGGGTTCCCCTGCGCTGCACGCCAACAGACAGGCGTTCTCCAAATGAACTCTGCAAGCAAAACCACGCTTTTCAGCTCGCGCGCAAACAGACGCTTCCTAA
>CALWCH010000029.1 GCA_944376335.1 uncultured Clostridia bacterium
CTCTTGTGCCGCTGGGGATCGCAAGTTTCTCTCTGAGGCACTCCCCCTTCTCCATACACGAAGGGATGCCTGCGGGCGCACCGTTGTAGCCCGTCGTCATGACGCGCTTATCGCGCACGATGACCGCGCCCACCTTGCGCCGATAGCAGCTTGCCCAGCCGCCGACGTGGTGCGCAAGCGCCATAAACCGTTCGTCCCATTTATCCATCCTGTTCCCCCTTCGGGGCGCGTGCGCCCCCTTTTTAACCAAATTATAACGATTTTTTCGGGGAAAGTCAACCGCCCTTGCAGGCATGGGGAAATTGCGTGCAAAAAATCAGGGAAAATTTGCCAAGAAAATGGCATTTCTCCGTTTGAGCGTGCATTTTCGGCGTTTATAATAGAAGGGAAAAAGGCAGAAAGCCAAATTCGGCGTTATCGCCGTTCAACTTTTAAGGAGGTAAATATGAACATCAAACCATTGTTCGACAAGGTCGTTGTAGAGGCGGCGAATGTCGAAGAGAAGACGAAGAGCGGGTTTATCCTCCCTGCATCGGCGCAGGAGAAGCCGCAGACGTGCGTGGTCGTTGCGGTCGGCCCCGGCGGGGTGATCGACGGCAAGGAAGTCACCATGCAGGTGAAGGTGGGAGACAAAGTGCTTTGCTCCAAGTATGCAGGCACGGACTTTAAGGTGGACGGCAAGGAATTCACCATCATCAAGCAGAGCGATATCCTCGCAGTCGTCGAGGACTGAAATTATAAGGAGTAAATGGTATGGCAAAGCAAATTAAGTATGGAGATGACGCCAGAAAGGCGCTTGAAAAGGGTGTGAACACCCTTGCAGATACGGTTAAAATTACGCTCGGGCCCAAGGGCCGCAATGTGGTGCTCGACAAGAAGTTCGGCTCCCCCCTCATCACCAATGACGGCGTGACGATCGCAAAGGAGATCGAACTGCCCGATCCCTTCGAGAACATGGGCGCGCAGATCGTGAAGGAAGTCTCGACCAAGACCAACGACGTGGCGGGCGACGGCACGACGACGGCTGTGCTGCTGGCGCAGGCCATCATCAGAGAGGGCCTTAAGAACCTCGCCGCGGGCGCAAACCCCATCATCTTGAGAAAGGGCATCGAGAAGGCGGTGGACGCCGCCGTTGCGCAGCTCCGCTCCATCTCCAAGAAGGTCGAGGGCAAGAAGGCCATCTCCCAGGTCGCCTCCATTTCCGCGGGCGATGAGACGGTGGGCGAACTCATTGCAAATGCGATGGAAATTGTCGGCAAGGACGGCGTCATTACCGTCGAGGAAGGCAAGACGACTTCCACCGAGCTGACGACGGTCGAGGGCATGCAGTTTGACAGAGGGTATGCCTCCGCCTATATGGTCACGAATACCGAGAAGATGGAGGCCGTGCTCGACAGCCCCTACATCCTCATCACCGATAAGAAAGTTTCCAATCTTCAAGAGATCCTGCCCGTCATCGAGCCCCTTGCACAACAGGGCGCACGCCTTCTCATCATTGCAGAGGACGTGGAGGGCGACGCGCTTGCAGCGCTCATCGTCAACAAGCTCAAGGGCGTGTTCAACTGCGTTGCCGTCAAGGCTCCCGGCTTCGGCGACAGGAGAAAGGCGATGCTCGAAGATATTGCAGTGCTCACGGGCGGTACGGTGGTGAGCTCCGACCTTGGGTATGAGTTCAAGGACGTGACCCCCGATATGCTCGGCAGGGCAAACCAGGTGAAGGTCGACAAGGACAACACCACCATCATCGACGGCGCGGGCGACAAGGAAGCCATCAAGGCGCGCGTTGCCTCCATCAAGGCGCAGATCGAAGTGACGACCTCCGATTATGACAGAGAGAAGCTGCAGGAGCGCCTTGCAAAGCTCGCGGGCGGCGTGGCAGTCATCAACGTGGGCGCGGCGACGGAAGTTGAGATGAAGGAGAAGAAGCTCCGCATCGACGATGCCCTTGCAGCGACGAGAGCGGCCGTTGAGGAAGGCTTTGTGCCGGGCGGCGGCAGTGCCCTTCTTTCCTGCGTGCCCGTCATCAAGCAGCTTGTTGCAACGCTTGAGGGCGACGAAAAGACGGGTGCCGCCATCATTCTGAAGGCGTGCGAGGAGCCCGTCCGTCAGATCGCGGCGAATGCAGGGCTGGACGGCTCGGTCATCGTCGAGAAGATCCTCGCAAAGGGCGATGCAAACTTCGGCTTCGATGCACTCAAGAACGTTTACACCGACATGGAAGAGAGCGGCATCATCGACCCCACCAAGGTCACGCGCTCGGTGCTCCAGAATGCGGCGTCCGTTGCGTCCACGCTGCTCACGACCGAGTCCATCGTGACCGATATCCCCACCCCTCCCGCTGCACCCGCACCCGCAGGCGGCGGCATGGACGGCATGTATTGATAAACACCTCCTTTAAGTAATATAGAGTGCGCCGCCCGAGGCAATTGCCTCGGGCGGCGCTTCTTTGTTGGGGGCGCGCCGCGGCTTTTGCCGCGGCGCGCCCCCTTCCCTATTTTATTTTGCTGTTTTATTTTCCGAACATGATGCGCTCGCTGGAGAGCATCTTGGCGGTGAGCAAGATGAAGAGCGCGGTGACAACAAGATTGACAGCGATGGCGACGAGCCCCACAAGGAGCGCCGCGCCGCCCTCGAGAATGCGCTGAACAGCGACCACCGTACCGAGGACGGGAATACAGCACACCCAATCGCCCAGACTCGCGACGAACGTCGAGACGAGCGAGAGCACCATGACGACGATCATGATGACGCCCGAGAAGGACGAGGCCTCTTTGACCGATTTTGCATACGTCGAGATGGCGGTCATAATGGAGACGATGAGGGGCACGATGGAGACGATGAGCCCCAGAAGGAGCAGGTAATCCCCGAATGCGTACTCGACGAGCATGCCGCCCATGTCCAGCCCCATGAGCTGCGGCATGCTGAGGGCGATGCCTAAAAAGCTCGAGAGCGCGCCGATCGCCGCGATGCAGGAGAGCGGAATGACCTTGCCGAGGGCGATATCCGAGCGCTTTGCGGAGGTGACGAGGATGGTGGCTAAAGTTCCCCGCTCCTTCTCCCCCGCCACCGATTCGAGCGTGATGCTCATGCAGGACGAGAAGATGAGCGTGACGACGAGGAAGGGAAGAAGGCCGCCGAGGACCGTCATGATGACTTCGGACGTCGATGAGAAGTCGTACTGCGTGTCGCCGAGGTTGACGTCGAAACAGTTGGAGATGCTCCCCTCGTACGCGGAGAGAAGCGCCGTCGCCGCCGTGTAAAAGGAGGAGCTCGCATCATCCGCCGAACGGTAGAAAATTTCCACCTGCGGGGCGGGCAGGCCGCTTTGAGGGTCGTAGGAAGCCACTTCCTCGTCGAAGTTCTCGGAGAAGGAGATGAGCGCGGTGATATTGCCGCTCTTGACCTCTTCGACGGCGGCGTCCTTATCGTCGGTGCGGGTGAGGGTGAGATCCTCGCCGAAGGAGCTTTGCATGAGCGATTCGACGGCGGTGGACTCCCCATACACGAGGACGTTGTAGTCGTGCGAGACGGGCCTGTCCCAGATGAGCCCGCCCATCAGCGAATAGATGAAGTAGATGAGGATACCCGGGAGAATGAGGGTGATAATGAGCTTGGGGTCGCCGAAGAAGCGGCGGAATTCCTTTTGCATGAGCGCTTTGAGTTTCATACCGTTTCCCCCTTGATGCCTTCGTAAATTTCGAAGAATTTATCTTCGAGGGGCTTGCCTTCGCAGAGCTCTTCGAGCGTGCCCTCTGCCGCCATGCGGCCGTCGATGATGACGCCCACGCGGTCGCACAGCTTTTCGACGAGGGAGAAGATGTGCGTGGAGAGAAGGATGCTCTTGCCCATCGATTTGAGTTCCAATAAAAAGTCGGTGACGACTTTGGCAGTGAGAACATCGAGGCCGTTGGTCGGTTCGTCGAAGATGACGACTTCGGGGTCGTGCACGATGGCTACGACGAGAGAGACCTTCTGCAGCATGCCCGTGGAGAGGTCGCTCACCTTGACTTCCTGAAAGCGGTCGATACCGAAGCGGGCGAAGAGTTCGCGCTTTCTTTGAGCAAGCGTTGCCTTATCTACGCCGTGCATCGCGCCGAAGAAGTCAAAGAGATAGCTCGGGGTGAAGAAGCCCTCGAGCTTTAATTCGCTTGTCATAAAGCCGATCTTGTCGCGCACCTTCTCGCCCTCTTTGAGGACGGAACAGCCGCCGACGAAGGCGTCGCCCTCGTCGGGTTTGATGAGAGTCGAGAGGATGCGGAGGGTGGTCGTCTTGCCCGCGCCGTTGGGGCCGAGCAGGCCGTAGATTTCGCCGGGGTAGGCGGAGAACGAGAGGCCGTCGACGGCGACTTTGCGCTTTTGTGAAGTCTTTTCGATCTTCCGCTGTTTTTCGGAGAGCGTGAAGGTCTTCTTGAGCCCTTCCGCCCTTACGATGGGTGTTTCTTGCATATTCACTCCTTAATTTTTGTTTGGATCGGGAACGTCCTCTGCATCTGCGGGGGCGGTCTTTGCAACGCGCGCCGCATAGATGAGGGAGGCGGCGGTGACGATGACAAGGAGCGCCAAGAGCACGATGAGGGCGATGTAGTCAAGCTTCAGGCAGGAGAAGAGGATCGCGGAGATGCCGCTCAAAACCCCTGCAAGAAAGAAGAGCGTGCCCGAGAAGCGGTTGGCTTTCTCCCAGACGTAATCGCTTGAAAGCGTCGCCTTGGTGCGGAAGCCGAACCACTTGTTCCGCTTTGCGACGGGCATATAGTTCCCGAGCACCATGATGAGAATGGAAATGGGCAGAAGCACGATGGCGGCGAAGGGAATGCCGGGTTTGTCGCCGAGCTCCAATCCCATGGCGGCGAAGGCGAAGAACACCCAGCCGAGGACGGCGAGCACCGCCCCCACGGCGACGAGCACGATGTTGATGATGCGGGCATTCTTGAACTCCTTCAATGCCGTCAGCCAGAGCCCTGCCGAGATGAGCGCCGCGGCGGCGGGCAGCGAGATGAACACCCAGGGGCTGCCGAGGCGGTCGACAACGCCCTCGAAATTGAAGTGGACGGCAACTTCTTTTGGCAACAGCGCAATGCCGACGGTGAAGGCAATGAGGCTTACAAGCGAGAGTGCCGTGTAGAGGACAGCGGTTTTGAGATGGTTCATATACTTCTCCTTAATGGCGTTTTTTATCCGATCGGTCGAGAAGGGAGGAAAGGGCGCGCATCATGTCCTCGATGACCGTCGTATTGAGGTGATAGACGATGGTCTGGGCGCGGCGCTCCCCCGTGATGAGGCCGCACTCTTTGAGAACTGCGATGTGGTGCGAGACGGTCGCTGCCGAGAGGGAAAATTGATCGGCAAGCTCCCCCGCCGTGTGCGGGCGGGACTTTAAAAGTTCGAGGATCTCCCGCCGCGTCTTGTCTGCAAGTGCTTCCCAAACGTTCTTCATCGTACCCCCCCCCCTTTTTTTGTCTTTCGATTATTTTCGAAATAAGCATACCATGTATTTCGAATGTTGTCAAGCCTCTCGCCCCATTTTATTTCGACGAATTTCTAAATAACGGCGATTTTGAGGGAAATTCGCGCGCAAAAAACTCATCTCCCTTTTGCATTGACAAAATTTATATAATATGGTATAATATGAGCAAGATCTATGAAAGAGGTAACAGAATATGAATTACGATCCCGCGAAGTTCCCCAAGTGCACGGTGCCCGCGGTGGAAGTCACGCGCCTTAAAGGGCTCGGATTTTTGCGCGACAAGACGACAGCCGACTGCTTTAATGTGCGCGTCATCACGGTGAACGGCAAAATTACGTCCGAAGAGATGGCGGTCATCTCGGAGGCAGCCAAGCGCTTCGGCAAGGGCGAGATCGCCATGACCGTGCGCCTCACCTGTGAAATTCAGGGCGTCCCCTATGCGAACGCCGAGCCCCTCATAGCATTCTTGAAGGAGCACGGCCTGGAGACGGGCGGCACGGGCGCAAAGGTCCGCCCCGTCACGTCCTGCAAGGGCACGACCTGCCAATACGGGCTCATCGACACGTTTGCCCTCTCGAGAAAGCTGCACACCCTCTTTTATGAAGGGTACAGAAGCGTTGCCCTCCCCCACAAGTTCAAGATCGCCGTGGGCGGCTGCCCCAACAACTGCGTCAAGCCCGACCTCAACGACATCGGCATCATCGGCCAACGTACCCCCGTTCCCCTCTCCGACAAATGCCGCGGCTGCAACATCTGCGTCAAGGAGTGCCCCATCCATTCGGCGACGCTCGTCGACAAAAAATTTGTACATGACCCTTCTACCTGCAACAACTGCGGCAGGTGCGTGAAGAAGTGCCCGTTCGGCGCCATCGACTGTGTGGACGGCTATAAAATTTACATCGGCGGGAGATGGGGCAAGCGCGTTGCGCAAGGGAGAGCGCTGAGCGTGCTTCTGCACTCCGAGGAAGAAGTTATCAAGATGGTGGAAAAGGCCATCCTCTTCTTCAAGAAGTATGGCACGAAGGGCGAGCGGTTTGCGGACGTCGTGACGCGCATCGGCTTTGAGGAGACGGAAAAGTTATTGCTTTCCGAAGAGCTCCTTAACATCAAGGATGAAACACTTAACGCATAGATTTTTAAAAGCTTTGACACTCGCCGCCGTCGGCGCCCTCTTCTTTGGGGCGCTTGCAGGCTGCACCCAAAATTGGGATGACCCCATTCTCGTTCCCCCCGACCCGCCCGAATTTTACGCGGCGTTTACGGACAGCACGGGGAAGGAGTTCGCCCTCTCCGAAAAGCCGCAGCGCGTTGCGGTGCTCTTTTCCTCGTTTGCGGAATTGTGGCAGCTCGCGGGGGGCGAGGTCGCCGTTACCGTGGGCGAGAGCGTGGAGCGCGGGTTTGTCGACGAAGGTACCCCGCTTGTGGACGACGGCGCGGGAAAGAAGATCGATCTGGAGCGATTGCTTGTGGAGGAGCCCGACCTTGTGATCTGCTCGGGCGACATCGCGGCGCAGGCGGAGACCGCCGAGACGCTAAATGGGCTCGATATTCCCGCGGCGCAGTTTATCGTGGAGAGCTTTTCCGACTATCTCAATGTGCTCCAAACGTTTACCCTCATCACGGGGGATACCGAGGCATACGAGACGTACGGCGAAGCGCAGAAGGCGGAGATCGACGAAATTTTGGCTGAAAATCAGTTTGCGGGCGTCGATATCCTCTTTATCCGCGCGGGCTCTTCGGCGCGCTCGGTGAAGGCAAAGACCTCTAAAGACCACTTTGCGGCGGAGATGTTGAAGGAGCTCGGCACGCACAACATTGCGGACGATTCGCTCCTCGCAGACGCCGTCGTATCGGATACCCTCTCGATTGAATACATTTTGGAAGAGGACCCCGACTACATCTTCTTTACGGCGATGGGCGACGAGGCGGCCTCGCAGAGTTTTGTTTCGGAGATGCTCAAAGAGGACGCGTGGAGCGGGCTGACCGCCGTTGAAAACGGGAACTTCAGCTATCTTCCGAAAGAACTCTTCCATTTCAAACCCAACGGACGGTGGGCGGAGGCGTATGAAATGCTCGCCGACCTTCTCAAAGGCATCGCATGACGACAAAAAAGCGCAATTTCATCGTCTTTTTCGGCGCGGCGGCGCTCCTTTTGGCCGCCGTGTTTTTTTCGCTGCGCTTCGGGAGCGTCTCCCTCACCCCCGACGAATTCTGGGGCGGGATGTTCTTCAAAGAGGGGTATAAGACTTACACTTCGATCTTCTATTCCTCGCGGCTCCCGAGGACGCTTGGGGCGGTTTTGGCAGGCATTGCCTTTTCGCAGGCGGGAACGCTCTTGCAGCGGGTGACGGACAATCCGCTCGCCTCGCCGAGCATCCTCGGCATCAATGCGGGCGCGGGGTTTGCGGTGCTCTTGATGCTCGTCTGCTTCCCCCTCGCCTATTCGCTTCTCCCCCTTGCGGCGTTTGTGGGGGCGCTTGCAGCGACCTTTTTAATTTTAGGCGTGGCGCGGTCGGCGGGCATGAGCCGCGTCGTCATCGTGCTCGCAGGTGTGGCGCTCTCCGCACTCTTTCAGGCGGGCATCTCCTTTTTATCCGTCGTCGACCCCGATGCGCTCGCCTCGTACGTCGATTTCTCGGTGGGAGGGCTGCACGGCGTAAAGACGGAAGATTTGCTTCTCCCCGCTATCATTATTTTGATTTGCCTTGCGGCGGCTCAGCTGCTTTCGAGAAGGCTTGCGCTCTTCTGCCTCGGCGATACGCTGGCGCAGAGCTTGGGCGTTTCCGTGAAACGGGTGCGGCTTGTGAGCCTGATTGCAGCGGCGGCATCGGCGGCGGCTGCCGTCTCCTTTACAGGGCTTATCGGGTTCGTCGGGCTCATCGTGCCCCACTGCGCGCGGGCGCTCGTAAAGGGCAATATGCGGTTGGAGCTCTGCCTTGCGCCCATGCTCGGCGCCTCTCTGCTGCTGTTTGCCGACCTTCTCGCGCGAACTCTCTTTGCGCCGACGGAGATCCCCGTGGGCGTGTTTACAGCGCTTTTGGGCGTGCCCTTCTTCTTAGGGTTAGTGTTGAGGAGGAAGCACCATGTTTGAAGTTTCCCTCTCGGCCTCATACGGCAAGCGCAAGATTTTGGACGGCGTACAGTTTTCGCTTACGGGCGGCATCACTGCCCTCTTGGGGCGCAACGGGTGCGGGAAGTCGACGCTTTTAAACTGCATCGCGGGCGTACTGCCCTATACGGGCAGCGTGAAACTCAACGGCGACGTGCTGGACGGGCTCCCCGCGCGGGAGCGGGCAAAGCGCATCGGCATCCTCCCGCAAATTCTCCCCTCGCCCGATTTGCCTGCCGAGGAAGTCGTCTCCTTCGGGAGAAGTCCCTTCTCAACGCGCCTTTCGAAGGATGAGAAGGAGAACGTCCTCTCCGTCATGCAAAAGCTGGGCATTGAAGCGCTGAGAGAGCGGCGGGTGAGTACCCTCTCGGGCGGGGAGCGGCAGAAGGTGTTCTTTGCGATGCTGCTCGTGCAGGATACGCCGCTCGTCCTTTTAGACGAGCCGACGACGTATATGGACCTGCCCTTTAAGAGCGTGTTTTTCGACGTCCTCAAAGAGCTTGCGGGGAAGGGAAAGACGGTGATACTCGTCTCGCACGACCTTTCCGACGGCATGCAGGCGGCCGATCATGTGCTTTTGTTAGAGGACGGCGGCATCTCCTTTGCGGGAACGCGGGCGGAATGTTTGGAGGGAGAAGTCGTCGAGCGTGCGTTCGGTGCAAGGCGGTATACGGCGGAGGGCGTTGTTCTGTTCCGCTGATTTATAAGGATAACATGATAGAAGGCCGCCCGCCGCAGGGTTCCCTGCGGCGGGCGGCTTAAATACTTCTGAAAGTGCTCTGTTATGCCTCGAACTTATAGGCGGCGGTGAAGGAATACACTTCATCGGGCGAGAGGAAGGAGCTCCCCTTTGCCGCATACTCGGGCACATTGACGTTGTTGGGGATGCACTGCGTCTCGAGGCAGAAGCCCGCGCGCTTGCCGTAGTAGATACTCTTCCCCTGCTGGTGAAGCCCGTTGCCCGCATAGAACTGCACGGCGGGCATATCGGTATAGCAGGTCATCTGAATTCCCGTCTTGGGGCTCTTGGCGACGGCGTACTTGACGTACTCCCCGCACTTGTTTTTGAGGACGTGGCAGTGGTCGTAACCGTTGCCCTGCTTGAGGTCGACGTCGTCCGCCTCGATGTCGCGGCCGATGGGCTTTGCTTCATTGAAGTCGAACGGCGTGCCCTTGACGGCGCGGAAGCCGCCCACGGGGATCATCGTGGGGTTGGTGGGCGTAATTTCGTCGCAGTCGATCCAGAGTTCGTTGTCGAGGATGGAGCCGTCTGCCTCGCCGCTCAAGTTGAAGTAGGCGTGGTTGGTGAGATTGATGGCAGTCTTTTTGTCCGTCGTCGCATGATAGGCGATCTTGAGCTCGCCGTCAACGAAGGTATAAGTGACGGTGACGGAAAGATTGCCGGGGTAGTTTTCCTCGCCGTCGGGGGAAGTGTAGGAGAGCTTGAGCGCGTCGCCATCGATCTCATGCGCCCAGATCTTCTTGTTGAAGCCAACTTTGCCGCCGTGGAGGTGGTTGCCGCGGTCGTTTAAGTACAGCTCGTAGAGCTTGCCGTCGATCGTGAGCTTGCCTTCGCCGATGCGGTTGCCGAAGCGGCCGATGAGCGCGCCCAGATAGCCGCCGTGCGTCTCGTAGCCTGTAACGTCGTTGTAGCCGAGGATGACGTCGACGAGATTGCCGTCTTTGTCGGGCACGACGATGCTCTGAATGATGCCGCCCAAATTGAGGATGGTCGCATGGCGAGCGCCGTCCTCGAGGGTGAACGCGAGAACTTCTCTGCCGTCCGCCGTCTTGCCAAATACCTTTGAAGTGATCATAAGATTCCTCCGATCTTTAATTTTTCAAATGAGTTCGCATGCGCCCGCCCTTCGGATGTCGGTGAGGAAGACCCTCTCCCGTCCGAAGACGCGCGCCATTTCGCGGCAGTAGCGCTCTTCGCCGCCCGCAGGGCAAAACGTAAGCACCGTGCCCGTGAAGCCGCCCCCCATCATGCGCCAAGCGCCCCCCTTTAAGAGCTTTTGGGTGAGCTTTAGGGCGATGACGACGGGCTCGTTCGTGTCGCCCGGGATGTAGCAGTTTTGAAGGTAGGAAAGGCTGCTTTCGCCGCTTAGAAGCACCTGCTCGAAGAAGAGCGCCGTATCGCCCGCTTGAAGGGCCTCGGCGGCGAGGGAGACGCGGCGGTTTTCCTCGAAGAAGTGGAAGGCGCGCAAAATTGCCCTGTCGCTCACCTTCTGCCGAAGGGCGGGGAGCTCTTCGATGAGGTCCTCTTCCGTCAGTTCGCACAAAAAGCGCTTTTGGAAGAAGGCGGCGACTTCGCCCATCTCGCGGCGGATATCAGAATAGTAATTCGTGAGTTTGCTGTGCGAGCCGCCCGTGTTGGTGAGGACGATGCGGTAGCCCTCGGGGGCGGGCACGGGGGTGACAATGGGGTCGCGCGCGGAGAAGTCGATCATATTCAGCCCGCCGAATGCGACGCCCGCCTGGTCGAGAAGGCCGCAGGGCTTGCCGAAGTATTCGTTCTCGGCATACATCCCTGCGCGCGCCTTTTCGAGGGCGGGAAGCCGCCCCTCTAAATAGAGAAGGTCAATAATTTCGGCGATGAGCACCTCGAATGCCGCCGAGGACGAGACGCCCGCCCCGCGGAAGATGGTGCTGTGGGTGACGCAGTTAAAGCCGCCGAAGGAGGCGCCGAGGTCTTTGAGATAGCGCAGGACGCCGCGCACGAGGGAGATGGAGCGGCCGCGCTCGCGCTCGCGCACGGAGAGTTCGTGCACCGAGAGGCGGATGGGATAGTATGCGCCCGAGGCGATGACGACATTGCCGTCGCTCCGGGGGGAGACTGCCGCCATCACGTCGCAGGAGATGGAAGAGACCAAAACTTTGCCGCCGTTGTGGTCGGTGTGGTTGCCGACGATCTCCGCGCGGCCGGGGGAAGAGACGAAGAACGCGGGCTCTTCGCCGAACTGCTCCTTAAAATCGGCTGCAAGGCGGCCCTTTCGGGAAAGGGCGTCCTCGCCGTAGTCTTCAGAATACATTTGCATGACGATATTATAGCACATCGCCGCGCAAATGTAAATAAAATGGCGAAAATACGGCACACTTTTGGTATGCAGAAAAAATTTATCCCCGCGGTGCTCGTCCTCTCGGTGCTGCTTGCGATGTTTGTCCTCTCGGGGCTGCAGATGGAAAGGACGCGGGCGCGGTTTGCGGTTGCGGAGACGCCAAGGCGGGTGTACCTCACCTTCGACGACGGACCCTCCACCGTTGTGACCAATGACATTCTCGATGTGCTGAAGGAGGAAGGCATCAAGGCGACCTTCTTTATCGTGAGCGACATGGCAAAGACGCGCCAAGAGACCCTCCTTCGCATTGCAAAAGAGGGCCACTCCATAGGCGTACACTCCGCTTCCCACGACTATGCGCGCATCTATGCCTCGGACGAGGCGCTGCTTTGCGACATCGACGAGTGCGCCGCATACATTTTAGAGGTGACGGGCGTAAAGCCCCGCCTCTACCGCTTCCCGGGCGGCGGGCATGAGCGGCAGAAGGAGCTCATCCGCGAGCGGGGGTATGCCATCATCGGGTGGAATGCGGTGTGCGGCGACGAGGAATTGAAGGACGCGAGCGCGTGGGAACTTTATCAGGAGGCTGCAAAAACGAGCAGGGGCAAGGACCCCGTTGTTCTCCTTTTGCATGACTCCGCCCGCCACCGTGCGACCGCCGAGGCGCTCCCTTCCATCATCGCGCGCTTCCGGGAAGAGGGGTGCGTCTTCTGCGCCTTTTGAGAGGGAGCTTTCTCACCCTACGCCATAAGATGCCTGCGGGCAAAATGAGGACGGAGCAGGCGGCGACGAGCGCCCACTGGGGAAGGGTGAGCGGGGTGAGCGCAAAGAGCCCTGCAAGCGGCGGCACGAGGACGAGAAGGACGGTGGAGAGGATGCCGACGAACTCGGTTACAAGAAGGGTCTTGTTGAAGACGCCGCTTCTGACATTGAAGGCGTGGAGAAGTTCGAGAAGGGACAAGGTCACGAACGCCGAAGTGCAGGCGGCTGCGTTCCCCCATAAGACGAGGGAGAGCGTAAAGACGAAGAAGACGAGCGCCGTCTGTACCGCGCCGAAGAAGGCGATGGAGATGAGCGATCTTTTGGAGAGGATCTCCTCTGCGCGGACGGGCGGGCGTTCCATCATCCCTTGGCTCTTTTCGACGCCGAGGGCGAGCACGGGGAGAGAGTCGGTGATGAGATTGATCCAGAGAAGCTGCGTCGAGGTGAGGAAGTCGAATTTCCATAAAAAGAGGGTGGCAAGGAGGACTGCGAAGACTTCGGCGAGGTTGGTCGCAAGGAAGAAGTCGATGGTGCGGCGCACGTTCAGAAAGACGCTGCGGCCCTCCTCCACCGCTTTGACGATATTTGAGAAGTTGTCGTCGCCGAGGACCATGTCGGCGGCGTCCTTCGTGACGTCGGTACCCGAGCCCATCGCAACGCCGATGTCTGCCGCCTTGACGGAGGGCGCATCGTTGACGCCGTCGCCCGTCATCGCGACGACTTCCCCGCCCGCCTGCAGCGCCCTCACGATGGTGAGCTTGTGCTTGGGGCTGACGCGCGCAAAGACGCGAAAGCGTTTGACATCCTTTTGCGAGTGCTCCCCCCTCTCTTCAAGCTTGTCGCCCGTTAAAACCTCGTCCATTGTGGAAGCGATGCCGAGCTCCCTTGCAATGGAGAGCGCCGTTGCGGGGCTGTCGCCCGTGATCATCACCGTGCGGACGCCCGCCCGTTTGCAGGCGGCGACCGCCTCCTTCACCCCCTCGCGCGGCGGGTCGGAGAGGGCGGCGAGCCCCAAAAAGTCGAGCTCCCCCTCCCTTCGCCCCTCGGCAAACGCCAGAACGCGCATGGCGTTCCCCGCATACTTCTCCCCTTCCGCACGGATGCGCTCGCGCATCTCCCCCGTGAGCGGCCTGCCGCCCGCCGTCTTGGAATGGGAGAGGACGACGCCGAGCGCGCCCTTTTCGAGGACGAGCGTGCCCTCGTCCGTGCCTGCAGCGACGCTCATATACCGCGCCTCGGAGGAGAAGGGTCTGCCGCCCGGAAGAAGGCGTTCCTCGCCCCGTTCGCCGCGGGAGGCGGCATATTCGACGAGCGCGATTTCGGTGGGGTCGCCTACATACGCGCCCGCGCTGCCCTTGACGCTCTCGCAAAGGCGCATGCAGCGAAGGAGCTTTTTCTCGCTGCGGACGGCATAGACCGCGCCCACCGTCATGCGGTTTTGGGTGAGGGTGCCCGTCTTGTCCGAACAGATGCAGGTGCAGCTTCCAAGCGTCTCCACGGCGGAGAGGCGCCGGACGACGGCGCGGAAGGAGCTCATGCGCTGTACGCCCATCGCGAGGATGACGGTGACGACTGCGCCCATGCCCTCGGGAATGGCGGCAACGGCGACGGCGATGGATGACATGAGGGAAGATAGGATGCCCGTCCGCCGAGAGAGGACGCCCGCAAGAAAGAGTGCGCCCGCGACGGAGAGCACTGTCCACGAGATGAGCTTTGCAAGGCGGGAGAGCACCTTATCGAGGGGGGAGGGCGTGGGCGTTGCCCCGTGCAGGAGGTCGGCGATCTGCCCCATCTGAGTTGCCATGCCCGTCTCGGTGACGATGCCGCGCGCCCGCCCGCGGGTGCAGAACGTGCCCGAAAAAGCGGTGTTCTCGCGCTCGGAGATGCCCTTCTTTGTGACGACGCAGTCGCGCTTCTTTTGCGGTTTGCTCTCCCCCGTGAGGGGAGATTCGTCGCACCTCACCCCCTCCGCCGAGAGGATGCGGCAGTCGGCGGGGACCTTATCGCCTTCCTCAAATTCGATGATATCCCCCGGGACGAGCTCAGATGCGGGCACAACGCGCACCCTGCCATCGCGCACAACCTTGGCATTGGAAGTGGAGAGCTTTTTGAGCTTTTCGACGGCGCCGTCCGCACGGTACTGCTGCACCACCCCCACGGCGGCATTTAAGACGATGATAAAGAGCAGGATGGCGGTGTCGGTGAGCTCGGACGTATCCCCCGTGACATAGGCGAGTACCCCCGAGAGGACGGCGGCGGCGACAAGGATGAGCGTCATGAGGTCCTTAAACTGCGCAAAGAAGAGCGCGGGGATAGAGCGGCGCTTGCCCTCCCGAAGTTCATTCTTGCCAAACTTTGCAAGGCGGCGGGCGGCCTCTTCCGATGAGAGCCCCCCTTCCGCGCTCTGCAGCGCCCTATAAACTTCCCCTTTTCCGAGACGATAGAGTTCCATACGCTCAACGTATGAGGACATGCCGCAATTTAGAACACGCCTTCGGGCAAACGAAAGGGGCGGCTTTTTTGCCGCCCCGCTGTTTAGTCGTCCTGTTTGGGAAGGGACATATCCAATTTCTTTTTATGCTTGAAGTACCAGATGAGCAGCCCCGCGCCGCCGATGCACAGCACGCCGAACACGATGGTGAGGGCAAGGTACACGTCGAAGCCCGCATCGTAGGCAACGGCGTAGTCCGCCTGCACGGAGGAGGTCGTAAAGGTGAGATAGTCGCCCTCGCGCGTGCTCTCGACGGCGACATTGCCGTCCTCTGCAATGCGGAAGAGCGTCACTTCCTTGTTGGAAAAGAAGGAGTCGATGCGGATGCGCACGGTGATGGGCGTATCAAGCTCGGTGACGATGTTGCCGCCGTCGCGCAGGGAGATCGCAAAAATTTGCCTCGATTCCATGCCGTCTTGAAGCTTGGGCGCGCTGACTTCGCCCGTTACGTCCTCGATCGTGAGCTCCCACGAGAGCGGGATGCCGCCCTCGCGCGTCACCTCGACGAAGAAGCCGCCGTCCTCGCTCGTCATGGTGAGGGAGGCATAATAGACGGTGAGCGTGGCGCTCTGCGCGCCGCCGACGAGTTCGTAGTTCTTCTCGTCGGTGAGGGAAAAGCCGATGCGCACCGAATAGGTGCCTGCGGGAAGGCTGCCGCTGTCCGCGCCGAGGACTTCCACGGAGGCAGCGACGCCTGCGGGAAGTTCGGGCACGAATGCCTCGGGGGAGATGCTCCACGCGCCCGTGGTCTCCACCATGACCGCATCCTGAACGGGGATCTCCGACGTGTCGATGACATAGCGGGAGATGTTCACCGCGACGGGGGCGCTGAAACTGCCCGCGCGCACGGAGACCTCCACGGCGCCGTTCTCGTGCCCTTCGAAGCTGCCCGCAATTTCATAGACCGCCGTGATGTAGTCCTCGCCCGAGAGCTGCTGCGTCTCCTCTGCAGTGCGCCCCAAACGGCGGGTGAGGCCGTCGGAGAAGGTGCCCGTGACGGTGAGCCCGGGGACGAGGACGTCGAGGGCGCTGTCGAAATAGACGGTCATGGCCTGTTCGAAGGAGACGTCGATGGCCGTGAGCGAAGGGGCGGCGACATTGACCGTAAAGGTCGTCTCCGCCTGTTCGCCGCCCACGCCCGTTGCTATGAGGGAGATGGTGTTCTCCCCCACCGTGAGCGCTTCGACGCCCTCGGGAAGGGAGAGCTCCGAAGAGATCTCGGAAGCGGGGTATTCCGACCCCTTGGCGTTCGTGCCCGTGACCGTGAG
>CALWCH010000030.1 GCA_944376335.1 uncultured Clostridia bacterium
TTTACGTCGGCAGGGACATCCTGCGCAATGCCGAACACGCCGCACAGTTCGGCAAGAGGGATGCCGCGGCGGATGAGGTCGGCGTACGTCACGCCTGCCGAAAGCGGCGGCTGACCGTGCCGCTGCACGAGCGCGTCCGCCGTCTTCTGTTCGGCGCGTGTCTCCAGAAGGGCGGCGGTCTCTTCGCGCAGGCGTTTCCTTGCGAGGAATTTCCGATGGCGTTCCTCGCTCACCAGCCCGCAGGCATAGCCGAGTTCGGTCAGCCGTTCGTCGGCGTTGTCCTGCCGCAGGAACAGACGGTATTCCGCGCGTGAAGTCATCATGCGGTAGGGCTCGTCCGTGCCCTTTGTGACGAGGTCGTCGATGAGCACGCCGATATACGCCCGGTCGCGCCCCAGAATGAGCGGGGGCTTTCCGCGCAGCGCAAGCGAGGCGTTGATGCCCGCCATCAGTCCCTGCGCCGCCGCTTCCTCATAGCCGCTCGTGCCGTTGATCTGCCCCGCCGTGTAGAGGCCCTCCACCTTCTTGAATTCGAGGGTGGGGAGAACGTCCAAGGTGTCGATGCAGTCATATTCGATGGCGTAGGCGTAGCGGACGATCTCGCAGTGTTCGAGCCCTTCGACGGTGCGGTACATCGCCTTTTGCAGGTCGTGCGGGAGCGAGGTCGAGAGCCCCTGCACATAAATTTCCGTCGTGTCCGCGCCCTCGGGCTCCAAAAAGAGCTGATGGCGCTCCTTGTCTTTAAAGCGCACGACCTTCGTCTCGATGGACGGGCAGTAGCGGGGGCCTGTCGAGGAGATGAGCCCGTTGTAGAGGGGCGCGCGGTCGAGGTTATTTAGAATGATCTCGTGCGTCGCCCCGTTGGTGTAGGTGAGATAGCAGACTTCCTGCGTTTCTGCGAAGGGAACGCGGTCGTTCATGAAGGAGAAGGGGCAAGTGTTTTCCCCCGGCTGCACGGTGAGCTTTTCAAAGTTGACGGTGCGGCCGTCGAGGCGGGCGGGGGTGCCCGTCTTGAAGCGGCGGACGGAATAGCCGAGGCGAAGAAGGGCCTCGGTGAGCATGGTCGCCCGCGCGAACCCGTTGGGGCCGCTCTCCTTGACGACCTCTCCCGTGATGGTGCGGGCATTGAGGTACACGCCCGTCGCAACGACGACGGCGCGGCAGGAAAACACCCCGCCGTAGTGGGTGACGACGCCCGTTACATGCCCGTTTTCGGTGAGGATGTCGGCGGCCTCCGCCTGCACGATGCGAAGATTTTCGGTGTGTTCGAGGACGCGCTTCATCTCGCGGTGGTAGGCGTTCTTGTCCGTCTGGGCGCGGAGAGACTGCACCGCTGCCCCCTTGCCCGCGTTGAGCATCCTATATTGCAGCGCGGTGAGGTCGGCAATAAGGCCCATCTCCCCGCCGAGGGCGTCTACTTCGCGCACCAAATGCCCCTTCGCCGTGCCGCCGACGGAGGGGTTGCAGGGGAGAAAGCCGATGCTGTCTAAATTGAGCGTTAAAAGGACGGTTTTCTGCCCCGTGCGGGCGAGGGCGAGGGCGGCTTCGCACCCCGCGTGCCCCGCGCCGATGACGACGGCATCATACGTCCCTTCGGAAAATTCGTGCATACGTTACTGTTTTAAGACGGCGCTCTTGATGTCGGTGACCGCCTTCATCACGCTGTCGTTGAGGCGCATGAGGTCGGCTATTTTATCGCGCGCGTAGATGATGGTGGAGTGATCCCTCCCGCCCATGACTTTGCCGATGGAGATGAGGGGCACGGTGAGCATGTCGCACATGAGGTAGATGCAGATCTGGCGGGCGCGGACGAGGTCCTGCCGCTTGCTCTTGCCCGTGACGTCGCTCTCCTTTAAGGAGAAGTAGTGCGCCGTGGCGCGGAGGATGCTTTCGGGGGTGACCTCTTCCTGCGCGTCGCCTTCTGCCACGCTCTCCTGCAGCGCCTGCGCGGCGAGTTTTAAGGTGATGGGCTCCTCGTGCAGTTTGCTCGCGAAGATGACGGTGTTGAGCCGCCCCTCGAGCGTGCGTACGTTGTTGTCGGTATTGCGGACGAGGAATGCAAGGACGTCGTCGGGGATGACGTACTTCTTTTCGAGCGCCTTGCGCTTTAGTATAGCGATCTTCATCTCGACGTCGGGCGGCTGGATGTCGGCGATGAGCCCGCCCTCGAAGCGGGTACGCAGCCGCTCTTCGAGCGTCGTCAGATCCTTTGCGGGGCAGTCGGAAGAGATGACGATCTGCTTGTGCTGGGAAAAGAGTTCGTTGAAGGTGTGGAAGAATGCCTCCTGCACACCGTGTTTGTTCGCCCAGAATTGGATGTCGTCGATGATGAGCACATCGACATTGCGGTAGCGGTTGCGAAAGCGCGATTCGCTGTCTCTCCCCGCGCCGTGGCGGGAGTACATGCTGTCGACATATTCATTTAAGAATTTTTCGCTCGTCGTGTAGATGACGTGGAGGGAGGGCTTCTTTTCGGCGATCTCGTTGGCGATGGCCTGCATGAGGTGCGTCTTGCCGAGACCGGTGCCGCCGTAGATGTAGAGGGGGTTGAAGTTCTCCCCGGGGGCCTCCGCAACCGATTTTGCCGCGGCATACACGAATTTATTCGAGGGGCCGACGACGAAGGAGTCGAAGGTGAAGCGCTTGTCGAGCGTCACCGTCGTCTCTTCGAGGGCGTCGGGCATCTCGTTGAGGGTGTACGTCTCGCTGCCTTCGACGATGATGATGAAGTCGGAAAGCCCCGTTTCGGAAGTGGAGACGGACGCGCGCAGTTTATCGGCGTGGTTGGTCATGATGACGCCTGCCGTGAGGTCGGTCTCCGCCTGCAGCACGATCTTGCGGTTGACGATGTCCTGCGGGACGAGCGGCTCGATGAATGCGCTGAAGGTGATGGGCGAAAACAGCTGCTTTGCCCGCTCCTTGACCTGATTCCACATAACTTCCAACTGAGTGAATTCCGCCATTTTATCCTCTGAAATGCTTTTCCTTTTTCCCTCGTTTTGTTATAATAGGGATAGAAAAGCCGATTTTATTCAATTATAATACAAATCCCGCCGAAAGAAAAGTGTTTTTCAAGAGAAAGTTTTTTCATGCGTATAAAAAAGCTCACCCTTCACAACTTCAGGAATTATGAGGACGAGACGTTTTGTTTTACGGACGGGCTCAACGTGCTCACGGGGCGCAACGCGCAGGGCAAGACCAACTGCGCCGAGGCGGTGTTTTACCTGTGCACGGGTTCATCTCTCCGCATCCGCCACGACCGCCAGCTCATAAGAAGGGGGGAGAGCTGCGCTTCCCTTCGCGCCGAGGGGGAGAGCAGGTTCGGCTCGCTCACCCTGGAGGCGGACGTGTTTGAAAACAAGCGGGAGCTGCGCGTCAACGGGGTGAAGGTGAAAAGGAGCGCCGACTTTTTGGGGAACATCAACAGCGTGTTCTTCTCCCCGGGGGAGCTCCGCCTCATTCAGGACGGCCCCGACGAGCGCCGCCGCTTTTTGAATCTCTCTATCTCGCAGACCTCCCGCCCCTATGCGCAGGCACTCTTGCGCTACAACAAAATTTTGGACCAGCGCAATAATCTTTTAAAGAACCGCGATGTGTCGCTCGTCTTGGATACCCTCCCCGTGTGGGATGAGCAGCTTGCGCGCTATGCCGCCGTCATCATCTCCCGCCGTGCGGCTTACTTAAAGGAGCTTTCGCCGCTCGCCGCCGAGGCGCACGCCTTTTTGACGGACGGGGCGGAAGAGCTTGCTCTTTCCTTCGATGAAAACTACCCCGAGGACGAAGAGGACATTCAAAGGGAGCTTTTGAAGCGGCTGACTGCCGCCAATGAGCGCGATCTCAGGCTCGGCTTTACGACGGTGGGGCCGCATAGGGATGACGTGAAGATCTGTATCGGTGGGGCGGATGCGCGCGCGTTTGCCTCGCAGGGGCAGGCGCGGACGGCGGCGCTCTCCTTAAAGCTTGCTGAAGTGGACATCTTCACCCGCCTTGCGGGGGAGCCGCCCGTGCTCGTTTTGGACGACGTGATGAGCGAGCTCGACCTGCCGAGGCGAAAGAAGCTTGTGGAGCGCACCGAGGGGCTGCAATGTATTCTGACGTGCACGCACGCCGAGCGCGTGCTCTATAAGAAGGAGACCAACAAGATCCGCATCCAAGGGGGGAAGATCGTATGAAAGCCGATCTGCATCTTCATTCCACCTGTTCGGACGGGAAATACCCGCCCGCCGAGGTCGCCGCGCGGTGCAAAGCTGCGGGGCTTGCCCTCTTTTCGCTCACCGATCACGACAGCATGGAGGGCGTCTCCGAGGCACTTGCGGCGGCGGAACAGCTCGGCATCACTTGCGTGCCCGGCTGGGAAGTCTCGGCATACGACGACGTGAAGGTGCACATTTTGGGCTACGGCTGCGAGCGCGGGGAGGCGTATTTTGCCTTCTTGGAGGAACGCAGGCGGGGCGCCATCGTCCGCGCGGAGGATATGATCGAAAAGGGCAATGCCTGTTTGGGACTTTCGGTGCGGCTGGAGGACGCGCTCGCGCTGCGCGTCAACGAGGATGCGCCGCTGCATACCATGCACGTCGTGCGTGCCTTTGCGCGGGCACTCGGCAAGGAGGGCGATGAGATGCGCGCGCTCTCCGCAAAGCTGTATTTGGAGCTGTTCGACAGGGGAAAACCCGCCTATTCGGGGCTTGCCCGCCCCTCGCCCGAGGACGCGCTCACCGTCATTCACTTATCGGGCGGCATCGCCGTGCTCGCCCACCCCGGGCGCATCCGCCTTTCGGAAGGGGAGAAGGGCGCGCTCTTCGACCGCCTTGTAAAGGAAGGCCTCGACAGTATCGAATGTTTCTATACCACGCATACTGAGGAGGAGACGCGGGCATTCTGCGCCTATGCGGCGGCGCACGGGCTCCTACAAACGGGCGGTTCGGACTTCCACATGGAGGACGGCGTTCACTCTGTGGGGAAACCTGCCTTTTCGCCCGACGAGCGGCTGCTCCTTGCCCTGCGCTCGCGCGGGGTGAAGGTGTGAGGAAGGCTTTTGTTGCGTATTTTGCGGCTGCGCTCCTTTTCGGGGGCGCTTTTTTGCCGGCTTTGGAAGCGGAAGCCGCCGAGGGCGCCGCGGGTGGGGCGCTTCTCTCGAGCCGTACGACCTATTATAATACACAAAATATGGGCCGCGCGCACAATATCGAGCTGGCGGCGGAGCGTATCGACGGCATCGTGTTGGAGCCTAAAGGGGTGTTCTCCTTCAACGCGGCGGCGGGGGAGCGGACGAGGGAGAAGGGGTTTGAAGAGGCGCCCGTCATCGAGCGGGGGGAATATGCCCTCGGCATCGGCGGGGGCGTGTGCCAGGTTTCGAGCACCCTGTTTGCCGCCGCCCTCGAAGGGGGCATGCGCATTTTGGAGAGCCACCCGCACAGCCTTGCCGTCTCCTACCTGCCGCCCTCCCTCGACGCGATGGTGAGCGCGTGGAGCGACTTGAAGTTCATGAACGCGGGCACGTACCCCGTGCGCATCGGCGCAAGGGCGGAGGGGGGAGAGCTCACCGTCTCCATTTTCGGTACGGGGGAAGGGCTTTTATACCGCGCCGAGAGCGTGCTCCTTTCCGAAGGGGAGAGGGGCATCGTGAGCGAGAGCTTTCTTTTGGTGTTTGCAGAGGGCGGGGAGCTTATAGCAAGGACGAGGATCCGAAGGGATATCTATGCGCTGCCGCCCACTCCCGAAGAGGGGAAAAAGCCATAAAACCGCTTAAAATGTGTGAAAATGCGGGTAAAATCAGTTGATTTTTGGTGCAGATTAGGGTATAATAGCCAAGTGACTTCGGGCGTTCCGCTGCCGCAGCCCGCCGAGGATGCGGGTAAATTCAAACCCGGGAATGAACGTCTTGTATATTTGGAGGTTAAGTCAATGAAAGGACTCATCGAAGCGATCGAGCGCGAGGGGCTCAAGGAGAACGTCCCCCAGTTCAAGGTCGGCGACACCGTCAAGGTGGGCTACCGCATCATCGAGGGCGGTAAGGAAAGAATTCAGAATTTCGAAGGCGTTGTCATCGCCAAGAAGCACGGCGGTATCCGCGAGAGCTTCACGGTGCGCCGCCTTTCGTTCGGCGTCGGTGTGGAGCGCTGCTTCCCCCTTCATTCGCCGAAGGTCGCCTATGTCACCGTCGTCCGTGCGGGCAAGGTGAGAAGGGCAAAGCTCTATTATCTCCGCGGCCGCACGGGCAAGGCTGCCAAGGTCAAGGAAGATATCTGAAACAGCGAAGAAGAGGGGCGGTGCTTCACGGCGCCGCCGCTTTTTTTAGGAAAATTTGCCAAAAACCGTTTACAATTTTTCCGCAATCGGTTAGAATAGGAAACGGCAATTCATTTCAATCAGTTAAGGAACCAGTTATGAAGAAGAATTTTTGGAAAGCTGCTTCGAAATATTTTCGTGCCTTTCTCATCTTAGCGCTCGCCTTCCTCGTCATCGGGCTGGGCACGCTGGGCAGCGTTGTGTCGACGGGAGACTCCTTCGTCCTCACCGCAGAGCAGGAGGGGGATGAGAAGGAACCCTCCCTCATGTTCCACGTCTCGCTGCCCGAGGAACTTTCGGAGGATGTTTCGGAGTACGACGTCTACGTCAAGCAGATCATGGTCAACGTGGGTGCGGTGTATGCCCCCGTGGGGGAGGATACCGATATCCGCATCGGCCGCGGTACTTCGCCCGACCTCACCTACAGCCTCACCTATCCTTTGACGGTGCCCTCCGTCTATACGCCAGAGGACGTCGCAAATGAGGAAGAGGGGAGCTATAACGGCCCCTACAACTGGGCGGTGTTCGACGTGACGTCCGTCACCGAGAACGGCTGGAGACTGCGCGACTACGACTACTACTACTTCGCTGCCCGCACGAGCAGCGTGCGCATCAACGAAGTGCTCTTCGTTGCCGAGAATACCGCTCTCCCCGAAGAGGAGCGCGAGCCCATCCTGCTCGATGCGGAGCTCGACGACGCCTCCATCATCCGCCGTACGGAAGGGGAGACGATGGCAGAGGCGCTTGAGCGCGCTTCCGCCGTGTTGGACAGCCAGACGCTTCCCAATCTCTCCCAGTCCTCCTTCAACCGCCTCTCCGAAGAGGAGGCGTACTCCATGATGACCATCGCGGAGATGCGCGCGGGCGGCACCTATGTGACGGGGGATACCTACCTTGCGGATACCGTGTATAATGCGCTGGGCACCGACATTCTGGCGCTCGGCACGCTCATTTTCGGCATGAGCCCCTTCGGGCTGCGCTTCTTCCCCTTCCTTGCCGCCTCCGGCGTGCTCGTTTTGGGGTATCTTCTCGTGAAGGAGCTTGCAAAGAGCGACCGCGCGGGCTTTATCTTCGCCGTGCTCTATGCGCTTTCCGCAGTCTTCCTTGCGGCGGGGCACTTCGGAACGCCCCTCATGCTCGGCGTGTTCTTCTTCACGGCGTCCGTGTATTTCGGCTATAAGTTCTATGCAAGGGGCATGAAGTCTGCCTCCCTCGGGGGGGCGGCGCCCGTCATCTTGAGCGCACTCTTCGGGGCGCTCTCCATCTGCGTCAACGGCGTGTGGGCGATCCCCTTCGTCGGGGTCGTCGTGCTGTTCGGCTTCGGCATGGCGCGTCAGAAGAAGGCTAGGCAGTATTACCTTGAGAAGGCTGCAGAGGCGCCTTCGGAGACCGTCTTGACGGAGGACGGGAGCGAGTATGAAGTCACGGCGGAAGAGCGCACGGCGCGCGTTGCGGCAGAGTACCGCCGCAAGGACCGCATCGCCATCGCCTCCTTTATCACGGTGTTTATCGTGGGAGTGGTCATTCTCTCGCTGCTCGCCGTCATCCCCGCATACCTTCCCTATGTGCGCGTGTTTGGAGATCCCGCCTCTCCCATGAACGTCATAGAAGTCGTGTGGAGGCTGTTTACGGGCGGCTTCGTGGGGGCGAATGTGACGTCCTATGCGCAGAGCTGGGCCCTCCATACCCTCTTTAAGGGCGTAGGGGAGATGTATGCTGTCACCATTGCGGGGGCGCTCACGGGCGCTGTCGCACTCGTCGCGAGCATCGTTGCACTCGTGTGGTGCCTTGTTTCCAAGAAGCAGGACGCAAAGAGCGAAAAGACCGTCCTCCGCGCGCTCATCGTTTCGGCGGCAGGCCTGCTTCTCTCGCTTGTCTGCTCCGCTTTCGGGGGCGGCTCGTTCGCATTCCTGCTCATGGCGCTTATTTTCCTGTTTGCGATGGGCGGCATTGCTTCGGACAGAGTGCTCGTTTCGGGCGGAAAGGCCGCGAAGGCGGTGATGTGGGTGTTTGCTGCCCTGCTCATCATTGCGTTCGTGCTGCTCATCCCGTTCACCGTCTCCATTCCGCTTCCCGCAGGGCTGCAGACGGCGCTCTTTGGTTGATTTAACACGCTTTCAAAGAACGGAACGCGCTGCGTTTCGTTCTTTTTGCCTATTGATAAAGCGCGGGCGCTCTGCCCGTGAAATACATATGATAAGGGAGTAGACGATGATCTCAAATGTGACAAGTTTTGCGTTGGCAGGGCTCGAAGGGGTGCCCGTCACGGTGGAGACGGACGTCAACAAGGGTGTTCCCGGCTTCGAGATGGTGGGGCTCCCCGATGCCGCCGTCAAGGAGTCCAAGGAGCGCGTGCGCTCCGCGCTCAAGAACAGCGGGCTGCAGTTTCCCGTCGTCAAAGTTACCGTCAACTTAGCGCCTGCCGACCTCAAAAAGGAGGGTGCGTCCTTCGATTTAGCTGTTGCCGTCGGGCTCTTAAAGGCGAGCGAACAGCTCGTCGGGGCGGAGCTTTCCGGCATCGTCTTTTTGGGGGAATTGTCCCTTGACGGGAGCCTTCGGCCCGTGCGGGGGCTTCTGCCCATCCTCATCTCCGCCAAGGCGAGGGGATTTACCACCTTCGTCATCCCTGCCGAGAATGCGGGCGAGGCGCGCTTTCTGGACGGCGTAGAAGTCTATCCGCTGGCAACGCTTTCCGAGGTCGTCAGGTTTTTGCTCGGCGAGGCGGTCACCGACCCCGTGGAGCCCATCGCCTATGTGCCCGGGGCAAAGGGGGAGGGTTCTTCCGACTTGAAATTCGTGAGGGGACAGCCCATGGCGCGGCGGGCGGTGGAGATCGCCGTCGCGGGCGGGCACAATCTGCTGCTTGTCGGCCCGCCCGGCACGGGCAAGACGATGATCGCCCGCTGTATTCCCACCATCATGCCCGATCTCTCCTTTTCCGAGGCGCTGGAAATTACCAAGATCCACTCGGTGGCGGGTATCTTAGGCGAGGAGGGCATCGTCACAGAGCGGCCCTTCCGCACGCCCCATCACACGGCGACGACCGTCTCGATGTGCGGCGGCGGCAACCGCGTGGTGCACCCCGGGGAGATCTCTTTGGCGCACGGCGGCGTGCTGTTTTTGGACGAGCTGCCCGAATACAAGCGCTCGACCTTGGAGGCGCTGCGGCAGCCCCTCGAGGACGGCAAGATCACCGTCTCGCGGGCGGGCGGCAGCTTTACCTACCCCGCGCGGTTCATGCTCTGCGCGAGCATGAATCCCTGCCCGTGCGGCAACTACGGCTCGGAGAAGCTCACCTGCTCCTGCTCTCCCGCCGAGATACGAAACTATCGGAGAAAGGTCTCCGGCCCCCTTCTCGATCGCATCGACATTCAGGTGGAAGTGGACGCCATCGCCTATGACGACCTCACCGCCGACGAACAGCAGGAGAGTTCGGAGGAGGTGCGCGAGCGTGTCAACATGGCGCGCGCCATTCAGCGGAACCGCTTTGAGGGCGAGGGGCTTTCGACCAACGCCGAGATGGGGGAGCGGGAGCTCAGGGAGTTCTGTACCCTCTCCAAGGAGTGCGACCGCATCTTAAGGGATACCTTTGAGCGGCTGCAGCTGAGTGCCCGCGCACGGGCGCGCATCATCAAGGTGGCGCGCACCATTGCAGATTTGGACGGGAGCGAGGAGATCATGCCCCGGCACATGCTGGAGGCGGTCTCCTACCGGCTGCCCGAATTTCGTTGATGGGAAGGGAGGGGAATATGACGCAGGAAGAGCTGGGCATTTTATGGCTTGCGGGATGTACCGATTGGGATAACAGGACCGCTGCCGCCCTTCTGCGCGCCGCGAAGAGCCCCTCCCGTCTCTTGGAAGAATACGAAAAAATTGCGCCGTCGGTGATACATTCGCCCGACGCGCGGTTATATAAAGAGAGGGGTGCGCGCTTTGCCGCCCTCGAAAAGCTCGAAAAGGAGCTGGAAAGAGAGGGGTGCTTTGCCGTCACCGTCTTGAGCGACGACTACCCCGAATCGCTCCGCAACATCGCCTCCCCGCCCCTTCTTTTATACGCAAAGGGCAACCGTGCGCTGCTTTCCGAGCGAAAGTTCTGCATCGTGGGCTCGCGCGTGACGGCGCAGTGGGCGGCGAGCTTCGGCAAAGACATCGCGGCAGAGCTTTCGAAGCACTTTTGTATCGTTACGGGACTTGCGGAAGGGGGAGACCTCGCTGCCGTCGAGGGGGCGCTGCCTTCGGGCAGGCTCATCTCCGTGCTGCCGTGCGGGCTCAAAGAATGTTATCCAGCCTCCCACTTCTCGTATAAGGAAAAGATCGCAAAGGGCGGGCTCATATTGAGCGAATATCCCCTCTCGGAGACGGTGAAAAAGTACAGCTTTCACGAGCGGAACAGACTGCTCGCGGGGCTTTCGGAGGGCGTTCTCGTGCTCTCTGCGGGAGAGCGGAGCGGTGCGCTCATCACGGCGAACTGCGCGGCGGAATTCGGCCGCGACGTGTTTGCCCTTCCCTACCGCCCGGGGGAGACGCGCGGCGTCGGCTGCAACGAACTCATCAAAAAGGGCGCATTGCTCACAACGAGCGCGGAGGATATCCTCTCCTTCTACGGATTTGAAAGCGGGAAGGAAGAGGCGCAGCCCGCCCTCACCCCCCAAGAGGCGAAGGTGTATGAAGTTTTGAAAGAGGGGGGAGAATTACATTCGTCCGTCATTGCGGAGAGGGCAGGCATGCGCGTGTTTGAAGCTGCGGCCGTCCTCTCGTCGCTGGAAATCAAGGGGTTTGCCGTCAAAGCGGGCGGCAACCGATACAGCATTGCGCGGTGAGGCGCATATATCAGGAGTTTACCATGGATCTCATCATCGTAGAGTCGCCCTCCAAGGCGAAGACCATTTCCAAATATCTCAAGGGGAAGTACCGCGTGGACGCCTCGGGCGGGCACATCCGAGACCTTCCCGAAAAGTCACTGGGCGTTGCCGTCGACAAGAACTTTGAGCCGAGGTATGTCGTCTCCAGCGGCAAGGAGGAGATCGTAAAGAGGCTCATGGAGGAGGCAAAGAAGGCCGACCGCGTGTACCTTGCGACCGACCCCGACCGCGAGGGCGAGGCCATCTCCTGGCACTTGCAGACCGTTCTGGGCCTCGATAAGGATGGCAAGAACCGCATCGAATTCAACGAAATTTCCCCCAAGGCGGTGACGGCGGCTCTTCAACACCCGCGCACCATCAACTATAACCTCGTCGATGCACAGCAGGCGCGCCGCGTACTTGACAGGCTCGTCGGCTATAAGCTTTCGCCGCTGCTCAATAATAAGCTGCAGAGCGGGCTCTCAGCGGGCAGGGTGCAGTCGGTGGCATTGCGCCTCGTTGTCGACCGCGAGCGGGAGATCCAGGCCTTCAAGCCCGAGGAATATTGGACGATCGCGGCGGAGCTGCAGGATACGGAGAAAAAGTTCTCCCCCTTTAAGGCGACGCTCGAGAAATACAACAATAAGAAGATCAAGGTGGGCAGCAAGGAGCAGGCGGATGCCGTCCTTGCGGCCTTGAAGCAGGGGGAATATGCCGTTGCGTCCGTCAAAAAGAGCGTTGCGCGCTCGCATGCGCCCGCGCCCTTCACGACGAGCACGCTGCAGCAGGATGCCTCCAATAAATTGGGCTATACCGCGCCCGAGACCATGCTCATGGCGCAGCACCTCTACGAGGGCATGGACGTCGAAGGGGAGGGGCACATCGCCTTTGTCACCTACATCCGTACCGACTCGACGCGCATCTCGGACGACGCGCAGGCGGCTGCCCTCAAGTATATCGCCGAGCGCTTCGGCAAGGAGTACTGCCCCGCAAAGCCGAATGTTTATGCCTCCAAGAAGGGGGCGCAGGATGCGCACGAGGCCATCCGCCCCATCGACGTGACGCTGACGCCTGAGCGCGCCAGGAAGATGCTCGATAAGAAGCACTATCAGGTGTATAAGCTCATCTATGAGCGGTTCATCGCCTCGCAGATGGCGGAGGCGCTGTATGATTCCATGCAGCTACTCATCGACAACAGCGGCTACACCTTCAAGGCGGCGGGCAGGAGTTTGAAGTTTGCGGGCTACACAGCCGTCTATCAGGAGAGCAAGAAGGAGGACGAGGAGGAGAGCGGGAAGCTTTTGCCGCCCCTTGCGGAGGGAGATAAGCTGGATGCGCTCTCTTTGAAGGGCGAGCAGAAGTTCACCAAGCCGCCCGTCCGCTATACGGACGCCTCCCTCGTCAAGGCGATGGAAGATAAGGGCATCGGCCGCCCGTCGACGTACGCCTCCATCATTTCGGTGCTCAACAAGCGCAAGTATGTGACCAAGGAGGGCAAGTACATGGTGCCCACCGACATCGCCTACCGCATCACCGATATGCTTCTCAAATATTTCCACGACATCATGGATGTCGGCTTTACGGCGGACATGGAGGAAAAACTCGACGACATCGAGGAGGGCGGCAAGGACTGGCACGAGCTGATCGCCGCGTTCTATCCTTCCTTTGCGGAGAAATTGCGCTATGCCTCCACGGACGGCGACGAGATGACGGACATCCTCTGCGAGAAATGCGGGCACCCCATGGTGAGAAAGACGGGCAAATACGGAAAGTTTTTGGCGTGTTCCAACTACCCAGCGTGTTCGAATATCATTTCGGAGGACACCGCGCCCGTCTCGGATACCCCCTGCCCCAAGTGCGGCGCGATGATGATCGTGCGGACGGGGAGATTCGGCAAGTTCCTCGCTTGCCCCAACTACCCCAAGTGCAAATCGACGCTGCCTTACGGCGAAGAGAAGAAGGAAGAGAAGTTGGAGGGCGTCTGCCCCGAGTGCGGCAAGCCTGCAAAGCGGCTCTTTACGCGCACGGGGCGGCTGTATTACGGCTGCAGCGGGTATCCGCAGTGCAAATTTATGAGCTGGGATGAGCCCACGGGCGAGAAGTGCCCCGCGTGCGGGAGCGCCATCGTCAAGACCAAGAAGGGCGTTATAAAGTGCAGCAACAAGGACTGCAAGTACCAGCCCCCGCAGCCCGAGAAGGGCGAGCAGGCGGAAAGCTCCGAGAAGGCCGAGGGCGAGGCATGATCCGCATCGTCGGCGCGGGGCTTGCGGGCAGCGAGGCGGCGTACTATCTGGGCAGCCGCGGCGTCGAGGTCGAGCTTGTCGACATGAAGCCCAACGCCTTTACCCCCGCGCATGAGAGCACAAAGTTCGGCGAGCTCGTCTGCTCCAATTCGCTGAAAAGCGACGACATCTGGGGCAATGCCTGCGGCCTTTTGAAGGAAGAGATGCGGCGCTTGGGCTCGCTCACGATGGCGGCGGCGGAGGTTTCCCGCGTGCCGGCGGGCGGGGCGCTCGCCGTGGACAGGGAGAAGTTTTCGGCGTTCATCACCGAAAAACTGCGCGAATGCCCGCATATTCATATTGTTTCGGAGGAAGTCAAGGAGCTGCCCCAAAGCGGCGTCGTTGCGACGGGGCCGCTGACGGGCGGGGAGCTCTATCAAGACATCGAGAAAAAGCTGGGGGCGTCGCTGCACTTCTACGACGCGTCTGCGCCCATTATTGCGGCGGACAGCATCGATATGAGCCGTACCTTCACGGGCGACCGCTACGGGAAGGGCACGGGGGACTACATCAACTGCCCCTTAAATAGAGAAGAGTACGAGGCGTTCGTTGCGGCGCTCCTTTCCGCCGAGCGGGCGACGCTGCACGACTTTGAAAAGGGCGAGATCTTTGAAGGGTGCATGCCCCTCGAGGTGATGGCCTCGCGCGGGAAGGATACTTTGCGCTTCGGCACCTTCAAGCCCGTGGGGCTTTCGGGCGAGGACGGCGTGCGGCCGTATGCCGTGCTGCAGCTGAGAAAGGAGAATGCGGCGGGCACGAGCTATAACCTCGTCGGCTGCCAGACCAACTTGAAGTTCGGCGAGCAGAAGCGGGTGTTTTCTTTGATCCCCGCGCTCGCGCATGCCGAGTTTGAGCGCTACGGCGTGATGCACCGCAATACCTATCTCCCTTCGGACAGGCTGCTGAAGAATGATTTTTCGCTGAGAAGCAACCCCGATTTATACTTTGCGGGGCAGATCACGGGCGTTGAGGGGTATGTGGAGAGTGCGATGAGCGGGCTGTTCGTCGGCATCCACATCTGGAATAAATGCAACGGCATCAAATCGGAAGCGCCCGAAGATACCTGTATCTCGGGGGCGCTCGCGCGGTATATCTCGACGGAGAACAGGGACTTTCAGCCCATGAATGCCAACTACGGCATCCTCAGGCAGAGCGTCTCTCTCCGCGACAAAAAGGAAAAGAAAAGACGCCTCGGAGAGCTGGCTCTTAAAGAAATTCAACGCTTCAAAGAGAGCATCTTCGGGGAAGGAGGAAAATAAATGGAATTTCGCGGAACGACTATCTGCGCCGTCAAGCGGAACGGAGTCACGGCCATCGCGGGGGACGGACAGGTCACCATGGGCGAGTCGGTCGTCTTTAAGAATACGGCTATCAAGGTGCGCCGCATCTACGGCGGCAAAGTCATTTTGGGCTTTGCGGGCTCGGTGACGGACGCCTTCTCGCTCTCGGAGCGGTTCGAGGGCATGCTCAACAAGTTTGCGGGCAACCTCATGCGCTCGGCGGTGGAGCTTGCAGATCTTTGGCGGAGCGACAAAATAGGCAGGAAATTGGACGCCATGATGATCACGGCGGACAAGGATACGCTCTTGATCCTCTCGGGCACGGGCGAAGTGATAGAACCCGACGAGGGCATCTGCGCCATCGGTTCGGGCGGCAACTACGCGCTCGCGGCGGCGAGGGCGCTCGCGCAGAACACCGACTTTTCGGCAGAAGAAATTGCGCGGAAGGCGCTTAAGATCGCCAGCGAGATCTGCGTCTACACCAACGACCACATCATCTGTGAGACGGTATAAGGAGGAAACTATGGACCTTTCTCCCAAGCAGATCGTAAACGAACTCAATAAGCACATCGTAGGGCAGGACGAGGCCAAGAAGGCCGTTGCCATTGCCCTGAGAAACCGCTACCGCCGCTCGCAGCTCTCCCCCGAGATGCGCGAGGAAATTACCCCTAAAAACATCATCATGAAGGGGCCGACGGGCGTCGGCAAGACGGAAATTGCGAGGAGACTTGCAAAGCTCGTCAAAGCGCCCTTCATCAAGGTGGAGGCGACAAAGTACACCGAAGTGGGGTATGTGGGCAAGGACGTCGAGGGCATGGTGCGCGACCTTGTGGAAAGCGCCGTGCGGCTCGTGAAGGACGAGAAGGCGGCGGAAGTCTCCCAGAAGGCGACGGCGGCCGCAGAGCAGCGCGTCGTCAAAATTTTGGCCGAGCTCAAGAAGGCGGACCGAGGAGAGACCCCGCGCGAAGTATTTGAAAGCAACCTATTAGAATCGCTTCGCAAGGGGGTCTTTAACGACCTCGTCGTCGAGGCGGACGTGCGGGACGAACCCAAGACGATGGAGCTCGTGCCCGGGGGCGCCGCCATCAATTTGGGCTCCATCTTCGGCGAGATGCTCCCGCCCAAAAAGAAGCGCCGCAAGATCGCGGTGAAAGAACTCATGAAGCTGTTCATCGCCGAGGAGAGCGACAAGCTCATCGACGAGGACGCCGTCGAGGAGGAGGCCGTGCGCCGCGCCGAAAACGACGGCATCATCTTCATCGACGAGATCGACAAGATCGCCGCAAAGGGCAACACGGGCGG
>CALWCH010000031.1 GCA_944376335.1 uncultured Clostridia bacterium
TCACGGTTATTTTTTGCCTTTTTATAGTTTCTGGTGGCAGTTTTACTTCTATTTTGGGTTTTACCCCAGGCTTTTTTACGTTGGCATAATGCAAGCGTTACAAACAAGATATCATCAAAGTATAATAGTTCAATTTAAGGGTAATCGTTCAATATATAGGCACGGTTTATTGGCGGCAGTAATATGCTAAATTTCTACAAGAACGAATGCTTTTGTAATGGCCACTTAATCAGTGATATTTTTTGTTTCGCTATTGAAATATTTTACCTTGTGTGGTATAATATCATAAATTTAATTTTTATGGGGGTGGCAGTATGGATTTGATGTTAAATGATATTTTGAATTTAACGCCGGACGAAATTTCCAACAGCAAGATTGAATTGAACATGACTGCGGGCAGGGGTGCAGAATCGTTTATTGACAGATGGTTGAAAACGGATCCTGCCGCTAAAGAGAGTGGAATTACAGAATGCTCTTACTGGCCTTGGAGTGGGGCGAGGAGAAATTTTTATGTAGGTCAAACGGTGTTCAGTTTTATTCGCATTGCTTATGATGAGTGGCTGTTTATCTCGGCGGCAACGATAGAGGATATTCAGCCTGCTCAGCGAGCAACTGTAAAAATTATTGAAAAATATAAAGGACTGTTTGGTAGACTAATCATCTCGTACAAAAAAGGAAACACCTACTCTAAATATGTTTTTAGATTGGGACATTTCCTTCCGGAGATTAAGGTAAAGGAAGTGCTACCTTGCAAGTATAACGGCGAAAAATTCGAGGGGTATGATAAAGTTAATCTTCCCTATTCACGACTCCAGGCTGTGTTTGATGGTAAAATTATGCCTACCTATTACGAGGCGTTAAAAAAGATAACGGGCATATATTGCCTGACAGATTGTTCTACTGGCAAGCTCTATATTGGTTCAGCCACGGGTAGCGGCGGAGTTGGACAGCGGTGGGGGAATTACCTGGCAAGCAAACACGGCGGCAACGTTAAATTGAGAATGTTGTACGAGAAGGAAGGCGATGCCTATTTCGAAAAAAATTTCACGTTCACGTTGCTCGAGTATTTTGGTCTTTCTTATGACCCGGAAAAGATTATAAAGAGGGAGCAACACTGGAAGCGGTGCTTAGATACCATTGCACACGGATACAATGATAATTAAAATTTTGATTCGTGAAAAGTAGTAGGATTTCGCTGTTTTGTGTGCGAGAAAACCAGTAAAATATTTTATAGGGTTGCTTTCGAGAAACATATGCCAGAACAAAGAAGACAATTATTGAAAGCCAAGTTGAGAAAAATACTTGGTTAGTTATGATAGTGGAGGGTAAAATGGCTTATCTAAAAATTTTTTCTGATAGAACTCATCGTAAAATTGGTGAAATGCGGCTTATAGATAATCAAAATATAATCTTTGATACAAAAGGATACAAAGTCGGTTATTGTATTTTAACCGATGCTGGTGAGCAATATTTTGACCTGAAAGGCAAACTTGTTGAGTCAATAGAAGAATTATTAATTAAAGAGTAATAAAATTGAGTGCTTCGGATATTTCATTGAACCCATAACCTCAAAATTGAGCCCATTTTGTAAACATATCAAAATAACCCATTGTTTACATGCGAAATGGAGCTGACTTGTGTCGGCTCCCTTTCGCGTTCCCGTACCCCGATAAAACCGCCGCAGGAATCCTTTCCTGCGGCGGTTTTGTTTTGTGTGATGGATTTGTGCTTCTCCTTTTAGCCTTGAAACCAAACACACTCATGAAAAATGGATCCCTCCCCTCGCGGCAAATCATAAGATAGCCCCGCCGAGCAGTTTTACGGGGATCGTATACAAAAAAGCAACGTCGCACCCGACCCGCAATGTCATTAGCCATGCTTGGAAAAACTTCGTTGCCTATCCCCTTTGGGGACATTTTTCCCAAAATCAGTAGTTTTCTCTCTTTAAAAGTTATATACGATAGTCCGCAATCTGCCAACCCCTTTTTCAATAATTTACACGCACACCCGTGCCGCCGCATCCGTTCCCCCTCGACACGGCCCTCAGGATGGTCCCATCTTGACAAACGCGGGCGGCGGGTGTAAAATAAAAAGAAAACAGGAGAATATGATGTCCAGCTTTAAAGATCTAAGGATCGTCGATAACTTTTACCAGACTTCCTCGTTCTTCCCCATGCCCACGGTGCTGGCGGGAACGATTTCGGAGAACGGAAAAACAAACCTCGGCTCCTACTCGCTCTGCTTCCCATACTACATTGCAGGCAAGGACCGCTATGCGATGCTGCTTGAATGCCGCAACAGCTCCAACACGGCGCAGAATATTTTGCGCACCAAGAAGGTCTCCTTAAACTTTATTCCCGACGACAGGAAGTATTTTAAGGAGGCGGTGCGGCTCGGCTTCCCCGGCGACACGACGGACGAGAAAATGAAGGACTGCCTCTTCACCCTCGAGGACGGGCAGGCGGGCGGCGAGCGCCCCAAGGTCGTCAAAGAGGCCTTTCAGGTATTTGAATGTACCTGGAATGACGCGCTCGAGGACGCTTATCTCGACAAACCGGGCTGCCTCGAGGGGTACGAGCCCCCCTACCGCAACTTCAACGGCATCACGAGCAAGTTCGGCGCGCACTTTATCCTCAACATCGACAAGATCCTCATCAAGCCGCGCTACTACGACACCATCGTAAACGGCGTGAAGGCGGGCGGCTTCCCCAACGTGCCCGTCGACTACGGCTACCGCGACAGTACCAACTTCTGGTGCTCGCGCTTCAAAAAGCCCTTCCCCGAGAAGATCCAGGCGAAGGAGGGCGACGCGAACTCGGTGCGCTATGCCGCCGACCGCATCGACCCCGACGTGAAGTTCACGGACGAGGCGTGCGCCAAGCTCACCAAAATTCCGCGCGTCTTTTTGAAGGCCGCCCTGCAGCAGATGGTGGATATTGCAAAGGAGGAGGGCATCACCGTCATCGACGAGAAGGCGATCGCCATCATCAACGACAAGCGCCGCAAGGAAAAGAAGAAGTGACTCGCTCCGTTCGCTCTTTTGAAGGGGCGCGGCGCGGGGCAGTTTGCCCCGCGCCGCGCCCCTTCCGTAAGAGGGCAATTCACCAAATTTTTGGGCTTTTTCCCAAAAATACCCACAAAATATGGATTTTTCGCCCGAAATTCTCTTGCTTTTTTGTGCAATTCGTGCTATACTATGCTTGTAATGTAGCAGGTTTGTACCAAAGCTGCATTTTAAGGATTGTTATCCCCTTATTTTCTCCTTTTATGAGCCGACCCGAACGCATCGTTCGGGTCGGTACTGTTTTATGAAGTTTGCTGCCTGCGGCCGTTTGGCCGCTACTTTATTGTTCCTGCGAAGGCGGCGCGACATTCCGCGCGGGCGTTTCCGCCACTTCTTCGAGGTCCTCCCTCCCCTCGTCCTCCTTGGGAAGGCGCACGCTCTCGCGGCTGAACCCGCGCCCGCGCACCTCGGAGACGACGGAGACAGTGAGGAAGGCATCGGGGTCGATCTCCTGCACCTTGTTTTTGAGGCGCACGAGCTCGCGCGGGGAGACGACGGTGAGCAGCACGAAGCACTTCTCGCGCAGGTACCCCGTCTTGCCGTAGAGCATGGTGACGCCGCGGTTGAGATCGTTTAAGATCATCTCGCGGATCTCCACATTGTAATGGCTGACGATCTTGACCTGCATCTTGCGGGTGCCGAGGGGCGTGACGAACGCGACGACGACGGAGGAGAGGATGCAGATGAGGACGCCGTAGAGGGCGATCTGAAGCGTCGCTCCCCCGAAGAGCTGCAGGATGACGATGATGAAGTCGAGCGCCCACAGCGAAATGGAGACGGGGATACCGAAGAAGTGCTGCAGAATGAGGGGCGGGATATCTGTGCCGCCCGTGCTCGCGCCCACGCGCACGACGAGCCCGACGCCCGTGCCGAAGAGGATGCCGCCGTAGATGACGTTGAGAAGCAGGTCGCCGCCCGAGACCGTCTCCCCCGCCGCCGCGATGTATGCCGCGTTCAGCGCGTCGAACAGCGACATGAAGGTGGGATAGAGAAGGGTGCCCGCGAGCGTCGCGAAGAAGAAGTGACGCCCCAAAAGGACGGCTCCCAAGATGAAGAGCGCGATGTTTGCCGTGTAGACGGTGATGACGCGCGCATATTCGAAGTCCCAGATCTGCTCGACGAAGATGCCGAGGCCGGTCGTTCCGCCCATGACGAGGTCGCCCGGGATGATGAAGAAGGAGCTTGCGGCGGCGGCAAGCGCGTTCCCGAGGAGGATGAGCAGCCAGCGGTAGATGGTCTGTTTGAGCTCGTAGCGCGTCGGTTTATGAAAGAGCTGTTTCATATTTCCTCACTAGTTTTATGCGAATATATATTATAGCAGGTTTTGAGGCGATTTGCAAGCGCTTTCGCCCCTCTCGGAGGGGCAAGGCACTTCCCCTTCTGCATACAATGAGGCAGGGACCAACTCCCGAAAACATATTACGAGGTTTCCTATGTGCAATTCCTGCTATTCAACCCGTTCGGCGCGATGCAGCTCCCGGACGGCGAGCTGTTCGTCGAACTTCATGCGGGCGATCTCCAACCTGTTTGCCGTGCGCAGCGAGTCGACGGACGACACCTGCAGCTGCTGTAACTGCTGCAATTGCAGCGGCTGCACCTGCACCCCCTGCGAATGCCCCGCCTGCGAGTGCGAGTGTACCTGCACGCCCTGCACCTGCACCCCGTGCTCGTGCGATTGCACCTGCAATCCCTGCACCTGCACGCCCTGCTCCTGCGACCCGTGCAGCTGTACGGGCTCGGCGGGCGGCACGGACAGCTACTACGCCCGCCAGTACGCCCTCGGGCGCTATTATGCGAGCGGTTACACGAGCGGCTGCGGCTGCCATTCGGGCTTCTGAGAGGCGCTCTCGCGGCCTTTTTGCTGCCTTTCGGGTAAAGACACATATACAAAGCGGCGGCGCCCCAACGGGGCGCCGCCGCCTTCATCTGCAGTCTTACAGTTTTACGAGGGTCAGCGTGACTTTGTCACCGTTGATGTCCACCTCTTTCATAAAGCCCTCCGAAGCGCCCTCCAAGACGCTCTCGGCGAGCACGTCCTTTGCAAAGGCAGCAGATGTAAGCGCCTCCTTCGCGCGGCCCTCCGCCGTATAGTAGACGCGGATGCGATCGGTGACTTCAAAGCCTGCCTCCTTCCGCATCGTCTGGATCTTGGAGACGAGTTCGCGCTCGCAGCCCTCCATTAAGAGCTCTTCGGTGAGCGCCGTCTTGAGCGCGACGGTGATGCCGTGGTCGGACGCGCAGACGTACCCCTCGCGCGAGCCCGTGAAGATCTGCAGGTCCTCTTCCACAAGGTCGATGCCGCCCTCCATGTGGTAGACGCCGCCGTCCTTGACCGCGTGCACCACCTCGCAGGCGTTGCAGCAGGAGAGGAATTGATTGATCTCTTTGAGGCGCTTGCCGTACTTGGGGCCGAGCGTCTTTAACTGCGGCTTTAAGGTGTAGCAGACGAGCGACTCCGCATCCGCGCAGCGGGAGAGCTTCTTGACGTTGAGCTCGTCGAGAAGCACCGCCTCAAGCTCGCCCTCGATGTTAAGGGGCCGCTCGGAGGCGACGATCATCTCGGCAAGCGGCTGGCGGTTCTTGAGCGAGCCCGCATTGCGCGCCGCACGGCCGAGGGCGACGGCCTCGAGAACGTCCTCCATGCCCTGTTCGAGGGCGGGGTCGATACGGCTCTCGTCTGAGACGGGGAAATCGGTAAGGTGCACCGATTCGGGCGCGTCCTTGAAGAACGCGGGCACGAGGTTGCGATACATCATCTCCGCCATGAAGGGCGTGTAGGGCGCAAGCAGCTTGGCAAGCGTTACGAGGACGGTGTAGAGCGTCGTATATGCCGCCGCCTTGTCCTCTGTCATCTCGCTGCCCCAATAGCGGTCGCGGCCGCGGCGGACGTACCAGTTGGAGAGGACGTCGGAAAAGTCCTGAATTTCGCGGGCGCTGTCCGTGATGTTGTAGACGGAGAGCATCTTGTCGACATCGCGCACCACCGTGTTGAGGCGGGAGAGCACCCAGCGGTCCATCAGGGAGAGCTTGCACGCCTCTAATTTGTACTTGGACGGATCGTAGCCGTCGATCTCGGCATACAGCGTGAAGAAGGCGTAGGTGTTCCAGAGCGTGCCCTGGAATTTGCGCTGCACCTCGCTGACGGCCTCCTGCCCGAAGCGGGAAGGGATCCAGGGAGCGGAGTTGGTGTAGAAGTACCAGCGGACGGCGTCGGCGCCCTGCTTGTCGAGCACCGACCACGGGTCGACGACGTTGCCCTTGTGCTTGCTCATCTTGACGCCGTTCTGGTCGTTGACGTGCCCCAAAACGATGCAGTTTTTGAAGGGCGCGCGGCCGAAGAGGATGGTCGAGATGGCGAGCAGCGTATAGAACCAGCCGCGCGTCTGATCGACGGCCTCGGAGATGAAGTCGGCGGGGAAGGTCTCCTCGAAGAGGTCCTTGTTCTCAAAGGGATAGTGATACTGTGCGAACGGCATGGAGCCCGAATCGAACCAGCAGTCGATGACCTCGGGCGTGCGCTTCATCTTGCCGCCGCACTTGGGGCAGGCGCAGGTGAGCTCGTCTAAATACGGCCTGTGCAGCTCGATGCCTTTCGGCGCGCCGCACTTCTCTTCGAGCTCTTTCCTGGAGCCGATAACTTCCTTCGCCCCGCAGTCCGAACACACCCACACGGGGAGCGGCGTGCCCCAATAGCGATCGCGCGAGAGGCCCCAGTCGATGACGTTTTCGAGGAAGTTGCCCATGCGGCCCTCTTTGATGGTCTCGGGCATCCAATTGACGGAGCGGTTGGCGGCGATGAGCTGCTCTTTCACTTTCGTGACTTCGATGAACCAGCTCGAGCGCGCGTAGTACATGAGCGGCGTATCGCACCGCCAGCAGTGGGGATAGTCGTGCTCGAAGGGCAGCGCCTTGAAGAGCTTGCCGCTCTCCTTTAGAAGTTTCAAAATGACGGCGTCCGCCTTCTTGATGAAGAGGCCGCAAAGTTCGGGGCAGCGCTCGTCGAACTTGCCCTGCTCGTTGACGAGGGAGACGACGGGGAGAGAATAGATCTTGCCGACGTTGTAGTCGTCCTGACCGAACGCGGGCGCGATGTGGACGACGCCCGTGCCGTCCGTGAGCGTGACGTAGGTGTCGCAGACGACCTCATACACGCGCTTCCACTCGTTCTTGATGGACTCTAAGACGGGCTTTGCGTAATCAAAGAGCGGCTCGTATTTGGTGCCCTCGTACTCCTTGCCCGTCTTTTTATCGACGACCTCGTATTCTTCGAAGAAGGAGGAGACGAGCGCCTCGGCGAGGATATAGTGCGTACCGTCCGCGATGATCTCGACGTACGTCTCGTCGGGGTTCATGCAGAGCGCGACGTTGGAGGGAAGCGTCCACGGCGTCGTCGTCCACGCGAGGATATAGGTGTTCTCGCGGCCCGCGACCTTGAAGCGCGCGACGCAGGAGGTCTCCTTGACCGTCTTATAGCCCTGCGCCACTTCGTGGGAGGAGAGCGCCGTGCCGCAGCGGGGACAGTAGGGCACGATCTTGTGGCCCTTATATAAAAGCCCCTTCTTGTCGATCTCCTTGAGCGCCCACCACACCGATTCGATGTAGTCGTCGTGATAGGTGACGTAGGGGCTGTCCATGTCACACCAATACCCGACGCGGTCGCTCATCTTGCGCCATTCGTCGGTATATTTCCAGACGGACTGCTTGCATTGCTCGTTGAACGCCTGAATGCCGTACGTTTCGATCTCCTTCTTGCCGTCGAGGCCGAGCTTCTTCTCCACTTCGAGCTCCACGGGAAGGCCGTGCGTATCCCAGCCCGCCTTTCGGAGGACGTGCTTGCCCTTCATCGTCTGATAGCGGGGGATGATGTCCTTCATGACGCGCGTTAAGATGTGCCCGACGTGCGGCTTGCCGTTGGCCGTCGGGGGGCCGTCGAAGAAGGAAAATTCCTCCTTCCCCTCGTTCTTTTTCACCGATTTTTCGAAGATCTCGTTCTGCTTCCAGAATTCGACGATCTCCTGCTCCCGCCCGACGAAATCGAGCGATGTGTCTACCTTGCGATACATGGCAACCTCCTTAACATAGATAAAAGAAAGCCTCCGCGTTTCGGAATACGCGAAGGCATTTATACCACCAAAACAAACGAACATTTGCCGCATGGGATAACGGGCTGCGACCCCGTGCGAAGTTACTTCAGTTCTCCCCGCAGGCACGAGCGGTGATACCCGAAGGGCGTTCCCCTCTCCCCTTTCACCAAACGGGGAGCTCTCTGTGCGGGAATAAACCCTTGGACGCGTCCGCTCTTGACGCCGTATTTTCCTCTATTATAGAGCCTTTTCCATAAAAAAGCAAGCGTTTTTAAGGCAAAACTCACGCGGCGGGCGTGCTCTTCTCCTTGTTCTTGAGGGGCGAGAAGTCGAACTTCCACTTGCCGTCCTTTTTTACGAGCTTATCGTACGCCCACATCAGATAGGAGAGCACCACAAAGACGGCGAGAAGAATGAGGACCCACACAAGGACGCCGCCGTAGCCGAGCTCGTTGACGTCGAGGAAGAAGTAGGGATACTCGAAATCGGGGATGATGAGCCCGAGCACAAAGATGTATCCCACATACACGAGCGGGATGACGAGGCTGAAAAGGGGCGCAAACACGTTGAGCGAGAGCAGCACCGCGAGCGCCGACACGCAGCACAGCACGATGCGGTAGATCATCTGCGTCATTAAATCGTCTTTCATCTTTTCTCCTTTTTGCAAGCGGTCAGCAGAAGATGCCGCGGCGGGAGCGCACCTTTTTGACTTCAAACCCCGCTTCCTCGACGCAAGTAATGAGCGCTTCGTCGGGGAGCGTCGTCTCCACAAAGATGAGCCCGCGCGCAAAATCGGCGCTCGCCCCCGTGACGCCGTCCAGAAGGAGCAGATCCTTCTCGACGCCCTCAGCGCACCGCTTGCAGCACATTCCGTCCACTTCCATAACACGTTTCATATTGCAGAATACTATCACTTCGGAGAAGATTTGTCAACAAAAGCAACGAATTTTCGGGCAAAAAAACCGCACGGCGATAAACCGTACGGCGAAAAAGCATAGTATATTTAACGGATGAGCTTTTTGATGTACTTCTCTTCCTTGGCGCCCACTTTGCCGTCTACGGCGCAGATGAGAAGGGCGAGCAGGACGACGTCACTTTGGAGCTCTTCGGAGAGCATGCCCAAGTAGTCGCACATGGCGTCCGTGAACTCCTGCAGCTGCTTGCCGTCCGCCTTGGAATTTTCGATGTACTCCTTTACCGCCTCGAAGGGAACGGTTCCGCCGAGGGCGGCTTCGAGGTTGGGGCGGAGCAGGGCATACTCCCCTCTGTCGAGGGTGCCGTCCGCATACACGGAGGCGATGAGGAACGCCGCAAGCGCCATTTCCGCGCGCTCACGGCTGCCCGCCGCCCATTCGAGGGCGGGAAGTACCCTTGCCGCCGTTTCGCGGAGCACTTCGGGATAGACCTCGGCGGGGAGATCCTCCGCCATCTTGCAGAGTGCATTAAAATCAGTCATAACTTTCTCCTTTCTTTCTTTAGTTCTTATCTTTACTATACCACCCATTTGTAAAGGTCTAACGCATTTTGCAAGAAAAGTATGTGAAAAGGACGGAGCTTTCGCTCCGTCCCCTTCCGTTATTTTTTCAAAAGTTTTCTTAAGTACGCCTCGTATTCCTCTTCGGTGAGTTTGCGCATGGGTTTTTTCTTTGCCATAAGCCGCCTCGAAGGGAGTATGGGCGTCTTTTCGCCCTTTTATTCGGTGCGGAGCGCGATGACGGGGTCCTTCTTTGCCGCCGACTGCGCGGGAATGAGCCCCCAGATGAGCGTTAAGACGACGCTGACGCACACCATGATGAACGCCGTGGAGACGGGCAGCGTTGCAATGCCCGCAATGCCCGTGAGATTTTGAAGAATGAGGCTGATGACGGCGCTGAGAAGATAGGCGATGCCGATGCCGATGAGCCCCGCGGCAAGGCCGATGATGAAGGTCTCCGCATTGAAGAGGTTTCTTACGTCCTGCTTTCGTGCACCGAGGGCGCGCAGCACGCCGATCTCCTTGACGCGCTCCACCACCGAGACATAGGTGATGATGCCGATCATGACGGAGGAGACGACGAGGGAGATCGCCGTGAACGCGACGAGCGCATAGGTGATGATGTCGATCATCGTCTGCATGATGCCCATGAGCATGCCCACCGTGTCGGTATAGGTGATCATGTCGCTCTCTTCCAGCGCGATGCCGCCGTACGAGCCGCCGCTTTCACACAGCTCGTTCCATGCGTCGAGGTAAGAGAGCACTTCCTCTTTGAGGTCGAAGTCGCGCGCGTAGATGGAGATGCCGCCCACCGTCTCGCTGCCGCCGAGGGCGCGGATGGCGGAGGAAGCCGCCTGTGAGACATAGATGCTCGTGCCCGGCATGACCTCGTAGAGGGTAAATGCCCGCGTCAAATTTTCGGTGTTGGCGGGCATAAAATAGATAGTCGTATTGCCCGAGGTGAACTTCGCCTCGTCGCTGTCCATCCACTTGACGATCTGCGAATTGAGATTGCCCTCGATGTAGGCTTGGACGGTCTCTTCGGTGAGGTTGAGCCCGCTCGAAAGACACCCGTAGGAGCGGTCGTCCATGAGGCGCAGAATGCCCGAGATGGTGATATTGATGCCCTCTCCTTCCTCGGCTTCCAGGTCATTGTCCAAACGCTGCCCCTCGTAGGTGAAGGCGTAGCTGCCGTTCATGTAGGCAAGCTGGCTCCAATTTTCGTTCTTCGTATAGACTTCATCGTTGAAGAAGAGGGTGTAACTCTTTCCGAGGATCTCGGAGAAGTCGATGCGGTCGGCACCCTCCTCCACTTCGTCCTTGTCCTCCGTGCCGAGGTTGAACAGCTCCATGAAGCGGTCCTCGGAGAGAAGGCCGAGCTGGGCGAGCGTCAGGTCGGTGACCTGGTTGTTGCCGCCCACGACGAGCACGGCCTCGTTCTCGCCCGTGGGGAAGTCGCCCGCGATGAGGTCGTACTGCTCCATGACGTACTCCCCGTAGCCGAGGTTGCTTTCGTCCGTCGTGCCCGGCATGACGTGGACGACGTCGGTGAAGAAGTCGGCAAAGCCGATGAGGGAGCTGTACTGCGAGGCAAACGCCATGAGATCGGCGATGTACTTGCTCTTTAAGTTGTTGAGGGAGCGCGTCGTGAGCTCGGTCGAAGAGCTGTCCCCCTCGGGGAAGGTCTCCACCTGCAAAAAGAGGTTGTCGGCAAGCGAACTCACATAGCTGTACTGGATCTCGGCGTACCACGAGGGGTCCATCGCCTCGAGGTAGTCAACGTAAGTTTCCGAAATGTTGTTGGTCGTCGCCATGCCGTTTGCAAGGCTCGTCAAAAAGGAGTCGATATACACCTTGTTGTCGAGCTGCGAGAGATCGGGCATCTCCTCCATATCGGTGAAGGAGGTCATGACGGACGCCATGTCGAAGGAGCTTTCGGAGACGGTGACGGGATAGTAGGAGAGCATATCCTCCTCCGTCCTTCGGATATAGTTGTTGAAGCCCGTAGAGAGCGCCAGCACGAGGCAGACGCTGATGATGCCGATGCTGCCCGCGACGGACGTTAGAATGGTGCGCCCCTTCTTGGTGAGAAGGTTCCTGAAAGACAGCGAGAGCGACGTTAAAAAGTTCATCTTCGCGCGCACCTTGGCGGCCTGCTCTTGGGGAGCGGCGTCCTCGCCCTCGTAGGGGTCGGAGTCGGACTCCACCTCGCCGTCTTTAAGGCGCACGATGCGCGAGGCGTACCGCTCGGCAAGTTCGGGGTTGTGCGTGACCATGATGACGAGCCGCTCGCCCGCGATCTCCTTGATGAGGTCCATGATCTGCACGCTGGTAGCAGAGTCGAGCGCGCCCGTGGGCTCGTCGGCAAGCAAAATGTCGGGGTCGTTGACGAGCGCCCGCGCGATGGCGACGCGCTGCATCTGCCCGCCCGAGAGCTGGTTGGGCCGCTTTTCGAGCTCCGCCCCGAGCCCCACGCGCTGCAGGGCCTCGGTCGCCCGCCGCTTGCGTTCCTCCCGCGAGATGCCCGCAATGGTGAGGGAAAGCTCGACGTTGCCTAAGACGGTTTGATGAGGGATGAGATTGTAGCTCTGAAAGATAAAGCCGATGCGGTGGTTGCGGTAGACGTCCCAGTCGCGGTCCTTGAAGTGTTTTGTCGACTTGCCCTGAATAATGAGGTCGCCCGAGGTATATTGGTCGAGCCCGCCGATGATGTTAAGAAGCGTCGTCTTGCCGCAGCCCGACGCGCCCAGGATGCAGACGAACTCATTGGGGCGGAAGTTGAGCGAGACGCCTTTCAGGGCATGCACGGTGCCCGCCGCGACTTTGTAGTCCTTTTTGATGTCAACTAACTTTAACATACCTTAAAAAACTCCTAAAGGCGCGGCAAAACGCCGCGCCCGTCGTTGAAAGCGGGGGTCTCCCGCGTTTTTCACACAATTTTCAGATGGCCGCGCTCTCCTCGGCGGGGGCGGGGGGAAGCTCCGCGAGCCTTCTGCACACGTCGGAAAATACCTGCGCTTCGCTGAGCAGGGCGTCGAGGCGCTCCTGCCCGAACTCGGCAACGACGCGCTCCGCATAGCAGTTTGCCCGCTCCGCCTGCGCACGGAAGGTCTCCACAGCCTGGTCGGTGAGGCGGATGAAGGCGATCTTTCTGTCGTAGAGGGAGGGCACGCGCTCCACGATGCCGCCCCTCTCGAGCTTGGCGACGATCTGCGAGACGGCTGAACGCGTGATGCCGACACGGCGCGCGAGCTCGGAGGAGATGATGTCTCTCCCCTCGCACTGCTCGTTGACGACCTCCCAAAGAATGCGGAACTCCGTTCTCGAGAGCTTGGCCTTGCCCCAGAAGAAATCAATGTCGTCGATGTCCTTTACGAGGTGGAACATTTTTAACAAGTACTCATTGAGTTGAATGGTCATCTTTCTTCTCCTTTGCGTTGTTCCGCGCTTGACAATCTATATGTTCATTATACGAACAAAATGGGCGTTTGTCAACCCCCAAAATAAAAAAAATTTCGATTTCACCGTATTCTCATGATGTGAAAGGTATGTTATCGGCGCGCCCGCCCCTTTTCACAAGGGGCGGGCGCGCCGAAGCCTGCTCAAATGTTATTTCTCAAGCGATTTTACATATTCGCTTGCCGCGTATGCCGCGGTGAGCCCCTCCCCCGCCGCCTTTACATACTGGTAGGGCCGCCCCGTCACATCGCCCGCGGCAAAGAGGCCCTTGAGGTTGGTCGCCATATTTTTCTCCACCTTGACGGCGCCGTTTTCAACGAGCAGCCCGCCCGCAAGCGCGGAGGGAGGCGTCGAATTCTTCAAAAAGAACACGCCCGAGACGGCGTACTCCTTGCCGCCCGCGACGAGGGTGCTCACGCGCATGCCGCCCCGTATTTCGCTGGGTGTGCCCTCGCAGAGGACGATGTTTTCCGCCTTGAAAGAGGCACCTTTATACAGACAGAAGGCGTAGACTTTTTCCGCAAAGCCCGCAAGGTACTCCGCCTCCTCTTCAAACTCCTTGGAAGAGAGCACGGCGGCGATCGTCTTGCCCTTATACAGCGCCCCGTCGCACACGGCGCAGTAGCTGACGCCCCGCCCGATGAAGTCCCCCTCCCCCTTGCAGGAGCCCGCGCTCTCGACGCCCGTTGCGAGGATGACCGCCTTGGCTTGGAGCATCTCGCCGTTTTGGGTGAGGGTGAAGGGCTCGCCCGCGTAGATGCCGTCGATGCGCGCCTCGGTAAAGACGAGCCCCTCTTTTTCTGCCTGCTCATCGAGCCGTTTTGCAAAGTCCGCGCCGTTCCCCACGAAGGCGGGGAAGTTGCGCACATACTCTGCAAGCAGCAGTTTGTCGCCGAAGGGCTTGCGCCCCAGCCAGATATAGTCGGCTCTTAAATTTTTGAGGGCGAGCGCCGCCGTATAGCCCGCGATGCCCCCGCCCACGACGGCGACGGAATACAGCCGCTTCTCCGCCGCAGAGAGTGTTTGCGTCTTCATACCCTTATCCTCTGCATTCCTGCAAAAATTAACGCAGGGAATACGATTCGAACTCGCGGATGCGCTTGGAATCGATGGCGTAGATGAGGTTGACGAGCTCATCATCGCCGAAGGAGCTGTTGCGCCCTTCCTCGTACTCCGCGTCGACGTGCTCCTTCATCGCCTGAACGAGCGGGTCGGCCTTCGTGACTTTGTGCTCGTCGGGCAGGCTGTAGTAATCGTTGATCCAGAAGGCGATGCCCGCAAGGCCGCTCGTCTTGTTGACGGAGACGCGCGCGGGGCGGTTTAAGATCTTCGCCGTATCGAAGATGTTGTAAATTTCCTCGTCCTTGAGAAGGCCGTCCGCATGGATGCCCGCACGGGTGGAATTGAAGGCGCGGCCGACAAAGGGCGTCTTGGGGGGCACGATGTAATTTATTTCCTTCTCGAAGTAGTCGGCAATTTCGGTGATGGCGGTAAAGTCCATGCCGTCCATCGTGCCGCGCAGGGCGGCGTACTCCATCGCCATTGCCTCGAGCGGGCAGTTGCCCGTGCGCTCGCCGATGCCGAGGAGAGAGCAGTTGACCGCAGACGCGCCGTACAGCCAGGCGGTCGACGCATTGGAGACGACTTTATAGAAGTCGTTGTGGCCGTGCCATTCAAGGAGAGCGTGCGGCACGCCGGCATAGTGATAGAGACCGTAGACGATGCCCTGCACGCTTCTCGGGAGGGTGACGCCCGGGAAGGTCACGCCGAAGCCCATCGTGTCGCACATCCTGATCTTGATGGGGATGCCGCTGTCCTCCATCAGCCGCATGAGCTCGGACGCAAACGGGATGACGAAGCCGTAGAAGTCGGCGCGCGTGATGTCCTCGAAGTGGCAGCGCGGGCGGATGCCGTGCGAGAGCGCACTCTTGACGATGCCGAGGTACTTATCGAGCGCCTGGCTGCGCGAAAGGTGCATCTTCTTGAAGATGTGATAGTCCGAGCAGCTGACAAGGATGCCCGTCTCTTCAACGCCCGCGTTCTTGACGAGCTCGAAGTCGCGCTCGTCGGCGCGGATCCACGTCGTGATCTCGGGGAACTTGAGCCCTGTGTCCTGGCAGGCGGCGAGCGCCTCCTTGTCCTTCTTGGAATAGAGGAAGAACTCGGACTGGCGGACAAGCCCCTTGGGGCCGCCCAGACGGCTCATGAGCTTATAGAGATCGACGATCTGCTTGACCGTGAAGGGCGAGGTGGACTGCTGCCCGTCGCGGAAGGT
>CALWCH010000032.1 GCA_944376335.1 uncultured Clostridia bacterium
AAGGACGGCATCGGCAACCGCGTCGTCGGCATCCACCGCAACGAGATCATCGATATGGACATCATCGAGGCAGTCTCCATGAAGAAGAAGTTCAACTACGAGCTCTATGAGACGCTGCAGATGATCTCCATGTGATGCGAAATTTGTAGATAATTGTATATTTTTATGACCTGCCGAAAAAGGCGGGTCATTTGTTTACAAAATATATCATTCGGGGCAATTTTTTTGCCCGTTCCCTATTGAAATTTTTCGCGGAATGTACTATAATATCGGTAAAACGGGGACAAGGCACTTGTGCCGCGTTTCCGTCTCCCGCCTGTGATAGTATCTTTGGCGCAGGCGGAAGAAGGGGGTCCTATGATATTAACTGTTTGCATCAGCCCGAGCGTCGACGTCACCATCGAGCTCGACCAGCTCAACATCGGGAAGGTCAACCTCGTCAAGAGCAAGACGTTCTCCTTCACGGGCAAGGCCATCAACGTTGCGATCGGCGTCTCCCGCCTCGGCGCGGAGGCGTACTCGACGGGGTTCATGTATAACGAGAACGGCGTCATGTTCGAGCAGGCGCTCGACAAAGAGGGCGTGCCGTTTGCCTTCGTCTGGAACGGCGGGCGGGTGCGCGAGAACTATAAGTTCATCGACAAGCGCTCCATGCTCACCGAGATCAACGACATCGGAGAACACGTCTCCACGGAGAAGCTCGTCGAACTTCTCTCGATGGTGCGCAACCTCTCCTCGCGCGCGGGGGTCACCGTCATTGCGGGGAGCCTGCCCCGCGGCGTCGACCCTGCGTATTACCGCGACCTTGTAAAGACCGTCGATCCGCACTCCTTAAAGATCGTCGATACGGAGGGGGCGAAGCTCTTCTCGGCGCTCGAAGCGGAGGTCGACCTCGTCAAGCCCAACCTCGAGGAACTGCAGGAGACCTTGGGCCGCGAATTCAAGGACAGGGACGACATGCTCTCGGGCTGCCGCGAGATCCTCGACAGGGGCGCGAAGGCGGTGCTCCTTTCCCTTGGCAAGGACGGCGCGGTCATCACGAACGGAAGTAAGAACTACTACTGCCGCAGCATCAACGTGGCGGTCAACTCCACGGTGGGCGCGGGCGACGGCATGGTCGCGGCGGCGGCCGTCAAGATGCAGGAGGGGGCGGATCTTCCCGAGATCTTGCGCGCGGGCGTCGCGGCAGGAACTGCGACCGTCACCACCTTCGGCACCATCTCCTTCACCAAGGAAAAGTACGAGGAGATCTACAAAAACCTGCTCGTGACGCAGTTCTGACCGCAAGTATGCACAAGGCTTCCCGCCGCGAACCGCTGCGGAACAATACGCGCTCTCTGTTTCACGGGGCTTTGTTCCGGCGGATGACAAGGGGGAGACACTATATCTTGTGGTGAGCAGGAAAAATTTTCCATAAATATTGTGGGAAACCCTTGACAAAGGGCACAAAATGTGGTACCATGAAAGCGTTCCTTCGTAAGAAGGGGCGCTTTTGCCGTCTCAGGGCACAAGCGCGCAAAGGGAAAATAAGGAAGGACGAAGAGTATGAAGATCATCAAAAGAAACGGAACGGAAGTCACGTTCGATCCCGAAAAGATCGCAAACGCCGTCCGCAAGGCGAACAACGAAGTGAGCGAGGACAACCGCCTCACCGAAGAGCAGATCGACAAGATCACGAAGAAAGTCACGGCGCTTGCGAACGACCTCAACCGCGCGGTCAACGTCGAGGAAGTGCAGGACTTCGTCGAGAACCAGATCATGAACGAAAAGGCGTTCGCCGTCGCGCGCAAGTACATCACCTACCGCTATACGCGTGCGCTCGTCCGCCGCGCTAACACGACGGATGCGCAGATCCTCACGCTCATCGAGTGCAACAACGAGGAAGTCAAGCAGGAAAATTCCAACAAGAATCCCACCGTCAATTCGGTGCAGCGCGACTATATGGCGGGCGAAGTGAGCAAGGACCTCACGCGCCGCATTTTGCTGCCGCCCGACATCGTGGCGGCGCACGACGAAGGGCTCATCCACTTCCACGACGCCGACTACTTTGCCCAGCACATGCACAACTGCGACCTCGTCAACCTCGAGGATATGCTGCAGAACGGCACCGTCATTTCGGGGACGTTCATCGAGAAGCCGCACTCTTTCTCGACGGCGTGCAACATCGCGACGCAGATCATCGCGCAGGTCGCCTCCAACCAATACGGCGGGCAGAGCATCTCTTTGACGCACCTTGCGCCCTTCGTGGACGTCAGCCGTCAGAAGATCAGGCGGGAGGTCAAGGAAGAGCTTGCCGCCGTCGGCTCGCAGGATGAGGAAGCCATCAACAAGATCGCCGAAAAGCGGCTGCGCGAGGAGATCAAGAAGGGCATCCAGACCATCCAGTATCAGGTCGTGACGCTGCTCACCACCAACGGGCAGGCGCCCTTCGTGACGGTGTTCATGTACCTCGGCGAGGCGCGCAGCGAACAGGAGCGCGCAGACCTTGCCCTCATCATCGAAGAGACGCTCAACCAGCGCATCCAGGGCGTCAAGAATGAGTCGGGCGTGTGGGTGACGCCCGCCTTCCCCAAGCTCATCTACGTCCTTGAAGAGGACAATGTGCGCGAGGGCAGCAGGTACTGGTACCTCACCGAACTTGCCGCGAAGTGCACCGCCAAGCGCATGGTGCCCGACTATATCTCCGAGAAGAAGATGCTCGAGTATAAGATCGACAAGAACGGCGAGGGGCACTGCTACACCTGCATGGGATGCCGCAGCTTCCTCACTCCCTATGTGGACGAAAACGGCAAGCCCAAGTACTACGGCCGCTTCAATCAGGGCGTTGTGACCATCAACCTTGTCGACGTCGCGCTCTCCTCCGAGAAGAACATGGACAAGTTCTGGCAGATCTTCGACGAGCGCCTCGAGCTCTGCCACCGCGCCCTCATGTACCGCCACAACCGTTTGAAGGGCACGCTCTCGGACGCTGCGCCCATCCTCTGGCAGTACGGCGCGCTCGCCCGCCTTCAGAAGGGGGAGACCATCGACAAGCTCCTTTACGGCGGCTATTCGACGATCTCTCTGGGCTATGCGGGCCTTTACGAGTGCGTCAAGTACATGACGGGCAAGTCGCATACCGACGAGGAGGCAAAGCCCTTCGCGCTCTCCGTGATGCAGCACATGAACGACAAGTGCAAGGAGTGGAAGAAGGCGCACAACATCGACTTCTCGCTCTATGGAACGCCGCTCGAGAGCACGACGTATAAGTTCAGCAAGTGCCTGCAGAAGCGCTTCGGCATCATCCCCGGGGTGACGGACAAGAATTACATCACCAACAGCTACCATGTGCACGTCTCCGAGCCCATCGACGCGTTCACCAAGCTCAAGTTCGAGAGTGAATTCCAGCAGCTCTCGCCGGGCGGCGCCATCTCGTACATCGAGGTGCCCAACATGCAGAACAATATCCCCGCGGTGCTCGCCGTCATGCAGTATATCTACGACAACATCATGTATGCCGAGCTCAATACCAAGAGCGACTACTGCCAGGTGTGCGGCTATGACGGGGAGATCCAGATCGTCGAAGAGGACGGCAAGCTCCTTTGGGAGTGCCCGCACTGCCATAACCGCGATCAGAGCAAGATGAACGTCGCGAGAAGGACGTGCGGCTACATCGGAACGCAGTTCTGGAACCAGGGCAGGACGCAGGAGATCCGCGACAGGGTGCTCCACCTCTGATGAACTACGCCGAACTCAAAAAGACGGATATTGCCAACGGAGAGGGGGTAAGGGTCTCCCTCTTCGTGTCAGGCTGCCGGCGGCACTGCAAGGGGTGCTTCAATGAGATCGCCTGGGATTTCTCATACGGCAAGCCCTTCGACGGGGCGGCGGAGGAGGAAGTGCTCGAAGCGCTTGCGCCCTCCTTTATCCGCGGGCTGACGCTTTTGGGCGGCGACCCGTTCGAGCCCGAGAACCAGCGGGCGCTCTATCCCTTTGTAAAGAAGGTGAAGGAGCGCTTCCCGAATAAGGACATCTGGGCGTTCACGGGCTATACCTATGAGGAAGGCACCCTCAAGGAGCCGCACGCGCAGACGGAGGTGACGAGAGAGCTCATCTCGCTTTTAGACGTCCTCGTGGACGGCAAGTTTGAAGAGGCGCTCAAGGACGTCCGCCTCGTCTTTCGGGGCTCGTCCAACCAGCGCGTCATCGACGTACAAAAAAGTTTACAGGAACATAAAGTCATTCTTTATCTCAACTAAAGCGGGGGGCGCGGCAAATTTCGCCGCGTCTTTCGCTTGTGTTCGGCGAAAAGATTGACGCTTTCCCGCAAATGGTGTATAATGGACGCAATTGTAAAGGACACTTTCGGAGGTTTCCAATGAATAAATTGCAACTCAAGCGCTATGCCAAGCTGCTTGCAAAGACGGGCGTCAACGTCAAGAAGGGGCAGTGGGTCATCGTGCAGGCAGGCCTCGACCAGCCCGAATTTGTGGAGATGGTCGTCGAGGAGCTCTACCGCGCAGGGGCGGGCAGGGTCATCGTCGAGTGGAGCTATCAGCCCCTTCAGAAGCTCAACTATAAGTATGCAGAGGAAAAGAAGCTTTCCGAGCTTTTAAAATGGGAGACGGAGAAGTTAGAGTGGACGGCGGAGGAACTGCCCGCCATGCTTTACTTGGAGTCGTCCGACCCCGACGGGCTCAAGGGCATCGACCAGGAGAAGTTTACTGCCGTGCGTTCGGCGCGCACTTCTGTTACCAAGCCTTACCGCGACCGCATGGAGTGCAAGTACCAGTGGTGCATTGCCGCCGTGCCCGGCAAGGCGTGGGCGAAGAAGGTGTTCCCCGACCTCATGGGCAATAAGGGCGTCGAGGCGCTGTGGGACTGCATCTTAAAGGCCTCCCGTGCGGACGGGCCCGACCCCGTGCGCGAGTGGGCGCGCCACAACGATGCGCTCGCTGCCCGCTGCGACTATCTTAATCGCCTCGGGCTCGTCTCGCTCGAGTATCATTCCTCTAACGGCACCGACTTCAAGGTGGGGCTCATTCCCGACTCCGTCTTTATGGGCGGCGGTGAGGAGACCGTCAAGGGCCGCTACTTCAACCCCAATATCCCCTCGGAAGAGATCTTCATCTCGCCCAAGGCGGGGGAGGCGGAGGGCATCGTCTACTCCACCAAGCCGCTCTCCTATCAGGGAGAGCTCATCGAGAACTTCTCGGTGCGCTTCGAAGGGGGAAGGGCCGTCGAGGTCAAGGCGGAGAAAAACCAGCACCTTCTCGAGAAGATGATCGCAATGGACGAGGGCGCGGCAAAGCTCGGCGAGTGCGCGCTCATTGCCTACGATTCGCCCATCAACAACCAGGGCATCCTCTACTACAACACGCTCTTCGATGAGAACGCGAGCTGCCACTTAGCGCTTGGCAGGGGCTTCGACAACACGCTGAAGGGCTTTGAGGACATGACGAAGGAGGAGATCCACCAAAAGGGCATCAACGATTCTATGATCCACGTCGACTTCATGATCGGCGCGAAGGACCTGGAGATCGTCGGCATCACGAAGAACGGCGAGCGCGTTCCAATCTTTAAGGACGGCAACTGGGCGTTCTGAATGGAGCGCACCCGTGCAAATAAAAGGACCGGCTATAAGCTATGACGAAAATTGACATTATTTCAGGGTTTTTGGGCGCCGGCAAGACGACGCTCATCAAGAAGCTCATCAAGGAAGCCTACACGGGCGAGAAGGTCGTGCTCATCGAGAATGAGTTCGGCGAGATCGGCGTGGACGGCGGCTTTTTGAAGGATGCGGGCATCGAGATCACCGAGATGAATTCGGGGTGCATCTGCTGCTCGCTCGTGGGCGACTTCGCGAAGGCGCTCAAAGAGGTGGAGGAAAAGTTTGCGCCCGACCGCATCGTCATCGAGCCTTCGGGCGTGGGGAAGCTTTCCGACGTCATCCGCGCCGTGCAGCGTGCGGGGCTCGAACATTCCGAACTCAACGCCTTCTGCACCGTCGTCGACGCCAAGAAGTGCAAGCTGTATTTGAAAAATTTCGGCGAGTTTTTCCTCGACCAGGTGGAGAACGCGAGCTGCATCATCCTCTCGCACACGGCGTGCCCGCACGAGAAGCTGGATGAAGCGGTCGGTCTTCTCCGCGAACACACGCAGGCGACCATCGTTACGACGGAGTGGGAGAAGCTTAGCGGCAGGGAGCTGCTCGCCGCCATGGAACAGCGTGACAGCCTGCGCGCCGAGCTCGAGCGCCTTGCCAAAGAGGCCGAAGCGCACGAGGACGAGCACGAACATCACCATCACCACCACGATGATGACGAGTGCTGCCATCATCACCATCATCATGATGAAGACGGCGACGAAGATGAGTGCTGCCACCATCACCACCACGAGGACGGCGAAGATGAATGCTGCCACGGGCATCATCACCATGACGAAGACGAGGACGAGTGCTGCCACGGGCATCATCACCATGACGAAGATGAAGATGAGGATGAGCATGAACATGAACATCATCATCACGACGGCGAATGCTGCTGCGGCCACGACCATGAGCATCATCACCATCATCACGCGGACGAGGTGTTCACGAGTTGGGGCACGGAGACCGCAAAGAAGTTTACAAAGGCGGAGCTTGAGAGGGCGCTTGAGGCGCTCGATACGGGAGAATACGGCGACATCCTCCGCGCCAAGGGCTATGTGGACGGCGAAGAGGGCTGGATCTACTTCGACTATGTGCCCGGCGAGCCCGACATTCGCACGGGCGAACCCTCCGTCACGGGCAGGCTGTGCGTCATCGGCTGCCGTCTCAAAGAGGACAAGCTCCAAGCGCTCTTTTTGGGGTAAACCATGGCTGTGAGAGAGATCCCCGTCTACCTGTTTCTAGGCTTTCTGGAATCGGGCAAGACGACGTTCATTCAGGAGACGATGGAGGATGAGCGCTTCGACTCGGGCGAGCGCACGCTGCTGCTCGTCGCGGAGGAAGGGGAGGTGGAGTACGACCCTTCCCGCTTCGCCGTGGAGCACTTCGCCGTCGAGGAGATCGACGAAAGCAAGCTCAACGAGCGCTATCTTTCGTCGCTCGTCGTAAAGCACCGCGCCGACCGCGTCGTCCTCGAATACAACGGCATGTGGGAGCTGCAGAAGCTCTTCGACGCCATGCCTGACGGCTGGCTCATCGCGCAGGTGATGACCTTCTTCGACTCTACGACCTTCCTTGCGTACAACAAGAATATGCGGCAGCTCGTCTATGACAAGCTCCCGTTAGCCGATATGTTGGTCTTCAACCGCTTCGACGACAAGTTCAGCAAGGCGGAATTCCATAAGATCGTGCGCGGTGCCTCCCGAAGGCCGGGCATCGTGTTTGAATATCCGGGCGGCAGGGCGGAATATGATGAGATAGAGGACCCGCTTCCCTATGATATCGACGCCAAGATCATCGAGATCGAGGACAGAGATTACGCCTTCTTCTATCGCGATTTGATGGAAGAGATGCAAAAGTATGACGGCAAGGTGGTCTCCTTCAAGGGGCTCGTCGCCGTCGACAGGAAGATGAAACAGGGGACGATCGTCATCGGGCGGCACATCATGACCTGCTGTGAGGCGGACATCACCTACAGCGGCATGGTCGTCAAGCACGCCTCGACGCTCCCCTTAAAGACGCGCGACTGGGTGAAGATCACCGCGCGCATCGACATCGAGTACGACAAGATCTATGGACAGGAGGGGCCCGTCCTCAAGGCGAGCGCCCTCGACTACTGCGACCCGCCTGCGGAGGAGCTTGCGACCTTCTATTGATATGCAAAACGCAAAAGTCAACCGATCGCCCTTTAAGCTGAAATTTCCCTATCTCTTCATCTTATTGGGCTTCCTTACCATCATTTTGGTGGGCGCGCTCCTGCTGATGCTGCCCATCTCCACGCACAACGGCATCGCCTTTATCGATGCGCTGTTCGTCTCGACGAGCGCGGTGTGCATCACGGGGCTCTCCTCCGTCGTCGTCATCGATACCTTTACGGGCTTCGGCCAGACCGTCGTCATGCTGCTCATTCAGATCGGCGGACTCGGCTTTGTCACCGTGATGACGGCAGTTCTGACGCTCTTCGGCGTCAAGCTGGGGCTTCAGGAAAAATTTCTGATGGGCGAGACGCTGGGCGAGAGCAGGCTGAATGTCCGCACCTTCCTGCTTCGGGCGCTTCTCATCACCTTTACGATCGAGGCGTTCGGCGTCATCTTGAACATCATTGCGCTGAGAGATGACTACTCGGGCGGACGGCTCGTGTTCGTCTCCCTCTTCCAGGCGGTCTCCGCCTTCAACAATGCGGGGTTTGACCTCTTCGGCTCGACGAGCATGGTGAAGTATGCGGGGGACAATAACCCGCTCCTTTTGTTCTCGACGGCGCTTCTCACCGTTCTCGGGGGGCTCGGATACATCGTCATCAATGAAGTCGTGACCCTTAGAAAGAGCCCGCGTCATTTGAGCACGCACAGCAAGATCGTGCTCACCATCACGCCCATTCTGCTCTTCGGCGGGGGCTTGGGCATTTACCTTTCCGAGTGGGGGAACGTCTCCTTCGGCGATGCCATGTTCATGAGCGCGATGGCGCGTACCTGCGGATTTTCGGTGTGCGACCTCTCGACATGGAAAAATTCCTCGCTCATGCTGTATGACTTTCTGATGTTTGTGGGCGCGGGGCCTGCCTCGACGGGCGGCGGCATCAAGTGTACGACCCTCGTCGTCATCGTCGTCGCCATCGTCTCCTTTATGCGCGGCAGACAGCCCGTGGTCTTTCAGAGAAAGATCCCGAAGGCGACCGTCTCCCGCGCCATGCTCATCACCGTGATGACGCTCATCTGCGTGTATGCCGTCTCGACGGGCGTTGCCGCCATTGAGCCGCAGACGCCCACCTCGCACGTTGTGCTTGAAACCGTCTCGGCGTTTGCAAACGTGGGAAGTTCGGCGGGCATCACGACGGGACTTCAGACGGGCAGCAAGGCGCTCCTCATTCTTGCGATGTTCTTCGGGCGGCTCGGGTGCATGACCGTCTTGATGGTGCTTCGCAAAAATTGGAACCGCAGCGAAGATGACGCCATCCGCTATGTGGATGCTGAGGTCATCGTCGGATAATTCAGGATAAAACACCGCGAAAGCGGGGAGGAATGTATGAAAAGAGATTTTGCCGTCATCGGCCTCGGCTCCTTCGGCAGCAAGCTCTGCCTGGAGCTTGGCGCACAGGGTGCAAACGTCGTCGCAGTCGATTTGGACGAGGAGCGCGTCAACCGCATTGCGGAGCAGATCCCGCTCGCCTATTGCTGCGACTGCACCAAGGAAGAGACCTTGAAGAAGCTCGAGCTCAACGAAGTGGAATGTGTCATCGTTGCCATCGGCAGGAACTTTGAGGCGACCATCCTCATCCTCGTCCTTTTGAAGGAACTGGGCGTGGGGCGGGTCATCGTGAGAGCGGAAGAGGAGAGCGCAAAGCGTGTCCTTCTGCGCCTCGGCGCCGATGAGGTGTTCGACGCGAGGGAGCTCGCCGTCAACAACCTCTGCGGAAGGCTGTTAAATCACGGCGTGACGCAGTTCTTCCGCGTCACGGCGGAGTCGAGCGTGGCGACGCTCGTCTACAGCGGCAGGGAGCCTTCGAAGAAGCTCATGGAGATGGACCTGAGAAACCGCTATCACCTCAACGTGCTTCTCATCTGCAGAGGGGAGCAGCGCATCACCCCGACGGGCGAGGACAGGTTTTTGCCGGGAGATTCCGTCGTCGTGTTCGGCTCGAATGCCGCCATCAAGAAGATGGAGCGCCAGATTCGTTAAAGAGAGGGCGGCCGAGGCCTGCGATTTGCGGGCATCAGCCGCTTTTTTGTTGAATAAAACGTATTTTTTGCCATTTTGCATAGTACTATGTCTGACATAATAACTAAAAAATTCGATATTCCAGCTGCCCTTATAGAGAAATTGCGGGGGCAGTACGGCGAACGGGCGGACGGCATTTTGGCGGCGTTTGCAAGGGAGAGGCCCGTCACGCTGCGTGTCAACCGCTTGAAGGGAGACGCTGCGGCGGTTGAGAGCGAGCTTGCCCGCTTCTCCCCCAAGAGATCCGCCTTCTATGAGGACGCCTATATTTTGGAGGGCGCAAAGGAGCGCGAGCTTGAAGAGACGGCGCTCTACCGAGAGGGCAAAATCTATCTGCAGAGCCTTTCCTCCATGCTGCCGCCCCTCTTTCTCGAGCCCAAGGCGGGGGAGAGTATCCTCGACATGACGGCTGCCCCGGGCGGCAAGACGACGCAGCTTTCCGCGCTCTCGGAGGGCGGCGCGCTCATCACGGCGTGCGAGAAGGATAAGTTTCGCTTTGAGCGATTGAAGTACAATGTTGAAAAGCAGGGGGCGGCGCGCGTCACCCTTTTGAATGAGGACGCCCGCAACCTAAACCCCTATTTTCGGTTCGACAAGATCTTGCTCGATGCGCCCTGCTCGGGGAGCGGTACGTTTTCCCCGTCGCAGCCCGTCAAGTGGAGTGAAAAACTGCTTTTTAAGTGCATTTCTCTTCAGAGGGCGCTCCTTTTAAAGGCGTTCTCGCTCTTGAAATCGGGCGGAATGCTCGTCTATTCGACGTGCTCCATTTTAAGGGAAGAGAATGAAGATGCGGTGTGCTCGCTCAAGGGGGCGCGCCTCGTGCCGCTCGAGGCTCCCGTTGGCGCGCCGCTGCTGCCTTCCATGGAGGACACGCTGTGCGTCGAGCCCGACGGCCTCTTTGAAGGGTTCTTTGTTGCAAAGCTCTTTAAGCCGTAAAAAAATTTCCTGCCGCTCTTGAAAGGGCGGCGTTTTTCTGCTATAATAGAAAAAAGCCTGCAAAAACGGCAGGTAAGGGAGGACATTATGAACGAAGCCATGCAAGTTTTATTGACGAGGCGGAGCGTCCGCTCCTTTAAGAGCGACCCCGTGCCCGAGGAACTCATTCGTCAAATCATCGAGGTGGGCCTCTACGCGCCCACGGGAATGGGGCTGCAGGACCCCGTCATCATCGCCGTGACGAATAGAGAACTGCGCGATAAGATCTCCGCGGAGAATGCCGCCATCATGGGCAGAGAGGGCGATCCCTTCTACGGCGCGCCCGTCATTCTTTTGGTTGCGGCGAAGGCGTGCCCCAATGCGGTCTACGACGGCAGCTGCGTGATGACGAACCTTTTGAACGCCGCGTGGGCGGTGGGGCTGGGTTCGTGCTGGATCCACCGCGCCAAGGAAGAGCTCGAACGCCCCTTCGGCAAGCAGCTTCTTGCGTCTTTGGGGCTGGAGGGCGAGTACATCGGCATCGGGCACGTCGCGCTCGGCTATATCGAGGGCGAACCCCCGCAGCCCAAGCCGCGCAAGGAGGGCCGCGTCTTTTGGGTGAAATGAAATTCGGGAGCAGTCACTTCGGCTGCTCCTTTTTTTCTGCTGCGCGTCAGAGGTGCATGATCTCGTCGGCGACTTCTTCTACGGTCTTCCCGTCCGTATTTATTTTGATGGTGTTGAGCGAGGGATAGTGGGTGAGGCGCTCCATACTCCGTGCGATGACGTCATCCGTGCGCAGGCCGCGCGCAATGTCGCCCGCAAGCCGCCTTTGGATGGTCTCGGGGTCGGCTATAAGGGAAATGCACTTTATTGTGCAGCTGCGCGTGTCGAGGTGCGATAAAATATCGTCTATGATGCCCTGCTCGTGCATCACCCAACAAAAGAGGACGTTCTCATACGCCGAACAGCGCAAAAAGTTGTTGAGAAGGTGGCAGATGTTGTCTAAGACCATCGCCTTGGTTTCGTCCGTGACTTGGAAGGGGTCGGCGTCCCAGCAGTTGTCGCCGTCCAAACAGACGGCGTTTTTGAGGCGCCGTTTGAGCGCTTGCGAAACGGCCGTCTTGCCGACGCCCATCGTCCCGCCGATGAGATAGAGTGTCTTCATTGCTGCCTCCTAAAGTGCTTTTCAGGCATTATACCACGCCGCGCGGCGCAAATCAAGCGGGAAAACGGGGGCTTGATTTTTGCACGGGGATATGCTAAACTTTTGCAAAGGAGAAAAGTATGCTTGCCATCATTTCAGAGAACAATGGGGAATACGTTTCACCCGTCTTTGCCCTCCAAGAGGCGCAGGGGAAGAGCGAAGTGCTTGTTTTTGACTGCACGCGCACGAAGCTCAAACGCGTGAAGATGTATGGGCGTTCGTCGGGCCATTCTTTTGTCCGACAGGTCTTTCTCGTCGCGTGGGAGGAATGGGACTTTGGGCGGAAAAATTGGAGGGGACCTGCATGGGTGTTTGAGGATAAGGATCTGTGGCGGGAGCTGTTGAAGCACGGTGAGGCGGCCGTTGAACGGCATCCGAACTTCCTGCCGTATGCGGGGGAAGTGGCTCTGCCCGATTGGTTTACGGTGGAGAGCGAGAAGGACATCACAAGTCTCTTGGAGGCGGCATACAGCTTCCACGACGGGACGGTCGAGCGCATCGAGGAACAGGAAAACTATACCGAGATCGAGTTTGATACCCATTGGGAGTGCACTATCACGGTGCGGTTTTGGGGCGTGAAGGAGATGCGCTATTTCGATTGCATCGGCATCATCGGCGAATGTGCTGTCACGCGCGACGAGGACGGGTTTTGGTTTGAGGCGGAACTCATTCAAACGGGACGGCTCGGCGGCGTCATCGAGGATATGCCCCTGCCCGAAAATCCCTATATCCTCGCAGAGGGCATCTCTTGGAGCATCAAGATCGATCTGCCGAAAACGTAAAAATGCCAAAATGGTCGGACGTTCAGGGCGGCGGGGCTTCTCCTGCGGCAAGGAGCTGCACGCATTTTCTCCAAAAAATTAGCAGGCGGTATTGACAGTTCTTCTTATGTGTGCTATCCTGTTCATACAAAGAGAAAGGGCTGCCGCAGAGTGGCGGCCGTTGGAGAGAGCAAGAGAAGGGGGGCAGTTTATGACAAAGAAGAAAGTGGCAATCTTGGCGATCGTCCTGTCGCTCGTCGTGGTGATTGGGGCAGTGCTTGCGGTGTTTGTTTGCAGCCGCTACTCGTGGTTCTATTCGGAGGACCAGCACTTAGAGCGCATCACGGAGCGCGCCGAGGAACGCTTTTTGGGGGAAGGAAGCGAATACACGGACCTTGAAGTGTACCCCGTCTACAACGAGCATGAGGAGTTACAGTACGCCCTCATCGAACTTGCCCCGCAGGGATATATGTATGTGTATATTGCCGGCGTGGATTATCCGTGGAAAGATATATACACCATGTCCGATCTAGAACCGACCCCTTGGACCCCTTTTCGCATGGTGGAGAAAATCGGCGATGACGGACTTCCCATTGAAGGCTCCTATAAACGCAGCCTTTTTGTCGATGGGAACGGAGAGCCGATCGTTTACAATGAGAGCCATTTCAAAGTGGCAGGCATCGAAAATGAACGCCGCTACCTGCTCAGCACCACCCGAGGGCTCATCCCTGCCGTCAAACGCGGAGATAATGTGTACCTTGACCTTTGGGACGGGGCGCTCATAGAATATGACCCCGCCGACGCAGAGCACGACTATCCGGCTTATGCGAGCGGCGATATTGCTTTTATCGCGAAACCGGACTTTGATCTATAAGGCGGGGCGGCCCGTCGGAAAATCGGAAGGAGGGGGGGAATATATGACAAAAAAGCAAGTCAGAGTTTTGGCGATCGTGCTTTCGCTCGTCGTGGTGGCCGGGGCGGTGCTGTTTCATGGTTGGCGTCGGCCGTGGTTTGATCGCAGTCTTGCTCTCTGAATAAAAAACAGGGTGTGCGTGCCCGAATAGCGTATCGATCATGGAGAGGGGAATCTTATGAGAAGAGGTTGTTTTTTACCCATTGCGGCGGCTGCGGCGGTATCTTTGATGTGCCTTTCGGGGTGCTTTCTGCTGCCCAAATACAACGATCCGAAGAGCATGGAAATAGACGGGGAGACCTTTGTCACGGGCTTTTATGACGGCCTTTGGCCGGTCGGCATCACCGTCGGCGAAGAGGAGCCTCACGCCTTTGAAAGCGAGTATCACACCTGGTGGAAGGTAGAGAACGCGCCCTTCGAGCTGTATTGCGCGCAGAATAAAGAGGCGCTGTATTGGAACCCCGCCATCTATTGCAAAGAGAGCGAGTTCGACAAGGTCGAGGCCTACTATTCCGACCCCGAAAACTATGACTACTATATCGGAAGATATCTTGAGGATGAAACGAGCGTGCTGCTCGGCGAGCAAGATGAACCATATGCCGAGCGGGCGATCCAATTGATCATGCAAATGGATAACACCGTCGGCTTCGGCGGCATCTTCGACCCCTTCGAGGATAGACGGGTCACCTATGATGTAGAATGGCTCGATTGGGACAGGGTGACCGTATTCCGCACGAGCAAGGACGGGTTTTTTACCACCCTGCACATGGAATTGGCGCTCTATCGCGGCGGACTGTATAAGGCTTACAATGAACAAGACGGGCAGACGACCTTCTATCGCTTCGATGAGGACGTGAGCGATTATCTGGCGGCGCTGTTTGTGGAGCGGAACGTCGTTTAAGAGATTAAAAAATAAAAACGGCCCGAACTGTTCGGGTCGTTTTTGGTGCACCTACGCATTTTATATCCGAACTTTTTGCGCTTTCCAACTCGGAAAGCGTTATTGTTTCCGTTCCGTCCTTGTAATTGTATGTAAAAGTTATCCTGTCGTCATACACATAGATCGCATTGATAAAACCGTCTATCAATCGCTGTTTTCCTTCTTGTGTGGTTAAATCTAACTTTTTGTACTTTTCGATTCCGAATAAAATCTGTTCTTTCGTAAGAAACGGCTTTTTTATCTTTTCCTGCAAGATTGTGATTTCTATTTCTTTTTTCTTTGCTTCCAACTGCGAAAGCCTGTCTTTCGTACTGTCTGTTATAATTCCTTGTTCGATTGCGGAAAGCATATTTTCGATGCGTTTTTCTATATCTGCCATTTGCTCGTTCAGACGAGGCAATCTCGGATTTTCTTCGCCTTG
>CALWCH010000033.1 GCA_944376335.1 uncultured Clostridia bacterium
TCTGGTTGATTGTTTTTCCATAATGATTCTCCTTTAAATATTTTTCGAGACTGAGGCCATATCTTGCTGATATGACACTTCGGAGCATATTTTATCATTGTAATTCCGGGTTGTCAAGCGTTTCGCCATAAAATGTGACGAGAAATCGCGAAATACGCAAAACTGCCCCCAAACAGCCACGGCTTTTGCCGCGGGCCCTTCAGGATGCTTGCGCGTTCGCTCTCCTCTCCACTGCTGCCGCGGCGCGCCCTCCCCCATATGCAAGGGCAGAACAGCCTGCCTCATCGCAAAAGGAGCGAACAAAACCGCGGTGACGAAAGCTTTCCGCCCCCTTTCGGCGGCGGGCAGCGCCCCGTTGCGCTGCGGCAAGCCCTTCACACGCAGATAGATATATTCCTATGTACCATACCTCTCGGATATGATCTATTTGTATTTTAACAAACTTGGGAAGGGTTGTCAAGCCTTTTTGAAAATTTTCTTACCCCGAGGGGCGGAATATCCTGCTATACCGCCCTCATTTTGCTATTTTTGGCGCATTTTGCCGTGGAATTGTGGATAACCCGCCGCCCCGCTGTTGACAACTTTTACGCTTTTGCATACAAATCATATAGTTTCAGCCGCCCCGCCTTCAAAAGGCGGGGCGGCTGAAATGGGGCGCGGCGCGCGGGGCTTTGAGGCCCCGCGCGCCGCGCCGAAAATCATTTGCGTTTTGGGCTCAAAGCCGCGAGGCGATCGCGCGGAGGAACTCCCTCGAGTTGAGCTTTTTCGGGCTCACCCCCTCCTTTTTGAAGAGCGGGATCAAATCTCCCGTCATTTCGCCCGATTCGATGGTCTCAAGCGTCGCCCGTTCGAGCTTTTCGGCGAAATTGACGAGCTCGGGCGTCTCGTCGAGCTCCCCTCTCTTCTTGAGCGCGCCCGTCCACGCAAAAATCGTTGCGACCGAGTTCGTCGAGGTCTCCTCCCCCTTCAAATGCTTGTAGTAGTGGCGGGTGACCGTGCCGTGCGCCGCCTCGTACTCATACTTGCCGTCCGGCGAGACCAAGACCGAGCTCATCATGCCGAGCGACCCGTACGCCGTTGCGACCATGTCGCTCATTACGTCGCCGTCGTAGTTCTTGCACGCCCAAAGGAGCCCCCCTTCGCTTCTGACGACGCGCGCCACGGCGTCATCGATGAGGGTGTAGAGGTACCAGATGCCCTTTTCTTCGAACTTTGCGCGGTATTCCTCGTAGACTTCCTCGAAAATCTTCTTGAAACGCCCGTCGTACTGTTTGGAGATGGTGTCCTTCGTCGAGAAGATCATGGGAATATTGTTCTCGACCGCATAGCGGAAACAGCTGTGCGCGAAGGAGCGGATGGAGGCGTCGGTATTGTGCATGCCCTGCACCACGCCCGCGCCGTCGAAGGCGTGAATGAGCTTCCTGCGCACCTCGCCCCTCTCGTTTTCAATGACAAGATATGCCTTTTCGCCCGCTTCGAGCTCTTCATCGACCGCCGAATACACGTCGCCGTAGGCATGACGGGCGAGCACGATGGGCTGCTTCCACCCGGGGATATAGGGCACGATGCCCTCGCACAGGATGGGCGCGCGGAACACGGTGCCGTCCAAAATGCGGCGGATGGTGCCGTTGGGGCTCTTCCACATCTTTTTGAGGCGGTATTCGCTCATGCGCTGCACGTTGGGGGTGATGGTCGCGCACTTGACGGCAACGCCCAAGCGCTTTGTCGCCTCGGCAGAGTCGACAGTCACCTGATCGTCCGTCTCGTCGCGGTGAACGAGCCCCAAGTCGTAGTACTCCGTCTTAAGGTCGATATAGGGGGTGAGCAGGATGTCCTTGATGTCCTGCCAGAGGATGCGGGTCATTTCGTCGCCGTCCATCTCGACGAGCGGCGTTTTCATTTGGATCTTTGCCATAAATTGCTCCCTGTTTGCGTTTTTCCCCGTTATTATAGCACGCGGGGCGCGTTTTTGCAACCTTTTGCGCCCGCAAAACGCCCGCGGGCGAGAAGCCCCGTCGTAAGCGGCTGTTTTTGGGGCGGCAGGGCGGCGTTTTCGACGAGGGAGACGAGAAAATCGCGCGCCTTTGTCAAACTGTCGCCGAAGAGGTAGAAGGCAAGCGAGCCGGGCACCGTGTTGAGTTCGTTGAAATAGACCTCTCCTTCCGCATAGAAGAAGTCGCCGCGCACCACGCCTTTGAGCTCGAACGCCTCCGCAATGCGTTTGAGGGCGCCCTGCACTTCGCGCGCGGCTTCTTCGGGAATATCGGCGGGGAGGATGCTCTTTCGCTCGGAGCTCTCGTACTTCTCCCCAAAGGTGAGGATATTCGAAGCCGTCGGCACTTCCTCGACGGGCGAGAGGACGATTTCCTTCCCCTTTCTATATGCGGCGCAGTTGAGATCGCGCCTGTTTGCAAGATATGGCTCCAAGATGGCGGCGCTGTCGAGGCGGAAGGCGAGCGCGAGGGCGACTTTGAGCTCTTCCCCGTTCTTGCAGACGGAAACGCCGATGCTCGACCCGAGCCTCGCGGGCTTTACGACGAGCGGATAGCCGAGCTTTTCGGCCATTTCTACGCCGTTCTCCCCCTCCTTTACCCGCACAAAGGGCAGAACGTTGAGCCCCAGCCCGCGTGCCGCGATCTTTGCAAGGCATTTATCCATGAACGCCGCCGAGAGCTCCATCGAAGGCGACGCCGAGGGCACGCCGTGCCACAAAAACAGCGCCGAGAGCGTACCGTCCTCCCCCATCCCCCCGTGGCAGCAGTTGAGGGCGACATCAAATTGCTTCCGCCGCCTGAACCCCCTCGCCCGCACGAGCGAACAGCCCTTGAGCTCGACGGCGGGGAAGCGGCAGTTTATAAACGCCTCGGCACGCTCCGCCCCCGTCGCGAGGCACATGCCGCCCGAAAGGGGCAAAAAGACGGGCAGCACCTCATACCCCGCGCCCCTTAAGAGATTTGCCGCCATCATGCCCGTGAGCACGGAGATGTCGTGCTCGTTGGAAACCCCTCCGAAAAACACCGCAACGCGCTTCATATTCCCTCCCAAAAAAAAATAAGACCCGCACCAATTTCTTCGGTACGGGCCGTATACAGCCGAAATTTAATAGTTGTCGGGCAAATCATTCAAAAAGAGGACGGTATCCCCCTCCTTGAGCTCATTCTTTAGAACGAGCTGCGCTTCCTGCAAATTGGGCAGGGTGCGGAGCTTTGTGCCGTCTCCGCCGCCCGAGAGATACCCCGCACTCACCGCGGAGACGCGCGTCTCGCCGATGAGGATGACGCCGTCGAGCCCCACAAGCGCTTCCCCGAGCGCGTGATTGCGCTGCTCTTCGAGTTCGCCCAATTCCACGAGCCCGGGCGTCACCACGAACTTGCGCCCCGAAAAGAGCTTCAAGGTCTCCACCGCGGAGAGCGCCCCCGCCGTGTTGGCGTTGTAGGAGTCGTCTAAGATGTTCACTCCGCCCGAAACGCGCTTTTCCAACCGATGCGGCACGGGCGTTAATAAGGGTGCGGCAGAGGCGATCTCGGAAATCGTCATGCCAAGGAGCGAACAGAGCGCCGCGGCAAAACTGACGTCCTCCGCGCTGTGACGGCCCAAGAGCTTGGTCTCCATCCGCACGCGCTCCTTCCCAAGACGCAGGGTGAAGGACGTGCCGTTCTCGGTGCAGACGATGTCCTCCGCCTCGAAGTCGCGCCCCTCTTTGAGCGCACCCGCCTTATCAAAGCGCACGCTCTTGCCCAAAACGACTTTGTGCGCATATTCCGCTAACACCTTCTTCTCCGAAGCGATGGCCTCCAAAGAGCCGAACGTCTCGAGGTGCTGGTCGCCCACGCCCGTCACAATGCCGTATTCGGGGCGGACGAGCTCGCACAGCTCCCTGATGTCCCCTTCCCTTCTCGCGCCCATCTCGGCGAGGAACACGTCGCCCTCAAGTCCATCCTTCACCGTGCGGGCAATGCCCATCGGCGTGTTGTAGGAGGCGGGCGTTGCAATAACGCGGAATTTTAAGGAGAGCATCTCGGCAGCGTAGTGCTTGACGCTCGTCTTGCCGAAGCTCCCCGTGATGCCCACCTTGATGCAGGGGTTTTGGGTGAGCTTCTTTTGAGCCCTCTTAATGAAGCGGGAATTGTGCGGGAGTTCATACACCTTCATGAGGACGCTCGCAAGCGACACAACGAAGGGAAAGAGAAGGGGCAGGAGCGTCATGGGCAAAAAGCGGAAGAGCTTGAAGAGCTCCGCACCCACGGCCTCGCCCGCGAACCACATCCCGACGCTCACGCCGAACACGATCGCCCAAAGCAGCAGAAAGCAGCAGCCGCCGAGGCGCATCATGCGCGCAGAACGGCGCAGCGGCACCTTGAGGGCATTCTTCGAGGATACAATATATAATACCCCCAGCCCCACGAAGGGCACCGCCGAAACGAGCCCCGCCCATGCACTCCCCAAGAAGGAGAAGCAGAGCGTAAAGAGCGCGACGAGCAGCACCTCGCAGAGAGCCAGCAGCCAATGGCGGCGGCGCAGCATGGTGCCCTTCCGGTAGTACCAGCGGATAAGCTCCCTCTCGCCGTAGCCGCACTGCTGCAGAACGCCCAAGACGGGCGTTAAACAAAAGCTATACAGAAGCCCCGCCGCGGCGGACCCCGCTAAAATGCTTAAGATCACTTCAAGCGTCATCAAAAAACTCCTCCGCCGCCATAGAGAACAAGAGCGGCTCTTCGAGGTGGGCAAAGTGCCCGCACCCCTTGAAAACGGCAAGTTTGCTCCCCGCCGTATGTTCGTGTAAGATCTTGATAGAAGAGAGCGGCGTCTCCTTATCCTCGCTCCCGCACACAAAGAGAACGGGGCGGGTGATGCTTTCCGCCTCTTTGCGAAGGTCCTCGTTGACGATCTTCTTATAGCTCTCCCGCATGAGGGGGGAGAGCGAGCGGAATTCCTTGCTCCCGAAGTGCCTCTCCGCAAACGCGGGGGCAAGCCTCTTAAAGAGGCGGTAACTTTTCACCTTGATATGGTAAAGACAAGTCCGCTCTTTGACGATGCCCGCACAGCCCGTGAGCACGGCGCGGTCGAATACTCCCCGCGCCAAGCACTTTATCGCTACTCTCCCGCCGAAGGAATGGGCGATGACGTTTGGGAAAACGATGCCCTTCTCCTTCAAAAATGCGGTGAGCCAATCGGCATACTCCCCCACCGACCACGCGGCGGGAAGCGGATCGCTCTTTCCGAACCCCGGGAAATCGAACGCCGTCACGCGGCAGTGCCGCGAAAAGTATTGAATCTCGGGGTAAAAGCTCTCTTTACAGCTCAGATACCCGTGCAGAAACACGAGGTCTTTTCCCTCACCCTGCTGCAGAAAGGAAATCTTCAAAGCTCCTTTCTCATCACGACGGCGTCCTCGCCGTTCCGATAGTAGCGCGGGCGGGTGTAGATGCCCTCGAAGCCGTCCTTCAAATACATCAAGAGCGCCGAGGAATTGGAAACGCGCACCTCCAAAAACATCTTCTTCGCGCCCCGCGCCCTTGCCTCTCCCTCGAGGCGGGAAAGGATGAGTTTTCCCCTCCCGCAGCGGCGGTACATCTCCGCCGTTGCAATCAGCTGCAGCTCCGCCTCGTCCTCGACGACGCCGATGCCGCCGTACGCCGTAATGGTGCCGTCCTCTTCCAAAAGGACGCCCGTAAACTGCGGCGAGAGAAAGGACTCCGCCAGCATCTGCATATTCCAGGGCTCTTCCGAGAAGCACTCACTCTCCAAAACGGCGATCTCGTTGAGGTCCTCATACCGCCACGGCCGAATGTTCATTTCCGCATCTCCTCCGCCGACGACTTTCTCAAATACAATGCCTGAAGTTCATTGGCGCTTACCATCTCCCCTTTCTTTGCCTCCACGGCGCGCTCGAGGCCGAAAAGGACGTCCGCCCTCTTCACTTCCTCGCCGCAGAATATAAGCTCCTTCTCGGCAAAAGGGGTAAAGCCCTCAAATTTCTCCTTTGCCTCCTCCGCTTTATAATAGGAAGGGGGAGCAACAAGGCTCTTATCTTCATTGTAAGCGCAGGCATACACTGCGCCGTGGCCCGCGTCGACGAGCGCAAGTGCGCGCCCTTCTACACCATATGCAATGGCGTCGAGCGAGGTGACGGCGACCGCCTTCTTCCCCGCAGCAAAGCAAAGGCCCTTCACAGTCGCAATGCCGATGCGGATACCCGTAAAGGAACCGGGGCCGACGACGACCGCAAAAAAATCGCAGTCGTTTACCGTCATGCCCGCCCGCGAAAGTGCCCCGTCGATCTCATCCATAAGGACGACGGAGTGCTTTGCAAGGCAGTCGGGCAAAAAGACGCGCTCCGCGCGCTCCCCCTTCTTTGCAATGACGGTGAGGTATTCGCCGCTCGTATCGATGGCAAGGTAGTTCAATATTGTATCTCCCGCGCCGTCTCCCCCCTCTTTTTCAGGGTGACGCGCTTGACGTGTTCGGGCAGCAGCCCCGCAATGTTTTCGCTCCATTCAATCAGGCAGATGCCGCCGAGGTCAAAGTAGTCCGAAAAGCCCAACTCCTCCGCCTGCCGCTCGCTTTCGATGCGGTAGCAGTCGAAATGAAAGAGCCTCCCTTCATAGCTGTTGATATAGGCATAGGTGGGGCTTGTGACCTCTTCTAAAATGCCGAGGCCCTTTGCAATGCCCTTGGCGACCGCCGTCTTGCCCGCGCCCATCTCCCCTTCGAGAAGGACGGTATCTCCGGGGCGCAGCGTCTTTGCGTACTCCTCCGCCCAGCGGAAGGTCTCCTCTTCCGAGGAGGATAAAAAAACTGCCATACGCTCATTATAGCGCAAACGGCAGTTTTTGGCAAACATTTTTAGGAATTGGTCAAAAAGTAATGCAAAAGCGCAAAGCCGATCAGCACAAGCGCCACGGCGACGAGCCCCACCCACGCCCAAATTTTGCGCTTCTTTACATCTTCGTCCGAGAGCTCCTTCTTGGGCACCAGCCGCTCATTCAGGCGGTTGATGGCGCGCGAGATGTGCTTATACACCAAAAGCGTCAAAAGCGAGGCGACGATGCAGCGAAGCAGGTTGAAGGGCAGCACCGAGACCCACAGATAGAGCGTATAGAAATTATCGACGGTGCAATTCGGGAAGAGCGGCGTCATCATGCCGATGATGGGGTCCCAGCTGCCGCCGAACATCAGCTCCACATAGGCGGGCACAAGCAAAACCCTGTTCAAGAGCACCGCGAGCGCCGTGGAGACGAGCGTTCCCGCGCCCATGCCCAAAAGTGCGCCCTTAAAGGTGCGGTTCTTATTATAGATGAGCCCCGCGGGGATGACGAGCGCGAACCCGACGAGGATATCCGCCAGATCGCCCACAAAGTAGGTGCTCGTCGACACGATGACAAGTTTGATGAGCACCATGAATACGACGATAATGCACCCCGCCACGGGCCCCAAAGCAAATGTGCCGATGAGGACGGGCACGTCGGAAAAACGGAACTCCAAGAACCCGGGGAAGGCGAACGGGATAGAGAAGTTGAGGATATACAATACCCCCGCGAGCGCCGAAAACAGCGCGATCATGGCGATGCGCGTCGCCGAAAAGTAACTCTTTGCAGCCATAAAAGGACCTCTGAAAAATGTATTTCGGATATCCTTTGAAACAGGCTTCAATGGGCATTGCCCTCAAATCAAAACGCCCCTGCAAAAACAGGGGCGCGAAAAAAGCCTTGTATTTCTTTTCTCATCCGGACTATACCGTCGGTACGGGAATTGCACCCGTTCGGGGGCCACAAGGCCCTTCGCAGACTCTACTGCCGGTGGAGACTTTCACTCCGCCCCAAAGAATATTCGATTGAGCGTATTATATCACGCCTCCTTCCCCTTGTCAACAACTTTTCGCCCCTCTCCGCAAATATGGCTACTTAACCTCGAATAGCATTGACATTTTCTTCGGTTTGTGGTATAAATACAGGTGAGAGAATACAAGGAGGCAACACTATGTATTGCAAACATTGCGGAAAGCCCATTCCCGACGGTGCACCCGTCTGCCCCGAATGCGGCAAGGAGACGGGCGAACAGCCCCGCCGCGAAGAGAGCAGCGGCCCTACCCCTTCGCCCAAGCGCACCTACTGCAAAAACTGCGGCAGGGAGGTCGACCCCAAGGCGGTCGTCTGTCCCAATTGCGGGGCGAAGCTCGACCCGCAGGACAAAAAGCCCGTCAACGGCCTCGGCATCGCGGGGTTTGTGCTCTCCATCATGTCGGTCTGGGGCGGCTCGGTGTTCGTTTTGCCCCTCGTCGGGCTCATCTTGAGCGCCATCGGCGTTGCCAAGCGCAAAGAATATTCTGCAAGCGGCTTTGCGACGGCGGGGCTCGTCATCAGCATCGTGACGCTCGTCTTCTGGATCGTCTTTGTCGTGCTCGTCTCCGTGGGCATTATCACGGGCTTCTTCGACGCCTTCTTCGACGCCATCAACAACGGCTACCCCCACGGCGGCTATCCCTATTAAGAGAGGGCTCCTTCGGGAGCCTTTTTTTGGCGCCGATTTTTAGGAGATAGCGCGCTTTTCACGCCCCTTTCACCGCCCGCGCGACGGAATAGGTTGATTTTTTCGGGCAGCTGTCGTATAATACCCCAAAACGCCCTCTCAAATAAGGAGCGATATGAAAGAACAAAACAGCAACCAAAGCAAGTTGGACCTTCGCTATAAGGATAAAAAGGAAGTACTAAAGGGCGGCATTTTGGGCGCCTTTATCGGGCTCGCCGTCATCGTGCCCGGGGTGAGCGGCTCCGCCGTCGCCATCATCTTCAGGCTGTACGAAAAACTTCTCTACGCGCTCGGCGGCATCTTCAAAAGGTTCAAGGAGAGCGCGCGCTTCCTGCTCCCCGTCCTGCTCGGCGGCATCGTGGGGCTCGTTCTGGGCTTCTTTGGCGTCAAGGCGCTCTTAAATCTCCTTCCCTTCGCCATCGTCGCCCTGTTTGCGGGGCTGATGCTGGGCGCCTTCCCCGCCGTCACCGATGAAATCAGAGGCGAAAAACCCACGCCCCTCCGCATCGGGCTCTTCCTCTTGGGGCTCTTATTCCCCCTCGCCCTCTCGGCATTCTCCATCTTCGGCGCGCCCGACGCGCTCTCGCTCGAAAACCTTTCCTGGTACCACTACATCCTCTTCGTCATCGTGGGCTATCTCATCGCCATCACGCAGCTCGTGCCCGGACTGAGCGCCACCGCCCTTCTCATGACCTTCGGCTGCTTTACGCCCCTCGTCAACTCGGTGAGCCTCTCCTATTGGCAGCAGAACCCGATGGTGCTCCTCGTCTACGGGTGCCTTGCGGTCGGGCTTATCTTGGGGCTTCTCACCGTCTCCAACGGCCTTTCCCGCCTGCTCGAAAAGCGGCGCGCCCCCGCCTTCTACACGATCGCAGGGCTCTCCTTGGGCTCTATCCTCACGATGTTCTTCAACCCCGAGATCATGGAGGTCTACGCGAGCTGGAATTTGGACGGCGCGATGTGGCGGGAGCTCGGCATCGGCATGGCGCTCTTTGCTCTCGGCATCATCGCCGCCAACTGCTTTGTAAAATATGAGAGAAAGCGCGTCCTCAAAGATCAATAAGGAATTTTGAATAGAGAAGCCGCCCCGCGCCATTCGGCGCGGGGCGGCGGCTGTTATTTTCCGCTAAATCACAGGATATCGTTCTCGTAGATGGGGAACTTCGCGCAGAGGGAAGAAACCTTCTCGGCAACGGGCGCGATGGCATCTTCCTTCTTTCTGATGACTTCCGTCACAAGGTCGGCGATCTCCACGGCCTCCCCTTCCTTCATCCCGCGCGAGGTGATGGCGGGCGTTCCGATGCGCACGCCGCTCGTGATGAAGGGCGACGTCGTCTCGAAGGGAATGGTGTTCTTGTTCGCCGTGATGTGCGCATCGTCGAGCAGCTTTTCAAGCTCCTTGCCCGTCATGTTCTCGCTTCTGAGGTCGACGAGCATGAGGTGGTTGTCCGTACCGCCCGAAACGAGCCGCACGCCGTTCTCCGTAAACCGCTTTGCCATTGCGGCGGCGTTTTTGACGATCTGCGTCTGATACTCCTTGAATTCGGGGGAGAGCGCCTCCTTGAAAGCGACGGCCTTTGCGGCAATGACGTGCATCAGCGGCCCGCCCTGCGTGCCGGGGAACACCGCCTTGTCGACGGCCTTCGCGTACTGCTCCTTGCACATGATGACGCCCCCGCGCGGCCCGCGCAGCGTCTTGTGGGTGGTCGTCGTCACGAAGTCGGCATAGGGCACGGGGTTGGGGTGGAGGCCCGCCGCGACGAGCCCCGCGATGTGGGCGATGTCAACCATCATGAGCGCCCCGACTTTATCGCAAATTTCGCGGATGCGTGCAAAGTCGATGATGCGGGGGTATGCGCTCGCGCCCGAGACGATCATCTTCGGCTTGCACTCCAAAGCGATCTTCTCCATCTCATCGTAGTCAATGGTCTCGCTCTCCTTGGAAACGCCGTAAGGAACGATGTTAAAGTAAGTGCCCGAGATGTTGGCGGGCGAGCCGTGCGTGAGGTGGCCGCCGTGGGAGAGGTTCATGCCCATGATGGTATCGCCGGGCTTGAGCATCGCGAAGTAGACGGCAAAGTTGGCCTGCGCGCCGCTGTGCGGCTGCACGTTGCAGTGGTCGCAGCCGAAGATCTGCTTCAGGCGGTCGCGGGCGAGGTCCTCGGCGATATCGACGAATTGGCAGCCGCCGTAGTAGCGCTTGCCGGGGTAGCCCTCCGCATACTTATTGGTGAGGTGGCTCCCCATCGCCGCCATGACGGCGGGCGAGACGATGTTCTCGCTGGCGATGAGTTCAAGGTTGCCCCTTTGGCGGGCAAGCTCCTGCTCCATGGCTTGAGCAAGCTCGGGGTCGGCTTTGCGGATACAGCTCAGATCGATCATAGACTTCTCCTTGGCGTGAATATTGCTTTGATTGTACCACACTTTTAAAATAAGTGCAACTGTTTGGCGGCAATGCGCGCCCCTCCCCTATCCATACAAAAATTCCCCGCCTTAAAAGCGGGGAACTATTTCAGTTTATGTTGTTGGAAAGGAACACGCGCATCGCATCCTTGGGCACATAGCCAAGCTGATGCGTCTTAACCTTCCCGCCTGCGAAGATATACACATCGGGGATGGACATGATGCCCATCTTCTGCGCGATGTCGCCGTTCTCGTCGACGTCGACTTTCACGAACTCCGCCTTGCCCTCAAACTCGGGGGCGAGCTCGTCGAGCACGGGCCCGAGCATGCGGCAGGGGCCGCACCACGTCGCCCAGAAGTCGCACACGACCGTCTTGCCTTCCTTCACGAGCTTTACAAGCTCTTCGCCCTTGATCTCTCTGACGTTCTTCGACATAGTTGTTAAACCTCCGTTTTTTTCTTGAAGTATGTGCAAAGCTCCCCGAATTTTACCCTTTCGGACGAGGAATCTTGCATATCCTTGACCTGCGCTTCGCCCGCTTCGAGCTCGCTCTCACCGATGACGGCAACAAACCGCGCGCCCTTCTTATCGGCATACTTAAACTGCGCCTTTACGGAGCGCTCCATAAGGTCGGTCTCCGCCGAGATGCCCGCCCTTCTCAGCTCGGTCGCAAGCGCAAACGCCTTTTTCCTGCACGTCTCGTCCATGCCCGCAAGATAGCAGGTGACGCCCCTCTCTTCGGGCACGGGCGCATGCTCCGCCGCGATGACCATCAAAAGCCGCTCCATGCCGACGGCAAACCCCACGGCAGGCAGGGGCTTTGCGCCCATCTGCTCCAAAAGGGTATCGTATCTGCCGCCGCCAAGCACCGTTCCCTGCGCGCCCGCCGCCTTGGTGACGAACTCAAACACCGTGCGGCTGTAGTAGTCCAGCCCCCGCACGATGCCCGCATCGACGGTGTATTTTATGCCCGTATCGTCCAAAAGCCGCTTGACTTCCTCGAAGTGCTTTCTGCAGTCGTCGCAGAGGTAGTCTAAAATCTTGGGCGCGCCCGCCGTCACAGCGCGGCAGCCCTCCTCCTTGCAGTCGAGCATGCGCATGGGGTTCTTTTCAAACCGCGCATTGCAGTCCGCGCACATTTCGGAAAGGTGCGGGCGGAAGTACTCCTTTAAAGCCGCGTGGTAGGCGGCACGGCACATCTTGCAGCCGATGGAATTGAGGCGCAGCTCCACCTCCTTGAGCCCCAAGGAGCGCAAAAAGCTGTCTGCAAGCGAGATGACCTCCGCATCCGCCTCGGGAGCAGCAGCGCCATACAGCTCACAGCCGAACTGATGAAACTCGCGCAGTCTCCCCGCCTGCGGGCGCTCATAGCGGAACGCCGAGATGAAGTAATACATCTTCGCGGGGAGCGCCTCGCTCACAAGGCCGTTCTCGATGAACGCGCGCGCGACGCCCGCCGTGCCCTCGGGGCGCAGGGTGATGCTCCGCCCGCCCTTGTCGAGGAAGGTGTACATCTCCTTGTTGACGATGTCCGTCGTGTCGCCGACGCCGCGCACAAAGAGTTCGGTGTGCTCAAAGACGGGCGTTCTTATCTCCTTAAAGGCATACGCCTCGGCAGTGCGCCTTGCCGCATCCTCGATGTGGTGCCATAGATATACGTCCTTGGGGAGGATATCCTTTGTCCCCTTGGGTGCCTGGATCATGAATTTTGCTCCTTCTTTGCTGTCTCTCGCTCTTCTTCCGCCTGCATGAGGCGGGCGGCAAACTTCCCGATGGCCTCCCCCGCCTTCTTGAAGCCATGGGAGAGGGCGGAATTCCACCAATACAGCGCGCGCTTGGGGTCTCTTTCCACCCCCGTGCCGTTGTAGTAACAAAAGCCTAAATTATATTCCGCGGGGCCGAAGCGCTTCTCCGCCGCACGGGTATAGTACTCCGCGGCGAGCTTATGATCTTCCTTCACCCCGAGGCCGCGCTGGTACGCAACGCCTAAATTATACTCTGCAAGCGCATAGCCCGCCTCTGCGGACTTCTTCCACCAGAAGATGGCGCGCTTCAAGTCCGCCTTGACGGCGTCGCCGCGCTGATAGGCGACCCCCAAGTCGTACTCGGCCATCGCATCGCCCGCCTTGGCGCGCTTTTCCAGCTCTTTGAACTGTTCCTTGGTCATAACTCCCCTCGGATGCCCTTAAAGAACGTACTTCTTCAAATCTCTGTTCTTGGTGATCTTGGAAAGGTGCTCTTCGACGTACTTTCGGTCGATCTCCACCCGAACGAGGGGATAATCTCCGCCGCCCGCGTTGAAGGAGATGTCCTCGAGAAGATACTCCATCACGGTGTGCAGGCGGCGCGCGCCGATGTCCTCGCTCGTCATGTTGATCTCTTCGGAGATCTCCGCGATGGCTTCGATGGCGTCGGGCGTAAACTGCAGGTCGATGTTGTCGACGGCGAGCAGCACCGCATACTGCCGCGTGAGGGAATGCTCGGTACTCGTGAGGATGTTTACAAAGTCCTCCTTCGTGAGGGGGGTGAGCTCGACGGAGACGGGGAACCGCCCCTGAAGTTCGGGAATGAGGTCCTCGACGCGCGCGACGTGGAAGGCGCCCGCCGCGATGAAGAGCATGTAGTCCGTCTTGACGGGCCCGTACTTGGTCATCACC
>CALWCH010000034.1 GCA_944376335.1 uncultured Clostridia bacterium
TTCAAGAGCATGGCGACGGTATTCGTCTGGATGCGCTCGATCATCTCGTTGAACATCGCCGAGCCTTCCTGCTTGTAGGCGATGACGGGGTCGGTCTGGCCGTAGGCGCGCAGCACGATGCCCTTACGGAGCTGATCCATGGCGTCGATGTGGTCGATCCAATTGCGGTCGACGTTGCGCAGCAGGATCTGGCGCTCGACGTCGCCGAAGTTGATGCCCGTCTCCTTCTGAAGGGAGGCGATCTTCTCTTCGTACGCCTTTTCGGTGCGCTTCGTGATGTGTTTGATGGCGACGTCGTAATCCCACTTATCGAGCTTTTCCTGCGTCACATAGTTGGTGCCTTCGGGGAGCAGCCGCTGTTCGAGCGCGCGGTTCAAATCGTCCACATTCCACTTGGAAGGCTCGACGTCGGTGTTGACTGCCGCGCGCACGGTGCTTTCCGCATAGTCGGGGATGTATTTTAAGACCTGCTCATGCACGTTCTCGCCGCGCAGCACCTTCATGCGCTGGCCGTACATGATGATGCGCTGCTGGTTCATGACGTCGTCGTATTGCAGGACGTTCTTGCGGGCGCCGAAGTTGCGGCCCTCGATCTGCTTCTGGGCATATTCGACGAGGCGGGAAAGAACGCTCGCTTCGAGGCATTCGTCCTCCTCCATCTTGCTTCTTTCGTAGATCGCCTTCATCCGCTCGCCGCCGAAGCGCTTCATGAGATCGTCTTCGAGGGAGATGAAGAAGACGGAGACGCCGTCGTCGCCCTGACGGCCGGCACGGCCGCGGAGCTGGTTATCGATACGGCGCGCTTCGTGGCGCTCGGTGCCGATGATGCAAAGCCCGCCCGCTTCGATGACCTTCTTCTTTTCTTCGTCCGTCTGCGCCTTGTAAGTCTTGTAGAGGTGATCGTAGCGGTCTCTTACCGCCTGCGTCGCCTCGTCGAGTTCGGCATACGAAGTCGCAAGCTCGATGGTCTCGTGGTCGACGCCCTCTTCGCGGAGGCGCTTCTTTGCAAGATATTCGGGATTGCCGCCGAGCAAAATATCGGTACCGCGGCCCGCCATGTTGGTGGAGATGGTGACAGCATTATAGCGGCCCGCCTGGGCGACGATCTCCGCCTCGCGCTCGTGGTTCTTTGCGTTCAGGATGTTGTGCTGGATGCCGTTGCGGCGCAGCAGACGGGAAATTTCCTCCGACTTTTCGACGGAGACGGTACCCACGAGGATGGGCTGGCCCTTCTCGTGACGGGCGACGATCTCGCGCACGATGGCGCGCTTCTTGCCCTCTTCGGTGGAGAAGATCTTGTCGTCCATGTCGATACGGCGCACGGGACGGTTGGTGGGGATCTCCACGACGTCGAGGGAGTAGATGGTGCGGAATTCGCCCTCTTCCGTCTTGGCGGTACCCGTCATGCCCGAGAGCTTGTGATAAAGGCGGAAGTAGTTCTGGAAGGTGATGGTCGCGAACGTCTTGTTCTCTTCGCGCACCTTGACGCCTTCCTTGGCTTCGATCGCCTGATGCAGGCCGTCCGAATAGCGGCGGCCGATCATGAGACGGCCCGTGAATTCGTCGACGATGATGATCTCGTTGTCTTTGACGATGTATTCTTCGTTGAGGTGGAAGAGCTCGTGCGCTTTGAGCGCCTGCTGGATGTGGTGGTTTAAGGTGACGTTGGCGATATCGGCGATGTTTTCGACATTGAAGAACTTTTCCGCCTTCTCCGCGCCGAATTCGGTGAGCTGCACCTGCTTTTCCTTGCGCTGGATGACATAGTCCCAATTGAGTTCTTCCGCCTTGGCGAGCTTGCGCTCCCCTGCCGCTTCGCGGTCCTTGCGGCTCCTGCCCGTGCGCTCTTCGGCGTCTTTGAGATCGTCGTCGAAGCCGCCCTTTAAGGTGCGGACGAATCTGTCGACCTGTTCGTAGAGGGCGGAGGACTGTTCGCCCTTGCCCGAGATGATAAGAGGCGTCCTCGCTTCATCGATGAGGATGGAGTCCACCTCGTCGACGATGGCGAAGTTGAGTTCGCGCTGCACCATGAGCTTCAAATCGGACTTCAAATTATCGCGCAGATAGTCGAAGCCGAACTCGTTGTTGGTACCATAAGTGATGTCGCACTTGTAGGCGGCGCGCTTTGCATCATCGTCCATGCCGGGCACGACGACGCCCACCGTAAGCCCCATGAAGCGGTGCACTTTGCCCATCCATTCGGCGTCGCGGCGGGCAAGATAATCGTTGACGGTGACGATATGCACGCCCTTCCCCGAAAGCGCTTCGAGATAGGCGGGAAGGGTCGCGACGAGCGTCTTGCCTTCGCCCGTCTTCATCTCGGCGATGCGCCCCTGGAAGAGGCAGATGCCGCCGATGATCTGCACATGGAAGTGCCGCATGCCGAGGACGCGCCTGCTCGCCTCACGAAGAGCTGCAAAGGCGTCGAAGAGGATGTCGTCGAGCGTCTCGCCGTTCTTCAGGCGGTCCTTTAAGACTTGCGTCTGGCTCTGCAGCTCGGCGTCCGTCATCGCCTTGTACTTGGGCTCGAGGCGCTCCACCTCGTTCGCCATTTTATCGAGCTTTTTCAAGCTCCTGCGGCTGTCGCCGTTCTTCAGAAAACTAAGTAATCCCATTTTGATACTCCGCAGTTGCCCCGAAGGGGCAGAAAATCACCTGATTATTTTACTATATTTTTCCAAAAACGCAAAGCGATTTTGCCCCCTTCGCGCATTTTTGCTCGCCCGTACCTAGTGAAAATCTTGTCACATACCATTTTCTGCCGCTTTTCGCCCTCTTTCCGCTGCGCACCGCCCGCCATAAAACAAAAAGAGGAGCCCTTCAAGCCCCTCTTGCATCTCTCTCTGCCCGAAGGCGAAGCTCGTCTGCAATGCGCTCCGCCTCCGCCGTGACCGCCCTTCCCGCACCTGCGCTATAGAGAAGGGCGAGCTGCTCGGCGTTCTCCACTCCTGCCGCGCCGAGAGAGAGCCCGCAAGTTTCGTTCGCCGCCTCGATAAGCTCCGCCTCTGCCGAAAGATAAGCCCCGTCCGCGCCCGCTGCCGCGGCTTCTTTTAGTCCGAATACGACTTCCTCACGGCTGAGCCGCCTGTCGGCGAGCAAAACGGAAAAGGTCCGGTTCCGCGCCGCCCTTCTCACCGCGCGAAATTCCCGCCGAAGGTTTTGCCCCAAGCCGTTTTTGAGCGAATAGGCGCTTACGGCGAGCACGACTTCCTCCGCACCCTGCCTGGCGGCGCGCTTTGCCTCCAGCTTTTTGACGGAGGGGAAGGTCTCCCCCGTTCCCCCGACGAGCGCCAGGATGTGCGGCCCTCGCCCTGCGAGGCATTTTTTGACGGCAGGCACGGCAATCGGCGGTACGAGCACCCCCCACGCGCCCAGCAGCACCGCGCGCTCCACGCCCGCCTTGAGCGCGAATCGGTCGCACTCCCCCGTAAGGTCGAGAACAAGCCGCCGCAGCGTGAGCGCTATTTCCGCCTCCCGTTTGGTGCGCAAGAACTCGCGGAACTCCGCCTCCTCTGCAGCGGAAAGGACGCGAAGGGGCGGGCTCTCGGGCGGTTCATCGGGCGCCTGTTCGGGCTGCAAGCCGGGCTCGACCTGCCCTTCCCCGTCGGGCTGTTCCAAGCGTTCTTCTTCGGGAGGGGCGGGCTCAGGCGGAAGGGTCGGAAGCGTCACGGGAACGGGCGGCGCGGGAGGTTCTTCCTGCGGATCGTAAGGGCGTTCGGAAGGTATGGGAGCGGCGGGGATGGGCTCGGAAGCGGGAGCGGCGTGCGAAAGCAGACGAAAAAAGCGTTTCATGCCACAAATTTTCCCCAAAAAAGGAGAAAATATGCCCCTTTTTCAAAGGACATGACAGCACGTTTTTGGTAAGCTCATCCTATGTGTGAATGGTTACTTGCCGCCGCAGGCAGCGGACTTTTTTATGTGCTGCTTCTCTTTTTGGGGTGCTTTGCGTGCGTCCATGCAGGGCATCTGGCGCTGCTGGGCTGGCGGGCGATGCGGCCTTCTCAAAAGCAGGAAGAAGCGCAAAAAGAGCCGCCAAAACAGCCCGAACAGGAGAAAAAACCGGATGAACGGGAAGAAAAAGAGGAAAAGCCGCAGCCCGTGTATCTTCTTGTCGAAAAAAAGCGGGTGAAGAAAAAGCCCAAGTATGAAGAGCCCAAGCGGGTCGAAGTCAAAAAAAATTCGTAAAATGAGCAAGGGGCCGCGGCGCAAAAATGCGCCGCGGCCCTCAAATCATGCAAAGCATCAGTCCTCGTAGCGTTCGATGTTGGTGCCCGAATCCCAAAGCCGTTCGAGGTAATAGAAGAGGCGGGATTCCTCGTTAAAGACGTGCACGATGACGTCGCCGTAGTCGAGAACGCCCCATCTGCCCTCGCGAAAGCCCTCCTGACGGATGGGATCGAGGCCATAGAGCTTCTTGATCTGCTCGTCCACATTGTCGCCCAAGGAGTGCACCTGCGTCGTCGATTTGCCCGTCGCAATGACGAAGTATGTGCACACCACCGTCTGATCGCCCACGTTGACAATGACGATGTCCTGAGCCTTCTTGTCGGAGAGCACCTTGGCGCAAGCCTTTGCAAGTTCGTAACTTTCCATTCAATTTCCTCCTATTATTTGAATATTTATCAATATTATGTCTAGCATAATACTATGCAAAAGCCGTTATTTTAAGATTTCGCGTTGTGATTTTGCCCAATTGTAGGCCTCCTGCGTGAGCGGATACACCTCTTTGCCCGTTCCGTTCAAGTATTCCACCTCATGGCGCAAACTCACGAAGAGGCACTCATCGAGGTCCTTCCAAAAGAGCGCCCTCAATTCCTCCACCCCGGGGAAGTCCCGCCCCGCCTCTAAGAGGTCGGAAAGATAGACGAGCTTTTCAAGCACCCCCATCCCCGCACGGCCGCTCGTGTGATAGCGGATGGCGTCGAGGATCTCCCCGTCGCGGATGCCAAACCGCTTTTCGGCGAGGTACGCGCCCGTATATTGATGCAGCACGGGCGGCGGCACGTTGTCGGGACAGGCGAAACCCTCCAAAAGCGGCGAGGAAAGCGGCACATACTTGGCGCAGTCGTGAAGAGCAGCGGCGAGCAGCGCCTTGTCCTCGCGGATGCCCAAGCTCCGCGCGCGTGCACACGCCATCTCGGCAACGCGGAGGCTGTGCTCCCGCCGTTCGGGTTTTTCCAAGGCAAGCGCGGGTGCGATCGCGGGGTGGGTATATAACCCCCTCTCACGGATATAGGCAAGCACCTTTGTATCGAGCGCCTCGGGCGGCTTGCCGAAGGCGAGCAAGACGCGGATGTCCGTCGACGAGACCTCCTTCCCCGTAAAATCGAGGGATAAAAAGTCCTTTTGAAAGGTCTTAAAAAAGCGCGCGTGCAGCTGCTCCGTCCGCTCGCTCCCCCGCCCGCACGCCACGAGCGTCACGTTTTCGAGGATGTCCTCGGGGTTCTTCCAGGTGAAGAAGTCCTCGAGCATGTCCGCGCCGACGAGGAAATACCGCTCGGCGTCGGGGTACTGTTTTTGGAAGGCACGGCAGGTGAGATAGCTGTAGCTTACGCCGCGCTTTGTAAGCTCAAAGTCGCTGACGAACACGCGCGGCTCGTCCTCAAAGGCGAGGCGGCACATCTGAAGGCGCGCCTCCCCGTCCGCCTGCGCCCCCAACCGCTTGTGCGGAGCGAGCTTGGACGGCATCACGATGACGAGATCGCAAAGTTTTTCGAGCGTGGCGCGGACATACGCCATGTGCTCCAGATGGATGGGGTCGAACGACCCCCCGAAGAGTGCAATTTTCATAAAACTTCCTTAAAATTTGGGCTTTCGGCAGGCGAGAATGCCTCAATTTGTGTATTTTGTCGGGATTTTGTCAATCATCGGAGCATGAAACATCTCCCCGTTTTTGCGGACGCGCTCTTCTACGCCGCCGCAGCCGCCCTTCTCGGCTTTTGCCTATTGCGCTATTTCGACGCCCCCGTGTGGACGGCGGCCGTCGTCTGCATCCTGCTTGCGCTTGGCGTGGGCGTTTTCGTCTTTTTACTCGAGAGCCGCACCCGCACGAAAAAATATCTTTCCGCAAAACAGCGCGAAGAGTGCGAGGCGGTCCTCTTGCACCTCGCCCTCGCTCCCCCGGAAGAGACCGCACAGCTGCTGCAGACCGCCCTCAAAAAGGACGGCGCAAATGCAGGATTCCAAGACGGAATACTCACCGTGGACGGCTCTCCCGCAGAACTTCTCTTTTGCATGGAGCCGCTCTCCGCAGACGCCGTCGCCCGCCTCATTCAACGGCGCGGCGATAAGTTCAGACTGTACTGCAACAAGCTGTCGCCCTCAGCCGAGGCCCTCGCGCAGCGCTTCCCCATCGAGCTCATCCGAGGCGAGGAGGTTTATGGCCTCTTGCAGCGCACGCAGCTTATTCCGACGCCCCTTCTCGGCGCAGCACCCCGCAAGAGACACCGCGAAAAGCTCAAGGCAATCTTTCAAAAGCGCAATGCCCGCCCCTTCTTTGTGAGCGGGGCGCTCCTGCTCGTAATGAGCCTTTATACCCTCTTCCCCGTGTGGTATCTCGCCGCAGGGAGCACGCTCTTGCTGGTCTCCGTCGGTCTCCGCCTGCTCGCCCCCACCTAAAAAGAGTGATTATGTCTGACATAGTACTACGCAAACATGCAAAAAATGCGTTTTATTCGCGCAGTTCGCTGTGTTTTTTCGTATTTATTTGGAGAGCGACTTGATCGCCTCCCCCAACCGTGCTACCACATCCTCTGCCGTGACGGAGTACTCGCCGAGGGCGTCCGAGGCAAGCTCCCCCGCCCGTCCGAAGACGTAGGAGGCAAGGCAAGCCGCCTCGAAGGGCGCAACGCCGCGCGCGCAGGTGCCCGCCAAGAAACCCGTCAAGACGTCTCCGCTCCCCCCTTTCGCAAGGGCGGGCGTGCCCGTCAAATTGATCGCAACCCTCTCGCCGTCCGTGATGACCGTCCGATTGTTTTTGAGGGCGACGACGACGCCGTACTCCTTCGCAAACGTCTTGGCTTCCTCCACGGCGTTTTCAAGCACCTCGCCCACGGGCTTTCCCGCAAGGCGGGCAAACTCCTTGGGGTGCGGGGTGATGACGACGCGGCAGGTCTTTTCTTTCAAAACCTCGCAGCCGTACTTTGCGATCGTGTTGAGGCCGTCCGCATCGATGACGAGCGTGCCCGTGTACGCCTCGAGAAGTTCGGCGATCTGGGCATACAGCCTGTCGCTCACCCCCGCGCCCATACCGAGCGCGATGCAGTCGGACGATAAAATTTCGCCGCCCAAAGCCTCGAAGCGGCGCAGCACTGCAGAAGGGAGCTTCCCCACCGCAGAAGAATAGAGGGGCTCTGCAGCGACGAGCTCGGTATAGCCCGCGCCCGAACGCAGGCAGCTGCTTGCCGAGAGGAACACGGCGCCCGTGTACTCGGCCTCGGCGGCGAACAGGCACGCCCTTCCGAACGAGCCCTTGTGCGTATTGCTCTTTTTCTTGGGGTAAAAGAGAGCGGCGTCCCTGTCCTCCCAGAGGAAAGCGCCCGCTGCTGCGGGTCCAATGCCGATGTTTGCGACGGTCACCTTGCCCGAAACATCGGGGCCGTCTGCCATCAGAAGGCAGTTTTTCATGAGGCCCATCGTCACCGTCTCATCCGCCCTGACACAGACCTTAGCGGCGATGCCGTTCTCCATGAGGCCGCTCGGAAGGTCGGCAGAGATGACATAGTCCGCCTGTTTTGTAAGCTGAATGAGGTGCATCGCCGCCCCCTCGGGCGCGCGCGTGATGCCCGTTCCCAAGATGCAGTCCACCATGAGGGCGTACCTTCGGCGCGGGATGCGATTGAAAATTTCGCCCTGAAAGCGGCGCTTTACCTCGGCGCAGTCAGGGGAGAACTTCTCCGCAAGGCACAAAACCGCCGCCTCTTTGCCGCGCTCCTTTAGGAGCCGTGCCGCGACAAAGCCGTCGCCGCCGTTGTTGCCCCCGCCGCACAGAAAGAGCGCATCGGAAATGCGGAGGCGCTCCATTGCCGCCTCCACGGCGTTCGCAAGCGCCTCGCCCGCCCGCTCCATGAGCACAAGCGAGTGCGTTCCCCGCTCGATGCAGGCAGCGTCCGATAAGCGCATCTCCAAATTGGAATAGCTGTGTTTCATACTTCCTCCCCCTCCTCGTCCAAATCGCTGCCGAGGCGCTCCAAAGCGCCCTTTGCCGTCTCGTAAGAAAAGCCCTTGCCCATCAGGTGGCGGTACGCCTTTAAAAGCGTCGCCCTGTCGAGGCTCTTGCCGCGGAGATACTTCCTTAAAACTTCCAAGGCGCTATCTTCCTCGCCCGAGAAGCCTTGAAGCGCTTCCTCGATCGCCTCGTCGGGAACGCCCTTCTGCCTGAGTTCCATTTGGATGAGGCGGGCTCCCTTCTTTTTGCCCGCGTGTTCGATGTACGCACGCGCGTACGCCCCGTCGTCGAGATAGCCGTAGGAGCGCATCCTTTCGACGACGTAGTCACTTACGTCCTGAAGGTACCCCTTCTTTTTGAGGTAGGCGCGGATGTCCTTCTCCGTCTTCATGGAGGCGGTGATGAAGGTGAGCGCCTTGTCGAGCGCGGTGAGCTTCTCGCTCTCGAGCTGCAGACGAGAAAGTTCCTCTTCGGAGATGACGGTGCCCGCTTTCAAGCGGTGGCTTATGACCGTCTCCAGCTTCATGCCGCAGAAGAACCTGCCGTCCACTTCGATGTTGCACCGCGTCTTATCCTTGACCTGCGGCGAAATGCCTGTGATCTCCGCCATGCGCGCCTCCTTTTGCCCTATTATACCGCATTTTTCCCAAAAAGTCAATATGGAGAATGGAGAGCGCGGCCGCCCGCTTGTTTCCAAGCGGGCGGCCGCGCCCATCATTTTGGAGGTGATGCGTGTATGCGTCAGTTATTTTCGGGTTTTACGCCCGTGAGGAAGAGCCCGTCCTCGCCGCGGTCGATGACCACTTTGGTGCCCGCCTCGGGGTTGCCGCCGATGATATAGCGGGCGATGGGCGTCTCGACATGCGCCTGAATGTAGCGCTTTAAGGGGCGCGCGCCGAACACGCTGTCGTAACCGTAGTCGGCGATATACTCCTTGGCGGCGTTCGTCACTTCGAGGGTGAGATGCTCCGCCTCCAGCCGTTTACTAAGACGAGAGAGCAGGATGTCGACGATCGCGCCGATGTTCTCGCGCGTAAGCGGCTTGAACATGATGATCTCGTCGAGCCTGTTCAAAAACTCGGGGCGGAAGGAGCGCTTTAAAACTTCGTTGACCTTCTCGCGGGCATCTGCCGTAATTTCGCCGTTCTCGATGCCCTCGGAGATGTACTCCGAGCCCAAATTGGAGGTCAGAATGATGATGGTGTTCTTGAAGTCCACCGTGCGCCCCTGCGAATCGGTGATCCTGCCGTCGTCGAGAATCTGCAGAAGAATGTTGAACACGTCGGGGTGCGCCTTCTCGATCTCATCGAAGAGGACGATGGAGTAAGGTCTTCTGCGGACGGCCTCGGTGAGCGTACCGCCTTCCTCGTAGCCGACGTATCCCGGAGGCGCGCCGACGAGACGGGAGACAGAGAACTTCTCCATATACTCGGACATATCGATGCGTACGATGTTCTTCTCGTCGTCGAACAAATTCTCGGCGAGCGACTTTGCAAGCTCCGTCTTGCCGACGCCCGTGGGTCCCAAGAAGAGGAAGGAACCGATGGGGCGGTTGGGGTCGGAGATGCCCGCACGCGAGCGGAGGATGGCCTCGGAGACCTTCTCGACCGCCTCATCCTGCCCCACGACGCGGCGGTGGAGCTGTTCGGGCAAATGCAGAATTTTCTCTCTTTCCCCTTCCTTCAGCCGTGCGACGGGGATGCCCGTCCAGCGGGCGACGATCTGGTTGATCTGCTCCTCGGTGACTTCGTCCTGAAGGAGCGCGTCCTCGCCGCGGGCAGAGACGTTCTTCTTGGCGTTTTCGAGCTGTTTTTCGAGAGCAACGAGGTCGCCGTACTTTAAGCGCGAGGCCTTCTCGTAGTCGCCGCGCGTGGTGGCGGCCTCGATCTCGCCGCGCACCGCGTCGATCTTCTCTTTGAGATCCTTCTCGGAGCGGATGGCGCCCTTCTCTTCCTCCCACTTCGCCTTCATCGCGGCGAACTTCTCCTTGAGTTCGAAGAGCTCCTTTTTGAGCTGCTCGTACCTTGCAACGGAGAGGTTGTCCTTCTCCTTGGAGAGCGCCTTCTCCTCCACTTCGAGCTGGACGATCTTGCGGTTGAGCGTGTCCATCTCGGCGGGCATGGAGTCGATCTCGGTACGCACCATCGCAGCCGCCTCATCGACGAGGTCGATGGCCTTATCGGGCAGGAAACGGTCGGTGATGTAGCGGTTGGAGAGCGTCGCGGCGGCGACGAGCGCGTCGTCGTGGATGCGCACGCCGTGGAAGATCTCGAAGCGCTCTTTGAGCCCTCTTAAGATGGAGATGGTGTCCTCCACGGTGGGTTCGCCCACCATCACGGGCTGGAAGCGGCGCTCGAGGGCGGCGTCCTTTTCGATGTATTTGCGGTATTCGTCGAGGGTGGTCGCGCCGATGCAGTGCAGCTCGCCGCGCGCAAGCAAGGGCTTTAGGAGGTTGCCCGCGTCCATCGCGCCCTCCGTCTTGCCCGCACCGACGACGGTGTGCAGCTCGTCGATGAAGAGCAGAATGCGCCCCTCCGACTTTTTGACTTCCTCGAGGACGGCCTTTAAGCGTTCCTCGAACTCGCCTCGATACTTCGCGCCCGCAATGAGCGCGCCCATATCCAGCGAGAAGAGCGTCTTATTCTTGAGGCCCTCGGGGACGTCCCCCTTGACGATACGCTGAGCAAGCCCCTCTGCGATGGCGGTCTTGCCGACGCCCGGCTCGCCGATGAGCACGGGGTTGTTCTTAGTCTTGCGCGACAGGATGCGGATGACGTTCCTTATTTCCTCATCCCTGCCGATAACGGGCTCCAATTTGTGCTCGCGGGCGAGCTTGGTGAGGTCGGAGCCGTACTTTTCGAGCGCCTCGTAGGTGTCCTCGGGGTTGTCGCTCTTGACGTTCTGGTTGCCGCGCACCTCCTTCAAACCCTGCAAAAAGCTCTCCTTGGTCACGCCGAAGCGCTTGAGAAGGTCGAGAAGGCGGCTCTCCCCGCAGTCGAAGAGGCACAAAAAGAGGTGCTCGACGGAGACATAGTCGTCCTTCATGCCCTTCGCGAGCCGCTCTGCCTCATTCAGAAGCCGCGTGAGGGAAGCGGCGGCATACACCTGCCCCGAGCCGCTGCCCGAAACGCGCGGGAGCCGCTCCACTTCCTCTTTTAAGGCGCGCTGAAGGCCGTCTGCATCGGCATTTGCACGGCGCAGGATGCGATAGCACATCCCGTCCTTTTCAAGGAGCGCCTCTGCGAGGTGCGTGCAGGTGAGCTCAGAGTTTCCGTACTCGACGGCGGTGTTCTGCGCGTTCTGCACCGCCTCGAGCGATTTTTTCGTGAATTTGTTTGCGTCCATATGTGTTCCTCCTTGTAAAAGTCAAGAAGATTTTCCACCCCCTATTATACCGCAAAACGCGCCCGCTCAAACAGGGGAGAAAGACAAAACAAACAAATTTTTGCAGCATTTGAAGGAAGATCGCCGCCCCGCCGCACGAAAAAGCCGCCCCTTGCGGAGCGGCATATCCAATGCAATTATTTCTTCTTGCCGAGCAGCCTCTGCACGAAGGGCGGAAGCTTCTGGTCCTGCGGGCTGTCGGGCGTGTAGTCATCCGAAGCGGGAGCCTGCGGCTGAGGTGCGGGACGCTGCTGAGGGCGGTCCTGCGCGTACGCTGCGCCGCTTTGAGGATAGCCCGCCCCCTGCGGATAGCCGGCGGGAGCCTGCGGGTTGTCGTAGAGATTCTGCTGAGGCTGAGGCTGGGTGCCGTAGTAGGCGTTCTGGGGCTGACGGGGCTCGTTGCCGTAGAACGCGCCGCGGGGCGTTGTGGGCGGCTGGGGAGGGTTCCCGTAGTAAGTCCCGGGCTGCTGGGGGCGCTGGTAGCCCTGCGGAGCCTGCGGCTGAGGCTGCTGGGGCACCTGCTGTTGCTGCTGGGCGGAGAACGCGCTCAAGGGCCGCTGCGAGGGCTGCTGCGGGCGCGCCTGCTGCGCCTGCCCCTGCTGAGGCATGGGAGGACGGGCGGGCTGGGGCCGCTGCTGCTGATAGGCGGGCGCACGCGAGGAGAGCTGGTTGGTGCCCTCTCTGCCCGCTGCGGGGAAGCCCGTTGCGATGACGGTGACTTCCACCTCGTCGCTGATATTTTCGTCAATGCACGCACCGAAGATGATGTTTGCGGAGTAGTCGACGACGCCGTGGATGAGGTTGGCGGCAGTCTTGACTTCGTCGAAGGTGAGGTCGTTGCCGCCCACGACGTTGAGAATGACGCCCGTCGCGCCCTCGATGGTCGTCTCGAGCAAAGGGCAGTTGACGGCGAGGCGCACCGCCTCCATGATGCGGTTTTCGCCCTTGGCAACGCCCACGCCCATGTGCGCAAGGCCGCGGTCCTTCAAGATGGTCTTGACGTCCGCAAAGTCGAGGTTGATGAGGGCGGGCGTGACGATGAGGTCGGCAATGCCGCGGATACCCTGCTTCAAGACTTCGTCGGCAACGCGGAGCGCCTCCGCCATGGGAGCATTGCGGGGAACGACGTCCCCGATCTTTTCGTTGGGGATGATGATGAGCGTATCGACGTACTT
>CALWCH010000035.1 GCA_944376335.1 uncultured Clostridia bacterium
GCGAGATAGAAGTTGCCCGTCTTGCCGCCTGCGGTGTTGCCCGAGATGGTTGCTCCGCCCGAAAGCGACGCGCTGCCCGCGGCATACACGCCGCCGCCGTCGCCCGAGGCGGTGTTTTCCGTGATCCTGCCGCCCGACATCGCAAAGGACGCGCCGCCCGAGAGATACACGCCGCCGCCGTTGCCGCTCGCCGTGTTCCCCGTGACGGTGCCGCCCGTCATCGTGAAAGATGCGCCGTCGGCGACATAGACCGCCGCGCCGTCCTCCGCGGTATTATCCGTGATATAACCGCCCTCTAAGATGAAAGCACCGCCCTCTATTACGCGCACGCCGCCGCCCGCGAGTTCCCCGCCCTGCATGAGACTGGTATCCGTGACGGTGAGACTCCCCGAGACGCGCAGCGTCCTTCCGGAAGTGCCCTGCACGGCATAGCCATTGAGATCAAGGGTGCAGGTGACGGAGACGGTGACCGTCTCCGAAGTCACGTCCGAGAGCAGGGTGAGCGTTGCCCCCTCCCCCCATGCCGCAAGCGCGGCGGAAAAGTCGGAATATTCCAACGTCTCGCCATCCGACGTGACGCTTGCAACGCTCGGTTCGGGCTCGGGTTCTTCACCCTCGCCGGGCTCCCCGGTCTCATCGCCCGTACCGTCGTCGGGCGCTGTAACCGTCCCTTCGTCGGGGGCTTCCTCTGCCGAGACCTGCCGTGCAGCCGTCAGCAGGCTGAAGACAGCCGCTGCAAGGAGCAGCGATATCAACAAAACAAGTGGGGTAAAAAAGCGCCGCCTTATTTTCATGTGTATCCCTCCGAACATCGTTTCCCGCTTCGTATGCGCGTAAAATATCTATATCTCGATAGTTTGATATCTTATTATACCATATATTCCGCTATAAGGCAAGCAAATCGAGAAAACTTGCGCCATCCTGCACAAGACTTACATGATTTTCCTGCCTTTCCGCATACTGCTTGCATGCAAATTTCTGGCGATAAGACGCGCGATCTGAAAGCGCTCAAGGCGATGCTGCCCGCCGAGGATATCCTCACCTTTGACTTTTTGGCGGAGGGGGGCATCCGCTTTACCGTGCTCTTTGCAGACCCCGTGACGGACAAGGAGCTCTTGGGAACGCTCGTCGTGCGGCCGCTTTTGCACTACAGCGGCGAGCGGACGGCGAAGGCGGTGGGCGAAAGGCTCGCCTCCCCCGAGCTGCGCTCCTTTAACGATTTGAGGGAACTTGCCGCCGAGGTGCTGACGGGCAACCCCGTCCTATTATGGGAGGGCATGGACGAGGCGCTCGTCGTGGGGACAAAGAAGGTGTTCGTCCGCGCCGTGATGGAGCCCCCGACGGGCGTGACGGTGAAGGGCCCGCGCGAGGGCTTTATCGAGGACATCAAGATCAACACCTCGATGGTGCGGCGGCGGCTCAAGACGGGAGAGCTGAAAATAAAGTTTATGAAGGTGGGGCGGCGCTCCAAGACGTTCGTCGCGCTGTGCTATCTCGAAGGCACGGCGAGAAGGGAAGTCGTGGAGGGCATTGAACGGCGGCTGAAGGAGATCGAGATCGATGTGGTGCCAGACTCCTCCTACCTTGCGGACTTTTTGTGCTCGCGGCCGCATGCGCTCATCAAACAGGTGGGCACGACGGAAAAACCCGACGTGTTCGCGGCAAAACTTGCGGAGGGAAGGGTCGGGGTGCTTGCGGACGGCTCCCCCATCGCCCTCACGCTGCCCTACCTCTTTGCGGAGGACCTGCAGGCGGGCGAGGACTACTTTGTGCCCTCCGTGCGGGCGACGCTGACGCGCATTTTGCGCCTTCTTGCCATGCTCGCGGCGATGTATCTGCCCGCCTTCTATGTGGCGGCGCAGCTGTTCAAATTGCAGCTTTTTCCCGTCAAGCTGCTTCTGACCATTGCGGGGAGCATTCAGGATATCCCCCTATCGCCCTCGCTCGAGATGCTGCTCGTCCTTCTCATGCTGGAAGTTTTGAACGAGGCGAGCATCCGCATGCCCAGATATGTGGGCATGGCGCTCTCGGTGGTGGGAGCGCTCGTCTTGGGCGAGACGGCGGTGCGCGCGGGGTTCTTTTCGACGCCTGCCATCATCATCGTCGCGTTCAGCGCCATCGGCCTCTATGCCGTGCCCGACCTCATCGAAGTGACGAGCGTCGTGCGGCTCTTCCTTTTGCTCGCGGCGGGGAGTTTGGGAACGTACGGCATTGTGCTTGCGACGGCGTTTATTCTCGTTGAACTCGTGGCGACGGAGAACTACGGCGTGCCGCTCATGGCGCCCTTCTCCCCGATGATCCTCCGCGATATGAAGGACGGCGTCGTCAAATTTTCCGTGCGCGCCTTGAAGTACCGCCCGCGCGTTCTCAACAGCGCCAACAAAAGGAGGTTGAAATGAATCGCATTGCCCCGCGGCAGCTCCTGCTCTTTCTTGCCTGCCTTGCGCCCCTTCTCAAGCTCGTCCTGCTGCCCGCACGGCTCTCTGCGGAAGTCAAGAACGACTTGTGGCTCTCGGCGCTTCTCTCCCTCGCCGTGGAGACGCTCGCCGTGTTTGCAGCCGTGCTGCTTGCAAAGCGGGGGCTCTCCTTCTTCGAGCTTCTCCGCCGCGCCATCGGCAAATGGGCGGCGTATTTGGGATGCGTGCTGCTTGCGCTCTTCTTCCTCTTTGCGGCGTATATCCCCCTCTTTGAGCAAAAGCTCATGGTGCAGAGCGTCTTTTACGATACTTTGCCTTCCGACCTGCTCTTTGCGCCCTTCTTTCTGCTCTCCGTCTATCTCTGCATGAAGCCGCTCGGCTGTTTCGGGCGCGTCTTTGATCTGCTCGCGCCGCTCTCTGCCGCCGCCTTCCTCTTTCTCGTCCTCTTTTCCCTTGGAGAGGCGGATTTTACGGCGCTCGCCCCCGTGGGCATTTCTGGCACGGGGATATTCTCGGGCGCGCTGCATACGACGCCGTGGTTTTTAGACGGCGCGCTCCTGCTCCCCTTCCTCGGCAAGATCGACTATCAAAGAGGGCTTGCGTGGAAGTCTGCCCTCGCCCACGGCATCGGCGGCATGGCGGTGCTGCTCTTTTTCGCCCTCTTTTACGGCATCTTTCAGGACATTTCCCCTGTGCAGTTCTTTGCCTTTTCGAAGACGGCGAAGTACTTCCCCGCCATCGAGCTTTTGGGGCGCATCGACTATGTGTTCATCTATGCAATGGCGCTCGCGATGGTGTTTACCTCGCTTCTGCCCCTTCTCTCGGCGGCGGAGCTCCTAAAAAGCGCCTTCGGGGAGAGCAAAGCAAAGTGCCTTGTCTATTCGCTCGTCTTGAACGGCACGATCGCCGCGCTCTCGTCGGTGTTCTCCTTTTCCTTCCCCGCCGCCGAAAAGCTAATAACAGGCACCCTCTTTTGGGTGTTTCCCCTCTTTGCGGTGCTCCTGCCCCTTGCCCTGCTCCCCCTGCGCGAAGAGAGGAGGCTCAAATGAAGAGACTTTTAAAGCGTGCCGCGCCCAAGTTTGCGCTGCTCCTCGGCGGCGTACTGCTCTTTGCCTTCTTTTCCAATGACTTCGGCCTTGTGGATATCCAAAAGACCGCCGTCATTCTCGCTGCCGGCATCGACAGGACGCAAGATGGGTATCTTCTCACGGCGCAGGTGTCCGTCCCCAAGGGCGGGGAGACGCAGGGCGGGACGGCAAGCGTGGAGCTCTCGGGCGAGGGCGAGACGGTCGCGGACTGTTTGACGGAGATGTATGCGGACTCGGGCTGGGTGCCCAAGTTTGATTTCTGCTCCTTGGTGCTGCTCGGCGAAGGGGCGGCAAGGGAGGGCGCAATGCCCGCCTTAAATTATTTCTTGCACAATGAGTATATGTCGGACAACTGCGCCGTCGCCGTGGCGGCGGGCAGGGCGGCAGACGTTCTGAAGGAGACGAGTGCCATTGACGATACTCCCTCGCTCGCCATCGGGAAGCTCTTTTCGGGGGCGGCGGAAAAGTCGGGCGCGACCGTGAAGAATACCCTGAGAGAATTCGCCGTCCAGACGCTGGGCGTCTCTCAAAGCTCCTTCATGCCCTATATCCGCACACTCCCCCAAGAGGAGACGGGCGGCTCTTCTGGTTCGGCGGGTTCGGCGGGAGATGCGGGTTCGGCGGGAGATGCGGGGGGCGGCGGTGCGTCGGGCTCATCGGGCTCGTCGGGCGGGGAGAAGGTGCTCTTCCGCGCGGAGGAGACGGCGCTCTTTTCGGAAGGGAAGATGACGGGGCTCCTTTCCGCCGAAGAGACGTTTGCCTATAACCTTTTGATGGGGAAGGTGCAGGCGGGCATCCTCACCGTGGAGGGCGAGGGCGGGCCCGTCTCCCTAAACATCAAGCGCAATAAGGGGAGCGTCTCGCTTACGGAGGACGCCGTGCCGCGCGCGCGGCTTGAAATTGCGCTCAAAGTACTCGTGAGCGACCGCACGGAGAAGGACTTTTTAGCGGGCACGGAGACCAACGTTGCGACGGACGCGGACGAACGGCAGGCGGAAGAGCTGGTTGCCTCCTACGCCGAACGCCTCTGGGCGGCGGTGAAGGCAAGCGGGTGTGACCTCTTTCTGCTCTCCCGAGACCTTTGGCGGAGCGATGTGAAGCGCCACGCCGCCTTGAAGGAGCTGTTTCCTTCGGGGCTGGATGCGGAGATCGCCGTCTTGGTCGAGGGGGCGGAGTGACTTCGGGGGTTGGAAAGCCACCCCTCCCACGAAAAAAAGTTCGGGAAAATGCGAAAAATTTTTCCCCAAACGCTTGACAAAATCGGGATATGTGTTATAATGTAGCCAAGAAAGAGAAAGAAACACACACAATAAAGTTACTTTCTCACAAATCATCAAAGGGGACTACTCCAATGTGCATGTAAACCGATGCAACTTTAGGGCAATCTCACAAGGATGGAAAGACCAATGCACAATTAACGCGATAACTTCAAAGGCGGGAATTGAATAACGAGTGAGGACTACTCCAATGACCATGTAACTGTGGTTACCCTAAACAAGCGGGGAAAGCAGGCTGACCCCGCAAAGCGGAGAATCTTCTCCGAGAGAATCTCATATCGGGAGGTGTACTTGATATGACAAACTTCATTTCCCATGAGGCGAGAAAGATCTCGGATAAGGAGGACAGACCAACGTACAATTTCACCGAAGGGGCGCAAAGCTAGTCGGATGAACGGAACTTAACGCGATCGACCCACTTGATCGCACCCGGAAGTTTGATTCCACATTGAGTTCAAGCCGAGATAGCGCCGAAAGGCCCGCCCCGGTCACAACTGAATTTGGCACCATAAATTCTCCTCCGTGCGGCCGCGCGGAGGATACGTTTTTGTTTCGGGGATCTCGCACTCCCCCACTCCGCCTCGCACTAAAAAAGTATCCACTCCCCCACCGCTCTCCGCGACGGGGGATTGTTTTATGCCGTAGGGCGATCATCTACGGCGACTTTTTACAGAACGCAAAATAGTGTGAACTAAAATTTACTGCCGCGAGCAAAACCACGCTTTTGCAAATCAAGAAAGTTCGTGAACTCTCTTTTGGGGGTGGGTGGGCGGGAATTATAAATTGCTTGCGCGAGCAGGGTTGCCCTGCGCAGCTCGTAACAGAACAGGCGCTTCCCAAAATAACGCTTCGAGGAGGGTTCCCCTCCGCTGAAGGGCCCAATTTTCCCTATGCTTAGGGCTTATTGTCTTTGCGGACAGTTCGGTGCGTGGGCGACGGGGTTGTGATATGTACTTTCTCCACCTCTCACGGAATTTATTTTGCGAAGCAAAAGAAATTCGTGAACCTCTTTTCTTCGACAAATAAATACGCAACTTTTGCGTGTTTGCCTTTCACGCCGCCCTATAATGTGAGGAAACTTTGCACGAGGTAGCTTATGAAAGGACGCGCCGTCACGGCCCCGTTCCCCCTCAAGCGGGCGGGAAAATATTTTGCACTCTTCCTTTGCATGGTGCTTTTGAACTTCGCGCTGCCGCGGAGGGAGCCGCTCTCTTCTGCCCTGCTCTTTGCCGCACTCTCGGCGGGGCTGGACCCCATTCTCTTCGGCATCGGGCACATGCTTGCCGCCGCCTCTGCCCTCTCGTGGATGGCGATGCTCTCGGCATTTTTGCAGGCGGTGGTGCTCTCGGGCGGCTTTTTGCTCCTTACAAAGCGCAAGCAGAGATCGGCGTGGGCAAAATATGCCTTACTCGTCCTCTCTGAGCTCCCCTTCCTCTTTTTATTCCCGCACACGGGGTATGCGGTGCCCCTCTCGCCTCTCCTGCAGAAGGCGGTTTTATCCCTTTTCGCCATCATCCTTTCCATTCTCTTCGAGGGCGGGCTGAGCGCCATCCTCACGCGCGCCTTCCGCTGCCGTCTGACGGCGGCGCAGCTTGCAGAGGTCTCCCTCATATGGCTGTTCGCGGGCGCGGGACTGTGCTCTGCGTTTGGCGAGCCCGCCTTTTTTGCCGTCTCTTTATCGGCGCTTCTCATTTCCGTGCAGCTCTTGCGGAATGCCTCCGCGGTGCCCCTTGCCGTGGTGCTCTCCCTCCCCCTCTGCCTCATTCACGCAGACCTCTTGCCGATGGCGGTCTTTTCCGCCTGCGCCTGCCTCGCCCTCCTTCTCACCCCCTACGGGCGCATCGCCTCGGCGCTGTCGCTTCTCATCTGCTTCCCTGCAGTGATGGCGCTCGACGGGCTGTATGCGGAGAGCACCGTCCGCATCGTCCTCACGCTCGCGGCGTGCCTTGCTGCCGTCATCCTCACCATTGCCCTGCCCGAAAAGCTGTACACCCGCCTGAAGCGCACGCTGCTCTTCTACCGTGAGCGCTCCCTCCCGCGCATTGCCATCAACCGCAACCGCCGCGCCGTGGGAGAGCGCCTCTTTGAGGTCTCCACCCTCTTCCGCGAGATCGAGATCGCCTTTGATGCGGACGATCCGCGGCCCTCTCAGGCGCAGATGCTCTCGGACGAACTGCGCTATACCCTCTGCGCAGACTGTGCGGGGCGGGGCAGGTGCGAGAAGGAGGGCGTTTTTGCCGCGATGGAGCGCCTCGTTGCGGTGGGCGCCGTCAAGGGGCAAGTGAGCCTTGTGGACCTTCCCGAGGAACTCGCCGCAAAGTGCCATAATGCTGCGGGGATGCTCTTTGCGTGCAACCGCCTGCTCGCCCAATACCGTGGGAGCGTTCAGGAAGAGGAGAGCGCCCGCGAGAGCCGCAAATTGCTTGCCGAGCAGGCGCACGGGGTGAGCGAAATTTTGCGCGGCATCGCTCTTGAACAGAGCGAGGAATGTGTGTTTGCCGAGGGGGAGAACGCGCTCTCGGGCGCGCTGGCGCAGGCGGGCATTTTGAGCTCGGAGATCTTCGTCTATGGCGAGGGAGAGAGCATTACGGTGAGTTTGACGCTCTCCGATGCGGTGAATGCAAGGACGCTCTGCCGCGTTGCGAGCAATGCCCTGGGGGTACCCCTCGCCCTCGCCGAGAAGATCAGCCTCAACGAGGAGAACGCCTGCTTCGTCTTAAAGCGGCGGCCGGAATACGATGCGGCGTTCGGCGTTGCCGCAAGAGTCAAGGACGGCGAAGTAAGGAGCGGCGACACCTACTCCGTCTTAAAGATCGACGAGCGGCGCTTCCTCGTCGCCCTCTCGGACGGCATGGGGAGCGGGCAGAATGCGCGCGACGTCTCCGACCGCACGCTCAACCTTTTAGAGAGCTTCTACAAGGCGGGCATGCCCTCTAAGACCGTGCTTTCGACGGTCAACCGCCTCATCTCCTATTCGGGGGAGACCTTCTCCTGCCTCGACCTTGCCGCCGTCGATCTCGATACGGGGGATGCGGACATCGTGAAGATCGGCTCGCCCGCGGGGTTCATCTTGACGGAGGAGGAGCTGCGCGTTTTGGAGGGAGAGTCCCTGCCCATGGGCATGCTGGAGGCGGTGCACCCCGCGACGATCCGCGCGCACATGCAGGCGGGAGACTTTATGCTCTTTATGAGCGACGGCGTGACGGCGGCGTTCGGCTCTTCGGGGGAGCTGTATGCCTATTTGAGCGCGCTCAAACCGCTCAACCCGCAGTCGCTTGCCGAGGAAGTCTTAAAGAAGGCACTCGCCTGCTATCGCGGAAGGGCGGAGGACGACATGACGGTGCTTGCCGTAAAACTCATGAAAACCGCTTGAGATCGGGAG
>CALWCH010000036.1 GCA_944376335.1 uncultured Clostridia bacterium
GTCGTGCGTTTGGGGGGGGGGGGGGGGGGGCGGAGGGAATTAAAAATAATGGCGCAAGAAGGCTGCGCCTTCGCCCGCGCACCCAATTTGCGCATACCTGCGCTTATGGAGGAAAGGTGAGGCGGCGCGGCTTACAGACAGGCGTTCTCCAAATGAACTCTGCAAGCAAAACCACGCTTTTGCGCAGCAGGACCCAATTTGTCCGATACTTCGGACTTATTGTTCTTAGAATGACAGAAAGGTGGGCGGGCGAAGCCGCCCGTTAAAATCAGCTAACTCCACCCCTCGCGGAAAGATTTTTTCGGCACGAAAAAAGATTTTCGCGAAAGACTTTTTTTACCAATCCTGCCGCTTCAAACTCTTATCCTTCACGTCGTCGTAATATTCAAAATAGCGCGCCTTCCACTCGGCGGGGGAGAGCGGCGCCTCCGCTCCCTGCAGTTCGCGGAGGTACTCCTCGAGCTCGTCCGGGGTAAAGTCTCCCTCGGAGATCTCCCCGTCGTACTCGGAAAACAATTTCATCAAATCAAGTTTCGAGATCATCCTTTCCCTCATAAAAGTGGTCGATGCGCGCAAAGAAGGCGGGGTCGGGCTCGGAGAGGGCGATGCGCTCCGCCCTGTCGATGGGCGCGTAGAAGCTCTTCTCCTGCGCCTTCGTGAGCTGAAAGCCGAACTTTCCCACCAGCTGTTTGTAACGCGCCTCGTAAATTTCGCCCTTCTCGCATGCCGAAGGCGAGAACCACGCGTTTAAGTGGCTTCTCCCTTCGATGACCTTGAATTTTACACGCTCTCCCTCGCTTGCAAGCGCCTTCCTTCGGGCGTAGATACTCGCGCCGTTGAGCTTGATCGCCTCGTCGTGCTCGGCGTGCAGGATGAGGAAGCGCGTATTCTTGGCGGCGCGGATGCCCTTCTCCGCTGTGTCGTACATGGCGCGGCCGAAGCGCAGCACCTGCACGAATAAGAGCGCGGGATACATGAACCGCCCGAAGTGCACGGTCGCCGTCGAGGTGCTCTCGAAGAGCATGTAGCCGGGGTCGTTGAAGCCCGAGAGCGAGGCGACCGCCTTCACGCGCGGGTGCGCCCCCTTGCAGAACACGGCAGAGACGGCATATCCGCCCCAACTGTGGCCGTAGAGGTAGAAATTTAGCCCCGCAAAGGCGGGGTTTTGCTCCGCCCAAGTTAAAATGCGCTGCAGGTCGATGGCAGACTGCGGCAGGCCGAGCTGGCTCCTGCCCGAAGAGGCGCCGCTGCCCGTGGCGTCGTATAAAAGGACGCGGTAGCCCCGCTCTAAAAAGCCGCGCGCCTCGGAGAAGTATCCCTCCGCGCGGTCGCGGATGCCGTGGGAGACGATGACGAGCCCCTTTGTATTCTTCTCGCCGAGGTGATAGACGGCGAGTTTTCTGTGCCGCGAGACGGGCACGAACTCCCGCCGCACGGGAATTTCGGGGAAATCGGAAAAGAGGGCACGGCGGCTGAAGGCGTGCTGCACCCTGCCGTAGAGCAGGGAAAAGGTGATGCCCACCATCAGCACCTGCAGGGCAAAGAGAAGGATCGCCGCGCCGAGAAGCGCAGCGCATACCCATAGGACAATTTCACCTGCCGTCATAGGCCGCCTCCTTTTAATTATTTTCCTCGCCCCGAACGGGCGTTTTCCGCCGCATTGCTCATAAGCTTTCCACAATTCGACATTCGAATGTGGATAACTCCCCCGTTTTTCCACTTTCTCCACAATAGGGAGAGGTTTTCCACAAAATCAGCGGAATTGATTGCGGGCGGGGTCGTAGGTGTAGCCGATCGCCGAAAGTTTCTCTTCGAGTTCCTCGCGCGGAACGTCCAGATCGTCGCAAAGCGCGTCCAAATCATTATATTCGTCTCGCAGCTTGGTGTTTACAAAACTCAAAAGCATAACTGCGTCCGTGGGAAGTTTCATGCCTTTCTCCTTGGGGGCAGGTGCGCCCCGCATGTTCTTGCCTCTATTATAGTACCCGCGCGCGCAAAAAGCAAACGGATTTTTCTCCGCCGCTTGACTTTCTCCTTGAAAGAGGGTATAATCTTGTTAATAAAGTGAAGAGGCCCATATGAACGAGAAAGACAAGATGACCGCCGAGGAGCGGCTGGAATTGGAAGAGGCACTCATCTTTGCATGGATCAGGGCGACGAGTGCCCTCAAAAACACGCGCATTACCAAGAAGATGATCTATAACGAGGCGGTCGTGATGGCGATCGTCTATGACCGCTATAAAAAGGACGGCGTGGGCGCGGTCGCCTTCGGCGATATCTGCAAAAAGACGTGCATGCTCAAATCGCTCGTGAACAGGACGATCGGCTCGCTCGTCAAACGCGGCTTTCTGGAGCGGCGCACGGGCGAGGACAAGCGGACGACGTATGTTACGCCCGTCAAGGAGAAGCTCCCCGAATTTTTGGAGGAGCATAAAAACTCGCTCGCGCTTGCGGGACGGGTGATCGACGTCATCGGCGAGGAGGACGCGCGCACCTTCTGCCGCATCGCCGAAAAGGTGTTCCTCTCAAACCCCCTGCCTGACCACGAACGGGACGAGTTTTAGGGGTTCATGCGAATATCTTCGCGAAAAATAATAAGGTTTTTTATAAGGAAGCCGCGGCGGCGCCCCGATACGGGGCGCCGCCTGCTTTCACAAAACAGTGCCGCGGCGGCGGGCAGAAGCCCGCCGCCGCGGCATATTTTTTCTCCACGCCAAGCGCCGCTCCTTACGGAGCGGTGTTCGCTTCATATAAACTTCAACTCACCATTCGCCCTTGAAAAGGATCTTTGCGCCAGTGAGGTCTTCATTGTCCAAGCCGACCGAAATTATATCCCACTGCTCTCTCGTTCCATTGTAATAAACGGTCGTAAGGCTGCCGCAGCCCTCAAATCCACCCCAACCAATATCTGTTACACCTTCTCCAATCGTGACGCTCTTAAGTCCGACACAATCGTCGAACGCCCAATTTCCGATGGAAGTAACGCTGTCAGGGATCGTGATATTCGCAAGGCTTTCGCAAGAATGGAACGCATTCTCTTCAATGGAAGTGACTCCATTGCCGATTGTGATGTTTGTAAGGTTTTTGCAGTAAGAGAAAGTCCCCCTCCCGATGGAAGCGACGCCGTTGCCAATCGTGATGTTTGTAAGGTTGTCGCAATATTGAAAGGCATACTCTCCGATGAACGTGACGTTATCGGGAATGCTGATATTATCAAGATTGATGCAGTCAGAGAACGCATTCTCTCCGATAGAGGTGACGCTGTTCGGAATCGTAATACTTGTCAAGTTGCTGCAATTTTCAAACGCACCGTCTCCAATAGTTGTTACGCTGTCGGGGATATTGATAGAGGTAAGACCTTCACAGCCATCAAATGCATAATTTCCTATCCGCGTCACGCCGTCGCTGATCACAACGCTTGTCATTTTAGAAGTAAGGTTAATAGAAAATGCCTCATCGGAGAGGATGTATAACGTCCGCTGTTGTTTGTTATACCGCCAGCCCGTGCCAAAATCAATATTAGGGTCCTCTGCGGCATGCAATGTATTTTCAAACTCATTGCCGTAGAGGTCGTTCCATTTGAATGTAAATTCTCCCACCTCATCAAAACGCAAGGGCACGGAGCACAGATAATAGCTCCCGTCGGAATACTCCACAGCGCAGGAAACTTCTGTTTCGTAAGTATAAACCGAATACTTAACAGGGCTGCCCGAAGTCGGCGTCTTTTTCTCGCCCTTATTCTCCTCGGTGCGGGCGGCGTCGAAGAACACGCTCGAAACAAGGCCGTCCGCATCGAAGGTGACTTTGACGTACTTATACTCCTGCGTCTGTAATTTTTGCTCGAGCTCCAGCGCGTCGTTGAAGGCGTCCTCGAAGTCGTTCCAGTCCTGAATATTATCGGGGTCGAAGCTGTCATTTTCCTCCAACAGTTTGCGGTAGGAGTTATCGTAGTACTCAAACGTATAGGAATTTTCGTTGTAGTCATAGGGCTCGCCGAAGAGCTCGATGACCTGCTCGCGTGTTGCGCCCATCGCGATCTTCTTCACATAGCCGATGCGGAAGTGATTGGAGAAGTGAACGCTCACGGGAATGATGACGGCAAGCAGCACGGCGATGACTAAGACCACGATGACGATCGCCCTGACCTGCTTTTTAGTAAGCTTGGGTTTGCGCTTGACGGCTGCCGACGGAGCGGACGGACTACTCGGAGCGGGGGCGGGCGTCGCCGCTTTTTGGAAATCGTGCCCGCAGTTGCTGCAAAACCGTGCCTCTGCAAGGCGGGGCTTTCCGCAGACGGGGCAGACGGGCTGCGTCTCGTTGACGGGCGTGCCGCACTTCGGGCAGAACTTGCCCTCGAACGTCGTGCCGCATTTCTTACATTGCATATTCAATTCCTCCCACAAAATTTTTCTTATTGTACAATAAAAGCGTGCCTTCAATCGAAGACACGCCCTGCATAGGTATCTCCGATTGCTGCAACACAAACTCCCTTACATTGGGGAAAAGAGATACGAAATGCCGCTTCGTACCTATTAGGTAAAAAATATGCAGTTAACGTGGCATGTTCAGTTTAGCACAACCTCGGCAAAAATGCAACCCTCTTATAGAAATTTCCAATGAAAATATTGCCGCGGCTGTATGGCAAGCCGCCTCTTTTTGCTTGACGAAAAGCAAAAAATTCGATATGATAGCACACACAGAAGGTTTTCGGGCAACACTTCTGAATAAAAAAACCGAGGTACAACTTCATGAAGCAATTTTTTACCACCAAACGCATCTGCCGCGCAGGCATCATCGCCGCGCTGTATGTTGCGTTTACTTATGCCTTCGGGGCGCTCGCGTATGAGGGCTATCTTGAGATCAGGCCTGCAGAGGCGCTCACCATCCTCCCGCTTTTCTTCCCCGAGGCCGTCCCCGCGCTCTACATCGGCTGCATGCTGGCGAATTTGGGCTCGCTGTATCTCGTCTACGACGTGTTCATCGGCTCCCTTGCAACGCTCCTGGCCGCCCTGTGCACCTATTTCGCGGGCAAGTTCATCAAAAATCACATTGCGCGCGTCGCGGTGGGCGGGCTCTTCCCCGTCCTCTTCAACGCCTTCTGCATCCCGCTCATCATCGTCTTTTTGTGCAATACGATGGCCGCGGAGACGGCGGCGGCGAGCTACTGGTTCTTTGTCGGCTCCCTCGCGGCGACGCAGTCCCTTTGGGTATACGCGCTCGGCGCGCCCCTCTATTTCTTCGTCTATAAGATGCGGCAGAAGGGCGTAAGTGCCTTCCTCGACGGCAGAAAGCCCAAGGCGCAGGAGGCCGCGCATACCGCTTAAAATAAGCGGCGCAGAGACCAAAAAAGAAAGGCGGCGCCCGAACGCCGCTGCATCATAAAACGTGCTCACGCAAAACGTGCCGCGCGCCGCCCCCGTTCGGGGGCGGCGCGCGGCGCTTCTATCATTTTTTACAAAATATTTTCCAATACGAGCTTCGTGAAGGGCACTTCCTCCATGAAGTCGGCGGGGCGGAAGACGACGTGGTTGAACTTTGCGTACTGAAAGATGTGCGGCTTTAGAAGGACGGGCGTGGGCACGTCCAGCTCGCCGCAGATGTCGGTGAGATAGCGGAAGAACTCCGAATAGGTAAAGCGCTCGTCGCGGGCATAGACGCACTGCCGCTCGATGCGCTCGTTCATGTAGACCTTTCCCCAGATGCGAAACATGCCCCCATTATAGCCGATTTCGGGGAAAAAAGCAAATGCGTTTGACAATTTCCCGCAAATTCGCTACAATATAGGGAATCACAGCAAGGAGGGGAGTTATGAACAAGCTCGAACGGGATATCCTCGATGTATTGACGGCGGACTGCCGCTGCCCTGCGGAGAAGGTCGCCGTGATGGTCGGCGAGGACAAAGAGAAGGTAGAGGACGCCATCCGCGCGATGGAGAGAAGGGGCACCATCGTAAAATACGCGGCGCTCGTCAACCTCGACGAGGAAGAGGACGAGTGCGTGGAGGCGCTCATCGAAGTCAAGGTGACGCCCCAGAGCGGCTCGGGCTTCGACGGCATCGCCGAAGAAATTTCCCAGCACGACGAAGTCAAGACGCTCTATCTCATGAGCGGCGCGTACGACTTCCTCGTCATCGTGGAGTCAAAGTCCATCAAGGGCGTGTCGCGCTTCATTTCGGAGTGCATCTCCACCTTTGACTGCGTCATCTCCACGGCGACGCA
>CALWCH010000037.1 GCA_944376335.1 uncultured Clostridia bacterium
GCCCCCGCAAAGACGGCGAACGCCGCCCCCACGCCCACGAACGCGCCCGTGAAGCCCGAGATGGTCTCGCGGTAGTCCTCCACCTGCGTCACGGCGTCGGTGTAGACGAGGTATTCCCCGCTCTTCAGGAGCTCATAGAGCGTTGCTGCTTCGGCGCTGCTGCGCGGACGGCCCGCAAGGGCGTACATCCCCGCGCTCCCGCCAAACGCTGCCTTTGCATATTCTTCCGAGACGACGAGCTGATCTTCGAGCGTCAGGCTCATGTCGCTCGCGTTGTGATAGCCCTCCCGCCCGCATTCATATTCGAGAATGCCGACGATACTCGCTTGCAGCGGTTCCCCGCCCGCGGGGTCGGCAAGATACAGCCGCTTTCCGATGAGCTCCTCGTGGGAAGAAATGCGCGTCAGATGCGTCTTATCGTACTCCCAGGTGAAACTTTCTTTATGATACACCTGCGGGCTTGCGATCTCGTCGTAATAGTTGAGGACGGTGAACGTCTTTGCCAAGCAGGCGGGGAGAACGATCTCCTCCTTCTTTGCGGGCAGCCGCCCCGTGAGGGAATAGCCTTCCGCCTCGCCGATCGCCTCTTCCGAGAGCACGGCAAAAGAAAAGGGCGATCTGCGGAGGCACCCCTTCAGCTCCTCCGACGTCGGATAACTGCCCGCCGTGAACTGCATGAGCCCGGGAAGGAGCTCCTGCGGCGCGGGCGAAAGCGTGCCGAACGCCTTGCCCGCCCTTTCTTCGAGCACGGCAAGCTCCTCCTCGGAGAAGGCGCTCCCGTCGGGCTTTGCGACGATCGTCGCGCGGTCGTAAAGCACCATGCTCTCGGCGATCGCCCTGTCTTCATCGTACATGGCGACGGTGACGGAGAGCCCGAACAGGATGAGCGCCACCGCCGTCAGAAAGAGGACGATGAGAAGCCGCACGGGCTTTTGCAGCATCCCGTGCGAGCCGATGCGCACCGCCGCAAGCAGCGAGAGTTTCGCGCGTCGGAATGTGGTCTCCATTGCGCCGCCCCCTTAAGAGGCCGCGCTGTCCGCGACGATGAGCCCGTCCGACATCTCGAGCACCCGATCGCCGAACGTCCGCGCGAACTCCTCGTCGTGCGAGACGACGATGACGAGCCTGTCCTTCGAGAGCGACTTCAAAAGCGTTAAAATATCGTTGCCCGTTTTGGCGTCGAGCGCGCCCGTGGGCTCGTCCGCGAAAATGATCTTCGGGTCCTTGATGAGCGCCCGCGCGATGGCGACGCGCTGCTTCTGCCCGCCCGAAAGCTGCGTGGGGCGGCGCTTCTCGTCCACTTCGAGGTCGACGCGCTTCAGATACTCTTTGAGAAGCGCCTTGTCCGCCTTCTTCCCCTGCAATTGCAGGGCGATGGCAAGATTTTCGTACACCGTGAACTCGGGCAGCAGGTTGTACTCCTGAAAGACGAACCCCACATAGGTGTTGCGGTAGTTGTCGTAGTCCTCTTTGGTGAAGTCCTTGCTCGACTTGCCGTCGATGACGATCTCCCCCGAAGTGGGGAAGTCGAGCCCGCCCATCACATGCAGGAGCGTACTCTTTCCGCAGCCCGATTTCCCGAGGATGAACACCATGCCCGTCTCGCCGAAATCGACGGTGATGCCGCGAAGCGCCATCACGGGCTCGGCATCTTTGGGCGTGTAAGTCTTGACTAAGTCTTTGATCTGAAACATAGTTACCCCTTATTACGATTTATTCCGCGCTCTTATATTAGCACAAATCACACATTCTGTCAAGCCCTATCCCACATTTCCCTTCCCGCCTCATCGCAGCGGAAGGCGTCACCATATTTTAGCCTCCTCTTCGGGGAGGTGGCGCGCTGTCCGAGGCTTGTCCTCGGCAGCGTGACGGAGGGAGTAACCCGCCGCAAGCGCTTCCCGAATTTGGCTGACCTTATTTCAGGCGCCTCCCGCCCCTTGCCTCCCCCGCCCTCTTCCCACAAATCTTTTGCTTCGCAAAATCTTTGCGGGAACCCTATATAAGAGGCAGGTGCCGCGCGCCCGCGGAAGCGGGCGCGCGGCGGAAGGAGCCATTCCATTCCCCCTACCGCGCCCGAATATTCCCCGAAATGTTATCGACGATAGATTTTTTGAGGAACTTTCTGAGCGGCACGATAGAGCACAGCAGCGGCACGCCAAACGACAGCCCCGCCAAAATGAGCACCGTCCACCCCGTGAAGATGAACCGCGTGGGATGCGGGGCATTCGCCGCCACATACCACACCGCCGAAGGCGCATTCAGGAACCCGAAATAGAGGCCGGCCGTCAGCACAAGGGCAAGCAGGAAAATACAGACGGCAAGGAACGCGATCTCCGTCAGCGCGATCTGACGGACGCATCGCTCGCCCGCGCCGACGGAACGGAGCACACCGAACGCCTTTTCCTTAAACTTCAAAGAGGCAGTCGTCAGATACCAGCAGAGGATCACGGAAATCACGCCGAAAAAGAGCGCAAGCCCGATGAAAATATCCCCCACCAGCACACCCGAAGACTTATACACAAAGAAGAGATCGCGCGGGACCTCCTGCACCGCATAATCGGGCAGCCCGTCCAAACCGATCGTGCTGAAATCTTTCAGACCGTCATCGGGGAAACGCGCAAGGTAGTCTTCAAAGATATCCAGCGTCACTTCCACGCTGCGCTCGGCGTCCTGCAGGGAAGAAAACCGCGTGATCATGCGGTTGACATAGGGATAGCCTTCGACCATCTTTTTCTGAAACCCTTCCCAATAAATGACCGAGCGGTCGGCGTCGTAAAAGCCCTCGGGCGGTTCGACGATGCCGACGATCTTCGCTTTGTAATACTTGGCAAACGTGATGACCCCTTCCTCCGGGTCGCCGTAGAGGATGACCTCTTTGCCCAAAAGGTCGTCGTAAGTCTCGATCGGGAGCTCCTCCTTCGGCCGCCGTTCGGGATCTTCCTCGTCATAGCGGAACCAATAGCCCTCCGTATCGAAGAGCCCGTAATGATGGTAGGTCTCAAGGAGATACTCGTCGGCATTGACATGCGCCCCGTCGGGATGCACATACTCATACCCTTCCTCGGCCCCCTGCCGCAGGACTGCGTCCATCAGATGGGTGTTGTCGGAATAGTTGTATTGACGGAACGTTTCGAACTGCGCGGGCGTGACGGCGATCTCGTGTGCATTTTCGGGCAGACGGCCCGCCTCCACGGTGTAACCCAACTCATTCAAAAGCGCGGGCGAAGCGCACACGCCGCTCTGTGCGGACTCGTACAGGCGCAGCTCGTCCGTATAAGCCGCCTCACCCAGCGAATAGTAGATGGGCGCGCCCGCCAGCAGGGAAGAAAACACGGAAAACCCGTTTCCGCCCTGATAATAATAAACAAACGGCAGCTGCGTGCCCTCTTCGATCATGCCGACATAGCGCTGCGGGATGCCGTTCATCAAAGAGTACCCCACGGAAAAGGACTCGCGGTCCGTTTGATATCTAAAATACGGGAAACGGGAATGATAGCCGCTCCCCTCCGAATATCTTTCGTAGACGATATCCGCATAAACGCGGACTTTGTCATAGACGAACCGCGTGGACGCAAGCGCGACCGAAGCAAAGCAGCACGCACAGAGAAAGATCGTGAACGCCCTGATGACCCATTTCCCTTTGAGCGCAAACCTCAGCGCTGTCTTAAATGAAAGTTTAGATTTCATGATGATTCTCCTTCCGTTTGATCTCATCAATAAGACTGCGCAACCGCCGTTTTGTTACAAATATTCGCCATTTTTTTTCGGCAGAGAGATACCTTATTATAGCCTCCTCTTCGGGGAGGTGGACTGCCGTTCGAGGCTTGCCGAGACGGCAGGACGGAGGGAGTAGCCCGCCGCAAGCGCCATTCCCCCTACCGTGCCTTGATATTCCCCGAAATGTTATCGACGATCGACTTTTTCAAAAACTTTTTAAGCGGCACAACGGAGCACAAGAGCGGAACACCGAACGACAACACCGCCAGAACAAGGAAATTCCAACCGTTCAGAACAAATTCAGACACTCCATATTTGGGAGTATAAAACGCGGGATATAAAAACCCGTAATAGCCCGCCAACGTGAACCCGATCGCCAACAAAAACGTGAAAACCGATAGGATAAAGGCGAACAGCAGCACAATTTTTATAACGTCCTTCTCTCCCGCGCCCAAGGAGCGCAGAATACCGATCTTGATGCGCTGCACGGCAAGCATGGAAGTCATCTGGTGCCAGCACAACAGCACGGCAAAAATGCCGAAAAAACCGCCCGCGACCGCCCCTATAAATACGAACGAATTCTTATGCCCCCAAAATGTGTAAGAAGTTATGGTCGTGATATCAACAAAATCGGTGATCGGATAAACTCCCAGATTAACGTCATACTCGTCATGATCGGGATAAATTTCCAAAAATTCATCCAGCATCTCAAGGCTCAGGTCGACGCACGTCCTTGCAAGTTCATAATCATCGATCGGCGCTTGTGCAAGATTCACGATCTCATCTTTCAATGACGGCCAAAAGGTCTCCCGCCAGTCGGCGGAATGCAAAATATAGCCTCCATGTTGACCGTATTCGTTAAAATAGCCCTCGCTTATATCCACAACGCCCGTGATCGTTACCGTATAAAGGCTCTCATTGCCCAAGCTTCCCGTTGCGGGGTCGCCGAAAAAGACAAATTCTTTGCCGATGATATCCTCGTAAGTTCCGATCTCCTGCTTCTCGGCAGAGTCTGCTTCGGCAAGGAACCAGCCCTCCTCGTCAACATCGATGTAATAGGGAGCCCCGCCATAATGATATCTATAATATTGCTTTTCCTCATCGAATTCAAAGGGAAGGTCGGTATGCAAAACACCGTCTTTGATATAGACGTATTTGTGAATATTATAAGCATAGCCACAACTTTGAAAGTCTTCAAACTGTGCAAGCTCGATCGCGACCTCGTCCACTGCTTCGGGGAATTTCCCTGCAAGGAGTTTTACGCCGCAGTCCCGATAGGCCTGCGGTGTTCCGCTGACCGCAAGATCAGATCGCCTTACGTTCGGCCCGTAAAAAAAAGGGCCGGTAGGCTCGATAAACATCCCGCCGTGTGACACCACAAAGTCAAGGCCCGTTTCTTCCTGAATGCGCTCCACCCACTTCGACGGGAGGATATACTCTTGCGCCTCAGGGTCAAACCAAGCAAAAACAAGGGCAGGCCGCGTAGAGTCCATGTAATACAAAAAAGCCCTGGTCAGGAAATCGGCTTGATCATAAAAAACGCCGGTAGACGCCAAAGCCACCAATGCAAACGAAAAGGCGCAGAGGAAGACCGTTAAAACTTTTGTAAGAAGTCTTCCCTCGAGCGCAATGTGAAGTGCTGTTTTGAATGGCAGTTTTGTTTTCATACTCCCCCCTTAAAAATGAAGGGCGGCGCATTTTGCGCCGCCCTTTGAGCAATTAGCCAACTGCGAAAGCAAATGCCGTATCGAGATCATTGCATGCGATGGTTTCATCCGCCTTGATGGCAACATAGCCTGCATTGACGCGCACCGTAAAGGTGACTCCATCGATCGTATGTGTTTCTTTATTGCTGGACAGATACCAACTGGGAACGTCTATATCCCCATCTGCAACGATACCGTTATAGGCGATCGAGTAGTAGATCGTCTGACCCCCATCCGCATGGTGCTGCCATTCAACATTGGGAGCGCCGATATCGAAGTTCTGATAGATCATCCCCGATGTTTTGATTTCGATCGGTTCATATCTGCATGTCGATCCAAGATCGCCTGAAACCAAGATCGTAGCAGAAGAGGATACAACGTTGCAAGTCGTGCAGCGCGCCCTAACATAATAGGTGGAAGGATAGCAGTTATATTCACCAACCCTCGGGATCCCAAGTATGTAGATCGAGTCCTGATAGCCGCACAGTCTTATATGGTCGGAATATGTAGTACTGGGATTCCTTACAAATTCCAACTGCGTTCCATGGGGATCCTTTTGTATGATCTCATAGGTCGTAAAACAATTGTACCTCTGTGCCGGAACATTATAAGAACCGAGCTCGGGCATATCCACACTGGTGCAGTGGCTGCGCGGCGTGATCTCTGCGGTCGCCGAGGTGAGGCCGTCGGTCTCCCCTTCGTACGAGACGATGCCGTTGCCGCACAACAGCGAACCGCACGAGAGCGCCATCATCATTCCTGCGATCGC
>CALWCH010000038.1 GCA_944376335.1 uncultured Clostridia bacterium
TTATGGGAAGTATAAGAAAAATTATCATTTCGCGTCGCTGATACCTGCCATAATGTACGCTTATGGAAGGGCGCCCTGCTCGAAGCGAGCCGCCCCGCCTGCGCGAGCCGCCCTGCTCGAAGCGAGCCGCCCCGCCGGCAAGGCGTACGGAAGAGCCGCCCGCAAAAAGATGCGGGCGGCTCTCCGTCTTATGAGAAAGCTGTAAAGGGTGGGCTTAGATCGTGTCCGCCGCGAGGGGCGGAGTTTATTCTTCCTGCAAAGCGTCGTAGCCGCTCTCGCCCGTGCGCACGCGGACGACGTCCTCGACGTCATAGACGAAGATCTTGCCGTCGCCGATGTGCCCGGTATAGAGCGCCTTGCGCGCCGCTTCGACGACCTTTTCGACGGGGACCTTGCTGACGACGACTTCTACCTTGACTTTGGGCAGCAGGTCCATATCCACCTTGACGCCGCGGTAGTACTCGCTCGCGCCCTTTTCGACGCCGCAGCCGAGCACCTGTGTCACCGTGATGCCCGTCACGCCCAGGGCGTTGAGCGCGGCCTTCAAATCGTCGAATTTGGACTGCTTGGCGATGATGACGACTTTGGAAAGTTTCTCTTCCGTCCCGCTCGCGCGGACGACGGGGATCATCGCGTCGGGCAGGGGCTGCGCGGCGGGAGCAGCCGTCTCGGGGATCTGCGCCGCGGGAGCCATATCGGCATCCAGCATTTCCGCCGCCAGGGGGACGGGCGCAAAGTTCGCGTAGGCGCTCACGAGGCCGTGTTCGTGCTTGTCGAGCCCTTCGATCTCCTCGATCTTAGAGGCGCGGATGCCGCAGGTGTGTTTGAGGATCTGGAAGAGGATGACCATGCAGAGGATGGTCCATGCGGCGATGCAGACGACGCCCAAAAGCTGTACGCCGAGCATATTGAAGCCGCCGCCGTAGAAGAGCCCTTTCTGCGCCGAATCGCCCACGGGGTTGATGCCCGTCGAGAAGAGCCCGACGGCAATGGTGCCCCACAGCCCGTTGACGCCGTGCACCGCGATGGCGCCCACGGGGTCGTCGACGTGCAGATTCTTATCGATGAATTCGACGGCGACGTCGACGAGGATGCCCGCGACGAGCCCGATGAAGAAGGCGCCGACGACATCGACGTTCGCGCAGCCCGCCGTCACCGCTACGAGCCCCGCGAGGGAACCGTTGAGCGTCATGGAGACGTCCGGCTTCTTGTTCTTGATCCAGGTAAAGACCATCGTCGAGATGGTGCCCGTCGCCGCCGCCACGGTGGTGGTGACCAGCACCTGCGCCAGCTGCGGCATACCCGAAGTCGCCGCGCCGTTGAAGCCGTACCAGCAGAACCAGAGGATGAACACGCCGAGCGCGCCGATGGGGATGTTGTGCCCGGGGATGGCGCGGACGAACTTCGCCTCCCTGCGGATGAGAGTGGGTTTGCCGTCCTTGTCGAGGTATTTGCCATAGCGCGGCCCTAAGATGAGCGCGCCGATGAAGGAGGAGATGCCGCCCACCATGTGGATGAGCGAGGAGCCCGCGAAATCGACGTAGTACACGCCCGCGATCTCCTGCGTCAGCCAGCCGCCGCCCCACACCCAGTGCGCCTCGATGGGGTAGACCACCGCGCTGATGACGAGGGAGTAGATGCAGTAGGAGAGGAACTTGGTGCGCTCTGCCATCGCGCCCGAGACGATGGTCGCCGTCGTCGCGCAGAACACGAGGTTGAAGAAGAAGGTCGACCAGTCGTACGTCGCAAAGTTGCTGAACATGTCGAGGTTGGGGATGCCGACGAGCCCGAAGAGCGCGTCCTCCCCCATCATCAGCCCCGCGCCGAGCAGCACGAACACGATGGTGCCGAGGCAGAAGTCGAGCAGATTCTTCATGATGATGTTGCCCGCGTGCTTTGCGCGCGTGAAGCCCGTTTCCACCATGGCAAACCCTGCCTGCATGAACCAGACGAGGATGGCGCCGATCAGAAACCAGACGCCCGTCGAGCCGAAAATGGTCATAAGGTTACCTCCGAAATTTGTTCATAGTCTCTCAATAGCAAGTTTTATCCGGGGAAGGCGGGCGGAGGGATACCGTAAGGCGTCTCTTCCGCCGCGCCGCTTTTCCCGTATTTTAAGTCACGCTGAACAGCAGATCTCCGTACGTCGGGAAGGGCCATGCCTTCTCGTCGGTGAGGCTCTCCGCCTCGTCGGCGGCGGAGCGCAGCTGCTGCATGACGGGGAGCACTTTTTCCGCAAAGAACGAGGCCTGCGCCGCCGCTTCGGCAACGGTCTGCGCTTCGCCAAGAAGCGCCTCGAGCTCCTTCGCCTTCACGGCGATCGCGGTGTTGAGGGCGAGGAGCCGACGCGCCGTCTCTTCCTCGGCGGGCGTCTCCGCCCCGGGGAGCGCCGCTTTCACTTCGGCGGCCGTCTTGGCAAGCGCGCGCACATAGCTGCCGACGGCGGGGAAGATGTCGCGCCGCGCCATGTCGAGCATGGTCAGCCCCTCGATGGTGAGCACCTTGGAGTAGTTCTCGAGCATGATCTCGGTGCGGGTGACGACCTCGCGCGCCGTGAACACCTTCATGCGCTCGAAGAGGGCGATGTTCTTCTCGTCCGCAAAGTGCGGGAGCGCCTCGGCGGCGTTTTTGAGGTTGCACAGCCCTCTTCTTGCCGCTTCCTCCGTCCATGCGGGCGAATAGTTGTTGCCGTTGAAGATGATGCGCTTGTTCTCGCGGATGGTGCGCACGACGAGGGCGTGGAGCGCCGCCGTGAAGTCGGGGGCCTGTTCCAGCTCGTCGGCGAACTGCCGCAGGGTATCCGCGACGATCGCGTTGATGGTGATGTTGGGCCCCGCGAGCGAGAAGGAGGAGCCCACCATGCGGAACTCGAACTTGTTGCCCGTGAAGGCGAAGGGGGAGGTGCGGTTCCGGTCCGTCGTATCCTTGGGGATGACGGGCAGCGCATCGACGCCCAGCTTCATCACCTTGCGGCCGGAGCCCTTGTACGTCTCCTCCTTTTCGAGCGCCGCGAGGATGGCTTCGAGCTCTTCGCCCACGAATACGGAGACGATGGCGGGCGGAGCTTCGTTCGCGCCGAGGCGGTGGTCGTTGCCCGCGCTCGCCACGGAGAGGCGCAGAAGATCCTGGTGGTCGTTGACCGCCTTGATGACCGCCATCAAAAAGAGCATGAACTGCCCGTTTTCGGCGGGCGTCGTGCCGGGGTCGAGCAGGTTGAGCCCCGTATCCGTGCCCATCGACCAGTTGTTGTGCTTGCCCGAGCCGTTGATGCCCTCAAAGGGCTTTTCGTGCAGCAGGCACACGAGCCCGTGGCGGCCCGCGACTTCCTTCATGATCTCCATCATCAGCTGGTTCTGATCGGACGCCACGTTGATGGAAGTGAAGATGGGCGCAAGCTCGTGCTGGGCGGGCGCGACTTCGTTGTGCTTGGTCTTGGCGAGGATGCCGTACCGCCACAGTTCTTCGTCCAGCTCCTTCATGAACGCCGAGACGCGCGGCTTGATGGGGCAGAAATAGTGATCCTCGAGCTCTTGCCCCTTGGGCGGCTTGGCCCCGAACAGCGTCCTGCCCGTGAAGATGAGGTCCTTGCGTCTTTCGTAGACGGCGCGGTCGATGAGGAAGTATTCCTGCTCCGCCCCGACCTGCGCGATGACGCGCTGCGCCGTCGTGTTGCCGAACAGCCGCAAAATGCGCAGCGCCTCGCGGTTGAGCGCCTCCATGCTCTTTAAGAGCGGCGTCTTTTTGTCGAGCACCTCGCCGCTGTACGAGAAGAACGCCGTGGGGATGTAGAGAGTGCCGTCCTTGACGAAGGCGAAGGACGTGGGGTCCCACGCCGTGTAGCCGCGCGCTTCAAAGGTGGCGCGCACCCCGCCCGAGGGGAAGGAAGAGGCGTCCGGCTCGCCCATCACGAGCTCCTTGCCCGAAAATTCCATGATGACCTTGCCGTCCTTGGTGGGGGAGATGAAGCTGTCGTGCTTTTCCGCCGTGATGCCCGTCATGGGCTGGAACCAGTGCGTGAAGTGGGTCGCGCCCTTCTCCACCGCCCAGTCCTTCATGGCGTTGGCGACGACGTTCGCAACGCTCATGTCGAGCGGATGGCCGAAGCGGATGGTCTTGACGAGCGATTTATAGGTCTCCTTGGGGAGACGCTCCTGCATGACCTGACAGTTGAAGACGTCGGATGCAAAGATCCGGGGGACATTCATCATACATACCTCCGAGCGGGCAAATAAAAAAAGGCGCCGCAAAGCCCCGCATGTTTCGGGGGCTTCGCAACGCCTTTGTTGCCTGCATTTGTTTGATACTGCCATTATAGCCGACGCCGCCGCGGCTGTCAATCAAATGCGGAAATATTGCGATATCACAAATTTATATACGAAGTATTCGTTTCGCTTATGGAATATGCGCGAATAAGCGAACACCGGGCCGAGGTGGATCCGTCTGCGTTACGGGAGGGCGGTCCCTCTGCCGCAACAAGCCGAGGCGTTTTCATCGGCTTGGATCCATCGAGTTGGCTGCTTTGATGCGATTATTTTTTCGTAGTTTCCTTTTTGAACGCACTCTTTGCCTAATGGTTTAACGGTAGATTACGAAAACAACGGAAAAATCAACGCAGGTGATTACACGGTAATTGCGAAGTTCATTGATACGACGGGCAACTACGAAAACCCTACGGATAAGACTGCTACGCTCACTATCAATAAAGCAACTTATGATATGAGCAAAGTTGTTTTTGCGGATAAAACCGTAACATATAATGGCAATGCATACACCATAATATTTGAAGATTACAACGGTAACATTCAAGCGCATTCTTGCGGTAGTTCTCCTTATTGTGGCTGTTTTAGTAGTCGGCTACCTGTGTTATACGGGCAGCCGGCTTGCCGCCACGCAGGAGGAGATAACCTATGAGCAGACGCTTTAACATCATCGTAACTACCGTTATTTCGACCATATTCTTGGGGCTAACGGCAGTATTTTGGCAGTCGTATGCGCGGTTCTGGGAAACCTGCAAGGACTTCGGTCTGTCCGTCGCGTACTATGTCTGCGAGCTGTTCCGTATGCAAGGTATCAAAGCTTGCCGCGCTATAAGCGGAAAGCCGCCATCCTCAAACGGATGCGCCCGTACTTTCCCGACGCGAAAGCCGCCCGCCTGTACGTGGAAACGAATACATGGCGCAAGACGCGCAATCTCATCGCCCGCCGCGTGCGCATGACGCGAAAGATCAACTTGCAGACTTTCAACTATTTCGTGACTTTCACCTATAACAGCGAACTGCACACGGAGGAGAGCTTCCGCAAAAAACTCAAAAACTGTCTTTCGCACTTCTGCACGCGCAAGGGCTGGAAGTATGTGGGCGTATGGGAACGCTCGCCCGAAAAGAAGCGGCTGCATTTCCACGGGATCTTCTATATCCCCGAAGGTACGATGCCGGGCAGGATGCTGGATATGGAGGATTACAACTTCCGTACACGCCGCAGGCAAGTAACGCATCAGAACACTTACTTTAACGAAAGATTCGGGCGTTCCGACTTTGAGCCGCTGGATGTGCGAAGTTTAGGCAGCGCGATAGCGTATATCGTCAAATATCTGGAAAAGACGGGCGAGAAAATCGTCTACTCCAAAGGCTTGCCGCAGTATTTTATTTCAGACGTCATGGACGAGGACGTCGTATGCCCGTTCGTGCTGGAAGATAAGAAGCTGCTTCTATACGATGACTTCCTGTGCTGGGATGAAGGCGTACTCGTCGGCACCGTAAGTAAAGAGGTGATAAGCCGAATGCCGAAAGCAACCTGAAAATTTGAAGAAAGTTTGGAATATGTATTGCATTTGTGCGGACAATCGTGTATAATATAAGTGGATAAAAGACAAAATACGATTTGGAGGTGTCTTATGGCAAAATCGGCAAACTTGTATGCACGGATCGAACCCGAAGTCAAAGAACAGGCGGAGATCATTTTGGGAGAGCTGGGGATTCCCGCCTCGAACGCCATCAATATGTTTTATAAGCAGATCATTTTACAACGCGGGCTTCCTTTCGACGTCAAACTTCCGCAACA
>CALWCH010000039.1 GCA_944376335.1 uncultured Clostridia bacterium
TACACCAAATGCTACGCTTCTTACGCCTGCTTTTCTTGCGCGGTGGATTCCGCGCTGCGGTCACGGTTTTTGACGGCTATGTCAAAAACCGCAGTTCGGAACGCGCACACAGCACACCGTGCTGATGTGCATAACGCGTCCCTCACCCTCTTCACCAAAAATCTTTGGCAAAGAAACGCTGTTTCGTGACGGCTTCCCGGCGCGCATCTTGCCGCATCCTTCCCGTTTTCACAGTGAATGCGTGCGCTGCCGAACAGTAGCGGGGGCTGCGGAGGAATGACCTCTCTTCCCTATTGAACGCCCGCCGCAGCGGGCGTACCCCCATCGGTTTGAAATTGTATGCTGAAACGCACAATGAAGTGCGCTGCAACCCTGATGACTCTTCCTCTCCTCCTCGCAAAAATCTTTTCTTCTAAAATATTTTTGCGAGTTATTGCGGTTTCTTCACTATTGTAGATTCAAGGAAGGGTGTCCCGAAAGGACAGGAGGGTCGATTAAACCCCTTCGTCTCGCTGACGCTCGCCACCTCCCCTAACCCTACGGGTCAGAGGAGGCAAGAAAAGCGCACCGCCCTTTGTTATAATTACGGGAAAAGGCTTCACTTGTTATGCCTTTTCCGCCCCAATTTGCGCGGAAGTGCTTTTGCGGAAAAGTGAAGCGGCGCGCGCTATTTTGTTGCGACCGCGCGCCGCGAGAGAAACCGAACACTAAGCCGCAGGCGACTGTTGGGTTTCTCTAAATCTCACGGACTTTCTTTTCGTCAGTTCGAAAAGAAAGTCGTGAACCCTTTCATATCTCTCCTCTCAGACTCTTGGAGAGATACCCCAAAGCAAACGCGCCGGGGCCGACGTGCGAGCCGATGACGGGTCCCATGATGGAGACATACGGCTGAATGCCGAAGCGCTCCTTGACGTACTCCTCCAGCTCCTTTGCGCAGGGTACGTTGTCGGTATGGACGATGAACACATGCTTATGTTCGTCCGGGCCCTCCTTCTCCATCTTCGCCTTGATGAAGGCGATCGCCTTTTTGTTGCCCTTGACCTTATCGATGACCTGCAGTTTTCCTTCGCTGTCAAAGGTGAGAATGGGCTTGATATTGAGCATGGTGCCGACCGCCGCACTCACACCCGAAACTCTGCCGCCGCGCTTTAAGTAATACAAATCGTTTGCCACGACGAAGTGTTGAATATGCAGGCGCAGGCTGTTGACGTAGTCGTACGTCTCCTGCGCCGTCTTGCCCGCATTTCTCCAATCGAGCGCAATGCGCACAAGCGCGCCCTGCCCCACCGTTGCGGTGAGCGGGTCGACGACATACACTTCAAACTTGGGATAGTCCTTCTTGACGTCCGCCGCCGCCTTGGCAGCGACCGTCTTGGTGGGCGAAAGCCCCGAAGAGATCGTGAAGTGCACAACGTCCTCCGCGCCCCCCTGCGCCATCTTCAGAAAGTGCTGGTAGTGCGACTCATAGTTGAGCATGCTCGTGCGGGAAAATCCACCGGCGCGCAGCTGATTGTAGAAATCGACGTACTGGCTGTACTCGGTGAAGTTATCGAGGTGATCTTCCATCTTGCCGTCCTGTTCCATCGTAAAGGTGAGCGGGACAAACTTGATATCGTTCTCCACGATAAAATCATGGTACAGATCGCAAGTCGAATCTGTTGAAAGTGTAAATTTGTACATAGTGTCTCTCCAAATATTTTGTAACATTATATCATAGATACGCCTTAATCGCAAGATTTTTCAAAAAAATCTTTTCTTTTTTCAAAAAGGTATTGAAAATACCACCCAAAACCATTATAATGGAGGCATGCGGGCAGGTCGTACGACTAATATTTGCCCGTGGGGGGACTATGACAGAACAAGAATTTCTCAACTTACGGAACGGCACCGACGTGCGCGGCACTGCGATCGCGGGCGTCGAGAACGATCCCGTCACTTTAACGGACGAAGCCGTTCTCGCGATCGCCAGGGCGTTTTGCGTCTGGGCGGCGGACAAGACGGGCAAGCCCTGCCCCACCGTCGCCGTCGGGCACGACTCCCGCCTCTCGGCAGATCACATTGCATCGCTCGTCGCCGAGGGCGTCACGTCATGCGGCGGCAACGTCATCCTGACGGGGCTCTCCTCCACGCCGTCCATGTTCATGCTCCTGCAGGACGATTTCGGCGCGGACGTCTCCGTCATGATCACGGCGAGCCACCTGCCCTATCAGAAGAACGGGCTCAAGTTCTTCTCCAAGGAGGGCGGACTGGAAGGCTCGGACGTCGCGGATATCCTAAAAATCGCGGCGGCGGGCGATTTCCCTTCAGGCAAGGGAAGCGTGACAAAAAAGAGCTATATCGAAAAGTACTCGGCTGACCTCGTGGAGAAGGTGCGTAATGCATGCGGTTCGGACAAGCCGCTCGCGGGCAAGAAGATCCTCGTCGACGCGGGCAACGGCGCGGGCGGGTTCTATGTAGACCTCGTCTTAAAGCCGCTGGGCGCGGACACGACGGGCTCGCAGTTCCTCGATCCCGACGGCTCCTTCCCCAACCACATTCCCAACCCCGAGAACGAGACGGCGATGGGGTCCGTCTGCGCGGCGGTCGTCAAAAACAAGGCGGACTTCGGCATCATCTTCGATACCGACGTCGACCGCGCGGGCGCCGTCGCTCCCGACGGCGAGGAGATCAACCGAAACCGCCTCATTGCACTCATCTCCGCCATCCTTTTGCAGGAGCAGCCGGGCGCGGTCATCGTCACCGACTCCGTCACAAGCGACGGTCTGGCGCAGTTCATCGCCTCCCGCGGCGGCGTACACCGCCGCTTCAAGCGCGGCTACAAGAACGTCATCAACGAGGCAAAGCGCCTCAACGCCGAGGGCAAGAACTCCCCGCTCGCGATCGAGACGAGCGGTCACGCGGCGCTCAGGGAAAACTACTTCCTTGACGACGGCGCATACCTCGTCACCCGCCTGCTCATCGCGCTCGCGCAGTGCGCCAAGGAGGGCAAGGACTTAATGGCGCTCATCTCTGATTTGCCCGAGCCCGCAGAGGCAGCCGAAGTGCGCCTCGGCTTTATCCCGGGCTGCGACTTCAAGAACCTGGGCAAGGGGGTCATCGCCGACTTCACCGCGCACGCAGAGCAGACGCCCTACATGACGCTCGCGCCCGACAACTGCGAGGGCGTGCGCGTCAACTTCGATGCATCGCACGGCAACGGCTGGGCGCTCCTTCGCATGAGCCTGCACGAGCCCATCATGCCCATCAACGTGGAATCGGACAGCGCGGGCGGCAACACAGTCATCATGCGCGAGCTCTACGAGTTCCTCTCCAAGTACCCCTTCCTCAACACGGACAACCTCAAAAAAAATATATGATATAGGAGACATGTAACTATGAACGTTCAACAGACCAGCATCAACGCCATCCGCATCCTCTCTGCGGAGGCGATCCAGAAGGCAAATTCGGGTCACCCGGGGCTTCCCATCGGGTCCGCGCCCATCGCGTACACGCTTTGGCAGAACTTCTTAAAATTCAACAACGCCGATCCCAAGTGGGACAATCGCGACCGCTTCGTCCTCTCCGCGGGACACGGCTCCATGCTCGACTACTCTCTCCTCTATCTGTACGGCTTCGGGCTGACCAAGGAAGACTTAATGAACTTCCGCCAGCTCGGCTCCAAGACGCCCGGACACCCCGAGTACGGCCACACGGTGGGCATCGAGACGACGACCGGCCCGCTCGGTCAGGGCATTGCGAACGCCGTCGGCATGGCGGTCGCAGAGGCGCACCTCGCGGCGGTGTTCAACCGCGAGGGCTTCCCCGTCGTCGATCACTACACCTATGCGCTGTGCGGCGACGGCTGCCTGGAGGAGGGCATCTCCTATGAAGCATGCTCGTTTGCAGGCACGCACGAGCTGGGCAAACTCATCCTGTTCTATGACGACAACGATATCACGATCGAGGGCGATACGGACATCACCTTCAAAGAGGACGTCGCGATGCGCTTCGAGGCGCAGCACTGGCAGGTATTAAAGGTCGACCTCGTCGCCAATCCCGATGACGTCGCCCTGCTCTCCAAGGCGATCGAGGAAGCGAAGGCGGAGAAGGTCAAGCCCACGATCATCATCTGCAAGACCAAGATCGGCTACGGCACGCCCCTGGAGGGCAGCCACAAGTGCCACGGCTCCCCTCTGGGCGCGGAGAACCTGCAAAAAACCAAGGAGCACTTCGGCTGGACGTGGGCGCCCTTCGAGGTCCCCGATGAGGTGCTCGCACACACTGCCGAGGCAGGCAAGAAGGGCGCTGCCGAGGAAGAGGCGTGGAAGAAGATGTTTGCCGAATATGAGAAGGCTTACCCCGAACTTGCCAAGGCATACAAGGCGGCGATGGCGGGCGAAATGGTCGACCTCACGAAGGTCGAGGACCTCATGAAGTGGGAGAAGCCCATGGCGACCCGTCAGACGTCCTCCGTCGTGCTCAACAAGATCGCCGCGCTCCTGCCTGACCTCATGGGCGGCTCGGCGGACCTTGCGCCCTCCAACCTCTCCGACATGAAGGACACGGACACCGTCCGGTACGGCAGCTTCTCCGCAAGCGACAAGAGCGGCAGAAACATGCACTTCGGTATCCGCGAGCACGCGATGGCGGCGATCACCAACGGCATGCAGCTGCACGGCGGCCTGCGCTGCTACTGCGCAACCTTCTTCATCTTCTCCGACTACTGCAAGCATGCAATGCGCCTCTCCGCGCTCATGAACATCCCCGTCACCTATATCCTGACGCACGACTCCATCGGCGTCGGCGAGGACGGTCCCACCCATGAGCCCGTCGAACAGCTCATCGCGCTGCGCTCCATCCCCAACATGAAGGTGTACCGCCCCGCAGACGGCAAGGAGACGGCGGCGGCATGGATCTCCGCACTCACGGGCACGGCGCCCACGGCGCTCGTCCTGACCAGACAGAACCTGCCCCAGTATGAGGGCAGCGGGCTTGTCGCCCTCAAGGGCGGCTATGTGCTCGAGGACTGCGAGGGCACGCCCGACGTCCTGCTCATTGCGAGCGGCTCGGAAGTCGAGCAGTGCGTCGGCGCCAAGGCAAAACTCGCCGAGGAAGGCATCAAGGCGCGCGTTGTCTCCATGCCCTGCATCGAGGAGTTCGAGAAGCAGAGCGCAGAGTACAAGGAGAGTGTCATCCCCTCCTCCGTCAAGGCGCGCGTCTGCGTCGAGGCGGGTTCACCCTACAGCTGGTACAAGTACGCGGGCGACAAGGGCGAGATCATCGGCATGTCCACGTTCGGCGCGAGCGGCCCTGCCGGCCAGCTCTTCAAGCTCTTCGGCTTCACGGTCGAGAACGTCGTCGAAAAGGCAAAACTTTCGATGAGCAAGTAAAGCACGAAGGCTCGGGCGCCCGCCCGAGCCTTTCTTTTAAGGAGTATCTATGAATCTATCCGACATCAAAGCACTCTACACCCACAGGCAGAGCTGCCGCGCCTTTGACGGCAGACCCGTGCCCGAAAGACTGCTCCAAGAGGTCTGCGAACTTGCCCTGCTCGCGCCCTCCGCCTGCAACGCGCAGCC
>CALWCH010000040.1 GCA_944376335.1 uncultured Clostridia bacterium
CTGCTCAAGAGCGGCAAGTACGTCGTCGATGCAAAGTCCATCCTCGGCATCTTCAGCCTCGATCTGAGCAAGCCTCTCACCGTTGAGATCTACAGCGACGATTGCGCAGACCTTCTTGCAAAGCTCGCGCCCTTCGCAGCGTAACTCAAAGCAAAACTGCACAAATAGCCGCTTAAAGTTTTTAAGCGGCGATTTGTGTTCTGTTTTCGGAATTTCCCGGGCGCACGCAATGCACGCCCATCATTAAAATACTTCACAAAAGAGGCGGCCATTCTATGCTGGTAAGAGGCGAAACATCTGTCAACAAGTTAATCCTACTCTTCGTGTTCGATAAGATGGAGTGCCCTCTTTCCGAACGCACGATCGTCGATATGTGCACCTCGTCCAACGACTGGCTCAACTATATGGACTGCATGGTGCTCATCCAGAAGATGCTGCAGGACGGGTTCATTCTCGAGATCCCCACGTCCGACGACCCCCTCTATACCATCACCCCGGAAGGGAGAGAGACGCTCGCCAACTTCTATATCAACATCCCCAAGAGCAGACGGGAAGAGATCTCTCGCTTTATCAAGACAAACAGCGTCAAGTACAGAAAGCGGCAGGAATGCAAGAGCGACTACTACCAGAACAAGGACGGCTCTTACACGGTGTTTTTGAAGATCCTCGGAAACGTCCAGCCCATCTTGGAGCTGAAGTTCGTCGTACCCGACAAGAAGACGGCGAACTACATCTACAAGCAGTGGGAGGACAAGGCATTCGAGCTCTATTCCGTCGTCAGCGAGACGCTTGTAGATTAAGGAGGCTAACATGATCACATATTCGACCAAGGGAACGTGTTCCAAGCAGATCGTCTTTGACCTCGACGAGGAACACAAGATCCACAACTTGAAGTTCATCGGCGGCTGCAGCGGCAACCTGCAGGGAATTTCCAGGCTGTGCGAGGGCAAGAAGGCGGAGGACGTCATCCCCCTTCTGAAGGGCATCCGCTGCAGAAACAATACCTCCTGCCCCGATCAGCTTGCCAAAGCTCTTGAAGAACAGGTCGCGGGCTGAGCCCCGCAAATTTGCATAAAAAGATGCGCCCTCTATGAGAGCGCTATTTTTATGCCTTTTTGTTGGTAAATTATGGAAATATGTCGGGCTGTCGGCGTTTTCGGGCGTGCTTTCGGGCGTCTTTCAGCCCCTCAGCAGCCGAAGAAGGTGACGGCAAGCCCGCCCTCGCTCGTCTCGCGGTAGCGCTCCGAGAGGTCCTTGCCCGTCTCGTACATCGTTTTCACGATGGTATCAAAGGAGATCTTGCGCGTTCCGTGGAGGACGTGGGCAAGCTCTGCGGCGTCGAGGGCGCGCATGGCGGCGACGGCGTTTCTTTCGATGCAGGGGATCTGCACGAGCCCGCCCACGGGGTCGCAGGTGAGCCCGAGCTGGTGCTCGAGCGCGATCTCGGCGGCGTACTCCGTCTCCTCGAGGGAATAGCCGTACAGCCTGCAGACGGCCGCTGCCGCCATGCAGGTCGCTGTGCCGATCTCTGCCTGACAGCCCGCCTCCGCGCCGCTCACCGAGGCATTCGTCTTGACGACGTTTCCGACGATGCCGGCTGCCGCCAAAGCCCCCAGGACGGCGTTTTCCGAAAGGTGATACTTTTGATAGAGAAAATACAGGACGGCGGGAAGCACGCCGCTCGCGCCGCAGGTGGGCGCTGTGACGATGAGCCCGCAGCTTGCGTTTTCCTCGGACGTCGCAAAGGCGTAGGAGCAAATTTCGCGCTTTTCGCGCTCCTGTTCGCTCTCATCGGGCTGACGCTTCGAGAGCGTTTTTGCCTTTCTCACGACGTGCAGCCCCCCGGGAAGTTCGCCCAACTCCCTCAGGCCGGCTTCGATGGTCGAACGCATCGTCTCCCACACTTCGCGAAGAAAATCGCGGAATTCCGTGTCCTCGTGGCGGAAGGCGCACTCGTCGAGCCCGATGCCCTCCCTTTCGCAGTACTGCTTGATCTCGGAGAAGTTTTTGAAGGGATAGACGTCCCTCCCCTCCCCTTCCTTCTCGCCGAGGGCGCGGATGACGCCCCCGCCCACCGAGAGATAGGTGCGCTCTTCAAGGACGTTCCCCTCGCCGTCGTAGGCGAAGAAGGTCATCGTGTTGGGATGCGGGAGGTCCTTCTTTTCCCTGTCGAAGACGACTTCGGTGCGTTCCTCGCCGAGGACGGAGAGGATGGCGACGTCGGTGAGATGCCCCTTGCCCGTAAAGGCGAGAGAGCCGTATAAAACGGCACGATAACGGGCCGCCGAATGGCAGCGGCCCAAAAAGTCACGCGCGGCGCGCTCCGGCCCCATCGTGTGGGAGCTCGAAGGCCCGCGCCCGATCTTATAGAGTTCACGGAGTGAGTGCATAGCGTTCCTCAGTTCTTGAAGTGCCTCATATCGGTGACGACGAGCGCAAGCCCGCGTTCGTTGCAGGCGGAGACGACCTCTTCGGAGGGCTCGCCCGACTGGATGATGGCGGTGATGCCCGCATCCGCCGCGTGGCAGACGCACTCGCGGGAGACGAGCGCAGCTTCCGAAGCCATCACGCAGCCCTCGCAGCTTCCCGCAAGGGAGAGCGCCAAATCGACCGCCTTTTCCCGCAGCGTCTGCCCCGTGCCGATGCCGCGCGTCACGTCCTTCTCGCCGACGACGATGGCGCTCGAGCGCGCGTGCTTGACGACGCGGTAGTTGAAGGCAAGCGCCGCCTTTTCGTCCTCGGTGGGCTGCCGCTCACTGACGCAGGAGACATTGCGGTAGAGCTCGGTATCATACGACTGCACCAAAAGGCCGCCGTACACCTTCTTCATATCGAAGGTGGAGAACTGCACCTTGGAGCGGATATCGGGCATCTCTAAAAGGATGAGCTCCTTGCGGAAGCGCAAAAAGTCCATCGCTTCGGGGGTGAAGCCGACGGCGACGACGAGCTCACATTCCACTTCGCGCAGCTTTTCCGCGAGGCGGGCATCGACGATGCCGTTGATGGCGAGGATGCACCCCTTCATGCGGTGCTCGTCCGTCTCGTATGCCTTTGTGAAGGCTTCAAATGCGTTCTCGCCCGTGCCGACCGAGCTGACGGCACAGTGCTTGACGGAGACCGCGGCGGGCGCGTCGAACTCTTTGACGAGCTCCAGCGCGGTGTTGGCGTCGTTGATGTTGTTGTACGTCGTCTGGCCGCCCGCAAGCTGACGGGCGCGGGCGAGCGAACCTTCCTTTAAGAAGGGCTCGTGATAGACGGCGGCGCGCTGGTGCGGGTTTTCGCCGTAGCGCATGTCGTGCGTCTTTTCATACGTCACCGTGAACATTTTGGGGAAGGAAATAGAGACCTCGTGCGAGAGATACTGCGCGACGAGGGCATCGTAGCTTGCCGTGTAGGAGAACGCCTTGTACATGAAGTAACGGCGCTCGTCCTCGGGAATGGCGCCTGCCGCGAGGTCGCAGAGCACGCGCTCGTAGTCGTCGGGGTCGCAGACGACCACCGTGTGGAGATAGTTCTTCGCCGCGGCGTTGAGAAGGGCGACGCCGTTGCTGTCGATGTGCGAAGCCGCCTCCTTGAAGTCGACGCCTGCCTCCATGTCCTCGACGAAGGGATAGCAGTTGACGACGACGAGCTCGATGGGATAGACTTCACTGTCGTCGAGCTCGGAAAGCTGCTCCTCGTTAAGCTCATTGGCGATGATGCCCGTGTAGATGGAGGGATGCAGCGCGCGTACCTTGCCGCCGAGGGGCTCGGGATAGCCCGTCAGCTCGTGCGCGGAGATGGCCTTGACGCCCGCCTCCGTCAACGTCTTGCACGTGCCTTCGGTCGCGACGATCTCGTAGCCGTACTCGATGAGATACTGGCAGAACTCGACGATGTGGTCCTTGTTGTACACACTCACATATGCTCTCTTCTTGCTGTTCATGGTTTCATCCTGTTAAAATGTATATTTCCTGCACATAATCATAGCAATATGCGCGGGACCTTACTTCTCTATGTACTGCTTGCCGTCTATATCTTAGCGGTGAACTTCTATTGTTTCCGCCTCGTCAAGGGGCAGGCGGATGCGGGTGAGGAGGGAGATGCGCTCCGCCGCGAGGACATGCGCCTTCTTTTGGGCGCCGCTCTGGGCGGGGCACTTGCAGAGTTTATCGCCATGCTCGTCCTCAGATTCCGCCAAAAGAACCTGCTTCTCATGATCGCCCTTCCCCTGCTCATCGTCTTAAACGGGTATTGCTTTTATCTGGGGTTTCGGGGCATCACGGGACTATTTTAGCGCTCGGGGTGATAGTTTTCTTCTAGCCATTTGGCAACCCCGTCCTCTTCGCAGAAGCCGATGACGCCCGTCGCCTTCTCTTTGAGCCATTCGTCGGCGTTCTCGACGGCGTACTTCTCGTCGCAGATGTCGAACATATCGGAGTCGTTGGAGGTATCGCCGAAGCAGACGACGTTGTCGCACTTTAAGTAATCTTTCAAAAAGAGCACGCCCTTCGCCTTATTGGCGCCGCGCGTGGAGATCTCCATCCAAAAGTCGTTCTGATACATCTCCTGATGGTAGATGCACACGAAGCGGGGGTCGTACTTTAAGACGTTCCACGCCTCGCCGATCTGGTCGCCGGGGCCGATGCACTTGAAGTAAAAGACGTAGCCGTCCAAAAGGTCGTCGTCGTTATCAACGGGCACAAGGCGGGTATCCCCTTCCCTTCGCGAAAGGTAACGCTTCATGCCCTCGGAGGCGCGGTCGGGGATCCATTTGATGTGCTCTCTTTCGCGCGTTGCCCCGTAGATGAAGGGGCAGATGCCGAAGGAGCGCAGAACGTGCAGGACGTAACGCTTGCCCTCTTCATCGAAGTAGGAGGCATAGAGCGGGGTATCGGTGTTGTAGTCGTAGATGAGTGCGCCGTTGTATAAAACGACGGGAATGTTGCGTTTTAAGCCTTGGGTCGCGCGGGCAGCGCTTGCCGCAGAACGGGCTGTGGCGTAGGTAAACAATAGTCCGCGATCGACGAGGGAATTTAGTTTTTCGAGGCTGTACTCGGAGATGCGCTCCTCATGCGTGAGCAGCGTACCGTCGAGGTCGGTCACATATAATGTCTTCATAATTTCCTTGTGGTCGGACGCTTGGTTGAGATTTTAAAATGGCGTAACGGAGCTTATTAAGTTCCTTTTGTATTATACCACAAGCAAGGGGAAAACTTCACTCATCCGCAAAAGACTGCTTGAGACGCGGCTAAAATGAACGAAGTTCACACGATTTGCAAGCAACTCCCGAGAACGGGGCGGGCAGACATTTGCCGTTTTTCGACACAATGTGACATTGCGGAAGGCATATGAAAGAAACTTCACAAACCTTTCAAGCAGCGCGCTTCCGCTCCCCTTTTCCCCTGCTTGCTTATTTCACAAAAAAATGACCTCGATGGGAGGTCATTCTTTCTGGTGCACTTTCAGGGACTCGAACCCTGGGCCCATTGATTAAGAGTCAATTGCTCTACCAACTGAGCTAAAAGTGCA
>CALWCH010000041.1 GCA_944376335.1 uncultured Clostridia bacterium
GGAAATGCTTGAACGCGCCGATGACGACGAGTTCGGCGAGGCAGACGAGGAGGACGATGAGGAGATCGAAGTGGAATTCGAGGACGAAGACGATGAGGACGAGGAGCGTCGCAGTCGGGAGTACCGCGCGAAACGATCTCGGGAACTGTTCGAAGCGTTGAGAAAACTCAACGACTCCACCGACGGGCCCGATGAGCAAAGTCCCTCGCTTGCCCAAGAGTACACTTCCAAGGACGTTGACGACTTTTTGGAAAAATTGAAGGCCGAAGAGGCCCGCCGTGGGCGGGAAGAGTGGGAAGAACATCGGCGGCTGCTCGAGGGGTTGACGCATGGAGGCCGCGAAGACGCCGAACAGGTGCCCGAGGTCTCCGAAGGGAAACCCGAAACCGCCGGGGACGGGCCCTCGGATGAACTCAAGGACTATGAAAGGCAACGCGATCTTTTGGAGATGGCGATCGGGCTCATCGAGAGCGAAGAGCTGCAGGACAAATTGCGGGCGGAGCTCTTGAAATCCTGCGCCAAGAAAGGAAGCATCTCCATTTCGTCCTATCTGAGCGTCCGCCCGAACGCGGAGCCGCAGCTCGTGAAGCGTCAGCTCTCCGCCCTCTATGAAGGGGGCCTTCTCAAAAGACTGCCGGAGCCCGACATCTATGAGCCGGTGCTCCCTAAGGAAGTGTTTGAGGCATGCTTCGAGCTGGTGGCGTGCGCGAAAAAGGCGTGGAAAATGGCATCAAAGCCGCTCCACGGAAGCAGGGCGTCTTTGGAGGGCGTCGAGCAGCGGGAGAACAGGCCGAGCTGTCTTGACATCATCCGCCGCGCGAATATCCTGTTTTCCGACCTGTTGCGCGCGGGCAAGATCAAGACGCGGAAGAAGCTGATGAAAATGGTGGACGGTGCTGTCTTTGCCTGCAGGAACCTCGGGAATCTGTTGGAAGCGGCGGCATACCGGGAGATCTGGCTTGAGCTGGACGAGATGAGCGACGGCAGCTTTAAGGCGATGGTCAAACACTATCGCCGTGCCGACTGAAGAGACGAGGGCAGAAGGAGGACGGATATGATCTACGTTACAGGCGATACGCACGGGGAAGTCACGTTTCAAAAGCTCCCCGCGTTTGCAAGAGCCAACCCGCAGCTCACCAAGCGCGACTATGTCATCATCGCGGGCGATTTCGGCGGCGTATGGAGCGAAAAGACGCTCGAAGAAGACTTAAGGCCCTATTCCGAACTTCCCTTCACGGTGCTGTTCGTGGACGGCAATCACGAGAACTTCGACCTTCTCAACGCATTCCCCGTCAGCAAGTGGAAGGGCGGCAAGGTGCATTTCGTGAGAGAGGACATCATCCACCTCATGCGAGGACAGGTGTTTGAGCTGGAGGGGCATACCGTCTTCACCTTCGGAGGTGCGACGAGCGTCGATCGGGGCTTCCGCCGCGAGGGCTATTCGTGGTGGAAGGCGGAGCTGCCGACGGACGAGGACCTCGACGAGGCGCTTGCCAATCTCAAGCGGTACAACAACAAGGTGGAGTATATCGTCACCCATTCGTGCGGGGAGCGCGCGCTCATGTATCCGCCGCTGAGGACGCGCACCATTCAGATGGACGTCTATCCCGAGAATCAGATTCTCTCCTACTTCGAGGACATCTTGGAGTACAAGCACTGGTATTTCGGGCACTATCATCTGGACGGCCGCCTGAATGACAGGATGACCGTATTGCTCAATGAGATCGTGCCGTTGGGGGAGTAAGAGCATGACGGACAGCAAAACTGTTTTCTCGGGGAAGGAGAAAAAGTACGACAAGAACAGGCCGCACTATCCCGAAGCGCTGATGACTTTTTTGTATGCCGAAGTCGGCTTTCGCGCAGACAGCGCGATCGCCGATATCGGCAGCGGCACGGGCATCTTTTCCAAACAGCTTTCGGATCGGGGAAGCACGGTTTTCTGCGTGGAGCCCAACCCCGATATGCGAAGCATCGCCGAGGAGAAGCTGTCTTCATATGCCAACGTGACATTTACCGACGGCGACTGCAAAGACACGAAACTTGCAGCCCACTCCGTCGATTTCATCACGGCGGCGCAGGCTTTTCATTGGTTTGACGTTGAGGCGTTCCGACGGGAGAGTCTCAGGATCTTAAAGCCGAAGGGGAGGGCGGTGCTCGTGTGGAACAGGCGCGACGAGACGTGCGCCGTTCATCAAAGGACGGCGGAGACGCTTAGAAAATACTGCCCGGAATTTCATGGGCATGGCGGCGGCCCGAAGGACGAGGAGGGGATCGCACGCTATTTCGGCGGTGCATTTGACTACCGAGAGTTCCGGAATGACGTGTTTTATGACAGAGACAGCTTCATCGGGAGAAATCTTTCCGCCTCCTATGCGCCGCGGGAGGGGGAGAAGTCGTATAGTGCTCTCACCGACGCCCTGAGCGAAATCTTTGACGCGTTCTCGTCCGACGGCCGCCTTCTGCTCCCTCATATCACAGCGGTGTATTGGGGTAGTATCGGATAATTATATGGGCTCCCCAAAAGTGTCGGAGAACTTTTGGGAAGAGGAGGTGCAGGCAGGAAAGGCGTGCAGGGCGGGACACTTCCGGTACTGCCGCAAACCTTGCCTTGCAGCGACGAGGCGCGCCCCGGTAAACAGCCCACCGGGCTGTTTAGTTTGCGCCGAACCGATTTGTTATCCTGCAATTCGCGCGCAAACCGCTCACTCTCGTTCGCGCCTCCACCCTCAAATCTCTCTCAATGGTCGGGCAAACAAAAAGAGAGCTGACGAAAGTCAACTCTCTTTTTGTGGCGCAGAGAAGAGGATTCGAACCTCCGGACGAGTCACCCCCGTCACACGATTTCCACGCCATCAAGAGGACGTGAGGGCGAGAACACAGCCCGACGGGGGTCATAGGGGGCGAGGCACTCACCCCCTATAATAGCCGCCCTCAAACGGCGTGTAAGAGCTGTTTGCGGGTGGCAGGGAGAAGTTGGACACGAGATGCGAGCTATTCGCCCTCTAACAGCCTCACAGAGGCGCAGGAGCGCCGAGACGGCACGAAGAGACGAAACAACACGGAAAGCCCTACAAGGGCATATAAGAGCCCCGCAGGGCAAAGGAAAAACGGCGAGAGAGCGACTGCCGCGGAGCCGATCGCAAGCGCCTGACCGAGGACGGTCGTGCCGATCGGGAGCGCATGACCGTAGGGAACAGCGACCGCTTGGCGCGACGGACGAGGGAAAAGCGCGCGCTTTGCGACAAGGCACAAAGCGGACGGCGCAAGCGTGCTTGCGTGCGCCCCGTCATGGTTGAAGCGTCTTGCGGCGCGGCGTGAAGTTCGGCGGGGTGTAGAGCGGTTTAGCGGCACCCGCCGACAGCCGCGCCGAGCTGCAAAGGAAAGCAGCAAGGAAGCGCGCACGCAAGCGCGAAAAGAGAAAGCCCGTGAAGGAAGCTCCTTCGCGGGTTTATTTTACTCTTCTGTGATATGCAGGTTAAAAAGGTCGTCCGCAGAGACTTCAAGAAAGTATAGTATTTTGATTATATCATATATGCCTGGCTCTCTTCTTCCTTGTTCCCAATTTGCATATGTGCTTACAGCTATTTTTAATATATCGGCTACTTGTTTTTGGCTTAAATTTTTTTGTTGCCTTATTTGGCAAAGGCTTTCACAAAATGCGAATTTTACAAAGAATTTAGTTGCCTCATTGTCTTTTTCCATCAACTTTTCAAATTGTTTCCTATCCATTCTCCAACCTCTTTTTATTTTTTTCGAAAACCCCTTGACAATAGTCAAAAAGGCTACTATAATAGGCTTGTAGTCTTTCTGACTATAATAACAGGAGGTCTAACAGAGACATGAAAGTAACTATGAACGTAGTGCGTAAGCAATTCGTAAACAAGCAGGGCGAAGTAGTACCCTACTTCGGCTAT
>CALWCH010000042.1 GCA_944376335.1 uncultured Clostridia bacterium
TTGCTGATGACGACGTCGCCCGTCTCCCCATTGACGGACGAGACGGCGGCGGGAGCGGGCAGGTCTTCGAGGTCGTTGTATGAACCCGAGAGTGCGACGGGCGCGAGGCCCAAGTCGTGTTTGCTGATGACGACGTCGCCCGTTTCGCCGTTGACGGATGTGACCGCGCCGCCGCTTCCGCCCGCAATGCCCGTGATGGGAATGAGCGAAGTGCCGTCGAAATAGCAGAGGGTGTAGCCGTTCGTCTCCCTGCGGAAGAAGATGCCGCCCGCCGCAAGGGAAGAGGAGGGCTGCGTCTCCCCCGTATCCCCCACCTCGATGATGTGCTTGCCGCCCGTCACGAAGCCGTAGGCGTTGACCTCCACCGAGGAATAGCTCCCCGGGGTCACCTTTTCGGAGAGCACGGAGAAGTCATATTCGTTGAGAAGGGCTAAGATCTGCTCGTGGAGCGAGGCGGGCGGGGCTTCGTCGGGCTCATGGTACGCTCCTGCGAGGATGCGGAAGCGCACAAACGAGCTTGCAATGCGCCTGCCGTTTGCGTCGGAGGAATAGACGCCGACGAGGGCGGTGTCGCACTCCTTAGAAGTGATGGCGGGCATGTCGCACTCGTCGCCCGTGAAGAGCTGTTCGCGGCATCCGCCCGCCCAGAGGACGACGGCGACGCGCTGGGGATAGTTCTGCCACTCGCTGTCGAGATCGAATTTAAGCCGATAACTGTTTTCATTAAAAGAGACGATGTCGGAAAAGTCGCTCTCGGCGTGCTTTTCCCGCACCTTGATGGTGATTTCTGCCATACTGTTTCCTCCCGATATCTTTGCCCCCATCGTAGCATGCCTCGGGAAATTATGGCCGTTATATGTCAAAAACCGCGGAAATTCCGCGGTTTTTTGCCTGTTTTGAGGTTATACGCGCACTTCGCCCGTGGCACCGAGGACGGCGCGGTACTTTTCGAGGATGGGGTCGATCTCGCTTTCGATAAATTCCACCGTTTGGCGGGGAGCGCGGCCCACAAAGTTCTTGGCTTCGAGAATTTCGTCGAGTTTGTCGTGCGCCGCTGCAAAGAGCGGGTCCTTGCGGATGCGATCGAGAAGGTCGTTTTCGCCGCCGTTGACTTTGACGTTCGCGCCCGCCTCCTGCGAGAGTTCGCGGATGCGCTCGTGCAGCTCCTGCCTGTCCCCTCCCGCCTTGACGCACTCCATCATGATGTTCTCCGTCGCCATGAAGGGAAGCTCCTGCGCGATGTGCTTTGCAATGACCTTTTCGTAGACGACGAGGTTTTCGGCAACGTTCATATAGATGGTGAGGACGGCGTCCGCCGTGAGGAATGCCTGTGCGTTGACGATGCGGCGGTTGGCGGAGTCGTCGAGGGTGCGCTCGAACCACTGCGTGGAGGCGGTGACCGCCGAATTCATGGGGAGCGAGATGAGATAGCGGGCGAGAGAGCCCATGCGCTCAGAGCGCATCGGGTTGCGCTTATATGCCATCGCGGAAGAGCCGACCTGCGTCCTTTCGAAGGGCTCTTCGATTTCCTTCATGTGCTGGAGAAGGCGGATGTCGTTACTGAATTTATAGGCGCTCTGCGCAATCTGCGAAAGCACGCAGAGGACGTTGTAGTCGAACTTTCGGGGGTACGTCTGCCCCGTGACGCCGTACACCTTCTCGCAGCCCATCTTACTGCAGACGCGCTTTTCAAGCTCCTTGACTTTCTTCTCGTCGCCGTCGAAGAGCTCTAAAAAGCTTGCCTGCGTGCCCGTCGTGCCCTTGACGCCGCGGAGCTTGAAGTGCTCTTTGAGATTTTGCAGGCTCTCGTAGTCGAGCATGAGGTCCTGAAGCCACAGCGTTGCCCGCTTCCCGACGGTGGTGAGCTGGGCGGGCTGCAGGTGCGTGAAGCCGAGGGTGGGGAGATCCTTATATTTGAGGGCGAAGGTGCGGAGCTTGTCCATCACGTTGACGAGCTTATGTTCGATGATCTCGAGCCCGTCGCGCATGATGAGAAGTTCGGAGTTGCAGTCGACGAAGCAGCTCGTCGCGCCGAGGTGAATGATGCCCTTTGCGGAGGGGGCGACGTCGCCGAATGCCGCGACGTGCGCCATCACATCGTGCCGCTTCTGCCGCTCGTATTCCTCGGCGCGCTCGTAGTCGATGTCGTCGATGTGCGCCTTCAATTCCTCGACCTGCTCCTTCGTGATGGGAAGGCCGAGCTCCATTTCGCTCTCTGCAAGGGCGACCCAGAGCTTTCTCCAAAGGCGGAAGCGCTTTTCGTCGCCGAAGTTTGCAAGCATCTCGCGGCTCGCATAGCGGGTGGTGAGGGGGTTCTCGTACAATAGTTTGTCAGACATAATACTCTCCTAAAGTCCAAAAAACGAAAGTTTGGTACTGATTATGTCAGACATAATCAGTATATTGCGTATGTTTAGACGATTTTTTCGGGTTCGGGATAGCTTTCGCCGAAGGTTTCCGCCGTTACCTTTTTCATGCGCTGTTCCTTTATGGGTTTATCGCGGAAGTCGGTCTCGGCCGAAGCGATGGCGTCCACCGCCTCAATCCCCTCGATGACCTTGCCGAAGGCGGCGTACTGGCCGTCAAGGTAAGGAGCGGCGGCGTGCATCACGAAGAACTGCGAGCCTGCAGAGTCGGGGTGCTGGGCGCGCGCCATGGAGAGAACGCCGCGCTCGTGGCGGATGGGATTTTCAAAGCCGTTTGCCTTGAACTCCCCTTTGATGTGGTACCCGGGGCCGCCCGTGCCGACGCCCTTGGGGTCTCCCCCCTGGATCATGAAGCCTTCGATGACGCGGTGGAAGATGATGCCGTTATAGAAGCCCTTTTGAACGAGCGAGAGGAAATTTCTTACGGTGTTGGGCGCGAGCTCGGGATAGAGCTCGGCGCGGAAGACGGAGCCGTCCTCCATTTCAAATGTGACGATGGGGTTCATAGTTTCTCCTTATTTTAAGTCGGAATATTTTTCGATGACGGTGCCCGCCTCCGAGAAGAGCTGCATGGAGAACTCGTCGGGGTAGCCTTCGTCATAGACGACGCGCTTGATGCCTGCGTTGATGATCATCTTGGCGCAGATGACGCAGGGCTGGTGGGTGCAGTAGAGGGTCGCCCCCGTGAT
>CALWCH010000043.1 GCA_944376335.1 uncultured Clostridia bacterium
GAAAGGAGAACCAATGTCTCTACTTTATTAGTCCATAATTTATGCTCGTAAAACTATATATTTTTTCTCAAAGCAAAAAATTGCGGCATGCACAACGCATGCCGCAATTTTTTTGTATAATTCAAAGAAATTTGTAATGTTTTTTACCAAATCAGGGATATGCGATCGTTATTTTTCTTGATTTTTTATTCGTCCATAATTTTCCCTTGCGGTGGCGAGCATGAGTTTTATACGGTTTTCCTGATTGACGCGGGTCGCCGAGGGGTCGTAGTCGACGGGCACGATGTTCTCGTGCTCGTAGAGCTTTTTGAGCGTGCGCACCGCGCCCTTGCCCGCGATGTGGTTGGGCAGGCACCCGAAGGGCTGGGCGCAGACGATGTTCTCGGTGCCCGTCTCGGCGAGCGCCGCCATCTCGGCGGGAATGAGCCACCCCTCCCCCATCTTCACGCCCTGGTTCATCACGAGGTCGGCGCACCGTCTTAAATGCTCGAAGTCGTGCACGGGTTCGAAGCGGGTCGCCTTCATCAGGCGGATGAGCTTTCTCTGCTTTGCAAGCAGCCACTTGTAGGCGATGCGGAAGACGGGCGTTGTGATGTTTCTTCTCCCGTAGAACTTGGCGTCGTTGAGATTATTGATGACGCAGTAGAGGATAAAGTCCATGAGGGCGGGTACGACGGGCTCGCAGCCCTCGGAAAGGAGAAAGTCCTCAAGGTGCGAATTGCCCAAGGGGGAATACTTGACGTAGATCTCCCCCACGATGCCAACCTTCACCTTGGGTGTGAGGGTGACGGGCACGCTCCCGAACGCATTCAAGATGTACTTGACATTGCGCGCATAGCGGCTGTACGTCTTTTTCGAGAAGGTGCTGCGAATGTAGGCGACGCACTTTTCGCGCGCCTTTGCGGCGTCGCCCGCAGCATTTTCGTAGGGCTTCGTTTGATTGAAGCAGCTCATGATGAGGTCGCCGTAGAAGATGGCGTAGGCGAGCTCCAATAAAAAGCCGAGGGTGAGCTCCAACCCGTTGCCCTTTTCGAGCCCCGCGAAATTCAAAGAGAGGACGGGCACTTCGGGGAACTCCGCCTTCAAAGCCTTCCGGATGAGCGGAATGTAGTTGCTCGCACGGCAGCCGCCGCCCGACTGCGTGATCATGACCGCCGTGTGCTTAGGGTCGTACTTGCCGCTCTTTAAGGCATCAAGATACTGCCCGATGACGCAGAGCGCGGGATAGCACGCGTCGTTGTGGACGTGCTTTAAGCCCTCGTCGATGACGGCGCGGCCCTCGTTCTTCAGGACTTCCACTTTATATCCGTGCAGGCGCATGACGTGCACTAAAAGATCGAAATGCCACGGGAGCATATCGGGGATCAAAATGGTGTGCGTCACCTTCATTTCGGGCGTAAATTTGGGGAAGTTGTCGGTAAAGTCGACGACTTTCTTCTTCTGTTCCTGTTCTTTCATGCGCTTTCCCTCTCGCGTTCGGCCTTTTGTTCCTCGATGGCGGCAAGGAGCGAACGAAGCCTTATCTTGACAACGCCGAGGTTGTTTATTTCATCGATCTTGATCTGCGTGTAGAGTTTGCCGCGGCTCTCCAAGATGGAGCGCACTTCGTCCGTCGTCACCGCGTCGATGCCGCACCCGAAGGAGACGAGCTGAACGAGATCGACGTTCTCGTGCCGCGTGACGAACTCCGCCGCGCGGTAGAGGCGGGCGTGGTATGTCCATTGGTCGAGCACGTTGACCTTGACAAGATTGCCCTCTTCAAACACGGCGTCCTCCGAAAGGACAGCGATGCCGAGGCTCGTTAGAAGCTTGTTGATGCCGTGGTTGATCTCGGGGTCGGTGTGGTACGGTCTTCCCGCAAGCACGATGACGTGCCGCCCCTCTCTTTCCGCTTCGGCCAAGATGCTCCTGCCGCGCTCCACGATGTCCTGATGGAACGCCTGCATGCGCTCCCTGCCCGCCTCAAAGCCCTTTTTGACGAGGGATGCGGGCACATTGTACTTCTTCAAGGCCCTTGTAAGCGTTTTAATTGCGCTCTTTTCCTCGTTGAGGTCGACGTAGGGCATTATGAGGTTGCCGTCGTTGAGGCGCTCGCTGTTGGCCTTTAAAAGTTCGCCGTAGTACGCAACGACGGGGCAATTGTAGTGGTTTAAAGAGTCATGCTCGTTCAAATTATAGCTCTCGGACGGGTAGAAGATGAAGTCAACACCCATATCGAGAAGGCTCTCGATGTGCCCGTGCATGAGCTTGGCGGGATAGCAGGCAGTGTCGCTCGCGACGGTGTGCTGCCCCTTGAAGTAGAGCTGACGGGAACTTCTCTCGGAGAGGACGACTTCGAAGCCGCACGTTTCGAAGAAGCTCGTCCAGAACGGGAGCTGTTCGTACATCACAAGCTGCAGGGGGAGCCCCACCCTTCCGCGCGTGCCCGTGAGCCCCGAGGGAAGGGAAAGCAGCTTTTCGTACTTGTAGGAATAGATATCGGGCACGTTTTTAGGCTTGGGGAGCCCTGCGCCGCGCTCGCACTTGTTGCCGGAGATGAACTTTCTGCCGTCGGCAAAGGTGAGGATGTTGACGCTGCAGTGCGAGGTGCAGCCCTTGCAAATGACGGAGCGCGAGGAATAGCCGAAACGGTCGAGCTCCGCAGGCGTTAAGAGCGTGGAGACGAGGGTATCCCTTCTCGTGCTCTCCTTCGCGTAGAGGGCGGCGCCGAACGCGCCCATCAGCCCCGCGATGGCGGGACGGATGACCTCCTTGCCCGTCTCCTTTTCGAAGGAGCGCAAAACGGCGTCGTTTAGGAAGGTGCCGCCCTGCACGACGATGTGGCTGCCGAGTTCCTCGGGCGTGCGCGCGCGGATGACCTTGTAAATCGCATTCTTGACGATGGACGAGGAAAGACCGGCGGAGATGTCCTCGACGGTCGCCCCCTCCTTCTGCGCTTGTTTTACCGAGCTGTTCATAAAGACGGTGCAGCGCGAGCCGAGCTCGACGGGGTGCTGCGCAAACAGGCCGAGGCAGGAGAACTCCTCGATCTCCATGCCCATCGCCTTGGCGAACGTCTGAATGAAGGAGCCGCAGCCCGAAGAGCATGCCTCGTTGAGCATGATGGAGTCGATG
>CALWCH010000044.1 GCA_944376335.1 uncultured Clostridia bacterium
AGATGTGCCGCGACCAGTGGAACTGGCAAAGCCATAACCCGAACGGCTACGAAGCAAATTAACAAAGCAAATCAATATGGTGCGCCCTGCGGCAAAAGCCGCAGGGCGCCTTTTTGAAAGCCGCGGCGGCGGGGCTCATTGCCCCGCCGCCGCGGCGATACAAATCATCACTTACTCTTTCACTCCGTTTCCCGCCGCCTTTTTATCAAGGCGCAGATTGCGGAAGTATAAGATGAGATCGAGCGACACAACGATAAGATTGAACGCATAGATAAAGAGCACATAAGGGATGCTCCCGGTCTCTACGGCGAGCAAAATTTTGCCCGCAAGCCCGAACACATAGCCGATCCAGATCGCAAGAAGAAATATGATGCTCTTGCCTTTTGTTGTGCGGGCGCGGTAAGACTTGACGACGGAAACGGGCCAGCTCACGCCGAAGCAGACGAGCATCACCGCTTCAAAGGCGGAAATGACAGCGCTCATCACAGCGCCTCCAAGTAAGGCCTGAGCTTTTCCAGAACGAGCGCATACGCCTCGGGCCACATGTGCACGCCGTCGATCGCAAACTCCTCTTTGAGCCGGCCTGCCTCGTCTCTGAGCCCCTCGTTGCAGTCAAGGTACTCCACAAACGAGAACTCCGCGCACACTTCCTTCACGGCGGCGTTGGCTTCCGTTGTGAGCTCGTTCGTGCGCAGCCCGAACGCCATCGGGTGCGACATCTTCGCTTCGTTCATGGGATAGAACGCCATGAAATACACCTTTGTATCGGGCAGCCTCTCCGCGATCTGCGTGAAGATAAAGCGGTACCGCTCCTTCAACCCCTCGTGCGTATAATCGGGGCGGCTCAGATCGTTGGTGCCGATGTTCAAAAAGACAACGCTCGGCTCCGGGTCGAAGAGCACCGCGTCGATATGATCGAGAAACTCAAAGGAAGTCGAGCCCCCCACGCCGCGGTTATAGACCTTCTTCTCGGTCATCCCCTCCGTCATCTCCACGACGGGGAAATATTCCATGAGCGAAGAGCCCGTAAACAAGATCTGCCCCTTTTCGCAGAATGCGTTGAGGCGGCGGTATTTCTCGTACTTCTGTTCTCTGTTGCGCCTGCCCGCCTCGATCATGTAGTCTCTGAATTGCTTGACTGCTTGTTCGTCCATCTTTTGCCTCCGGAGTTTTTCTCTATGATAGCACAAACCGCCCCTCCTCGTCTTGCAAAATTGTTTTATTTCAAATCAAATTGTTGCACTTTTTCTGCCGCATCAAAAAGGCCCGTCCTGTGACGGGCCTTTGCTCAAAGTTTCTTCAAGTGATTTTTCCATCGTGCGCGGGCAGCCTTCACGCGCGCATCCTCGCGGGGTGCAAACCGGCGCGCCTCTCCCTTCAGGACTTCCTCCCCGTACACCCCTGCCGAGATGCCCGCAAGCCAGCCCGCTCCGAGGGGCGAGAGCTCGCGCTCGTCCGAGGCAAACACCTCGATCCCGGCGGCATCCGCTTGAAGCTGCATGAGGAACGCATCCCCCGCCGCCCCGCCGTCCGCCCGCACTTCGCGAACAGGAAGCCCCGTGTCGGCACGAAGCGCATCCAGAATGTCGGCGATCTGAAAGGCAATGCTCTCCTCCGCCGCCCGGCAGAGCTCCTTCTTTCCCGTCGTGCGGCTCATGTTGAGGATCGCAGCCCTTGCCTCCGGCTTCCAATAGGGTGCGGAGAGCCCCGAAAAGGCGGGAATAAGCACCGCCTCATCCGCGGGGTCGGCCTCTGCCGCCAGGGAGCCCGCCTCCTTCGCCTCGGAAATGAGCCCCAGATCGTCCTTGAGCCAGGTGATGACGGCACAGGAATAGTTGATGTTCCCTTCGAGGACGTAATTGACTTTGCCGTTGATTTTCCACGCGATCGATGAGGCAAGCCCGTGGCGGCTCTCAACCGGCTTTTCGCCCACGTTCATCATGACGGAACTGCCCGTGCCGTAGGTCACCTTCCCCTGCCCCGCAGCAAGGCAGCCCTCGGCAAAGAGCGCGGCGTGCGAATCGCCCAGAACGCCCGAAACGGGTACCTTTTTCGGAAGAATGCCGCCCAGATCGGTATAGCCGAACACGCCGTCGCTGTCCAGGACTTCAGGGAGCGCCTCCATCGGCACGCCAAAGAGAGCGCAGAGCTCCTCATCCCATTGCAAACTATGGATATTGAAGAGCTGCGTGCGCGAAGCATTGGAATCGTCGGTATAAAAGTTCCCCGTCAGCTTCCAAACCAAAAAGCTGTCGACCGTGCCCAAGCGCACTTTCCCGCTTTTCTCCGTATTTTGAAGCAGCCACGCATATTTGGCGGCGGGGAAATAGGGCGAGAGCGGCAGCCCCGTCTTTTCGCGCACAAGCTCCGCATACGGAGCGAGCGCATCGGAAATGCCCTTCCCCCGTGCACATTGCCAGACGACGGCTTCCGCAAGCGGGCCGTTCTCGTTCCATACGCAGCTCGTCTCGCGCTGGTTGGAGATGCCGATCGCCGCCACGCTCTCGGCCTTGTCGCCCACGCATTCC